>OMWI01000029.1 GCA_900314715.1 uncultured Prevotellaceae bacterium | reverse complement strand
CAAGCATCCGATGTATTACATTCCCGACCTCAGAAACCTCAATGCCAATGCGATATTCGGGCAGTTTGGCGATGAGTTCTACTGCATCGTGAATGGGGTATTGGAGCCAACGGATGCCCATGTGTATCAACCGCTGGAATTGGAATAAGGCAGAAATGAAACGATTCTTGTACGTGATAGTATATGTATCACTGGCTATCAATGTGTCGGCGCAGATAAGGTTGACAGGACGAGTGACGGATTTACTGAATAAACCCGTGAGTGATGTGATTGTGAAACTGGTGAGCGGCAGCAAGACGTTGGCGTTTACTAGTAGCAATGCACAGGGGCAGTATGTGTTGGAACTGAAGGAAGCACCCAAGAGTGAGGTGACGTTGCTGTTCAACCACATCAGCTACGAGAAAGTATCGCAGCGGGTGACGCTTAAAGGCTCGGAGAATACAAGCCCTCTCCAACGGAAAGTGGACGTGCAACTTACTCCAAAGAGCATTTTTTTGAAGGAGGTGAACGTGAAGGCCAATCCTTTGCGACAACGGGGCGACACGCTGATTCATAACCTTGCGTCGTTCCTCGGCAAGGGCGACGTAACCTTAGAGGACGGATTGAAGCGGTTGCCGGGTGTGGATGTGGCACAGAGCGGTGCCATCAGCTACATGGGTAAGCCTATCTCGCAATTCAACATCGAAGGACTGGATTTATTGGGTGGGAAATATAATATCGCCACAAAGAATATCCCTGCTGACTACGTGACAAATGTGGAAATCGTTCGCAATCACCATAGCCGTCGGGTGGAGAAGGATGTGCCGAGCAACGAGGTGTCAATGAACATCAAGCTGAACAAGAAAGCAAAGTTCAAGCCTTTCGGGCAGGAAGAGATTGGAGTGGGAGCCTCCCCCAACCCCTCCCAACGAGAGGAGAACGATGCAGCTGATAAATCTCCCCTCCTTGGGAGGGGCTGGGGGAGGCTTCTATTGGGAATTACCGGTATGATGTTCACCGACAAGTTCCAGACCATCTGTTCATTAAAGGGAGGTAACTATAAAAACTTTGCTCGGGCAGACATGTTTGACCATTTTGGCGGTAATGCCATCAGCACTCCTGCTACCAATCTGTTCGGTGGCTTTGATGGCGGTGCACCTCCACAAGGCGAGTACCTTTACCAGCGTAATGGTATGGTAACAATCAATGCCATCAACAAATTGGACTCAGTCACGACGGTGAAAGTGAATGCCGACTACAGCTATCACCGTGCCACGCACGACATTAGTCAGAGCAGCACCTACCTTTCTGGCGATGGCAGCTATATGACCGTTACCGAACAAATTTCTCCTCTTTCAAAGGTGCATCTGCCCAAGTTGTCGGTGAACTATCTGAAGAATGCCGACCGCGTGTATCTGAGCGATGAATTCTTTTTGAAGGGTATGTTTGAACAGAACGAGGGGGATGTTGTGGCAAACGGAAGAGAGATAGGACAACGCCGACGTTCTTCGTCGTTTGAGATAGACAACAGCTTTTATTGGTCGGATAGGACACAAAAGGGAACTGTCCGATATGTCAGTGTACCCATTTCATTCAAACGAACACCGACGTTGAGATTGGCCTTCGACCAAGACGGAAAGGGCTATGCCCAGACAGCCCAATCCTCAACACTCAAGATGAATGTCCATACGTCATTCACGATTCCCATTGGCAAGGCTTTTAAGGTCAGACTGCCTGTCGCCCTGAATGCCACGTATGATGACTTAGAGACTTATCGTGAGGTGACAGGAGAAAGAAACAAGATTCGCGGTTGGGCAATCAATCCAACCATGAATTCTGGTTTTGATATTCATTCGCGCAACCGCCGCTTCTACCTGAGTGCTGGATTGGGTGCTGCACTGAAAGGACTGTACTATAACAAACTGAACTACACAAAACCGGTGCTCAATCCCTCGATGGGTATTAACTACACCTTCTCTGCCAACAGCAAGCTGCAATTCTCGACGGGCTACTCGACACAGATTGGCGACATGATGACACTGCTGACGGAGCCGATGCAGATTGGTTATCGAATGGTACGAACCTCGTCGGGCATCATCGGCGAGTCAAACTCTTGGCATACGTCGGGTGAATGGAAGTGGCATCTGCCCATGAAGTTTTTCACGTTAAGCCTCGCCGCCAGTTATAGTGTGAGCAAGCGTAACACACTTAATTCTCAGCATGTCGATGGCATTGACATCAGTACTACGGCTTTGCTTCGCAACACCCGCTCACGTTCCAGTAGTTTTTCTATTGCCACTACGAAGAACATCCCATCGCTCTTCGCCAAACTGGGTGCAGAAGCCAACTATGGTTTCGACAGCGGAGAACAGGCGGTGAATGCGAATGTCATCAAGACTCGCTCGAACAACTACAACGTCCACGGCAATGCTACTGTTATGCCCATCCAGTGGCTGGAACTGCGTTATGACATACGCTACGGCTGGTCAAGGTCAAGCCTCACCCCCAACCCCTCTCCAAAGGGCGAGGGGAGTGGTTACTCTCAAGGCGAGAACTCAGCCAGGGGTGAGACTCTTACCTCTCTCACCCATAGCGGTGCCATCCATATCTTCCCCATCGCCGTTCTCGACCTCTCTTTGGATTACGACCATGTGCGCCGACAAATCACTACTGACCAATACAAGCACATGTCCCTATTCAACGCCTCGGCTCAGTACAAGTTGAAGCGCATCGTCCTCCGTCTCGAGCTTACTAATCTCTTGAATCAACGTCATTACTCCTACACCGTCTTCGACGGCATCAGTGCCTATAGCTACGACTACACCCTCTGCGGTCGTACCGTCCTGCTCCGCGCCACATTCAAATTATAGGAAAGACAAGAACTGCCTTTCTGAGCGAGGTAGTGACGATAGTGACGATAGATATAGTAACTTTTGTATAAAGAAAAACATTTAGGTCGGGGGTAAATAATTTCCTATAGGGAAAGTTGTAAAACCTATCGTTACTATCGTCACCGATGAAACGTTGTATTTATTTGTGCCTCGCAAATGATACACTTAGCCAGCGTAAACGATATATTTAGCCATCAGAAACAATATGTTTATGAATTCCAAATATACAGACGTTAGATTTCGATATTGTCGAACTCACGTTAAAAATCTGGAACAAGTGTGTTTTTCTTATGGTTTTCTTTTGAAAAGTAATATCTTTGCACACGATAAAAGATTATGTTCTATGCTTAAATACATGATTACCTTTCTGTTCGTCCTTGTCTCAATGACAAGTCATGCACAGACATTCACATGGAGAATAGAAGGTATGGTAGCAAATGCCGCACCGAATGATACGCTGATGGTCATCGATGCAGAGCAGCAAAGGATGATAACCATTTTGCAAGTGAAAGACGGAAACATCATCGCTATGAGTGGAACACTTGACGAGCCTGCCGTTTGTTGTATAGCCAAGCAGGGCAGACCAGGATGGATAAGAGAGTTTGTTTTGGAAAGCGGAACCGTGAATCTCTTGTGTGATTTGAACCTACACTACCTCATACAGATAGGCGGTATGCCAATGAATGACGAACTGATGGCTAAACACTCGGTGCAAAACATGGATATGGATGTAAACACGTATTTCGATAAGATGTACGAAGTGGTTAACCATATTGTCAGCAACCATCCCGACCATCCTTTGTCTCCTTATCTTATCGGACAATGTAAGTTGATATTCAAACCCTCTGAATCCATTGGTCTTATTGAAAAACTATCTTCCGAATTGCAGACAAGTCCTAAAATGGACCGTTTGAAAGAGAGTTTGTTGTTAGCAAAAGAAACCGAGGATGGCAAGATGTTTAAAGAACTGAAGGGTGTCTCTCCTGATGATAAGCCAACCGCCATTTCTGACTTCGTAGGACAAGGCAGTTATGTGCTTGCCGATTTCTGGGCTTCATGGTGCGGGCCTTGCAAGGCTGAGATGCCCGATGTCATTGCTTTATATGAGAAATACAAGGATAGGGGATTGAAAGTGATAGGAATCACCGTTAACGATACACCAGAGAAATCTGACAGCATCGTGAAATTGATGGGCATTCCTTTTCCCCAGATTTACGAATCAAAGCCTATGAGTATCTATGGAATAACGGGGATTCCCCACACGATTCTCTTTGCCCCCGATGGCACCATTCTGTCTCGAAGAATCGTAAACAGCAAAGAACTGGATAAGAAACTCACAGAGGTATTCGGCGAATAGTTGAAGGATAGATAGCCTAAAATAAAAAATCCCTCCAAAACGAAGGGATTTTATGTAGATATATTCTATTTCTTTCTTTCTTGTTCCTTGATGAATCCGTGGCGATAGGCGTAGAGGAGTTCCTTGAGGTCCTCAATTTGCTTTTGCAACTCATCGCCCTTGTCGGTGTCGGCAACAAGCATCCTGCGGTTAGACATTTCCACGATTTGGATGGTGCTCTTGATATCTGTACCCCTTTGGATGGCATCGGCGGTACTGGTAAATGGTTCGTGTTGCACCAGTTCAAATCCCCTGCTATGGTAAACAAGGGTGTAGCCAGCAATACCCGTCTCCTTATGATAGGCTTGTGAGAATCCTCCGTCGATCACCATCAGTTTTCCGTCGGCCTTGATGGGATTCTCGCCGCTCATGACATGAACGGGAACATGACCGTTGATAATATGGCGATTCTCGCCCGTAATGCCGAAGGAATCCAAGATGCGATCTACGATATGGGCATCGTCACGATACTTGAAGTAGTTGCCTTTCTCCTCGGTGTGTGTTTCTTTCTCCTTGAGGAAATAACGTTCGAAGGTTGCCATCTTCGACTTGTCGAAGAGAGGACTGTCCTTTCCGCACCAAAGGTATAAGAAGTAGTCGATGGCGTATTTGCGCTCCTTCTCCTCAGTGTCGTTTTGGAAGGCAGAGCGAATCATCATTCCGATAAAGTGCATGAGGTCTTTACCAGCATACTTCCTACCAGGGTAGATTTCCACTTCCTTGAGGCTTCCGTCTTCGTTGATGGGTACGGAAGCATGGAAGAGTAGATTGTTGTTGAATATCGAATACATGCAACCGTGTTGGAGTAGCATCTTCACGTGCTTGTGCAACTTCTCGCTCACCAAGAACGAATGAGAAAGTTTATCCATCAAAGCCTCCTCCTCTGGCGTGAGCGCGTTGGGATTGTCGGGATTGACGGTAGGGAAGTGACTACTCAGCAAGGGATAGTCGTTGTCGTTGAGGTGTATGCTTCCCTTCTCGTAATCGATGAATTTCAGTATCTCTCGGTCGTTCATTCCCCATTCAGGATGGCGTTCGTAGATTTTTGCCTCTTCCTTGAACTGGATAATGGAAATCGCCTTGTGCATAAGGGCGGTGAGGCGAATGGTCTTCTCGTCGATATTAGAAGCGCCACCACTCAAGCTGGGTTGGAATTCTAAGCAAGGGTCGTCGCCATACGTCTCCATGGCGAACGTAGCCAACGGAACGAGATTGATGCCATAGCCATCTTCCAACGTTCCAAGATTGGTATAGCGCAGGGAGAGACGAATGACGTTACAGATGCAAGCCTTGTTGCCCGCACAGGCACCCATCCAGAGAATGTCGTGGTTGCCCCACGTGATGTCCCATCGGTCGTAACGCTTCATCATGTCCAATATCAAGTGTGCGCCAGGACCACGGTCGTAGATGTCGCCTAAGATATGCAATTGGTCGATGGACAACCGCTGTATGACGTTGCAGATGGCGATGATGAAATCGTCCGCACGTCCCGTGGAAATAATCGTCTCGATAATCACGTTGACATAGGCAGCCTTGTTGGCATCGTCAGTTCGTTCATGTAAGAGTTCTTGGATGATGTAACTGAAATCCTCGGGGAGCGATTTCCTAACCTTAGAGCGCGTGTACTTGCTTGATACGTCGCGGCAGACACTCACCAATTGGTGGATGGTGATATGATACCAGTCGTTGATGTCTTCCTCCTTGGATTTGACAATCTCCAATTTCTGTTCGGGATAGTAGATTAACGTACATAGTTCCCTTTTCTCTATCTCGCGCAACGTGTTTCCAAAGATTTCGTTTACTTTGCGCTTGATGTTTCCCGACGCGTTTTTCAATACGTGCTGGAAGGCTTCGTATTCTCCGTGCAAGTCGGCGAGAAAATGCTCCGTACCTTTGGGAAGGTACATAATCGACTGGAGGTTGATGACTTCGGCACTTGCCTCTGCTATCGTTGGGAAAGAGCGAGAGAGCAATTGTAGATAGCGCATGTCGCTTTTGATATCATATCTTGCCATAGTTATTCGATTTATTGTTGGTAATGGGTAATAGAATTCTTGATTAAATCTGTCACCTTGTCTTGTCGCGGTGGTAGGGTGGTGAATCCTTCCGTGAGGGTGGAGTTGTCTAACAATACTTGCTCCAACCGTGCGGCAAACAAGTCTAAGCGATGCTTTTGGAGTAAAGCTTCCATTGCATCCTCGTCGTATTCGGCAGCCGTCATGATATGCGATAGTTCGTCTAACGATTCCTGCATCACGTTGCCACGGTTATATTGGTGTTGGATGGCGAGAATCTTTCCGTAAATCAATCGGATGTTCTCGTCCTCCTCTTCCAAGTTGTTCACTTTGTTTTGTATCTCCTCGTGTACCTTGAAGTGATAGCTGGCGATGATTTCACCGTATGTCTTCAACATCTCCTCTGCCATTTGCTCCTCGGTGATGACGTTGGTAATCACGGGGTTCTTAATGAAGATGATGGCCTTGTTCCACTTGCTTTCCTCCAACGATTGCTTTTCCAACTTACCGCAAACGTGTACCATCGACGCTTGCGCGGTCATTCTCTTCTGAGCAGTAAACAAGACGAGTTGATGGTCTTCCATGGAAGAGCGCTTGACTTTCCACGGCAACAATCCACCCAACGGGGAATAGACGTAAGGGATAGTCTTGCGATAGAGAAACGAAGCGAATTTAGCCGTCTCATGTTCCCAAGCACCGAAGACATGTACGATGTCGGGATTCTCGTCGGTGAGAAGCACATCGGAATGCCCTTGGTACAAACGTTCCAAGGCAGAAATCAACTGACCGCTGATTTCGTCATTACGTGTCTTGTCGGATGCATATAGTTGGATTCTCATATCTTATGACTCGAAAACTCTGTTTTGTCGGTGCGTAGATACCAAAAGAAATACTTGATGGTCTTCCAGAGAATGGAGATTTCGTACGGAACGACCTTCCATATAGGAATCTCCGTCTTTGAGCGTTTCAATACCTTCTTCGCCATTCTCGAACGGATGACGATGGTGAGTATAAGCATGATAGTTGCCACGCCCGTAAGAATCCATCGAGAAGTGAGGATGGAGAACACCAATGCCAAGAGTATCGCAAGGTAGTTGAGATGAAACAGGCAATGGTCGAAGTTATAAATCAAGCGAAAACGCTTGTTTCGCCTGAGTTGCTGACGCACGCAAAGATAATTGGCATGTAGCTGTCGCCATGCTTTCTTTGACGGCTTCGCGTCGACCACCCACGAATTGATATCTGTCTCCACCGCCGTCTGTTCACGCTTGGCATACTTGTTCACCAAGAAATCGTATTCGCCACGAAGGAATTGCAAGTTGCCCCTATAGCCACCTTTGTTGATGAACTCCTCTTTTTTGAAAGCCACGTTGTTGGAATTGGTGCGATAGGCAATGCCGCCCTTAGCCTTATTGAGACAATAACAAGCATTTCGGAGTTGCTCGAAGCGATAGTAGGCGGGAACTTCCTTGGCGTAATTGCTATAGCCAAGTACCAAGTTGGTATCATCCGTCATGTTCTTGGCAAACGTCTTCAGCCACGTGTCAGACAACGGCGTACTACTTGCCTCGGTGAGTAGAATCCATTCATAACGAGCAGCCTTCACGCCGAGCGTAATCATCAACTTCTTCCTACTCATATAACGAGACGAGTCGGGGATGAAGGTGTAGTACAACTTACGGTTGTTCAAGTATCTCTTCAATACGTCTTCGGTAGAACCGTCGCCCTTCTCGGCAACAACGATGACCTCGAAGATGCCAGGATAGTCTTGTGAGAGCAACGTGGGAAGATGGTTGTCGAGTTCCAACGCATTGTCGTGCGCGGTAATCAGTATGGAAATCCTCGGCCATTTCTTGAATGGCGGTTCCTTGGAAGGTTGCACTTCCGCTTGTGGATTCTCCGCGTCAAGAGTTTCATCGTCGAGAGACTGATGAGGCGAAAAGAGATTCCGCGCCCGGAAGAACGGGTTAGCGAACCAACTAATTACCGCAAGGACAATGAGAATGCCGCTTGCTACAATCGATGTGAGGTCGATAAGCATCTTATATTTCTTCTTTTATATATCCTATTGGCAGCTTCCTACAATTGTATTGGCTTGCCATGATTTCACCATAGGCACCAGCACTACGCAACGCAAGCAGGTCGCCACGATGACATTTATTGATGTCGATTGCCTTTCCAAACACGTCACTTGACTCGCAGATAGGTCCAACCACGTCGTAAGCCTCTTCTGGTTCGTCGCTACAGATATTCTCTATGCGATGGTAAGCGTTGTAGAGCGCAGGGCGGATGAGGTCGGTCATACCAGCATCCACAATGGCAAACTGCTTGCAAACACCTTCCTTCACATATAGCACGCGCGTAATGAGCGAACCACATTGTGCAACAACGGCACGGCCTAATTCGAAATGTAACTTTTGACCAGGACGAAGTTTCAATTTTCGTGCGTATGTGTCAAAGTAATCCTTGAAATCGGGAATCTGCAGATGGTTGGGATGTCCGTAACTGACACCTAAACCACCGCCAACGTTGATGTTCTCGACAACGATACGATGACTTTCAAGTTGTTTTTGCAAATCGTTAATGCGATTGCATAAAGCCTCGAAATCGCCCATATCTAATATCTGAGAACCGATATGGAAATGCAAACCGATGAATTTCACGTTTTTCATCGTGCTGGCTTCTTCAATCACCCTTTCCATATCGCCCATGGCAATGCCAAACTTATTCTCCGCCAAACCAGTCGTGATGTTGGCATGAGTATGAGCGCCGACATTGGGATTGATGCGGAAACACACTTGCGCAATCTTTCCCTTCTTCTCAGCCAGTTCGTTGATGATTTCCAACTCGGGAATACTCTCCACGTTGAAGCAGAAGATATCTTTGTCGAGACCTAAGTTGATTTCCCAATCACTCTTCCCAACACCAGCATACACTATCTTGTTGGCAGGGAAGCCAGCTTTGATGGCCGCTTCTATCTCACCACCACTCACGCAATCCGCTCCCAATCCCGCTTGGCAAATCACGTTGAGCACCTTGGGATTGGCATTCGCCTTTACCGCATAATGAACAATATATCCCTCGTGCTTCTCCGTTTCCTTATTGATAGCCCTCAAGGTCTCGCGAAGCAAATCCGTGTCGTAATAGTAGAAGGGTGTCGGTATCTTCTGAAACTTGTCTATAGGAAATTTACCCTTGATCATTTGCGTCGTGTTGTGTTTGGATTATTTGTTCTTGTTGAATAACATGTCACTCAAGTTCTGCAAGGCACGTTTTTTATCCGTACCCTTGATGAGGAATGAGATGTTATAATTACTTCCGCCGTAAGAAATCATTCTCACTGGAATATTCTTCATTGCCTCTGTTGCCAATGTCTCGAAACCGAGATTGCTCCAGTCAAGGTCGCCCACCACGCAGATAATCGTCATGTCACTATCTACGGTAACGGTGCCGTACTTCTTCAACTCGTCAACGATTTCGTTCAAGTGAGCATCATTGTCGATACTCATGGAAACGCCGACCTCTGACGTGGCAATCATGTCGATAGGAGTCTGGTAACTCTCGAAAATCTCGAATACCTTGCGTAAGAAACCCGTGGCAAGCAACATGCGAGACGACTTGATCTTAATGGCGGTGATGTTGTCTTTTGCGGCAACGGCCTTGATTTTTCCCCTCACGATGACGTTGTCAACAATCGTACCTTCAGCCTTTGGGTCCATCGTATTCTTCATGCGTACGGGAATGCCAGCATACTTGGCAGGTTGGATACAGGTAGGATGGAGAATCTTCGCACCGAAGTAAGCCAACTCAGCGGCCTCCTCGAAGTTCAGTTGGCGAACGGCTTCCGTCTTGTCAACCACACGTGGGTCGTTGTTGTGCATACCGTCGATATCGGTCCAAATCTGTATTTCCTCCGCGTTGATGGCAGCACCCACCAATGAAGCGGTATAATCAGAACCACCACGTTGCAAGTTGTCTATCTCTCCGTAAGCATTTCTACAGATAAATCCTTGAGTGATATAGATTTGGAAATCTGCCTTGTCGTTCAAGATAGCCGTTAACTTCTCCTTGATATATTGTGGGTCAGGCTCTGAATTCTTGTCTGTTCTCATGAAGTCGAGTGCAGAAATCAAGCAAGTATTCACGCCACATTCCTGAAGGTAGTTAGCCATCATGTTTGTGCTGATTACCTCACCTTGAGCAACGATGCTCTTTTCCTCAAAACTGGTGAAGATGTCTTTGGTGAAAGAGCGAAGATAATCAAATTCCTCACGAAGGAAATCGCGTGTCTTCTGCTTGTATTCATCCGAAGCATAGAGTTCTTCCACGTGCCCTAAGTATTTCTTCTCCAAGGCATTGATGATTTCGTTTGCTCCTTCAGGATTCTTCTTGTACAGGTAATCGGAGATTTCTACAAGTGAGTTGGTTGTTCCACTCATGGCAGAAAGAACTACAAACGTAGGTTCACCTGACTCAGTTACCAATGAGGCTACATTCTTCATTCGTTCGGGACTTCCGACCGAAGTGCCTCCAAATTTCATCACTTTCATTGTCTTCATATTTAATTTTGTTGTTCCTCTTCTTCTTCAAGTTCTTTTTTGTCCATCTTGTTATATTCCTTGGTAATGTCGGTAATCACGTTTTCCCTACAACGGTAAACAGTACCAGGATATTGGTCGATGATGGGGATATTGTGTGTAGACATTACCACGGCAGTACCTTTCTGTGATATGTCTTTCAGCAATTTCACGATGTTGCTTGCCGTTTCGGGGTCGAGATTACCCGTTGGCTCATCCGCAACGATTACCTTGGGCTTATTCAGCAATGCTCGGGCAATAGCGATACGTTGTTGTTCGCCACCCGACAACTCGTTAGGCATCTTCTCTTTCTTGTCTTCCATTCCTACGGCGGTCAACACCTCGTTGATGCGAGTATTGATGTCGTCTTTCTTCTTCCATCCCGTAGCGCGGAGTACAAATCTAAGATTCCCATATACACTACGGTCGTGGAGCAATTGGAAATCTTGGAAAATGATTCCCATCTCTCTACGTAGTGCGGGAATCTCCTTTCTTTTCAGTGTTCTCAAATCACGTCCCAACACTTCCGCCTTTTCCGTGTCGTCGGCATCAAGGTCGAGTTCGCAATACATGGTTTTCAGCAACGAACTCTTTCCTGAACCCACCTTACCGATAATATAGATGAATTCGCCTTCACCAGCCTTGAAATCAACGTCCTTTAATATTAAGGCGTCTCCTTGGTAAACGTTGACTTTCTTATAATCTATCAATAATGTAGACATAATCAATGGTTGTTTTTTGTAGATGAATTATTCTGATGCCTTCTTCAACCTACGTGCTTGGTCCCAACAGGGATCGTGGCGTTTATGAAGTTCTTGGGCAATGTCTTCTATTCTCAATCCCTTGCTTGTCAATAAGACAATCAGGTGGTACATCATGTCAGAAGCTTCGTAGATGAGTTTCTCATTGGTTCCGTTGGTAGCCTCAATCACGGTTTCCAATGCCTCTTCACCCACTTTTTGTGCCATCTTGTTCACACCGTCCTTGAACAACTTGGTGGTATATGAACCTTCTGGCATTTCTTGATGACGCTTCTCGATGAAGTCTTGTAACTCCGTGAGGAAGAGTAGGGGATTGGCTTCGTTTGTCTCTCCCCAACAGGTGTCTGTTCCCTTGTGACAAGTAGGTCCTATCGGGTTTACCTTCACCAATAAGGTGTCGTTGTCGCAATCGTTTTGAATGCTGACAAGATTCAAGAAGTTTCCCGAAGTCTCCCCTTTTGTCCATAGGCATTTTCTTGTACGACTCCAGAATGTCACCTTTCCCGTCTCAATAGTCTTATGATATGCTTGTTCGTTCATGAAGCCTAACATCAACACGTTTTTCGTCGTTGCGTCTTGTATGATGGCTGGAACGAGGCCTCCTAATTTTTCAAAGTCAATTTCCATAATAATCGTATCTGTCTTTTTGAGGATGTACCTCTATTTATCTTACGTTGATACCCTCGTGGCGAAGGTACTCTTTCAGTTCGTGAATGGGAATCTCTCCAAAGTGGAATACGCTTGCGGCTAATGCGGCATCAGCTTTTCCAAGGGTAAACGCATCGCGAAAATGTTCTTTCTTCCCCGCACCACCACTGGCGATGATGGGGATAGAGAGATTGTCTGCCAATTGTGCTAACGCTTCATTGGCGTATCCGTTTTTCACTCCGTCGTGGTTCATGCTGGTAAACAATATTTCGCCTGCACCTCTTTGCTCTACTTCCTTTGCCCAGTCGAAAAGTCCTAATTCCACTCGTTCCCTTCCGCCTTTCACGTAACAATGCCAACCGTCCTCGTCGAATCGGGCATCGATGGCACATACGCAAACTTGCGAACCAAACTTGTTGGTAATTTCATTAATGAGTTGTGGACGACGAATGGCTGCGGAATTCACGCTCACCTTGTCAGCACCAGCGTAAAGCAAGCGTTCTACGTCTTCCAAGGCGTTGATGCCTCCACCCACGGTAAAGGGTATGTTGATTTCACGAGCCACGCGAGTCACCATTTCCGTGAAAGTCTTACGTCCTTCAAAACTTGCCGTGATGTCGAGATAAACCAATTCGTCGGCTCCAGCTTCGCTATAAGCCTTCCCCAATTCTACGGGGTCACCTGCTTTTCTCAGGTTTACGAAATTGGTTCCTTTCACCGTCTCTCCGTCTTTTACGTCAAGACACGGGATAATGCGTTTTGCTAATCCTCTCAATCTATTTGTGTTTTATTTGTTGTCAATAATTCGGGTATGTTAATCTTGCCTTCATAAAAGGCCTTGCCAAATACCACGGCGGGAATTCCCGCTTGGTCTAAGGCAATGATGTCTTCGTTGGAAGAAACGCCACCGCTGGCAATGAGGTGCAGTTGTGGATATGCTGCCATGATTTCTTGATAGAGTTGAAGTGCAGGACCTTGCAACGTTCCGTCTTTCGAAATCTCCGTGCACAACACGTTCTTCACTCCGTGGTCGATGTATCTCTTCAAGAAAGGAAGCAATTGTTCGGCAGAGTCTTCTTTCCAACCATTGATGGAAATCATGCCGTTTTTTACGTCGGCTCCCAATATCAGTTTTTCTGCCCCATATTGGTCGAGCCATTTCAAGAACAATTCTGGTTGGGTAACGGCAATACTACCGATAGTCACCATGGAAGCACCATTTGCAAAAGCTTTCTCGATGTCTTCCTCCGACTTGATGCCACCGCCAAAGTCCACAACCAGATTTGTTTCTGTGGTAATAGCTTTCAATACGTCAACGTTGACGATATGTTTCGAGCGCGCACCGTCAAGGTCTACCACATGCAACCGCTTAAAGCCCATTTCCTCGAATCCCTTGGCGATTTCCACGGGGTTCTCATTGTAGATTTTCTTTTGGTTGTAGTCGCCCTTGGTAAGTCTTACGCACTTACCGTCAATCAAGTCAATGGCAGGAATCAGTTCTATCATATTGCTAAAAAGTTCTTTAGAATCGTTTCACCTACGCTTCCACTCTTTTCTGGATGGAATTGGGTAGTCCAGAAATTGTCTTTACGCAAGGCTGCCGAATAGGGGAGGATATAATCGGCAGTAGCGATAGTCCATTCGCAAACGGGAACATAATAGCTATGTACGAAATAAACGTAGGGATGAGCTTCCAAACCATGGAATAATTGTCCTTTCTCACTCTCTGATGGCTTGATAGAAAGGTCGTTCCATCCCATTGCAGGCACTTTGTCCTCATGTCTTTGCGGTTGGAATCGCTTCACTTCCACGGGAAATATCCCGATGCAATCGGTATTGCCTTCCTCAGAGTGACTACATAGTAGTTGTTGACCCACGCAGATACCCAATACGGGTTGGCGCAATTCCTTGATGAGCATGTCTAATTGGTGCTCTTTCAAGTATTGCATGGTCGTACCTGCTTCCCCTTGACCAGGAAACAACACCTTATCGGCCGACATCAGTTCTTCCGCATTATCGGTGATAATGGGATTAACGCCCAATCTGTTCAGCGCGTTTACTACGGAATAGATATTTCCTGCGTTGTATTTAACGATGGCTATTTTCATCAACTAAATATAATCGTCTTGTTGTGATACGTCAATATCTTACGCTCGATGTGCTTGGTAACGGCACGTGAGAGCACGATTTTCTCCAAATCCTTGCCTTTCAGCACTAAACTTTCAGGCGTGTCTTTGTGAGAAATGCGAGTGATGTCTTGTTCGATGATAGGACCAGCATCCAACTCAGCCGTAACATAGTGGCTCGTAGCACCGATGATTTTCACGCCACGTTCCCATGCTTGATGATAGGGTTTTGCACCAATGAAAGCAGGAAGGAAAGAGTGGTGGATATTGATGATGTGGTGAGGATAAGCCTGAATCATGTTGTCGCCGATGATTTGCATATATCGTGCAAGCACCACAAACGTAATCTTTTTCTCTTTCAACAACGCCATTTGAGCCTTCTCGACTTCATCTTTGTTGGAGTGGTCTTTGTTGACAGACCAAACGTAGTATGGAATGTTAAACTGGTCTGCAATGTATCGTAAGTCTTCATGATTGCTAACGATGCAAGGAATATCGACGTTCCATTCACCAGCCTTGTAACGAGCCAACAGGTCGTAAAGGCAATGGCTCATCTTGCTGACGAAGATAGCCATTCGAGGACGTTCATCGGTGAAGTATAGGTTGAACGTCATCTTGTAACGTAAGGCATATAATGTGTCTATGTAATCAAATATTTTCTCCCTTGGAATGAGGAATTTTTCCAACTCCCATTGAATTCGCATGAAGAACATACCGTCTTCCCTGTCAACATATTGATCGAGGTAAACGATATTACCTTTATTGTCGGTTACAAACTTGGTAATTTCTGAAATAATGCCTGGTTTGTCTGGACAATGCAGTAGTAAAATGGCACAAGATTTCATGAATTTAATAACATTTTGTACATATTGGATGCAAAATTACAAAAATTCTTTCAATTCAGACAATTATTCGTTGTTCAATTTGAAATTCTATGTTAATTCATGATAAACCTCATCTTACTCGTAGTTGCCAAAAGGCGATGGATGCGGCGGCAGCTACGTTGAGTGAATCGACTTGGTGAGACATGGGAATACGCACGACATAGTCGGATTCCACAATCGTTTCCATGGGAAGTCCGTCGCCTTCTGTTCCCATGATAATGGCTAATTTGGGTTCTTTCAAGAGGGTGTCATCATCAATGGAAACGGAATTCTCCGTTAATGCCATAGCTGCAGTCTTGAATCCGAGTCGGTTCAAACTCTTGGGCGCATCATCCAACCATGTCCAAGGAACGAGAAATACGGAACCCATTGATACTCTAATGGCTCGTCGATTCAACGGGTCGCAGGAATTGCGCGTGAGCAATACGGCATCAATGCCCAATGCGGCGGCAGAACGAAAGATGGCTCCGATGTTGGTGGTGTCTACCACACCGTCAATCACCACAATCCTCTTGCACTCTTTACATAATGTTTCTACGCTTGGCAATGTAGGTCGTTTCATGGCGCAAAGCACGCCACGGGTAAGCGTGTATCCCGTCAATGAGGACAGTAGTGTGCGAGGTCCCGTGTAAACGGGTATGTCGCCACATCTTTTTATAATATCGGAAGCATCTCCCGTAATGTGTTTTTGTTCGCAAAGTAGGGCTATCGGCTCATATCCTGCATTTAAAGCCACATGAATCACCTTTGGACTTTCAGCAATGAATATACCTTTCTCTGGTTCCAATCGGTTGCGCAATTGTGCTTCGGTAAGATTGGAAAACATTTCTACACCAGGGTGCGACAAAGATGATATTTCGATGATGGGCATGGGATGATGCATTTAATTTTAGGCAAAAATACAAAAATTCCAAATAAAAGCAAAAGATTCTTTTCTTTTTTTGCTACGATGATACTATGAATTGCATAAATATACATTGTGTCTTGTCTCACGTTATTCAATACTTCTCGTAAAGCATTACTTTACGACCATAAACATAATAGTTACGCGTCTAAAGATAATGTTTACGACTCTTATAAATAGTAGTTATGAAATCCTGCCTTTTTTACCTAAATAGGAACCTAATTAAGGCGAGAAAACTATGAATTTTGTTGTTTTCGCCAAGACCTCCCCTATTTTTAGCTAATTCTATTGTTATCAATGAGTTAAACTTTTCAACACCTCCCGTAAGACCTCCCGTAAGACCTCCCATAGACCTCCCGCAAGACCTCCCGTCGTTGCATGATTTAGTTTGCGAAAAACTTCAATGAAGCAATTATCTGAAGCACATGAAATGAACGAGAATGAGTAAAAACAACCGAAAACTATAACATCAAGACGGGAGGTCTATGGGAGGTCTTACGGGAGGTCTTACGGGAGGTCTTGCATGGTCTTCTGTTTCTTAAGTACTTGATAATTAATTCTTTAGTAAAAATGACGGGAGGTCTTGGCGAAATAAACAATATGAAGAATTTGCAAGTTGAAAGACATTGTAAAAAAAATGTATAAAAAAAGTTGGAAAGTATTCAAAAAAGAAGTAATTTTGCATACAGATATTTTAAACTATCAGACTTATGAAACCTAACTGTACTTTTAAAACCTATTTTTTCTTATTGATGGGATTACTATTGTCCCAGTCTGTTCTTTCCGCTCCCATATCTCGACAAAAAGCTCAGCAAAATGCCCAAGAGTTTCTTCAACAGAAAGGCATTGACATGAAACAAAGGACATTGCGCCAAGCACCTATGTCAGCTAAAAACAAGATGGAGAGTGCCCCTTACTATGTATTTAATATAGATAACGACAATGGATATGTCATAGCGTCTGGAGATGATCGAGCATTCGCTATCTTAGGTTACTCTAATAAGGGACATCTCGATACAGACAGTATGCCCGACGGGATGAAATGGATGCTGGATTTCTATGCCAAACAGATAGCAGCTTCACCAGAAAAGTCAACTAATAATAGGATAAAGTCTGCCGCATCTTATCCTGCAATAGAGCCCATGTTAACCACAGAATGGAACCAAATGTATCCCTACAATGCTAATTGCCCATTAACTAACGGGGAGAGATGTGTTACTGGTTGTGTAGCTACGGCAATGGCACAAGTATTGTACTATCATCGTAATCGTTCAACCGACAAGGTGTTGGCGATGATACCTAATTATACATTAGATAAATCTAAATATGTAGGAGGCGAAATTCTTCATGATAGTTTACATATTGATGAAATACCAAATGGGGCTTTCATTGATTGGGATAATATGTTGGACAGTTATTATTCAAATGTAAAATACACCGATGAACAAATAGAGGCAATTGCAAATTTAATGCTTTATTGTGGTGTTGCCGTAAAAATGGATTATGGGGTTAGTGTATCTGGAGCTAATTCAGGGAATATACCAGATGCTCTCACTAACTATTTTGATTACTGTAACCCCACACTCGTTAAACGTGAAGAATATTCAGATTCTGAATGGAAAGAAATGGTATATTGTTCATTATTAAGAGGTGACCCTATCATTTATAGTGCAGGTAATCATTGCTTTGTTTTAGATGGTTATGATGGTAACGGCTATGTACACGTCAATTGGGGATGGGGAGGTTATCGTGATGACTATTTCCTTTTGAATGCCGTTGAGGGGAGTGTCGAATCCGTTCTGGATGGATATGTTTATAATCAAACTGCTGTTCTTTTTGCAGAACCCAACATTAGGGACTTAGAAAGTGTCAATCTTTCCCTTCGAAGTGATCGTGTGGTGAAAAACATTTCTTCCCTTGAATCCATTCCGTTAGAGTTTGATTTGGAGGTTAATAACATTTCGGATGAATATAATGCGTTTTATGTTGATGTTTGGCCGATAAAGGACGGTAAAACTCTTTCTTGGTTCAATGAAACGAATGATGCCAACGTTACGAACGTGTCTTGCCATGAAAATAAGATACTCAAGAAACAGTATTCCATTCCTGCTAACATTTCTCCTGGATATTACATCTTGGCTCCCTATTGTGACAGGTATAACTCATCGTCAGAGTTAGTGGGAAGATCTCATAGACTGATTAATGAGGATATATACATTTCCATGATTATCAAAGATGACAAAGCAACGTTCTGCGTAGGAAAGCCTACTTTATCTGGTGAAAACATTTCATTTAATGATAAAATTGTCAAAAGAATCTGCGTTGAGCATTGGGATTTTGATGAAGACGGAGAGATTAATACCGAGGAACTGGAATTGATTACTGACCTTGGCACCGCATTCAAAAGGAGGGGTATCGATACTTTCGATGAATTGCAATTATTTACTGGTCTTACCTCTATTGGAGCCAATGCCTTCGAAGGAGCTAATAGCCTCACATCTATCACTATCCCTGAAACGGTAAAAAGTATAGGAACTGATGCTTTTAAGGCTACAAAATTGAGCTCTATAATCATTCCAAAGAATGTAGAAAGAATCTATTCTGGCGCATTTTCTGATACGCCATTATCATCCATCATGGTCAGTCAAGATAACAAGTGGTATGACTCCAGGAATAACTGCAATGCCATCATTGAGACATCATCCAATGAGCTCGTTGTAGGATGCCAAAACACAGTGATTCCTGATGACATTTTGGTAATAGGAAATAAAGCCTTCTCTGGATGCTCAAAACTGAAATCGATTACTCTTCCGGAAAGTTTGACTAAAATAGGTAATGAAGCCTTTAAGGCTACAGGACTTTACTCTATCAGTATTCCTAAAAATGTCAAATCGATTGGAACAGGAGCGTTTTCATATACATCATTAAATAGTATGGAGGTTGATCCAAACAATCAGTGGTATGACTCAAGATACGAATGTAATGCCATCATATATACATCCAGCAACCAGCTTATTGCAGGATGTGGTAATACTACTATACCTGATGATGTCATTTCCATTGGTTCCAGTGCTTTTGAAGGAGTTGAGGGACTGAAGTTTATTGAGATTCCCAGAAATGTTACAATAATACTTGAAAATGCATTTAGGAATTCTGATCTTGAATCCATCAAAATCTGGAATGTAAATAATTGGTACTATAGCGATAGGGCATTTTACGGTTGTAATGAGTTAACATCTATACAAATATACATGCTAGAGCCTTCATATAACTTCATTGTTGATTCACCATTTTCTGATGAAATATATAAAAACGTTACTCTTTACGTTCCCTTTGGCGCAAAAGCAGCATACGAGGAAGCGAGAGTTTGGAGGAATTTCTCGAATATCGTAGAGAGAGAAAATGCTGTATATTTTGAAGATAAAAAGATAAAACAAATCTGCGTAGATAATTGGGATATTAGTGGGGATGGAGAAGTGAGTGATTATGAATTGAGTTTAGTGAAAGATTTGAATGGTGTCTTTGCTAATTTTGAACACAATGATGGTCATGAACGTTCTGATAACACTTTTAATGAACTTTATTATTTTACAGGTCTAACATCCATTAATGATTATGAATTTGGTAGTTCGACAATTAGGGAAGTCTCTATCCCAAAGAATGTGACCAGAATAGGTGATCATGCATTTCAAAATCTTTCTTACATATATATTCCTAAAAATGTCAACAGCATAGGATATATAGCTTTCGGAAGTGTAGGATATATAAGAGTAGACCCCCACAACAAATGGTATGACTCAAGAAATAATTGTAATGCCCTCATTGAGACAGCTTCAAACACGCTTGTAATGGGGTGTGAGAATACGGTGATACCTGAGGGTGTCAAGATTATTGGAGATGAAGCTATGTCGGTTTGGTCTTATTTTTCAAGAACGCTTTCTATTCCCGTAGGTGTTACAAGTATAGGCCGTGAAGCTTTCAGAGGATTACCTATATCTTCTGTCACGATACCCAAAAGCGTTAAAGAAATAAAAAGTAAAGCTTTTAGTTTTTGCGATTTTCTTGAATCCTTTACGGTAAATTGGATACACCCCATTGATATAGATGATGATGTTTTCATGAGTTGGTCTCATAATCAAATTTATGAGGACTGCACACTCTATGTCCCTCGAGGAACAAAAGCTGCATACCAGGCGGCAAAGGGTTGGAAGAATTTCTTGAAGATTGAAGAGATTGGTAAACTGGTTGGTGATGTAAATGGTGACGATGTCGTTAACATCGTAGATGTAATCACAACTGTTAATTATATCCTCGGCAATGGGGATGATACATTTGACGAGACGGTTGCTGATATGAATGATGACGGTAATGTTAATATCGTTGATGTAACGTTAATCGTTAATGCCATTTTAGGCAAATAAATTATAATTGATAATCATTTCACAATCAAGAGGAGAAGAGGCTAACCATTAGTAACTTCTCCTCTTGAATAATAATTAGGTAAAGAAAGAATCAAACTCATTCGTTTTTGGAGTAATTTTCATTTTCAAAGATTTTTTCTCAGATTTTATGTTTATCTTTGCAAGAAATTAATGATATTTGCATTATTAAGTAAATTGAATTAAGCGAAAGATTAGGACTATGAATTATATAGAAACAGAAATCCAAGGCGTTTATGTGCTTGAACCACGAGTGTTTCAAGATGCAAGAGGGTATTTCATGGAAACATGGAATCAAGCAGATTTTGATAAACATATAGGTAAAGTGACGTTCATCCAAGATAATGAGTCGAAATCGAGTTATGGCGTATTGCGTGGCTTGCATTATCAGAAAGGAGAGTTCTCACAAGCCAAGTTGGTGCGGGTCATCAAAGGTCGTGTGTTGGATGTAGCAGTAGATATACGCAAGAGTTCACCTACATTTGGCAAGTACGTGCTTGCAGAATTGAGCGAAGAGAATAAACGTCAGTTGTTTATTCCCCGTGGATTTGCTCATGGTTTCTTGGTGTTGAGTGACGAGGCCGTATTTACATATAAGGTAGACAATGTATATGCTCCTCAAGCAGAGGCAGGCATCAAATGGAATGATGAAGATATCGCCATAGAATGGCCCATTGACCCCAAAGACCTTATCTTGAGCGAGAAAGATACAAGAGCATTAAGCCTGAAAGAGGCTGATGTGTTTGAATAAGATTGAACATTGAAAATAGAAGATTGAAGATTAGGCTTGCGCATAAGACTCAAGTGAGAGTCTTTCTCAATCTAATCTTCAATCTTCAATCTTTTACATCATCACTTCCACGGTGTGTTTTCCTTCCATGAATGGAACGATGTTGCCGTTGATGGGTTGACCATCTACAGTTATGCATTTCACACCCTTTTGGTTGCCATTAGGATTTTTGACGGTGATGAAATATTCAGCACCGCGGAATCTGCGCTTAACCGTATATTCTTTAGCATGGTCGGGTAAGCATGGGTCGATGCAAATGCCATCGTAATCAGGTTTGATACCGAGGATAAACTCACTAATGGTGTACCACATCCAAGCAGCAGTACCCGTTAACCAACTGTTCTTTCCTTCACCAGGTTTATATGCATCTTTTCCAGCCACCATCTGACAATTAACGTATGGTTCTACTTTGTGAAGCGTACTGTATTTTTCCTCCACGTATGAAGGCAGTATCTTACGATAATGATTCCATGCATCGTTGCCACGACCGGCAACCGTCTCACCGATAATCACCCATGGATTGTTGTGGCAGAAGATACCTGCATTCTCCTTGTATCCTTCAGGGTAAGAACTGATTTCGCCCATTTCCACATGATAAGTTGTGAAGGCGGGATTATTGAGTACGATTCCATGTTCGCATTCCAATCGTTCCTTTACACTATCAAGTGCTTTCTCTACCATACCATCTTCCAAGCCAATGCCAGCCATGCTACACCAACCTTGACTCTCAATGAATATCTTACCTTCCTCGTTCTCGTTGCTTCCAATCTTGTTTCCATAGAAATCGTAAGCACGGAGATACCATTCGCCGTCCCAACCGTCTTTCTTCACGGCTTCAATCATGGCTTTCACGCACAGGTTGGCTCTTTCTGCCTCTTTAGTGTAGTAATCCTTGTCAGTCTCTTTTTCCGCACGAAGGGCAATTTGTTGACAAAGCTCTACGTAATCTTTTCCTGTAACGACAAACAATCCTGCAATCATCAGACTCTCTGCCTTTGAACCTTCGCTATTGTTTTCCGTTGTTTGGAAACTCTCGTTAGGATCCCATGAGAAACAATTGAGATTGAGACAATCGTTCCAGTCAGCCCTTCCAATCAATGGCAACTGATGAGGACCTAAGTTTTCGATAACATGATTGAATGAAACACGCAGATGTTCAAACAATGAAACTTCAGTACCAGGTTGGTTGTCGAAAGGTACTTGTTCGTCAAGGATGGAGAAGTCGCCTGTTTCCTTGATGTAAGCCACGGTGCCAAAGATAAGCCAACAAGGATCATCGTTGAATCCACCGCCAATGTCGTTATTGCCACGCTTGGTGAGTGGTTGGTATTGGTGATAACAACCGCCATCGGGGAATTGCGTGCTGGCAATGTCTATGATACGTTGACGAGCACGTTCGGGAATCTGATGAACGAATCCAACCAAATCTTGATTACTATCACGGAAACCCATCCCACGACCAATACCACTCTCAAAGAAAGAGGCAGAACGAGACATGTTAAACGTAACCATACATTGATACTGGTTCCAGATATTCACCATTCGGTCTATCTTTTCGTTGCCCGTATTTACCACATAAATATCCAGCAAGCGATTCCAATATTCCTTTAATTCCGCAAATGCTTGGTCAACCTTTTCAACCTGATTAAAGGATTCTATCAACTGATATGCTTTTTCCTTGTTAATGACTTGAGGTGCGATGAACTTCTTATCTTGTTCATTTTCTACATAACCCAATAAGAAGATGAAATCCTTAGACTCACCAGGTTGTAATTCAACTTCAATATAATGCGAAGCAATGGGACTCCAACCATGAGCATGGCTATTTCGAGGTTTTCCTTCAAGCACCACCTCTGGTTCGTGCATACCATTGTAAAGTCCCACGAACGTTTCCCTATCCGTGTCGAAACCTTGAATAGGTGTATTAACACTATAGAATGCAAAGTGATTACGGCGTTCACGATATTCAGTCTTATGGTAAATGACGCTGCCCTCGATTTCCACTTCACCCGTAGAGAAATTGCGTTGGAAGTTTTCCATATCGGTAGCAGCATTCCACAAACACCATTCCGTGAAAGAGAAGAGTTTGAGGTTGCGCACTTCCTTTGAATTGTTGCTCAAAGTAATCTTTTGTACTTCTGCCCATGTGTTAAGCGGAACGAAGAACAACATATTTGCCTCGATGTCGTTCTTACGACCTGTGATACGAGTATAACTCATTCCATGACGACATTCATAGAAGTCGAGCGGAGTCTTCATGGGTTTCCATCCAGGACTCCAGATGCAGTCGCCATCCTTGATATAGAAATATCTGCCTCCATTGTCCATCGGCACATTATTATATCTATATCGAGTAAGCCTGCGGAACTTGGCATCCTTGAAAAAAGAATAACCGCCAGCCGTGTTGGAAATGAGAGAGAAGAAATTCTCGTTGCCCAAATAGTTGATCCAAGGCCAAGGAGTCTTCGGATCTGTTATTACATACTCTCTGTTTGCGTCATCAAAATGACCATATTTTTTGTTTTCCATGTGATAAAAATTTGTTATTTTTCTATTAAAATCCTTACGTCAACGGCAATCACATCATTCTCGTCTGCCAATAACGGATTGATGTCAATTTCCTTAATTTCCGTAGCAAAACGCAATAAAGTGGATAGGCGAACTATCACCTCAGCATAACGTTGGATGTTGATTCCACTTTGTCCTCTTGTTCCCTTGAGAATCTTATAGGCACGCAAAGAATGAATCATCGAATAAGCCTCTGCGTATGATAACGGAGCAAGACCGCTCGATACGTCTTTGAGAACTTCAACGAAGATACCACCCAAGCCGCACATTACGACATGGCCGAATTTTTCTTCGTATTTTGCGCCAATAAAGATTTCTTTGCCTTGCATCATCTTTTGAATCATGACAGAGGTGGCATCGGGAATCTTCATCATTCGGTCGAACTCCAACGATAGATGTTCTGCACTTCGAATATTAAGCGTAACGCCTCCCACATCGCTCTTGTGAATAGGACCAACCACCTTGGCGACGATAGGATAACCGATTTTCTCGGCAAAGGCAATCAATTCTTCCTTTGAAGTGGAAACCTTTTCTGGTACTAAGGGTATCTTGGCACAATCCAACAATTCGCGTGCTTTATTGGGAGAAATGTATCCGTTTTCGTGAATACCACTAATGATTTCACGGATACGAGGTACGTCGATACCAAATAATTCCACCTCTGGCGGAGCGGGTAGGGGAGTCTTCAAGATACTAACCAATGATGTGGCAAGAGTTACTTCATCGCTGAAATTAACATGTCCTTTCTTGAGGAAATCTTCCACTTCTTGTCCTGCGGTGTGTACAGATGGCAAGATGGGGAATATTGGCTTTTTGCATTCCAATATCTTTTGGTGAAGAACATCGTATGCCTCGTACACATTGACCAAACCTGGTGTGCCGAAGATAACCATAATAGCATCAATGTTGTCGAAGTATTTTTCACAATAGTCAATAGCCAAACCTAAGTGTTCTGGAGTTCCCGTAGCGAGTATGTCTATGGGATTGGCAACAGATGCGCCTGGGAATAACTGCACTTTCAACTCATCCGCTTTCTCTCCTTCAATCTTAGGTACTTGTAAGTCGCCTTTAGACAATGCATCTGTCAACATCACTCCAGGACCTCCAGCATGTGTAACAATGGCAAATTTGCTCATATCTAATCTGGGAACTGATGGTGAAGGATTTATCTTGTCAGTCGTATTCTCTAAGGTAGAGAATATGCAACCAACTGTAGTGAGTTCTTCACGAGAGAAACACCTGACAATACCTGCTTTACGGAATAAGGCTTCTACGGCAGAATCACTGGAGGCAATAGCACCTGTATGCGAAGATGCTGCCCTGCTTCCACTCTCACTTGCTCCGGCTTTGATAGCTGCTATGCGACAACCTTTACGAATCAACGAACTGGCATGGAAGAGCAACTTATCGGGATTGGAAATGTTCTCAATGTATAAGAGTTTGACATGGGAATCATTTTCTGCATCAAACTTCTCGTCCATATATTGCAATACATCTTCAATGCCTATCTGCTTGCCGTTTCCGATAGACCAAACGGAATGGAATGGCAATCCCTTAATAACGGCAGATTCAAGGATAAACACGGCAGTAGCACCAGAGCCAGATATAAAATCCACACCTTTAGGATTGAGTTGCGGAATGGGTTGCGTGAAAACACTATGATGCCATGCGTTTAATAATCCGATGCAATTGGGACCAATTAAGGCACAACCATATTTCTCACAAGAGTCGAGAATTCGCTTTTCAAGTTCTGCTCCAGCTTTTGTTTCCTCGCCAAATCCAGCGGAAATGATGATAAAGGCCTTAACCATTTTCTCCTTGGCTAAATATTCAACATAGTCAGGACAAAAACGAGCCGCAACAACCAATATGGCAAGTTCGGTGTCAGGGATCTCACTGGCATTGTGAAATACG
This sequence comes from uncultured Prevotellaceae bacterium, assembly GCA_900314715.1. Taxonomy (GTDB): domain Bacteria; phylum Bacteroidota; class Bacteroidia; order Bacteroidales; family Bacteroidaceae; genus Prevotella. The sequence continues at coordinate 15,903 of OMWI01000029.1, read as the reverse complement.
TCTAATCCTTGTACTTTATCCTCTTTGGGATTGACGACATGCAATTTTCCTTGGTAATTGCCGTTAATGAGGTTGCGAATGATAGCTCCTCCTGGTTTGTGGATATTATTGGAACCACCAATCACAACGATACTCTCAGGATGTAATAGTTGTTTGTTAATCATAATAAGTTGTTAGTGTGAACTTAAGTCGCTATGTCAATCAATTATTTTCTAAGTAATTAATCTTGATTAAGAATGATATTTATTATCTCCATAACATCGGAAATGTTGATAGTTTTATCACCATTCATGTCGGCATTCTTAAAGACGAAAGATTCTGGTTCTTCGCCCAAAATATAGTTTACTTCCATAACCACGTCGGTGACATCTATATGTCCACTACCATTAACATCGCCTAATAAAACATCTTCTATTTCGGCATTTGCCAACTCATTGAATTTCTTGTCGAGATAAGCAAAGCGATTGTCGAGATAGGTTGATATTTCTGTTACTTTGTCTTCGTAATATCCTTCTAATGTCCAACCTGCACCACCTTCAGTTAAAGCCTTGTAGTTATAATCTCTTGTTTGAGCAATCTCATCTGCTAAAGAGTTGAGTTTTGTTTTCAACGTTGCCTTTACGTCAGACGACACAATACTATTCCATTTATTAAGAACTGCTTCTTTGAACCATTCTTCTTTCCAAAGGTCTTGAAGTTTATTGCGCATCACTCCATAATCAGCACGGGTGAAAATCATACCGTTGTAAGAGCCATCAGTATTCAAATCGCTCATGTCCATCGGATATTTACTGTTATTGTCGTATGCTTTCTCATTTCCTGATAAAGGACCGAAGAATAATTTTCCTTCGGTAGCTGACTTGTATGTATAAATACTTGACAATTGTTTGTAAGCAGCAAGGATTTCAGATGAGATATACCAATTAACGAATGATGCTTGGTCAACGTTGTTTTTAATATCGTTCCAGAATGTATTGTTGAAATAATCGCCGACTTCATTGGCAAGTGTAGATTGTTGGTCAGCAGTCAAATCATCCTTATCTGGATTCTTAATAATTAAATAAGGTGATGTTTCGTTGCCTTCAACATAGAAATCACCATTGCCATCAGTGCGAGTATCTACTTCACCAACGGAAGCAATTTGTACCAACCAATCTGTGTCCTTGTCGGAAACCAACACACGGCCGCTTTCCACTTTCACGCGATCGGTGATTTGATAAGTACCCATGTATTTATCGTTGACATAAACATCTGCAAATTGGTAACCAGGTGTAAATACAAAGCCCATCTGGTCTCCCAATTCTTTCGTCAAAGCATTGCGTAGCATGGTTGGGTCGTCATCATTGGCTAATAATTCCCATTGCTTGTAGCTGCCCGATTTACTTCCCATAAGTGCTCGCTTAGTTGTAAACTTCAATCGATAAGAAGGTTTTTCAGCCGTACCATCGCCCTTGTATTTAATGCTAAGTCCTGTGTTGTCGAGCGTAAAGTTTCCGCCAATCATATTGTTGCTATCAAACACTTCAATGGAAGCGGTTCCCCAATTATCCCCATCTATTTCGCCATTGGCGTCGATATAAATAGTTGGTACGTCGGTCAATTGACCTCGTGTTATAGGTTCTTCACCACTTTGTGAAGAAACGAATTTGATAAGAGGTATTGAACCTTCAGGCACATTGATGTAAGCACGAGCTCCCATGAGATTTGCGTTTGTATCCCATGAATTTGCTTTGGGTAATTGGATGATGGAGTTTCCATCCACATAAACATCGGAAGCAAACGTGTAGTTGTTGGCTATCGCTATTTGCTTTTGATAGATTTGAGCCTTAAAATAATGTTTGTTATCGAATGTCACAGCATCTCCATTGTATTGTCCCCATAACAGATTGGCAGAATAAACCACATCATTGAATCTACCAAAGTTGTTAACATCTGAAGCAGGTTTAATGAAATAAGGAACACCGCAAACAATATTTAAATTAGAAGGTGTAGAGAAAAGCATGGTTTCCTCGTCGCTATCCATGCCTGAGTGGACAGCCAACTCGTATTTACACCCCAAGGCTTCTTCTATTTGTTCTTGTGTCGCATCAAATGGCAAGCAGAAAGGATTCCATTTACCTCCAGTCAAGGTGCGGTTGCTTACCGTTAGGTTATAGCTATTTCCAACACTAGGAATATTGCTCTCCCAACCAGTTAATGTTGGGTCGTATGTAGCATCTGTTGGCTTGGGCAGTTCATCTATGAATCCTGCCAGTTGTTCTTGAATATAGTTGATACGATTATGGATATAGTTCTTCAATACGGTAACATGTTCGTTATAGTCAGGCATGGTGTAGACTTCCGATGCCATGCTTCCCGCGTCGATAGGCCATTTTTGATAGTTCAGAGTGCGTGTGTTCTCGATGGATGCTGCAATGTCATCAATGTCTTGCGACAATTTCTCGTATAGACCATCTGCAATCAATTCGTCAATCTTAGCTTTAGCGAGTTTCAGGAATGACTTGTCTTTGAAAAGCGAATTCCTGAAAATCCATTCAAAATTGGTTTTGTCATAATAAGCGCTTAATTGGTCATTGGCATAAGTGGTGTTCCCAAATGCTAAATCCTTGTCCCATAATGGTCCCCATTTGAATAAGCCATTTACTTCCTTCGAACCTTTGAACACGAAATATCCGTCAAGGTCGCCAGTGATTTCGTTGGCAATATAAAACTTGATGAACGATTCTACGTCATTGTATTTTTGCCAACTACCGTTATCGAATGACGCCTTCCATTCCTTTCGCCATGCTTGCACATCTGCTTTCAACTGGTTGATAGATGCTTCATCTTCAAGTTCTGGATTTTTAATCGTTACAAAATGATCATCACCATCGCCTTGACCAACGTATGGACTTTCTGCCATAGAACCCCAACCTGTAAATTCCAAGTACCAGTCTGTATCTTCATTGGCTACTTCCACGCGGTTTGTACCTGTTTCACAATGGTCAGAAACCATATAAGTGCCACGATAGAGACCGCTAATCACCAAATCCACAAATTTATATCCAGGACAGAAATCCATTCCTACATACTTTCCGATGTGGTAAGTGATTGCATTGCGAAGCATGGAGCGGTCGTATGTGTTAGCAATAAGCGTCCAATTCCGCTTAGCATAGCCATGTCCTAATAAGTCATGTTTGTGAGAAATGCCATCTTCTCCTTTTTTTGCAAATTTCAGTCGATAGGGAACTTTTCCGTTACCGGCGGAAGCAGTAGAGTTTCCGCGCACCTTAATTTGTACTTCATCGGTAAAAGATTCCAAATGCTGTTTTGAACCAACGGCACTATTGTCAACAACTGTAATAATAGCCGTTGAATAAGGAGCTATCTCTTCATCGTCAGCACTGTTTTTCCTTATTTTATAAAGGATGTTTCCCAATGATGTTTCATCTGTAATACCGTCAATGTCAATATAAATCGTTGGTACATCCGTCAATTGCATTTTATTCGCAATCTTATACTCTAAAGATTCTTCGTTTGTAGATGTGTTAATTGCGAATGTTTCTATGCTTATGAGCCATGCAGCCAATAGCATAAATAATCTGTTTAGTTTGTTAAAATTATGTCCCATATAAGTTTAAGTTATTTATGATTATTCTCCGATAATTGTCGCCACAATTCTCCTTGCTCCTCCATAGTTTCTGAATTCACATAAGTAGATTCCTTGCCATGTACCTAAGTTTAGGCGGCCATTAGTAATAGGTATAGAAAGACTTGTGCCTACAATCACGGATTTCGCGTGTGCAGGCATGTCATCAGAACCCTCAAGCGTATGCATGTAATAAGGCGCATTTTCAGGTACTATCTTATTGAAAATGGTTTCCAAATCCAATCTCACGTCAGGATCAGCGTTTTCGTTGATGGCTAATGCGCAACTGGTGTGCTTAATGAAGAGATTCAACAATCCCTTTTTAGGTAGTGTAGGTAGTAACGATGATATTTCACCGGTAATCAAATGAAATCCACGTTTCCGTGGACTCAATTTGATTTCGATTTGTTCAATCATAATAATATATATGTGTAGCAGAATGGAGATTACTCCCCTAAAATTTGTTCTGCGTGATTCTTCACTTTAATCTCCTTTGGCTTGAAGATTTGTTCTACTATACCTTCCTCGTTGATGATGAAGGTGGTGCGAAACGTACCCATGTACTTTCTGCCGCACATGCTTTTTTCGCCCCAAACACCGAAGGCATTGTTGAGTACCATCTCCGTGTCTGCAATCAATGGGAATGGCAAGTTGTTCTTTTCAATAAACCTCTTGTGCGATTTCGCATCTTGCACGCTAACGCCTACAACGGCATAGCCCTTTGCAAGCATTCTCTCATAGTTATCACGTAAATTGCAAGCCTCTTGCGTACATCCAGGCGTGCTGTCTTTCGGATAAAAATATAAAACGAGTTTCTTTCCTGCGAAATCCTGCATTCTCAACTCGTTCCCGTTTTCGTCTGTCCCTAAAAAGTCGGGCACTTTATCACCTATTTCCATCATATTTTGTTTAGGATTATATTTTGTGCAAATGTACAAATTAATTTCAAATTGTCAAAATATATATAATTGAAAGTGGTATTTTTAATTTTTTTAGCTTTTAAACCATATCTTTACGTTCAATAAACATATCGTTTAGGGTGGCTAAACGATATGTTTGCGATGTGTAAATAGTATGTTTGTTGCCGATGTCTCCTAAAGATAATTATTTTGGAAATATGTTGTTTTTTATTAATCATCATTTAAGATTTGGTGATTTCGGAAAATGTTTTTATCTTTGCATGATAAGTTGCGTTTATGTTGAATGCACGTCTTTTTTAAAAAGAATATTTATGAGAAAGTTTTTTGCGTCTCTTATCTTATTATTATTGCCTATGGCTATGATGGCAGATAGTTATACCTCACTTTGGAAGCAGGTGTCTGAAGCTCAGATGAAGGACTTGCCAAAGACACAAATAGAAATACTCGATAAGATTATTTCAAAGGCTCGTATGGAAAACCATTACGGGCAATTGTTGAAGGCTCATCTGATGCGGGCTTCGGCTCAAACGATTATCTCTCCTGACTCTATGGAGGTGTTCGTGGAAGAGTTGAAGAATGAAGAGGCTAAGGTTTCAGCCAAGAATCCCATGTTGGCAGCTGTCTATCAGAGTATTCTGGGACGAATCTATCGCGACAACCGCGATTTGGCCGATGATGCGGCACAGATTAGTAAGGACTATTACGCCAAGTCGATGAGCAATCCCACGTTGCTGGCAACTGGATTGGCAACTGGATATGAGCCTTTTGTGATAGAAGGAACAGATAGTAAGATGTTCTATAATGACTTGTTGCATGTGTTAGGTTTTGAGGCTGGAGACTATAAGACATTACACGATTATTATCTCAGCCACAACAATCGACCTGCTGCATGTATCTGCGACATCAAGATATTGCAAAAGCAACGCTTTGAGAATGATACGCAGATGAAAAAGTCGAAATACTTGCAAACCATCGACTCGTTAATCAACGTGTATGAAGATTTGCGAGAGTGCGGAGAACTTGCCATCGAGCGATTCTCGTTTATGGAAGCGGCTGAGGACGTAACCGCTGAGGAAAAGATGAACTACATCAATTATGCGTTGAATAAATGGGGAGCATGGCCAAGAATGAACGTGTTGAGAAATGCACAAAACCAACTTACCCTACCCAGTTTCAGCGCTTTGTTGGGGGAAGGTGTCTCCTTGCCAAATACACCTCGTAAGGTAGATATTCATCAAATCGTGAATGTGCAATCATTGACGATGACCGTTACGCGAGTAAGATTGGACGGAACGAATAAGTTGAATGTCTCCGACGACCAAGATTACGCTAAGATTAAGAAGTTGATTGTCAATGACGGAACACAACAAACGGTAACACATAGATATGTTGGACAACCCAGTTATAAGGTTTCCAAAGACTCCATGATTATCAATGGCTTACCAGTAGGTGTGTATTTGGTGGAGTTTACGACTAACGTTAACAACATGAAAACCGAACGGGCTTTGCTATATGTGAGTGATATGTATGCCGTTCACGAATTTTTGCCAGATAATAACATTCGGTTGGTTGCTTTGAACGCAACGACTGGCTTGCCCGTTCCTAATGCCAAAATCAAACTCACCCTCTCCAACTATCGTGGTGGGTATGATGATGCCTCTCTTTTGGTTTGTGATAAGAAAGGTGAAGCCATGTATCATTACGCCAACAGGTATCCTAATCGCATTTATGTTTATGATGATAATGACACGGCGTGTCCTGAAACCGTTTTCAATGGCACCTTTAATTATTATTCTCCAAGAAGGGATTATGAGACATATAGTCTTTTCACCGACCGGAAAATATATCGACCAGGCCAGACGGTGCACGTGGGCTTGATAGCCTATCGCAATATCGACAATAAGGAAACTACGGTTTTGGCAAACAAGGCTTGTAAGTTGACCTTACGTGATGCTAACCATAAGGTGGTGAAAGAACAAGAAGTGATAACGGATGATTATGGTACGGCTTCATACGACTTTACTCTGCCTTCGGGTGGATTGATGGGACAATTCTCCGTTTATTGCAACAATGGAAATGCCACGTATTTCTCCGTTGAGGAATATAAACGTCCTACTTTCCAAGTGGAATTTGATGACATAACGGAAAAGTACCAAAGTGGAGATACCGTTACCGTGAAGGGAAAGGCATTGAGTTTTGCTGGTGTTCCCGTTCAAGGAGCAAAAGTTTCCGTACAGGTTGAGCGCAGAAAGGCTATTTGGTGGCGATACTTCGGCAACAACGAGCAACAAGTGATACTTCGGGATACGTTGGTTACGAATGATGAAGGTTATTTCTCCGTTCGTTTCCCCGTGGAATTGCCCGAAAAGATGGATAGTAACGAACCTCGATTCTATAATTTCGACGTGAATGTTGACGTTACGGATGCCTCTGGTGAAAGTCATGCAGGTCATTTCTCGTTGCCGTTGAGCAATCGAGCCACGGCATTTAGCGTGAATATGCCTTCGCAAGTAGAAGTGGATAGCACGAAGACAATCGTGTTTAATTACTTGAATAATGCTGGAAAGGAAATCACGGGCGAGGTGAGCTATTACATTGATGATGCCAAAAAGACAAATACCGTTGCGGCAAACCAATCGTTTAAGATGAGTTTCAATCAGTTAAAGTCTGGTAAGCATCAATTGGTTGCACTTTGTGGAAACGATACGTTGAAGAGCGATTTCATCGTGTTTAGCATGAAAGACAAGCATCCTGCATTGGAAACACATGATTGGTTCTATCAATCAGCAACGGAGTTTCCGCGTGACGGAAAGCCTGTATATGTGCAAATGGGTTCTTCCGATAAAGACCAACACATCGTTTATTCCATTATTTCGGGTAAAAACGTGATTGAAAGTGGAACTATCGACCAAAGCAACGCGCTTACTACTCGCCAATTTGTGTATAAGGATGAGTATGAAAATGGTATCTTGCTCACTTGTGCATGGGTTAGAGAAGGAAAGATGTACGCACATAGTGCAGAAATCAGAAAACCATTGCCTGATAAAAAGTTGAGAATGCAATGGACAACATTTAGGGATAGATTGGTGCCAGGACAAAAAGAAGAATGGACTTTGCATATTTCGACGCCTGAAAACAAGCCTGCTTCAGCCCAATTGATGGCCGTGTTGTATGATAAGTCATTAGATGAGATTAGAAATCATCATTGGAGTTTCGTGCCTCAATTATATTTGAATCTCCCCTATGCAATGTGGAGAGGACTTGCTATTCATTCTCTTGGCGTTTATGGAGAACTACCTTATAAGTCGTTGAATGAAAGAGCTTTGTCGTTCTCGCATTTTGATGATGAGTTGTTCGACCTTCATCCTGTTCGTATTATGAGATATGGGAAAGGAAGAGTGTTGATGGCAGCAAGTGCCAAAATGGCCATGACGAGAAATGATGTTAGTGCTGGTGCAATGGACGAAATGGCCGTGGCAGAAAATGTTTCATTATCTGCAGATGTAGAGGAAAAACCGATGCTTTCTGATCAAAAAGCCGTTAAAGGACAAAATGCCAATGATGCAAATAGACAAGAAAGTTCATCGGAACAAGTCAGGGAAAACTTAAATGAGACGGCATTCTTCTATCCATCTTTGATGACTGACGAAAATGGCGACGTGAAGATTAGTTTCGCTTTGCCTGAGAGTATTACTACATGGAGATTTATGGGTCTTTCACATGATAAAGACGTGAATTATGGATTGTTGGAAGGTGAGGCTATAGCTAAGAAAACCGTCATGATTCAGCCTAATCTCCCTCGTTTCTTGCGTGTTGGTGATAATGGATTGATTTCAGCACGGATTTATAATACGTCTGAGGAGAAGGTTGTAGGAAATGCAGAGATTCAATTGATAGATCCCGAAACGGAAAAGATAGTGTTTAGACAGACTCAAAAATTTAGTTCAGAAGCCGGAAAGAATGCTTCAGTTACTTTTGACGTAAAAGCCAATGAAGATTATCCCACCTTATTAATATGTAAGGTGTTGGCAAGTGGCAATGGATATAGTGATGGCGAACAACACTATTTGCCTATTTTGCCTGATAAAGAGTTGGTAACTAATACGTATCCATTCGTTCAGATGGGTGCAGGAACTAAGTCTATTGATTTAACTTCATTGTTCCCCGTGAATAATAAGGACAATAAACTGACGATAGAATATACCAATAATCCTACTTGGTTGATGATTCAGGCATTGCCAAACGTAGCAATTACCCATGACGATAATGTTATCAGTTTGACATCTGCTTATTATGCAAATAGCATTGCATCTAATATCTTGCACCAATCACCTGATATTCAAAAGACTATTTCGCTTTGGAAAGAAGAGAAAGGTGAGGAGACTTCATTGGTAAGTAGTTTACAGAAGAACCAAGAATTGAAATCATTGGTGTTAGATGAAACTCCTTGGGTGAATGATGCAGAACATGAGGCTGACCAAAAGAGTAAACTCATCAATTTCTTTGACAAGAACTTGGTTGATTACCGCTTGTCTGATAATATAAGGAAAATCAATCAATTGCAAAATGCTGATGGTTCTTGGAGTTGGTGGCCTGGTATGAGAGGCAATTTGTATGTGACGGTGGAAGTAGCAGAGATGTTGGTTCGCTTGAATCACATGATAGGAACGCAAGATGCAACATCTTCTATGTTGACGAAAGCCTATAAGTTTATGGGCAAGGGTATTCTTGAAGAAGTGGAAGAATTGAAGAAGCAAGAGAAAAAAGGTGTGAAAAACCTGCGTCCGAGTGAAACGGCCGTGCAATGGCTCTACCTGTGTGCATTAGATGGTCGTTCATTGTCATCAGACGTTAAACGCGGGCACGACTACTTGATAGACTTACTCGCTAAGCAAACGTCTGCATTCTCCATCTATGGCAAGGCGGTTTCGGCAATTATCTTTGCCAAGAATAACCGCATGCAAAAGGCAAAGGAATACTTGAAGAGTATAAGCGAATATACCGTATACAAAGAAGAAATGGGTAGGTATTTCGACACGCCGAAAGCTTTATATAGTTGGTTCGACTATAGAATCCCGTCGCAAGTGGCGGCTATTGAAGCCATTCAAATGATTAATCCATCAGATGAGAAGACGATTCGTGAATTGCAAAGATGGTTGTTGCACTCAAAGCGAACCCAAAGTTGGAGTACGCCTATCAATGCCGTGAATGCTGTATATGCTTTCCTCAACGGCGAAACACAACAATTGAGCATGCTTCAAGCAGAACCAACCAAGCTTGCGATAGATGGACAAGTGATAGAGAATAATAAGTTGACGGCAGGATTGGGTTATTTAAAATCATCCATGACGGGCGGAAACATGAAGGAATTCACCGCGACAAAGACAAGCGAAGGCACTTCATGGGGAGCCGTATATGCTCAATTCATGCAGAAAGTATCGGATATTCAGAATGCTTCATCGGGATTGAAAGTGACAAGGGAAGTGCTGAATGCAAATCAACCGTTGAAAGTTGGTGATAAAGTGCGAGTGCGAATTACCATTGAGGCAGAAAGGGATTATGATTTCGTACAGGTTATGGATAAACGAGCCGCATGCTTAGAACCGATAGGACAACTTAGTGGTTATCAATGGGGATATTATCGTGTGCATAAAGACCATGTGACGAATTACTATTTTGATCGTCTTTCAAAGGGTAAACACCAAATTGAGAGTGAGTATTACGTAGATAGGGTAGGAACATATCAAACAGGAACTTGTGTTGTACAATGTGCCTATTCTCCTGAGTTTATGGCAAGAGAGGCTGGACAAGTGTTAGTTGTGAAATAATCAATGATAATGAATAAGATAGTTTATATATTTATGCTTTGGCTGATGTCTATTAATTGTATGTCAGCACAAGAAATAGAAGTAAAGAGTCAATCGATAGATGTTGGCCAAGTGAAATTTGACCATCCCGTATCTGTGGATTATGAGTTAAAGAACACAACGAAAAGACCGCTGCTGATAACGGAGGTTCAGATGGGATGCGGATGTACAACAGCCGAATATCCTCATCAGTCAATACCAAACGACGAGAATTTCACTATTCGAGTGACATATGATGCTCGACAAATGGGACATTTCGAGAAACATACGATGGTGTATTTCTATGGAATGGATGAGCCTTTGATGCTAATGTTGAAAGGAGTCGTGGTGGAAGAAATCGTTGATTTTACGGGTGATTACCCATTTAAACTCGGAGATTTATTAGCTGATGCACATAATATTGAATTCGACGACGTGAATAGAGGTGATAGACCAACGGCAAAAATACACATTAAGAATCCTACAAGTGAAACCGCCTATCCATTTGTGATGCATTTGCCCAATTATCTTACCGTAGATGTCTCTCCTTCAAGAATATCCTCAGGACAAGGAGGAGAATTGACATTTACGTTGAATTCAACATTGTTGCCTAATGATGGACTTGCCCAAACGAATGTTTTCTTAGGAAAGAATCCTGGTGATAAGGTTTCCCCAGAGAAGGAAATCGGTATTTCCGCCGTACTTTTACCTGGCTTCAGTAATTTAACGGAATCGCAACTGAGAAATGCACCAGTTTTCCACTTATCGACTACTTCTCTCAATTTAGGTAGCTTTAACGGAAAGAAAAAGTTGAAAGGCGAGATAGAAATAACGAATAAAGGAAAATCTCGTTTGGATATTACCGCTATTCAGATGTATACGATAGGTATTCAAGTGGAAATAGACAAGGTAAAGATTATGCCTGGAGAGGTGGTGAAGATGAAGATTTCAGCGATAGCAAAGGAGATTAAATCGACGAAAAGTAAACCTCGTATTCTCATGATAACCAATGATCCCAAACATTCGAAAGTAATTGTGGACATAAACGTGAAATAATGATTCAGATAGAAATAGATAGCGAAAGTGGGTTTTGCTTTGGCGTAACTACGGCTATAAAAAAAGCCGAAGAGGAGTTGGCTACCTTTCATGTAAACTCAAACTCAAATCAAACTCTTTATTGTTTGGGCGATATCGTGCATAATGGAATGGAAGTGGAAAGACTTCATGCTCAAGGACTTATTACCATTAATCATGACGATTTGAAAAAGCTACATGGTGTCAAGGTGTTGCTTAGAGCACATGGAGAACCACCAGAAACGTATGAATTGGCAAGGCAAAATCATATTGATATTATTGACGCAACATGTCCTGTGGTACTTCAACTTCAAAGACGCATCAAAAAACAATATGATAATAACCCTGATGCTCAAATCGTTATATTTGGGAAGAATGGTCATGCTGAAGTGTTGGGATTGGTTGGTCAAACTCAAAGTCATGCTATCGTTGTTGAGAATATAGAAGATGTTAAAAAACTTGACTTTAATCGTGATATATATCTATATTCGCAAACGACCAAAAGTCTTGATGAATTTCATCGAATCATAGAGTATATTCAATGCCATATCTCAAAGACGGCAGAGTTCAAAAGCTTTGATACAATTTGTAGACAGGTAGCTAACAGAATGCCAAACATTGCTAATTTTGCAGCAAAACACGACTTGATTCTTTTCGTTTGTGGAAGAAAGAGCTCTAATGGTAAGGTGCTGTTCAACGAATGTAAGAGTGTGAACCCCAATAGTTTTCAAATTGAGAGTGCTCAAGAAATAGACATGAGTTGGATCAAAGGTGTTCAGACAATTGGTATTTGTGGAGCTACAAGTACACCAAAATGGTTGATGGAAGAATGTCGTGATTATATTTCTGAAAAAGTAACTTGATTTTTACCAAAGTGTTATGAGAACACTTTACAACCTTTATTTTGTGTTAATAATAATTAATTAATGCGTTTGCTTGTAACATTACACTTATTATTTTATTAATTTTGCGGCAAAATATTATTTTACGTATCATCTAATGAAAAGATTTGCTCTGTTTTTTAGTTTATTTATGCTTTGCCTTGTAGTTAAGGCAAATCCTGTTAGTCGTTCACAAGCGTTAAAAGAAGCTAAGAGTTTCCTCGCAACAAAAGGAGTGGAAATGAATACTTCTGAGGCTGCATATCGTGCTCCTCGTAAAGCCAATGCTCAAGAAAGAGAATCATCTTATTATTACATTTTCAATGTTGGAAATGATGAAGGTTTCGTTATCGTCTCTGGTGATGACAGAACCGAACAAATTTTAGGTTACTCCGATTCTGGTTCCTTTGATGAGGAGAATATGCCAGAACCATTAAAAGAATGGCTTGATGGGTATGCAAAAGAAATGGAATCTATCATAGAGGTAGATGCCAATGAATATGAATCATTGTCTCCAAGACGAGCACAAGAAATGACAAAGAAGTCAATTGCGCCATTGACAACTTCAAAGTGGGGTAATGGATTACCTTATACTTATAAGACGCCAATTTTTAACGGAAGACATGCTCCTGCAGGTTGTGCTCCTATAGCACTTGCTCAGTTGTTGTATTATTATAAGAATCATAACATTAATTATTTGCAAACTGATTACGTAGTTAACGGACGAGTCATACTATCCAAGGGAACTTTTTTTGATTGGGATAATATGATTGATGAGTATATATATAAGTCATATTCCACTACACAACAAGATGCAGTTTCCAATTTAATGTATAATGTTGGAAGGGCTTTGTTGGCTTCTTATAAACCTGATGGAACTTTAGTTTCTCTTGCAAATCAACGATTGGCTTTAGTTGATTGTTTTGGATATAATCCTTCATTAGCTTATATAGAGAGGGAATATTATTCAAATGAAGATTGGGAAAATATAATTTATGATGAATTAAAACAAAATAGACCAGTTCTTTATAATGCTTTTAGTGTGGAGGCTGGGCATACTTTTCTCGTTGATGGTTATGATAATAGTGGACTTTTCCATATTAATTGGGGATGGAGAGGAGTGTGTAATGGTTTTTTTAGATTGTCTGTTTTGTCGAGCTATAAAGCTGGTCATTTAACTAGTGTTGAAGATGATTTCTATTCTTTTGGAATGAATCATTCTGCATCCTTGTATGTGGCACCAAATAGTTTTGGTGATGTTAATTCTGGTAATAATATTCTTTCTGCTAAATTTTCGAGCATAAAAGATAATATATGTTCTTGTACTTATGTTAATCAATCAGGAAAATCTGGACTTTATTATTTTGGATTAGGATATGTTGATAAAAATGGGAGTGTTAAATTATTAAAACAGAGTTCTACATCACTAACAGCTCTAAAAAATTCTAATTCTTATACTAATCCTTACACTTTATCTTTATCTGATTTTACTAAAGTTGGTTTGAATAATGGAAATTATTCTATATTACCTATTTATAAATTTGGAGATAATGATGAATGGAAAGTATGTCAATACAATAATGATTTTATTTTAGAGGCTATTGTTAGTCCAACGGATGTTGTATTATCTAATAATAGGAAGTGTAAATTAGAGATAACCGATATATCCTTTGAAGGAACTGGTTTGAAAGGAAAAGAACAAATAGTTAATGCAACGATTTCAAATAATAGTAGTGTAAGTGGATTTAATGGTGATATTTATTTATTTGCAAGTACTACTACCGCAAAAGGTAATCCTCAGTCTACATTAAAATTAAATATTGGTAAAAATGATAAAGTAACCGTCAGTTTCCCTTTCACGCCTACAATAGCAGGTAATTATAACGTTTGGATTTCTACAAATTCCAATGGTTCTGCGGAATTAGGAAAATCATCAATCAATATTTTAGGTGATTCGCAACCACAATTAGATATTAGTAAAGTAGATTTTAAAATTTATAAAAACTGGGCTGGCCTAATTGATAATAAACGTAGTATTTGGGGAAATACTTTTTATGTTAATATTATAGGTATTAAGAACAATGGTTCTGTTCCAACTTCTACTGTTTTTACTGTTTGGTTGAGAGAGTATGATAGTGTTTCATCAGATGGATGGAATTTTTCTAGGTGGAATTCTCATGCAGATAATGCAATATTCAAAACTATTGATGTATATGTACCAGCTAGGTCTGAAATATCTATTCCAATCATATTTGAAAATGTAAAATTAAATACGAGATATGATATTAGGGTAGAATACAATAAAGAAGCTACAGGAACGAATGCAAAAATTATTGAAGTCCTTCCAATGGTTTTCCTTCCTGCAGTTACCACATGGAAAGCTGATGGAACAACAACATCTGTAGCACCTACGTCAACCGTAACAATTGGCTCCGATGTAGTAGCCGTTGATATTACTGATGCAGCTGTTAAGGCAATTACGCCAAATTCAAATCCGAATATTTTGTATTATTTGGGTGCAAAACAAACAGTGCCCACTGGATTAGCAAATCAAAATGTTGTTAAGGGTGATGTAGCAGAAAAGATTACGCTTGTAGATAACAAGAATTTCTTTGTTCCAAAGACGTTTACAGCGAAGAGTATAAATTTCACAACTCAACCAACGAAAGGAGTAAGTCGTGGAAATAATAACAATTGGACTACAATAGCCCTTCCATTCGAAGTAACTTCTGTTATGAACACTACAGATAATGAGGTAATTGATTGGTTCCGCTCTGATACCGATACAGGTAAGAATTTCTGGATTAGAAAGTTCGATAGATTAGATACAAGTGACAATACTGTTATTTTCGAAAATGCTGAGAAGATGCTTGCTTATGAACCCTATATCATGAATGTACCTGATGATTATTGGGGAAAGAAATGGGATTTGCGTAATAAGAACATTACATTCTATGGTGAAAATGCAGTATTACATAATGAAGCTAATATTGGTACTAACTCAAGTTACTATAATTTTGTTGGTACGACATTGACTAAGAATGTTGATAATGGATGGTTATTAAACGATGCAGGTGATACATTTAAATATGTTATATCAGGAACGAAAGGAACTTCCACTATTGTTTCTCCATTCCATGCATATTTCATGCTGACAAGTGACTTCTATGATGGGTCTTCTGCAAATTCTGCAAAATCTTCATTGAGAATTAAATTTGATGGAGATGAAGATAGTACAACTGGAATTATGGCACCATTTGCTGCTGACGAAAAAGTTGTTGATGTCTATAATCTCAATGGCGTGAAGGTTGCTTCCAAGAATTTGAAAAATGGTTCCGTTGACATGAGCGATTTACCAAAGGGTATTTATGTTGTAAATGGAAAGAAGTTTATTCAGTATTAATTATTAATTTTGACATAAGATTAATGGCTGGTTCATAACGAATCAGCCATTTTTGTTCGTCCAGCACGAACGTATTCTAAGGGGTGTAAGTCCCTAACGCGCCCTTATAGCGGGAAGCGTCCAGCCGGAGGCAAGGGTGTCCGCCGCGAGA
>OMWI01000025.1 GCA_900314715.1 uncultured Prevotellaceae bacterium | reverse complement strand
AAGACTGGATTTCATGACACCAGTCGAGTTTATCAAACAAAAATATGGAGAGAATAAAACAATTATTAAGTTGTTGCGTTATTAATTTGAATCCTGCAAGTGTTACTAAGAGTTAACATTTTTGGGGCTGAAACAAATGTTTTCAGTCAAATGTTTGGAAGACATAAGAAATTTGAGTATTTTTGTAAACTAATTAAATCAATTACAATTATGAGAAAGACACTACTAACATTGTTATTGGCAATTCCCTTGTTGTCATTCTCTCAAAATGACTACAAGCCATTCCTTGAAGACGGGAAAGTGTGGAGTTCC
Organism: uncultured Prevotellaceae bacterium; assembly: GCA_900314715.1. Lineage (GTDB taxonomy): Bacteria > Bacteroidota > Bacteroidia > Bacteroidales > Bacteroidaceae > Prevotella. The sequence continues at coordinate 45,885 of OMWI01000025.1, read as the reverse complement.
ATATGGAAATATCCTGTAGGAGAAGTGGAATACAAGATGGAGGCAAAAGGGGATACCGTCTTGTTAGGCAAGAAATGTAAGATTGTGCATATCACTTACGTTGATATTGAATTTGACAATTATTATTACGAAGAGAACGGAAAACTCTACCTATACAGAGGCGACGATACATTCTGGCTTATTTTTGACCTTGGCTTGACAGAAACGGGTTGGCATAATGAGTTTGAAATTCACCCCATTTATATATATGACATCAAGAAATCATATATTTCGGTAAATGGCCAGGAACGTCTATGTATGATTGTCGATTATGACATGAACAATGAGCATGGTGACGATCCCGCACAAGAGATTTGGATAGAAGGAATCGGGAGATTGGAACGAACCCCACTGATGTCCTTTACCGCCTATAATATGGGGGTTGAAAACGGTTATTTTAACTATTGTTCCTTGAATGGTGAGATGTTATTTACGCAAGAGGGATACTATCAGATAACCAACATCCAATCCGCCATCAATGAATATTCGTCTGACAACCGACAAGATATCTACGACTTACAAGGCAGGAAGGTAACAACGCCACAGAAGAATGGATTGTATATCAAGAACGGGAAGAAGTTCATTGAACATTGAACATTAATTATATATATATGTCTAAGGATTAAGGGATTTAAGGATTTTAGATGCCTACACCGAAGGGAAAATCCTTATATCCTTTAATCCTTAGAGTTTTCTATATCTTCTTTATCCGATTCTGAAACGAATAATATGTTTGAAAGGAGTGGTTTTCTCAGTTTATATGTTTTTCTTTACCATGTCATGTGCACAATAAATTTACTGAAACTTAAAAAATACTAATCTATTTTGATATGTGGCGATAATTGCTTACTTTTGTGATTGAATCAAAACTTATCATTGTGAAAAAACGAATTATTACTATATTTATCATATCTGCACTGCCATTTTTTGCACTTGCCCAAAAGATTTCACTCGGTTCTTGTCTGACGAAAGACGGAGGCCAATACAAGGGTGAAATGGTATCGGGGAAACCACATGGAAAAGGAAACACGATGTGGAAAAACGGGGATACCTATGAAGGCGAGTACGTGAAAGGCAAACGACAAGGCGTGGGTACGTATACCTTTGCCGATGGTGAGAAATACGAAGGTCAATGGTTTCAAGACCAGCAACATGGTCGTGGTACGTTTTACTTTGCCAATAATAATAAATATGTGGGGCTGTGGTTTCGCGATTACCAACAAGGCCACGGTATCATGTATTACTACAATGGCGACCGATACGAAGGTGGTTGGTATCAAGATAAGCGACAGGGCAAAGGAAAGTACACGTTTGTCACGGGAGCGTATTACGATGGCAACTGGTCGAACGACATGAAGAACGGCAAGGGATTCTTCGATTGGGGTGACGGTACCACTTACGATGGTTCGTGGCTCAACAACATGCGTTCTGGAAAAGGCACCAACAAATATTCTACGGGTGACGTATACTCAGGCGATTGGAAAGAAGATCTGCCCAACGGCAAGGGTATCTATCGCTTTGCCAACGGCGACGTTTACGAAGGTAGTTACGTGGAAGGCGAACGCACGGGAGAAGGTATTTTCCGTTTTGCCAATGGCGACAAGTATACGGGAAGATTCCTCAATGGCGACAAGTCGGGGTCTGGTACGCTCATTTGGGCTAATGGAGACATGTATACGGGTGAGTGGAAGAACGACTTGCAAAATGGGCGTGGCAAATTGAAGAAGAAGAATGGCGATACGTTTGACGGAAGTTTCAAGCAAGGCAATATCGACGGTGAAATTACCATCCACTATGCTGACGGCAGTAAATTTAGGGGTGTCTACAAGAATGGCAAGCGTAACGGAAAAGCCATTGAGGAAACCAAGGATGGCAAACGCTTTGAAGGAAGCTATGAAGACGATCGCAGACATGGCGCGTTTATCGAAAAAGACCGCAACGGAAACATCACCGCCAAGGGTAGTTATGACCACGGTCGCAGAATGGCACAATAACACGAAACAACGACGAAGATTTAAATCTATAAACTCACAATATCATGATTATCGACACTTTGGAGAATTTAGAGAAGTATGTATCTCTGAACCCGTTTTTTAAAGAAGTAATTGATTTCTTGAAATCAAATGACCTGATAGGTCTTGAACCTGGAAAGCACTTTATCAAGGACAAGGATGTATTCGTAAATGTTCAAATGGCGAAAGGCAAGACTAAGGAAGAGGCCGTAATGGAATACCACAAGGAGTATATCGACATCCAGATTCCATTGACCGCCGATGAAACATTCGGTTATATTCCCACCTGCGCATTACCAGAGGCAGAATTCAACGAAGAGAAAGACATCGCAAAAGTTCCGAACATACCTGGACAAAGCTATGTTACATGTAATCCTAATATGTTCGTCATGTTCTTCCCACAAGACGGTCACGCTCCTTGCATTTGCGAGAGTGCCGAATTGAAAAAGGCAATATTCAAAGTAAAAGTATCATAATACATAGATTAAAACACATTGATTATGGCAACAAAAAAGACTGCAACCGAAAAGAAGCCTGCAAAGCCAAGGGCACCCAAGCACATCGGGCTTGTGAAGAATGACGGTTATCTTGAACCATACGAAGATGCCATCAGAGGGCGTCACGACCATGCGTTGTGGAAGTTAGGACAACTGACACAGAACGGAAAGAAGACATTGAGCGACTTTGCCAATGGACATGAGTATTTTGGCTTGCACAAGACTTCTCGCGGATGGGTTTTCCGTGAGTGGGCACCCAACGCAACAGCCATTTACTTGGTGGGCGATTTCAACAATTGGACAGAATCTGACAGATATAAGGCTAAACGCATTGAAGGTACGGGCAACTGGGAACTGAAACTCTCGGAGAAAGCCATTAAGCACGGTGACCTTTTCAAGATGCACGTATATTGGGAAGGTGGCGACGGTGAGCGTATCCCTGCTTGGGCAAGACGCGTAGTGCAAGACGACATCACCAAGATATTCTCCGCTCAGGTTTGGAACCCAACGCCATACGAATGGAAAAAGAAGAAATTCAAGGCAAACACATCTCCTCTCCTGATTTATGAATGCCACATCGGTATGGGACAAGATGCCGAGAAGGTGGGTACATACGTAGAGTTCAGGGACAACGTGCTTCCGCGTATCATCAAGGATGGATACAATTGCATACAAATCATGGCCATTCAGGAACATCCTTATTATGGTTCGTTTGGCTACCACGTGAGTTCATTCTTTGCTGCTTCCTCTCGCTTCGGAACACCCGAGGAATTGAAATCATTGATTGATACCGCTCATCAAAACGGCGTTGCCGTGATTATGGACATCGTTCATTCTCATGCCGTGAAGAATGAAGTGGAGGGATTGGGCAACTTGGCTGGAGATCCCAACCAATTCTTCTACCCAGGCGATAGACACGAGCATCCCGCTTGGGATTCGCTTTGCTTTGACTATGGCAAAGACGACGTAATTCACTTCTTGCTCTCTAATTGCAAGTATTGGTTGGAAGAATTCCATTTCGACGGATTCCGTTTCGATGGCGTTACTTCCATGCTTTATTATAGCCACGGACTTGGTGAGGCATTCTGCAATTATGGCGATTATTTCAATGGACATGAAGATGACAATGCCATTTGCTACTTGACATTAGCCAATAAGCTTATCCATGAGGTTAATCCGAATGCGATTACCATTGCAGAGGAAGTGAGTGGAATGCCTGGTTTGGCAGCCAAGTTTGAGGATGGCGGTTATGGATTCGACTATCGTATGGCGATGAACATTCCAGACTACTGGATTAAGACTATCAAGGAACAATCCGACGAGAACTGGAAACCAAGTTCTATCTTCTGGGAAGTGAAAAACCGCAGACCCGATGAGAAGACTATCTCTTATTGCGAGAGTCATGACCAAGCACTCGTAGGTGACAAGACCATTATCTTCAGGTTGATTGATGCCGATATGTACTGGCACTTCAAGAAAGGCGACGAGAACGACATCGCCAATCGCGGTATTGCCTTGCATAAGATGATTCGCCTGGTTACCCTCGCTGCAATCAATGGCGGTTATCTTAACTTTATGGGTAATGAATTCGGTCATCCCGAATGGATTGACTTCCCACGCGAAGGTAATGGTTGGAGCCATAAATATGCTCGTAGACAATGGAACTTGGTGGACAACAAGGAACTTTGTTACCATTGGTTGGGCGACTTCGACCGTGAAATGCTGAAAGTGGTGAAGAGCGAAAAAAACTTCAATAAGACTCCCGTGCAAGAGATATGGCACAACGACGGTGACCAGATACTTGCTTTCATGCGTGGCGACTTAGTGTTCGTGTTTAACTTCTCCCCCACTCGTTCATTCACGGATTATGGTTTCTTGGTTCCCACAGGTTCTTACGACGTGGTATTGAATACCGATGCCAAGGAGTTTGGTGGAAACGGATTTGCCGATGATTCGGTGACACACTTCACCAACTTCGACCCACTCTACGTAGATGATCACAAAGAATGGTTGAAACTTTATATTCCTGCTCGTTCTGCAGTTGTTTTGAAGAAGAATTAATCAATGAATAACTATAGGAAGAATGGCACGACGATGATAAGAATCGTCTGTGCCGTTCTGTTTTGTACATTTACTTTCATATATGTTTATGTCTATCAAACAGATGTGTTGGCGATTGGTCAACATATCCTTTCTGATGGACAAACACATTATTCCCGTTTCATCGGGGCATTTCTTATCACGTTGGTACTCTATCTATTACAATTAGGTGTATCAACGATTGTCAAGTTGTCTAAATCCACACACGCATTGACGTATTTTCCTTCGTTGTTGATATTGGCGGTATTGACGTCGGTGGATTCGAAAATCGACCAAGGATTCTCGTTTGGTTCATGGGTATGGTGGTTTCCTATCTTATTGATTCTTTTCGCCCTCGTCTGTCGATTGGAGAGAATTTTGCAATTATACGAATCATCGAGTTACAATGCAGGCATCTTTTCACAATCCATGTGGATTAACGTATTGACAATGCTTGTCTTCTTTTTCTGCGTAGGATTCATAGGGAATTCCGACACGAAATTTCATTACCGTTTGAAAATGGAAAGGTATATTTCGGAAGGCAAATACGACGAGGCATTATTGGTTGGAAAGAAATCATTGGTTCGTGATTCCAGCATAACCATGCTTAGAGCCTACGCATTGTCAAGACAAGGAAAACTACCTGATGCACTATTCCAATACACGACATGTGGCGGGTCTGCATCATTACTTCCCAACGGAAACAATGTGAAGGGACTACTTTTTGACACCCACGAAATATACGGTTATCTGGGAAAAATGGTCGTGACGAGACCAATTACTCCCATGAATTACCTTCACACCATCATAAAACATCATCTTGACAAACGACCAGCCGCAGATTACTTACTTTGTGGTTATCTTTTAGACAAAGACCTCAATTCTTTCTCCGCAAACATTGCCAAATATTACAACTTGGAAGAAGAATTACCACGCCATTATAGCGAGGCTATCATTATGTACAATCATCTCCATCGCAACAATCCCATCAAATACGAGAATCATGTCATTGAAGCCGACTACCAAGATTACCTAAAATTAATGAGACAGATTCCCAATAACAAGGAAATGGAAAACAAGTTGCGAGATGTCTATGGAAACACCTATTGGTATTATTACAAATTAGGTTATTAACTTATCATTAAACACACCATCTTTGGTTTTCTTTCAATGAACTTTTATCTCGCTGCCAATGCTACGAGGGCAAGTGGCAGCGAGAAGAGAGAATAAGAGAGAGATTAATTGATTACTTCAGGCGGAATGATATGGGGATGTTGTATTTCACGTTTACAGCTTTGCCCGATTGCATACCTGGTTTCCATTTCGGCATTGCCTTCACTACGCGTAATGCCTCAGCATCAAGCAATGGGTCAACACTATTGACAACCTTCGCATCTGCAACCGTACCGTCGCTTTTCACCACAAACTGCACATAAACCTTTCCCTGAATGCCTTTGTCTTGAGCCTCTTTGGGATATTTAACCGTGTTTTGCAAGAATTTCATCATTTCTACACTGCCGCCAGGGAATTCTGGCACCTGCTCCACAGAATCGAAATAACCATCCGATGGAGAGCCTTCCACCGCTACCGTGTCAACACCTAACTGCCTATCTACAGTAACTGCTATTGTATCAGGTTTTTCCTCCCCTTCATTTTCAGTAGTAGAGTTGGGTTGTTTATCCAAATTACACGCTACCAAAGCAGCGGCAGCTACAGGCACAATCAACAGATATTTCACCCGTAGCCATTTATTCGTTCTACGTTTGTTCATCATTTTGATTCTTAATTTTAAAGGTAATACATTGAAGTTATTTGAAATTGTAGCTACATTCCTATCGTATGCAAGTCTTAACAAATGGTATTGATACGAGCGACGCGGTGAGCCTAATTCCACCACTTGCTCGTCTGCCAAATATTCCAAGTTCAACCGTACTTCTCTTCGCATGAACCACACGATGGGATTCCACCAACAAAAGATGGTCAAACACTCCATCAATATCATGTCTAACGAATGACATTGTCGCACATGCGCCATCTCGTGAATCATTATCTCTTGCATTTGAGCGGTTGAATGCAACTCAGGATTTACGAATATCCAACCAAAGAACGAGAAAGGACTTGATTGGTCGTTCATCACAACAACCTTGTTTCCCTCTATCGTTCGCCTTTCATGTGTCGTTGCCATTCGAATGATTATCAACAATTGCCACATCATTCGTAAGAAAAGAACCACCACTCCACATATATAAAATATGGTAAGCAAACGAACCCACGGAAAACTTCCTTCGGTATTCATAATGGTTACAGTGGGCAACACCATTTCACGATACGCCTCAGACAAGTTGGCATTCTCCACATGAGAACTCACCCACCATCCTACGTCAACCATCGGGATAGCAACGGCCATCAAACCCATCAGCAACAACGTGATTCTTCGCCACATAAAAAAAGTATCGCGAACGAACAGCAACTGATAAACGCCATAGAAGACAACCAATAATATGTTTGCTTGGATTAAATACATCATACTCACAATACAATTTTCGTTCAACACTAATCCTTCTCTATCTCGCGGATAATATCCTTCAAGTCATCGGGCGAGATATTTTCCTCGCGTGCGAAGAAAGTCACCATATCCTTGAACGACCCCATGAAATAATCATGTACGAATCCGCGCATGAACTTACGCTTATAGTCACTCTGCTTAATGGCAGGTTCATAAACGTATGTATTTCCCCGACGACCTTGTTTCACGAACGCCTTACGCTTGAGATTCTGCACCACCGACGCAATAGTCGTATATGGAGGTTGCGGTTCGGGCAAACAGGCCACGATTTCCTTCACCGTACACGTACCCAATTGCCAGATACGTTGCATAATATCCTCTTCTTGTTGAGTTAGTTTTTCCATTTGCTTGCATTCATTGGTTAGACACGTTGCAAAACTACGAAACTTTCGTAAATCAAACAAACTATTTGAGTTAACAAAACATAAAATCGCAAATAATAATATTATTACTCATTAAATTACGAAATTATCGTAGACAAACGCAAACGATATGTTTGTGGTGCATAAACATATCGTTTACGAACGGTAAACAATATCTTTTCGATGCATATATAACAATTATTAAATGCTCATTTTACACATTCTCGAAAATAATTCGTAATTTTGCTCCGTTATTATACCATTAACATTAGTAAGGCATAATCAAGTAATTGACACATATACTAATATAATGAAGACGACTATTAAAGAACAAGACGGAAACCTTGTAGTTTTACTTGAAGGAAGGCTCGACACCCCAGCTGCGCCACAAGTAGAAAAAGACCTAACGTCATTAAACGACAATAATGGTCAAGATATTATCCTCGACTGTACGAAGTTGACATATATCTCATCAAGTGGTTTGCGCCTATTCTTGGGTGTGATGAAAACAGCCAAGATAAAAGGCAACCACGTATATATCACGGGAATTAACAACGAAATCAGAAACGTATTTGCCATGACTGGTTTCATTAACTTGTTTGAATTCAAATGAACAGTCCGTTTGACGCACACGTAGAGGAATTGATGTCCCAATTTCGTGAAAGGCTTCCTCTACTAAAACAATTGGAACAGTTGGCATTCGAATCGCTAAACCGTTTCTTAAAGCAACAGGGTCTTTACGTTACCGCTATCGAACATCGCGTAAAGGACGAGAAGTCGTTGCAAAAAAAACTGGAACTCAAGGGAAACAAATACCATTCCATTGACGACGTTACCGACCTCATTGGCTTGCGCATCATCACGTTTTACACCGACGATGTAGACAAGATAGCCGCCATCGTGAAAAACGAATTTGAAGTAGATTGGCAAAACTCTGTCGACAAACGAAAGTTACATCAATTGACCAGTTTCGGTTACAATTCCCTACACTATATTTGCAAGTTGCCGAAGAGCATCGTAGACAATGATGCACTCAACAATATCCGTTTCGAATTGCAGATGCGCACCGCATTGCAACACGTCTGGTCAACCATCGAGCACGATACGGGTTATAAAGGATCCGTTCAACTGCCCAACGAATACAGAAGACAGTTCAGTAGATTAGCTGGAATGCTCGAACTCATTGATGATGAATTCAGTAGGTTGCGCACTACATTGAACGATTATCGTAGACAAATGCAAGCACTTGTTAAATCAGGTCAACTGGAGGAAGTTCCCTTGTCTTCAGATACATTCCGTCATTATCTCGAACTACATCCTTTCGATCGTCTCAACGAGCGCATTGCCGCCGTCAACCAAGCAGAGATATATCCCGTTTCGCTTATGCCATTCCTGAAAATATTCAAGGAGTTTCGCATGGAAACGCTTAAAGACATCGACCAGTTTATCAATGACAACTCGGAAGATGCTTATCAATTGGCATTATCGCAATTAGCCATGACAGACTTAGACATCCTATCAGAAAACGTAGGTTTGCAAAATCTCTGCTTTGTCTATGTATTGAAGAACGGAGGCGGTCGTCCTGGCATCAAGCACGTTTACGACATCTTGAATGGGAAGCAAGAGTCGAATGGAATGCTTGCTGAAATCATCATACAACAAGCTGCCAACCTTCCCTTCATGCATAACAACGTATAAATATGGCTAAAAACAAGATTGACTCCACTCTGCTCGACCGCGCCATTACATTTGCCGTGAAAGCACACGCAAACACTGAACGCAACGGAAAGGGTTACCCATACATTGTTCATCCTATGGAAGCGTTAGTTATCGTTGCCACGATGACATCCGACCAAGAATTGTTGGCTGCTGCTGCTCTCCACGATACGGTAGAAGATACCGACGCAACGTTTGAACAAATCCGCGATGAGTTTGGGGAACGTGTGGCGAGGTTGGTTGAAACCGAGAGCGACATCGTGATTGATGGTACAGAGGAAGATACTTGGTACCTGCGTAAGAAAGTAGCCATAGCACGATTGGGGGCAGCTCGACGCGATGAACAGATAGTAGCTTTGGGCGATAAATTATCTAACATGCGAGGCATTGCACGCGATTATGCCGAATTAGGCGAAGCATTATGGCAACGTTTCCACGTGAAGGAAAAAGCTCCACACGCTTGGCATTACCAAGGACTTGCCAAAGCATTGTCACCATTGGCAGATACTGAAGCTTATCAAGAGTTTAATAGTCTTGTAAAAAAGGTGTTTGGAGATTATTCCTAAACACCTCATTTACATGTTATGACTATTTGAACGTACTGACTTTCGTCAGTTCGAAATCACAAGCCGAAAACCACGTTGCACGCAACGTCTTTCCCGTAAATTCTGGTAAGGTAGAAACTCCAAACTTTACCACTCCGTCTTTCACGATAATGTTATCGATGACCAATCGTGTCCAGCCAAATCCCTTGCCATCATTGGCGCGAGCCAAACGACGGTCATATCCCGTGATTTCATCATCGCGCCCTTCGGCTTTTAATTGTTCTATGCGCTTACAAGCATCTGCCCAAATATTACCACCTTCCGTATAGTAAGGGGGTATTTCCTCCAGGTATTTCGTATCATGGTCTCCCAACGCATAAATGAATGCTCCTAATCCCGAAGCACGAACGGCTACGGAGAGTCGATAGATTCCTGGTTCCAAATTCTTGACCATTTTCTCCGCATGATATTTCTGTTCCGACTCGCTATCATACGTATCCAAATACTTCACGATTTCGTCGCCCGTATAATACTGACCATCGTTTGTAACGTGATCATGGCAAACATCATGACGCAAAAGATGGAAACCGAATGCGTTTAGATATGCTTGATCTCTATCACTCAAGCTTGCCATGTCGGGAGTACGGTTGATTTTTTCCTTCAAGATATTATCCGCATTCGTCGTAAGGTTTTCCTCTGGATTCTCTTCCAGTTTTTTCTTTATCTCGGAAATATGTCGCTTGAGTTCATCGTATTGCCAAGGCGACAACAAAGCAGTATATTCATTGCACACCTTATCAAGAGTATAAGAGATAGCAAGCTTTTCATGGGCATTACTGTTCATCACCAATTGTTCCATCCGTTTCACTTTCGCCAGCAATGTTTTGTAAGCCACATAACTACCCTCTTCTATCTCAAGGTTATTGAGTTGCACTTCATTGGTAGGCATAATGAGTGGTTTCTCACCAAGCGATGTATGTTTCGCGTTTCCCGATGATTTGAAAAAATAGTCACGGTCTTTATCATCCAACTCCCATGGTCGTATGGGGTGGGCAGATGCAGGACAATGATGCCAACCAATGGTTCCGCTAAGGTGAACATATTGTTTGTAGCTATCTTTCTTGAATAGTTTTTTATAGTCAACGGATTTTGCCTCATCATTGTCTAACTCTATCTGCCACGTCAGTGTATAGGTACTTCTGAAACCATCTTCATCGGTAAACGAGATAAGGCGTACGTTATCCTTGTTGCTAAAGGCATGGTCATGCTTGTTTCCGCCATTGGGTCCATACTCTATGATAACGCCAGGAAAGACACTCTGTCCTTGTCCTACGGTGTAACTATAGCAACTTGAACAATGGCTTACGCCTTTGTCGAATGCCTTCAAGATATTTTTCAACGGGAAAGGATCTTCTGGTTCTACCTGTCCTGAATACAAATCAAATACCCACACTTGCATGTATTGCGTTTTTTCCAACGTTCCAAACAACCTTTCATTTTCAGAAAAATGGTTTCTCTTGGTATATTTCACCTTGTGTTGTTTGTTGGGAGGTAGTTCGTCTTCAGGAGCCGTTATAGACGTAACCGCATATTGATAGATGGGGTCTTGATACTTATTCACGAATTCCACTATCGCCTCATGAATACGTTGTGCTCCTTTGTTTTCTTGCGCCATTATCATGCTCGTGCTACAAGAAGTTATCAAACAAAATAATAAACACCATCTTTGCATGTTGTAAACAATATCTTTAGTCATCATAAACAATATATTTAGTCATCATAAACAATATATTTAGTCATCATAAACAATATATTTAGTCATCATAAACAATATATTTAGTCATCGTAAACAGTATCTTTAGAATTTCAAATACAATGCTTCGTTTTTTATCTCTTATTGATCTATTTCATTCATGTAGATTTTACGTACCAATCGTTGTAGATGGACATCTGCGCGAATCACTTGTTCGGCACATTCCATATAGACACTATCCCCCACTTCGTCAAGGTTCTTTTCCAAACGAGCAATATAATACTCCAGACTATCTACATTCACTTCAACTTGATCGTTTGCTTTCGTTTCATTCAATGTAACCTCCGTCTTTGGCAAACATTCATGATTCTTTGCCCGATATAAAGAACCTTTCTCCGTTGGAATAACGTTTATCGGTTCTTGCTTATGTATCTGGGGAGTTTCTTTCGTCACTATAGGATGAGGTTTTGGAGAATCCATCTTTTTTACCACCAATTGAGAAGATTCAGTTTCTTGCTTCGTCGGAATCCACCACCATCCCATGCCAACCAACAAAGTCACCATAGCAGCCATAGACAACCATAATGCAACCCGTTTTCTTCTATGCGACGAAACGATACGTTCGTATTCATCGATTTCATCCTCCGCGAGCCATCTATCAATTTGTTTGTCCAATAGAATTTTGCTTTTGATACGTTTGTGAATGCGAAATGTTAAGTATAAAGGATGTTAAATAAAAAAAGTATCCAGGCAATACTTCTAAGTTTATAAAGTATTGCCTGGATTCAAATATTACCCTAAATGAAAAAGGGTTTATAGAATTATTTCTCAGGTGCCTTGTCAATCAAGTCCATGAACTGGTCAAGTTTCGGAGTGATGATAATTTGGGTGCGACGATTGCGTTGCTTACCCACTTCCGTATTATTGTCACCTATAGGATTATACTCACCACGACCACCAGCTGTAAGACGCTTTGGATCTACGCCATAGCGGTTTTGCAGATACTGAACAACGGAAGAAGCACGGAGACAAGAGAGGTCCCAATTGTTGCGGATATTCTCGCGCTTGATAGGTACGTTGTCGGTATTACCTTCAATCAGCACGTCATAATCCTTGTAATCCATGATAATCTTCGCAATCTTCGACAATGTTTCCTCTGCACGGTCGTTGATTTCATACGAACCACTCTTGTAGAGCATGTTATCAGCCAACGAGATGTAAACAACGCCTTTCAATACTTGCACGTCTACTTCCTTCAACTCTTCCTTGCTCAATGAGCGAGTGAGATTATTCGTCAGCACCATGTTCAAAGAGTCTGACTTCGACTTCACTTCTACGAGATGGCGGATGTATTGGTTAGATTCATTGATTTGATCTACCAACTTCTCGATGCTCACGTTATTCTGATTGGCATTCGTCAAACTCTTATCGAGCGACCTCTGCAAAGCATTGTAAGCCTTCTTTTGTTCCTGCAATTGTTCACGAGCAAGCGACAACTGGTCTTCCAATGATGCCACGCGCTCTTGTGAGGCTGCTAAAGCGGTCTTCGATTCCTGATAATTGGTCTGCAATTGCTTGTTTTCATTCTGACAATTCACCAAGTCCTTCTTGCTTGCGCAACTTGCCATCAACAGACATACTGTAATGGCAAACAACATTGTTGATTTTCTCATCGTTTCCTTGTATTTTATCATTAGTTAATAATCTTCATAAGGGTTGTAACACCCCATTAATATTTGGCAAAAATACGCCTTTCTTTTATCATTATGACGAATCAGATGCGGAAAAGTTTGAGATATTATCTATTTTTAACGAACAAGTGCGTAATTGACAAGGCTTTTGAAATAATTTTTGTTATTTTTGCAAAAACAATTCACGCAATTATGAAGAAGATTCTCCTTATCGCTATCCTTTTCACGTGGTCGTTAATGATGTTTGCCGACACGAAACAGGATGCTACCAAATGGAATACGCCACAAGCAGGCAACCCATTTATCCCTGGTTATTTTGCCGATCCAACCATCAAGAAGTTTGGAGATACGTATTATCTCTATGCCACCACCGACGGAACAGGCAACGGATATGGTCCTGCACAAGTTTGGGTGTCGAAAGATTTCAGGAACTGGACAAACAGGGTGATGGACTGGCCTACGACGGAAGTGGTGTGGGCTCCCGACGTGATGAAAGGGGCAGACGGATTGTATCACTATTTCTATTGCGAACCTTGCGTGTTGCACGAAGGCATCGGCGAGTCTCCAACGGGACCATGGAGAAACATCTTGGGCGACACCGATGCGGTATTGGTGGAAGACCGATTCGTACATAATGCCATTACACTCGACGGACAAACATTCGTGGACGACGACGGTAGCGTTTATATCTATTTCGGAACGTGGGGCATCTATGATGGTTTCGGTTGTGGAGTAGCCAAGTTTAATCCCGACATGAAAACGTTTAGCGAGAAGAAATTGATTCCGAATACCGAAATCAAGGATTTCTTTGAGGCTCCTTTCGTCTTGAAACGCAACGGAACGTATTATTTCATGTACTCGTCTGGTTCATGTCACGACCACACCTATCGCGTACAATATGCCACAAGCAAGGTAGGACCGATGGGACCATACGAATACAAGGGTTGTATCTTGGAAACCAATGCCGACGGAAGTGTGCACGGTCCTGGTCATCATAGTGTTTTGCAAGACGGCGATGATTATTACATTGTCTACCATCGTCATAACATCCCACAAGCCACACATGGTTTCAACCGACAAATCTGTATCGACAAACTCATGTTTACCGATGACGGAGAAATTGCAAAGGTGGTTCCCACGCACGATGGTGTATTGCCCAAGTCGGTACAATCCATGCCTACATTAAACAATCTCGCATACGGAGCCAAGGTGAAAGCATCGAGCTATTACGATGAGTGGTTCTTGCCTCAATACGTAACGGATGACAACAATGCCACGCTTTGGAAGCCTGCCACATGCACGGACAATGATTACATAGAGATTGACTTGGGCGAAGAGAAGTCTTTCAACCAGATTTGGACACAATTCGAATTTGCCACGTTCTATTATCAATATAAGATAGAGACATCCTCTGACGGACAGACTTGGAAACTCTATGCCGACAAGACGAAAAACACACGTTCAGGAAGTCCGATGATAGACAAGGGGGAAACAAAGGCAAGATTTATACGCATCACCGTAACGGGAAGGGAAAAGAATGGACACTTTGGCGGAATCTGGAACGTAAAGGTACTGAACCTCAAGGATGGCGAGGCGGAATGGATGCAAGAAACGTTTGAAAGCAACGATGCATGGAAGAAGCGACACTTCGTGGCTGATGGGCAACCACGCACAAGGCACCAAGAACCTATCGTAGACATCTCCGCAACAAAATATAGCATTGGCACAACCATCAAGACCATCGCCAATGCACAAGGTGGAGAACTGACAAGTGAAACACCCGTAAGAATGGAACTGAAAGACGGTAAGCCAGCCTTCCACTTCACGGGAACACAAGTGTTTAAGAGCAACTTCGGATTACCTTCTTCATTGGAATATAGCGCACCTTATACCGTTGTAGCATGGATTCTGAATCCCAAGACAGAGAAAAATGAGTGTGTAGCGCAATTCATCCCCGACAGACACGATCTCTCTACCAT
Organism: uncultured Prevotellaceae bacterium; assembly: GCA_900314715.1. Lineage (GTDB taxonomy): Bacteria > Bacteroidota > Bacteroidia > Bacteroidales > Bacteroidaceae > Prevotella. Next base: position 30,646 of record OMWI01000025.1, on the reverse strand, counting down.
CGAACTATGTAATGGTAGCGATCCGCAAAACGGATTGATGATGCACAACGCATCGTTTGAAAACTCGGGAGCACCGCAAATCAAGGCGCAAGAAGGACAATGGCAACATTGGGTGATTACGTACGACGGATATATGGAACGTCATTATCTGAATGGCGAAATGGTATCCGAGAAAAACATGATGCTCTTGTTGCGTCCTGCACAATGGATGCAGATAGGCGCATCGTTTGAGGGCAACCATCCATTTGACGGTTACTTGCACGCCTTGCAACTATACGACCGCACACTACAAGCAGAGGAAATCAAGAATCTCTATCTCGCTCCGCTCAACTATAACGTAGAAGAAGCAAAAGCCTTACAACAACAGGCTGCCAAGGATGAACTAAAAGGTGTAACCATAGAGGCTACCGCCGTCACTCCATACTTGCTGAAATTGCAACTGAGAAACGCGCAAGGCGAAGTGATGGGAGCGGGATACAACGACATCTCGTATGAAATCAAGGGAGAGGGAACTACGAAATGGAACATGAATCCCACCGTGCTACGCACCCTCTCCTACTTAGGAAAGCATACGATTACCGCATTGGCACGAACGCCCGATGGCGAAATCGTGAAAATCAATACCACCAATATCAAGATGGACATCAAGGAATTTCAAGGATACGTTGATTACTTTGAGGTTCCCTCATTGAAAAAGAATTGGCACTTCCTGAGAGGAAGAAATGCCGAGGACGTGGAGGCAAAAATAGAGAGCGGAGAACTTACCCTTTCGTCGAAGTCGGGTAACTTCAATGCCAATGCCGACGATAACGGTGCACTACTCTACCAAGAACTTAGAGGTGACTTCGTGATGGAATGTATGATAACGGGAATGACGGGAAGCGAAAACAGACGCACGCCATCATACAACGAAGGTGGTTTGATGGTGCTGGACGATAGCAATATGGATGACCAACAAATCGTACAAATGGGCGTATTCCCCAACTACAATTGTGGCAACATGCTTACTACGGTGAGTAATCATGGCAGAAGACCGCAATTCCCTTGCGGCAATGGTTGGGACTATGCACAATGGATGCAGATAGAACGCCAAGGAACAACCTTCCATGTGCGAATCAGCGACAACGGAACCGACTGGCGCGAAACAATAGGCTCGCCCGTGGTAATGCCTCAAATGACAGACGACAAGATACTAAAGGTGGGAATGTTCCAGACAACCTATTCAGACAACAAGGCAGCTGTCACTTTCGACAATTTCAAACTATACGTCAAGAAACAAAAATAACAACCATTCAAACGTACATCTTATGGAAATCAACAAATCAGAATTCATCATATCTGCACCTCACGTAAGCAAATGTCCTTCAGACAACAAACCCGAATACGCTTTCATCGGACGCTCAAACGTAGGGAAGTCGAGTCTCATCAACATGCTTTGCAACCATAAGGGACTTGCCAAGACATCATCCACTCCAGGAAAGACCCTGCTCATCAACTACTTTATCATCAACAACGAGTGGTACATCATCGACCTGCCTGGTTATGGCTTTGCAAAACGGTCACAAAAGGTACAACAACAGATTGACCAAATGATTCGAGGCTATATCTTGCAACGAGAGCAAATGGTCAACCTATTCGTGTTAGTAGATATCCGTCTGAAACCACAGAAGATTGACCTTGAGTTTATCGATTGGTTGGGAATCAGCGGAATCCCGTTTGCCATCGTCTTCACCAAAGCCGACAAACTCAGCAAGAGCAAGGCACAAGAGAATGCCACACAATGGATGAACCAACTGAAAGAGACATGGGAAGAACTCCCTCCCTACTTCATCACCAGTTCAGAAAGCAAGATGGGAAGGGAGGAAGTTTTGAATTATATCGAGCAAATCAACAAGGAAATCGACTCATAGATTAATATCCTACAATAGTAATCGCAGAATTCTCTACCTGTTCTTTTTGATTCTCCTTTGAGTTCAGACGGAATGAGATGGGGATGGTGTACTTCACACGCACTGCTTGACCATTCTGCATACCAGGCTTCCATTTCGGCATATTCTGAATGACGCGTATAGCCTCTGCATCCAGTTCTTCACTCACACTCCTCAACACATTGGCATTACTGATGGTACCGTCAGCCTCAACGACGAAGTTCACGAGGACACGCCCTTGTGTGCCAGCCTTATGTGCTGCCTCAGGATAACGAATATTAGTCTGCAGGTATTTCATCATCTCTGCCGTACCACCAGGAAACTCAGGCATGTGCTCCACCGCGTCAAAGATATTATCTCTGTCTTGTGTTTTTTTCGCTTTGACACGTACTGAGGCAACATCCCTACTACCACCATTCTTGACATAATCCTTGGTGTTGACGAAGATGATTCCGTTCGATGTGTCGGCATTAAAATGGCTGGCATATTCTTCCAATGCCTCTTTGTTTTTCATCACGTTGATGTGGTCGATGGTACTCGGATCAAGTGACATCACCTGTTCCCTTGTGGCAACTTTACCATTAAGTACGAACAACGGCTCTGGTCCATTCGGTTCTCCAAATATTATCTTTGGAGCATCCTTCGACACTTGTTTATTCTGACGGAAGACAAGAATGCCGTCCTTGTCTTGATAGTTCCACTTCGGATCACCAGCAGAATTAGGACGATGAATGATTTCATACAATTCATAACCAAGCGACTTACGATTCTTGACTTCTTCAAGTGTTGCCACATGGTCGTCAAAGAATATCCGACCAATGGTAAACTCCAATGGTTGCCTGGGATCAGGCTCGCCTTCGCTCGAAAGTCCTGTGATGCGACCAAATTGGTCAACGACGGCATGCAACGCAAACGGACGGTCTGCTGTAGGTTTTGCTTCGGTCTTCACCTCGATAGTCGTATCATTCATCTTTACTTGAGCTTGCTTACGACCTTTCTTCACAATTATCTTCTGCTGTTGCTGGGTGTCTTCATAGACATAGTCGTTTACGGTCTCGGCATTTAAAGCCAGTGCCACTCCTACGATAGGCAACAGGGCGAGCAACTTCAACCAACTCGCACGATTGGTTTTCTTATTGTTAAGCATCATGTGTATTCGGTTTTTAAGGGTACTGTGAGAAATTCCGTTGGCAACTGAATACCCGCAGTCGCTGACGGCTTTTTGGATAAGCAGATACTGATACTGACGCATATTGAAACCTTGAGAGAGAACCGCCGCATCTGCCTCGTACTCATGGATGGCACGCAGGTCTTGACGCAACATCCACATGGCTGGATTAAACCACTGAAGGGCGGTGAGTATATCAACGAGGAGTACATCTACCGAATGACGCAGACGGACGTGCCCTCGTTCATGGGCAAGGACAAAAGCATCCTGTACCTCGTAGTCGTTACGTGAGAGTACGATATAGTTCATCCAACTGAAAGGCGACACATCGCTTTCGGTGACACAGATTACTGACCCGTCGGCTTGCCGATGGTGTTCACTATGACTGATGAGCCGACAAACTTTCAAGATTCCTACGACGGTGTGACCCAGCGTGACAATCAAACCTACGAAGAACGCCACAACCGCCAACGTTTGCCAAAGAGGAGTCTGTGGTTCAGCCACTTCAGCCACAACAGGACCGACTTGGTCGAATACGACCATTCCCTCTCCTCCGCTCATCACTACGGTCTTATGTAACGTGATGATACAAAGCGGGAGGATGAATGACGCGATGGCTGTAGCGAGCAGCACCATGCGGTTCACGCGGTGAAACGTCTCGCGGCTCAGCAATAGGCGGTAGAACATATAGAACACCGCTATCAGCACGGCCACTTTCAAGTCGTAGGTCAGAAACGTCATCATACTCGTTTACGATTCTTCTATTTGTTTGATTAATTCTTTCAATTCTTCCACGGAAATCTTCTCTTCCTTGACAAAGCTGGAAACGGCACTCAGATAGGAATCATCAAAATAATTCTTGATGATACCTGTCAGACTTGAGCGTCCGTACTCTTGCTCGCTGATGGTAGGGAAATACTGATAGGAAGTTCCGAACTGCTTATGGTCAAGAAATCCCTTTTTCTCCAATATCCTTACCGTGGTAGATAACGTATTGAAGTGAGGGCGTGGCTCATCGTAGAATCCCAAGAGCTCTTTCACAAACATCGGACCGTGTTTCCAGTACAAGTCCATGATTTCCTTTTCTTTCGTTGTAAGCCTTTTCATGATTATTTCATTTTTACTTTACATTCAAAAAGTTGCGTCTGTATCTGTATCCGTTCGCAAAGTAACTAAAAATATTAGTTACATCCAACTAAAGCTTTTAGTTTTTAAAGAACATTAAGTTATTTGTGCCTCTTTTTTTAGTTGTTCACACATTTTTTTGTTTAGTGTTTAGCGTTGAATGTTTAGTGAAGATGTGAGAGATTTTCCTAATTGCCAATTGTGAATTGTTCATTGTGAATGTGATTCTTCATTCTTAATTCTTCATTCTTCATTTTTTTGCCAAGACCTCCCGTCGTTTTTCCTAAACTACTAAGTATTAATGAGTTGTAAAATAGAAATGCTTGAAAGACCTCATATAAGACCTCACCTAAGACCTCCCATAGACCTCCCGTAAGACCTCACCTAAATGCAGCCTTGTTTTCGGTTTTCTATCTCGCATTCGATCAGTTCAAATGCAAATTAAAAACTTCATCAAAGACCTTTTCTTTGCAAACTTAAACAAACATCGACGGGAAGTCTTACGGGAGGTCTATGGGAGGTCTTAGGTGAGGTCTTACATGAGGTCTTGTAAAATTCAACTTATTGATAATAAGAGAGTTATCTTAAAATAGGTGAGGTCTTTGCGAAAACAAGAAAATTCGTGAAAAATTGGCAGAAAGACCAAATGATTTTGAGCACATAATAGATGCCGATAGGCATTCTTACCTGCAAACATCATGTTTACGAGGGATAAACATGGCATTTGTCATCAACAAACATGGTGTTTATAATTCATGAAATACTCAAACAAAAAGGGGTATGCATTTGATTGCACACCCCTTTTCTTTATCGTATAGGAAGATTATTCACTTTCCGCGAAGTCAAGCACGTTTTTCTTGTTGGCTTGCATGCGCTCATAGTCTTCCTTCGAAGCCACAATAAGTTTCTCCCATGTGCGAAGACCTGTTCCTGCAGGAATCAAGTGACCGCAAATCACGTTCTCCTTCATTCCCTCAAGATGGTCTACCCTACCACGGATAGCCGATTCGTTGAGCACCTTGGTTGTCTCCTGGAAAGAAGCAGCACTCATGAAGCTCTTCGTCTGCAATGCGGCACGGGTGATACCTTGAAGTATCTGCGTAGATGTTGCGGGAACAGCATCACGAACCTGTACGATGCGGAGGTCACGTCGTTTCAATGAAGAATTCTCATCGCGCAAGCGGCGAACGGTAACGATTTGTCCCTTCTTCATGTTCTCGCTATCACCAGCGTCGATAACAACCTTCTTACCCCAGATACGGTCATTCTCCTCAAGGAAGTCGAGTTTGTCAATCAACTCCTGCTCCAAGAACGTAGTATCTCCTGGGTCGATGATTTGCACCTTACGCATCATCTGACGAACGATAATCTCAAAGTGCTTATCGTTGATCTTCACACCTTGCAAACGGTAAACGTCTTGCACCTCATTAACGATGTATTCTTGTACGGCGGTTGGACCCTTAATGGCAAGGATGTCGCTCGGCGTGATAACACCATCAGACAATGGCGTACCAGCACGTACGGCGTCATGCTCTTGCACGAGGATTTGCTTAGAAAGAGATACGAGGTATCTTCTCTCGTCACCCGTCTTCGAAGTAACGATAATTTCACGGTTACCACGTTTCACCTTACCCATGCTCACCTCACCGTCGATTTCGGAAACAACAGCGGGATTGCTGGGGTTACGAGCCTCAAAGAGCTCGGTAACACGTGGAAGACCACCAGTGATGTCACCAGCACCACCCACGGCACGAGGAATCTTCACGAGCGTCTGTCCTGTTTGAACACGTTCGCCATCTTCCACAACAACGTGACCGCCTACGGGGAAGTTGTAAGTACCGATAACCTGTCCATTCTCGTCGATGATATCGCAAGAAGGAATCTTGGTGTGGTCCTTGGAGTCGGTGATAATCTTCTCGGTCATACCCGTGGTATCGTCGGTCTCTGCCTTAAAGGTAGTACCCTCGATAACATTCTGGAACTTCAGTTTACCAGCATACTCAGTAACGATAACGGCATTGAATGGGTCCCACTTAGCAATCAAGTCGCCCTTCTTCACCACGTCACCTTGTTTATAGTACAATGAACTACCATAAGGAACATTCAACGTAGAGAGCACGATATTGGTATGTGGGTCTACGAAGCGAACTTCAGCCAAGTGGCTCACTACCATCTGACAAGAACGAGCAGAAGCATCTGCAGTTAACTGCGCCTCACTTCCATTCTCTACGAATGGAACCGTGTGCAATTCGTCGAATTCAAGACGAGACTCATTCTTGGCAACGATGCTGGCATTGGCAGCTGCATTACCAGCCACACCACCAGCGTGGAACGTACGAAGTGTAAGCTGAGTACCTGGCTCACCGATAGCTTGTGCAGCAATCACGCCGACAGCTTCACCTCTCTGTACCATTCGTTGTGTAGCAAGGTTACGACCATAACACTTCATGCAGACACCTTTCTTACTCTCGCAAGTGAGCACCGAACGAATTTCAACGGTCTCGATGGGTGAATTCTCGATAGCAGCAGCCTTTTCCTCGGTAATTTCTTCACCAGCAGCAACGATAAGTTCGCCAGTAGTAGGATTGATAACGTCATGAACGGTAACACGTCCCAAGATTCTTTCAGCGAGAGACGAGATAACCTCATCACCATTCTTCAATGCAGAGCATTCCAATCCACGAAGCGTACCACAGTCTTCCTCGGTGATAATCACGTCATGAGAAACGTCAACCAAGCGACGGGTAAGATAACCAGCGTCGGCAGTCTTCATAGCGGTATCGGCAAGACCCTTACGAGCACCGTGAGAAGAGATAAAGTACTCAAGCACAGACATACCTTCCTTGAAGTTAGAAAGGATTGGGTTCTCAATAATCTGCTGACCCTCTGCACCTGCCTTTTGCGGTTTTGCCATCAAACCACGCATACCAGACAACTGCTTAATCTGGTCTTTAGAACCACGGGCACCAGAATCGAGCATCATATAAACGGCATTGAATCCTTGGTCGGCAGCGGTCATCTCCTTCAAGAGAATATCGCCCAACTCGTTATTCACGTGCGTCCATGCGTCAATCACCTGATTATAACGTTCGTTATCGGTGATGAAACCCATATCATAGTTGGCTTGAATCTCGTCTACCTCTTTCTGACCCTTGGCTACGATGTCTGTCTTTTCTGGTGGCACGATGATGTCGTCAAGGTTGAATGACAATCCAGCCACGTAAGCCATACGATAACCCAAGTTCTTGATACCATCCAAGAATTCACATGCACGAGCCATACCCACGTTCTTAATCACGTCGGCAATGATTCCGCGCAAAGTCTTCTTAGAGATAACATCGTTGAAGAATCCTACTTCCTCAGGGATGATGTCGTTGACAATGACACGACCAACAGATGTTTCTACCATGTGACGAACAGGCTTGCCGTCTACGATGTCGTCAACCAACACCTTTACGGGAGCATGAAGATCGCACTTACCCTCGTTGTGGGCAATGATAGCTTCCTCTGGTCCATAGAACATGAGATTTGAACCCTTTGCACCTGGACGAATCTTGGTGATATAATACAAACCAAGCACCATGTCCTGAGAAGGAACGGTGATAGGTGCACCATTGGCAGGATTCAATATGTTGTGGCTTTGGAGCATCAAAATCTGAGCCTCCAAAATAGCCTCATTACTCAATGGAAGGTGAACAGCCATTTGGTCACCGTCGAAGTCGGCATTGAACGCCGTACATGCTAACGGGTGAAGTTGGATAGCCTTACCCTCAATCAATTTGGGTTGGAATGCCTGAATACCCAAACGGTGCAACGTAGGTGCACGGTTGAGCAATACAGGATGTCCCTTCATCACGTTTTCGAGGATATCCCAAATAACAGGTTCACGACGGTCCACAATCTTCTTGGCACTCTTCACAGTCTTTACAATACCGCGCTCAATCAATTTACGAATGATAAACGGCTTGTAAAGTTCGGCTGCCATCAACTTAGGCAAACCGCACTCTCCCATCTTCAATTCAGGACCTACAACAATTACCGAACGTGCAGAATAGTCAACACGCTTACCCAACAAGTTTTGACGGAAGCGTCCTTGCTTACCCTTCAACGAGTCGGACAACGACTTCAACGGACGATTACTCTCACTCTTGACAGCAGAAGCCTTACGGCTATTGTCGAAGAGAGAATCGACTGCCTCTTGCAACATACGTTTCTCATTACGCAAGATAACCTCTGGAGCCTTGATTTCCATCAATCTCTTCAAACGGTTGTTACGAATGATAACGCGACGATAGAGGTCATTGAGGTCAGACGTTGCGAAACGACCACCATCAAGTGGAACCAACGGACGAAGTTCTGGTGGAATGACAGGAATAATCTTCATGATCATCCACTCAGGACGGTTGATTTCCTTGCTTGAGCGGAAAGCCTCAACCACCTGCAAGCGCTTCAAAGCCTCAGTCTTACGTTGTTGTGCAGCATCATTATTGGCACGGTCGCGCAACTCGTATGACAATGCATCGAGATCCAAGTTTGCGAGCAAGTCGTAAACTGCCTCTGCACCCATCTTGGCAATAAACTTATTGGGGTCATTGTCATCAAGATAGTCATTATTTGGGTCGAGGTGATTATCAACGATATTGATGTATTCCTCTTCCGTAATCAAATCCAATGCATGAGAACCATTCATGTCTTCAGTACCATCCTCGTTTTTCTTTCCTTCGAGGATACCTGGCTTGATGACAACATATTTCTCATAATAGATGACGGAATCAAGTTTCTTGGTTGGCATACCAAGCAAGTAGCCAATCTTATTGGGCAACGAACGGAAATACCAGATATGAGCAACGGGAACAACGAGTTCGATGTGACCGCTACGTTCACGTCTCACTTTCTTCTCGGTAACCTCTACACCACAACGGTCGCACACGATTCCCTTATAACGGATTCTCTTGTACTTACCGCAAGCACACTCGTAATCCCTACTTGGACCGAAGATACGCTCACAGAACAAGCCTTCGCGCTCAGGTTTATAAGTACGATAGTTAATGGTTTCGGGCTTAGTGACCTCACCGAACGAATTTTCCAAGATCTCTTCGGGCGATGCCAGACCGATGGTAATTTTCGTGAAATTATTCTTTACCTTTGTATCTTTCTTAAAAGCCATTTCTATTAACTTTTAATTCTTAAACTATTTTCTTACATTCACAAATTAGTCGAGTTTGACACTCAATCCAAGTCCGCGCAATTCATGCAACAAAACGTTGAGTGACTCTGGGATTCCTGGCGTTGGCATTGGGTCACCCTTCACGATTGACTCATAAGCCTTGCTTCTACCAACGGTATCGTCTGACTTGATAGTCAAAATCTCTTGGAGTACATGAGAAGCACCGAAAGCCTCGAGTGCCCAAACCTCCATCTCTCCGAAACGCTGACCACCGAATTGTGCCTTACCACCAAGTGGCTGTTGGGTGATGAGACTGTACGGACCGATAGAACGAGCGTGCATCTTGTCTTCAACCATGTGACCGAGCTTGAGGAAGTAGGTAACACCAACGGTAGCTGGCTGGTCGAATTGCTCACCTGTCTCACCATCGTACAGACGTGTAGAACAGAGGTGTGGCAATCCTGCCTTATCCGTCCATTCAGACAAGTCATCAAGTTTGGCTCCGTCAAAGATAGGAGTAGCAAACTTAACGCCCAGTCTGTGTCCAGCAGCACCAAGGATAGCCTCGAAGATCTGTCCCAAGTTCATACGAGAAGGCACACCCAGTGGGTTAAGAACCAAATCAACAGGGCGACCATCCTCCAAGAATGGCATGTCTTCCATTCGTACCACCTTAGAAACAATACCCTTGTTACCGTGACGACCAGCAAGTTTATCACCTACGCCAATCTTACGCTTCTTAGCCACGTAAACCTTTGCCATTTGCTGAATACCAGTTGGCAATTCATCTCCAATGGTAATGGCAAACTTCCTACGCTTGCATTCAGCATCAAGGAGTTTGTATTTGCGAATATAATTCATGATGAGCTTCTGGATGAGCATATCCGTGTGTTCATCACCAGTCCAGTCATTAGACTGAATGCCATCATACTCTAAGTTTCTCAATGCGGGAACGGTAAATTTACTACCTTTCGTAATGATTTCCGCACCAGTATAATCTTTCACGCCTTGACAAGTCTTGCCCTTTGTAAGCACTTGCAACTTGTCGATAAGAATATCCTTCAAGTCATTATCCTTTGCCTTGTATTCATCATCAATCTTGGCAAGGATAATCTTGTCTTGACGTTTTGATTCACGTGTCTTCACGGCACGAGAGAACAACTTCTTGTCGATAACCACACCACTGAGCGATGGGTTGGCCTTCAATGAAGAGTCTTTCACGTCGCCAGCCTTATCACCAAAGATAGCACGAAGCAATTTCTCTTCTGGTGAAGGATCGCTTTCACCCTTTGGAGAAATCTTACCAATAAGGATATCGCCTGGTTCTACACGAGCACCAACTCGAATAATTCCGTTTTCATCCAAGTCTTTGGTTGTTTCCTCGCTGACATTAGGAATATCAGAAGTAAACTCTTCCATACCACGTTTGGTCTCGCGAACATCAAGAGAATATTCATCCACGTGAACTGAAGTAAGAACGTCGTCACGAACGAGACGCTCAGAGAGAACGATTGCATCCTCATAGTTGTAACCCTTCCATGGCATGTAAGCCACGAGCAAGTTTCTACCGAGTGCAAGTTCACCATTCTCCGTTGCATATCCTTCAGTCAGTATATCACCAGCCTTTACACGCTGACCTTTCACACAAATAGGACGAAGGTCAATAGACATGCTCTGGTTGGTACGACGGAACTTAGGAATGCGATATTCCTTGGAAGCTGGTTCGAAACTAACGAATTCTTCATCTTCCGTACGATCGTAGAGGATACGGATAGTGGTTGCATCTACATACTCCACAACACCAGCACCTTCTGCAACAATCATCGTACGAGAGTCCTCGCAAACTTGTTTCTCAAGACCTGTACCCACGATAGGAGCGTCATTGTGCAACAGAGGAACTGCCTGACGCATCATGTTACATCCCATCAATGCACGGTGACCGTCATCGTGCTCCAAGAAAGGAATCAAGCCTGCTGAAACAGAAGCAATCTGCTGAGGAGATACGTCCATCAAGTCTACTTGTGAAGGTGCAACTACAGGGAAGTCTGCATCTTGACGACACTTCACGTATGTACGGATAAATGAACCATCTTTCTTCAATGGTGCATTACCCTGACCGATTACGTGGTCTTGTTCTTCCTCTGCTGTCAGATAAACGACATCTTCATTCTTCAAGTTAACCACACCCTTTTCTACTCTACGGTAAGGAGTCTCGATGAATCCAAGTTCGTTGATAGTTGCATAAACACACAATGAAGAAATCAAACCGATGTTCGGTCCTTCAGGACTCTCAATAGGACAGAGGCGACCATAGTGTGTATAGTGAACGTCACGAACCTCGAATCCTGCACGTTCACGAGACAAACCACCAGGTCCTAATGCAGAAAGACGACGCTTGTGCGTAACCTCTGCAAGAGGATTGGTTTGGTCCATGAACTGACTCAAAGGATTGGTTCCGAAGAATGTGTTGATAACGCTTGAAATGGTTTTGGCATTAATCAAGTCGGTAGGTGTGAACACCTCATTATCGCGAACATTCATACGCTCACGAATAGTACGACTCATACGTGCCAAACCAATGGAGAATTGGTTGCTCAATTGCTCACCAACCGTGCGTACACGACGGTTAGAAAGGTGGTCGATATCGTCCACCGTCGCATTGGAGTTCACCAATTGAATGAGATATTTGATAATCTCAATAATATCATGTTGCGTCAATACGCGAGTGTCCATATCCGTATCAAGACCTAATTTCTTATTGATACGGTAACGACCTACTTCACCTAAATCATAACGCTTGTCAGAGAAGAACAAGTTTTGGAATACTTCCTTAGCACTTGCATCATCTTGTGGTTCAGCGTTACGCAACTGACGATATATATAAAGAACAGCCTCTTTTTCAGAATTACTGGGGTCTTTTGCCAATGTGTTGAAAATAATGGCATACTTATTGGCAAGTTCTGCATCTTTGTGAATGAGGATTGAAGAAGCACCGCAATCAAGAATGTCGGGGATGTTTTCCTCGGTAATCTCTGTCTCGCGATCCAAAATCACTTCATTTCGTTCAATAGATACAACTTCACCGGTATCCTCATCAACAAAGTCTTCGTTCCAACTCTTCAAGACACGAGCTGCCAATTTCTTGCCTAAAGCCTCTTTCAGATTCTTCTTGTTAATTTTGATTTCTTCAGCAAGATCAAAAATCTGGAGGATGTCTTTATCATGTTCGTAACCAACGGCACGAAGAAGAGTCGTAACGGGCAACTTCTTCTTACGGTCGATATAGGCATACATAACGTTGTTGATGTCGGTGGCAAATTCAATCCAAGAACCCTTGAAAGGAATGATTCGGGCGGAATAAAGAACTTTTCCGTTGGAATGAATACCTTGACCGAAGAAAACGCCAGGTGAACGGTGTAACTGTGATACGACTACGCGCTCAGCACCATTGATGATAAACGTTCCATTATGGGTCATGTACGGGATGGTTCCCAAAAACACGTCAGAAGTAACAGGGTTAAAATCTTCATGGTCGGGATCCGTACAGTATAGTTTCATTTTGGCCTTGAGAGGCACACTATAAGTGAGTCCACGCTCTAAGCACTCGTCAATAGAATAACGTGGTGGGTCTATGAAATAATCCAAGAACTCAAGAACGAAATTGTTGCGTGTGTCCGTGATAGGGAAATTCTCTGAGAACACCTTATACAGACCATCATTCTTGCGTTCTTCTGGCGGAGTATCCAACTGAAGGAAGTCCTTGAAAGACTTCAATTGAACGTCGAGAAAATCCGGATAGGGCATCGGATTATGGACGCTGGCAAAATTAATTCTGTTTTCAACAACTTTTGAAGCCATTATATTACGAATAAAAGACACAAAAAGGTTAGGACCTACCGACTGGGAAGATCCTAACCGTATTTTCTAAAAAAATAAAAATCTAATTACTTGAGCTCAACCTTAGCACCAGCAGCCTCGATTGTCTTCTTCAAGTTTTCAGCCTCGTCCTTAGAAAGACCTTCCTTAATAGTTGCAGGAGCACCGTCTACGAGATCCTTAGCCTCTTTCAAACCAAGACCACAAGCCTCTTTAACAGCCTTTACAACTTGGAGCTTTGTTGCACCTACTTCAGCGAGAACTACATCGAAAGATGTCTTCTCTTCCTCAGCGGGAGCTGCACCAGCAGCAGGTCCAGCAGCTACAGCAACAGCTGCAGCAGCGGGTTCAATACCATACTCGTCCTTCAGGATTGTTGCTAACTCATTAACTTCTTTTACAGTAAGGTTTACCAACTCTTCTGCAATAGCTTTAATATCTGCCATTTTTATTTAAATTTTAATTTATTGTTTTTTTTAATTGATTATAAATTATTCAGGACGCTCGCCTAATGTCTTGAGCACTCCATGGATGGTGTTTGCACCTGATTGAAGAGCAGAAACAACATTCTTTGCGGGTGATTGAAGCAAAGCAACAACATCTGCAATAAGTTCTGACTTGCTCTTGATAGCACAAAGGCTGTCCAACATTTCTGCACCAACGAAAATACCTTCCTCGGCATAAGCGGCTTTCAATGCAGGAATAGCCATCTTCTTATCCTTATACTCTTTCAGCAACTTGGCTGGCACATTGGCTACATTGCAGAAAAGCAAAGCCGTACTGCCTTTAAGAGCACCATATATTGGTTCGAAATCGATTTCACTTGCTTCAAGGGCCTTGTGCAAGAGCTTGTTCTTTACAACAACCATCTTGATTTCCTTCTTGAAGCAGTTACGACGAAGCTCACTTGTATCGGCAGCATTCATTCCTGAAACGTCTACCAAATAGAAATGAGGATATTCCTTCAACTTCTCACCAAGATCAACTATAATAGTATCTTTAACTTCTTTTTTCATTTTACAAACTTTTAGAGTTACTCAACTGATTTCGGATCAACTTTGACACCCTTACTCATTGTGCTCGAAACAAAGATACTCTTGATATATGTACCTTTTGCAGCAGCAGGTTTCAGTTTGATAACGGTATTGATAAATTCCTTGGCATTGCCATAAATCTTTTCAGAATCCATGGAAACCTTGCCAATAGATGTGTGAATAATACCATTCTTATCAACCTTGAAGTCAATCTTACCTTGCTTAACTTCCTTGACTGCCTTAGCAACATCCATAGTTACAGTACCGCTCTTAGGGTTAGGCATCAAACCACGAGGACCGAGAATACGACCCAGAGGACCAACCTTACCCATGCAAGACGGCATCGTGATGATAACATCAACGTCTGTCCAACCGCCCTTGATTTTCTCTACATACTCATCAAGTCCGGCATAATCAGCACCAGCTTCTTTAGCAGCAGCTTCAACATCAGGTGTACAGAGGCAGAGTACACGCGTAACCTTACCAGTTCCGTTCGGCAGCGAAACAACGCCACGAACCATCTGGTTAGCCTTACGTGGGTCAACGCCCAAACGTACATCGATGTCAAAAGAAGCATCAAACTTAGTTGTGGTAATAGCCTTAACCAAGTCTGTAGCCTCCTTCAAGCTATAAGCCTTCCCTGCTTCAATCTTGTCAGCGACTGATTTTTGATTTTTTGTCAGTTTACTCATTTTTCTAATTGAAGATTATTGTTTATTAACCAGGGAAGTCCCCTTTTACTGTGATACCCATACTGCGAGCAGTACCGGCAACAAGCCTCATGGCTGATTCAACTGTAAAACAGTTCAAATCTTTCATTTTATCTTCGGCAATAGCACGAACCTGATCCCAAGTTACAGAAGCAACTTTCTTACGGTTAGGCTGTGCAGAACCACTCTTCACCTTAGCAGCTTCTTTCAATTGTACTGCTGCAGGAGGAGTCTTAAGTTCAAAGCTGAAAGACTTGTCGGTGTAGTAAGTGATAACAAC
The DNA here is from genome assembly GCA_900314715.1 of uncultured Prevotellaceae bacterium. Classification (GTDB taxonomy): domain Bacteria; phylum Bacteroidota; class Bacteroidia; order Bacteroidales; family Bacteroidaceae; genus Prevotella. The sequence goes on along the minus strand of OMWI01000025.1, from coordinate 15,358 downwards.
AGGAATGATTTTTCCTGCCTTATCCTGAGTTCTGGCGTTGAACTCCTTGCAAAATCCCATGATATTAATACCCTTGGAACCTAAAGCTGGTCCTACGGGAGGTGAAGGATTTGCAGCGCCACCTTTAATCTGTAATTTGATTAATCCAGCAACTTCTTTAGCCATTTCTTCTTAATAATTAAAATTTGAATTTATAAAAGAAGCTCATGTATCCGTAACATATACACTATCCTTCTTTTTCAACTTGCATAAAACCAAGCTCTAACGGAGTTTTACGTCCGAAGATCTTAACCATAACCTTCAACTTACGTTTCTCGGCATTTACCTCTTCGATAATGCCACTGAAACCACTGAAAGGACCATCGGTAACTTTTACAGCCTCATCAACAACGTATGGAACGACAACGTCATCCACAAGTTCAGTTTCTTCAGCTGTGCCAAGCATACGATTTATGTCAGCCAATGGAACGGGAGTTGGATTATCCATACCGCCAAGAAAGCCTAAAACGTTAGGTACGAAACGCAGCATGTGAGCCACATCGCCAACCAAAGATGCTTCTACGAAAACATAGCCAGCCATGCTGACTTTTTCTTTGACAATACGCTTGCCATTTCGTACAGAAGCATGTTTTTCCATCGGGATTAATACCTGATAGACATGGTTTGCCAATAATGGTTCATGTTTCATTTGAGCCTCGATGTATTCTTTCACCTTGGCTTCCTTACCACTAACCGCACGTAATACGTACCACTTTTTATCCGTTTCAGCCATCACTTAGACGATAATTAACCTGGATACACCATACTCATGATCCAACGGAAACAAGAGTCCATCGCAAAAATCACCAATGCAATGATAAGGGAAGCAGATAAAACAACCACTGCACTATGAGTCAATTGCGATGTTGTTGGCCAAGTAGTCTTATAAGCAAGTTCTTCGTAACACGACTTGCAATAATTTACAAATTTCGTTATGAGTTTCATATTTCTTCTATTTAGCACGGGAAGGAGGACTCGAACCCACGACCCTCGGTTTTGGAGACCGATGCTCTACCAACTGAGCTATTCCCGTAAATATGCCCCCGCCCTAAACAAACGGGGGCATATATTAGTCTGATAAATATCGACTTGAGTCAGGAAATTAATCCTCGTATACTTCTGTAATCTGACCAGAACCAACAGTACGACCACCTTCGCGGATAGCGAAACGGAGACCCTTGTTCAAAGCAACAGCGTAAATCAACTCAACGTTAATCTCAACGTTATCACCAGGCATAACCATTTCTACGCCTTCTGGCAATGTGATTTCACCTGTACAGTCCATAGTACGGAGATAGAACTGAGGACGATACTTGTTTCCGAATGGAGTGTGACGACCACCCTCTTCCTTCTTCAACACGTAGATAGAAGCCTTGAACTTCTTGAATGGCTTAATCTGTCCAGGATGGCAGAGTACCATACCACGCTTGATTTCGTTCTTGTCGATACCACGGAGCAACAAACCTACGTTGTCACCAGCCTGACCTTCGTCAAGAATCTTACGGAACATCTCAACACCAGTTACAACTGACTTAGCATCCTCACCGAGACCGAGCAACTCAACTGCATCACCTACGTGGATAACACCAGTTTCGATACGACCTGTAGCAACGGTACCACGACCAGTAATAGAGAACACGTCCTCAACAGGCATCAAGAATGGTTTGTCTGTAGCACGAGGAGGCTCTTGGATCCACTCGTCACAAGTGTTCATCAACTCCATAACCTTGTCTTCCCACTTAGCAACACCGTTCAAAGCACCAAGTGCAGAACCGCGGATGATAGGAGTATCATCTTCGAACTCATATTGAGCAAGAATCTCTTGAACTTCCATTTCAACGAGCTCAAGCATTTCCTCATCGTCAACCATATCACACTTGTTCAGGAACACAACCAAACGAGGAACGTTTACCTGACGAGCGAGAAGCACGTGCTCACGTGTCTGTGGCATAGGACCATCAGTAGCAGCAACAACGAGGATAGCACCGTCCATCTGAGCAGCACCAGTTACCATGTTCTTCACATAGTCAGCGTGTCCCGGGCAGTCAACGTGTGCATAGTGACGCTTTTCTGTTTCATACTCAACGTGAGCGGTATTAATGGTAATACCACGCTCTTTTTCCTCAGGAGCGTTGTCAATTTGATCGAAAGACTTTACCTTGTCCTTGTTAGCTTCAATCTTCTCTGCCAACACCTTGGTGATAGCAGCGGTCAGAGTAGTCTTACCGTGGTCAACGTGACCGATGGTTCCAATATTTACGTGCGGTTTGGTACGCACAAAATTCTCTTTAGCCATAGCTTACTATTTATTTTATTAATTATTGAATAATCTCGTTTTTCTTTCACCTAAAAGGTCATAAAAAAATGAGCTGTAACTGAGAGTTGAACTCAGGACCTCTTCCTTACCAAGGAAGTGCTCTACCACTGAGCTATTACAGCAAGTTAGAGCGGAAAACGGGACTCAAACCCGCGACCCCCAGCTTGGAAGGCTAGTGCTCTATCGACTGAGCTATTTCCGCAATAAAACTTAAACTGAAGTGGGTGGTGATGGATTCGAACCACCGAAGTCGAAAGACAACAGATTTACAGTCTGCCCCATTTGGCCGCTCTGGAAACCACCCATGTTTAACAACTCGCCTTGTTTGTATAAAAACTCTTTGCAGCGCACTCGCCTTGAGCCTCTTGTCGGATTCGAACCAACGACCCCGAGATTACAAATCACGTGCTCTGGCCAACTGAGCTAAAGAGGCAAATCTTTGCAGCCGTTAGGCATCGCATTTCAAACGTGTTGTAAAACGGCTGCAAAGATACGGATTATTTTTTAATCACCAAAACTTTTTTGGACTTTTTTTATCTGTCACGAAGTTTTTCCTTAAATTTGGACAGCTGCACCTTCATTGCATCCACGCATTGATCGATACTTTCCTCAAAAGTATCACAAGTCTTTTCGACAAACAATTTAGTGCCTGGAACGGAAACCGTAAGGCTTGCCTCCTTATTCATAGCGGTTGCAGGTTTTACTACTTTCAGCTGCACCTCTACTTTCTGGATGTCTTCGAAAGATTTTTCCAACTTAGCCGTTTTCTTTTCTACGAACGACTGTAACTTCTCGGTAGCGTCGAAATGTATCGACTGAATCTTAATCTCCATAGTTACCTCCTTTTAATTATTAAGGTTAAGCCCTTGGGTGGGCATTAGAATAAACTTTTTTTAATTGTTCAAATGTAGTATGCGTATAAATTTCGGTTGTGGATAAACTTTCATGCCCGAGTAATATCTTCACGCTCTCAATGCCAGCGTCGTTGTTGAGCATGGCGGTTGCAAACGTATGCCTCAGTACATGGGGAGTTCGCTTTTTCATGGACGTCACTTTCGACAAGTGTTTCTTCACTTCATTTCTCACTTGCGCCCTTGTCATCCGCTCGCCTTTCTCGGTTACAAAGAATGCCTCACACTTTCTCACGACATGGGTATCTCTGAATTGGCGGTATTCAGCTAACACTCGCACCAGTTCATCACCCATTGGGATAATTCGTTGCTTGTTTCTCTTTCCCGTCACTTTCACCTCTGCATTCGTGAAGTCTATCGACGCGTCGTCTAATCCCATCAATTCAGCAAGACGCATACCAGTTTCATAGAATAATATAATAATGGTACGCGCGCGCATATTATTAAATGTAGACAAGTCCCATTGTATGTCGTCAAGCAACTGGTTCATCTGTGACTCCCTCAGATATTGCGGAAGCGGTTTCGACTTCTTCGGTCCTGACACACTATGAGCGGGATCTTTCGCAACTAAGTTTCGGGAAAGGGCAAAACGATAAAGGGAACGCAATGCGCTCAATCGCCTATTGATTGAAGACACAGAGTTTCCTTTATCCATCATGCTCTCCATCCAGTCTCGGATGATATCAGAGTCAACAGACTCCCAAGAGATTTCATGATTATCCAATTGTTTGAAATACGCCTCGAAAGCCCTAAGGTCGTCCCCGTAGCTTTTCACTGTCAGTTCAGAGCGGTTTCGCTCATACTGCAAGTAGTTCAAAAATTGTTCTATCATCATCCGTTGCGAATATCATTTATCGTTTTCGGCAACGAATATACGGATTTTTATTTAAACTACCAAATTTTTGGGGAAATATTATTCCTCGTTAGCGCGCAGTTTCTGAACATAGATGGCATGTTCCATCTTCAGTCTCTTCAAAACTGACGGTTTATTGTATTGTTGGCGTTTGCGCAATTCCTTAACGACACCTGTTTTTTCGAATTTTCTTTTAAACTTTTTGAGAGCTCTTTCGATGTTCTCACCATCTTTTACTGGTACAATAATCATTTCTTTTTAATGTATTTTAATCGTTAAACTTATCCGTTTTGAACAAATGCTTTTATTTGCGGGTGCAAAATTACTGCTATTTTAGCAAAGTAGCAAGTTTTTTTTCATTTTTTTACGATTAAATTTGCCGTGCAGCCACACAAAAACCACTATCCACCTACAATAGCATGAAATCCCTCATTTTCAAACTGTCTCACACATCGCATCATGGTTTCATCTGAGGGAGTTTTCATCTGAATGTTCAAGGGATTGTAAGTTGTCCACCGACGTTTATGTTTGTCTTTCCCCACGTCATGGTAAGGCAGAAGATGTAAGTTTCCTTTCCATCCGATTTCTTTCAAGAAGCAAATTGTTGCATCTATGTTCTCTACGTCAGCATTAATACCCTCTATTAATGGAATACGCACCCAATAATTCACGCCTAAATGCTGAAGCAACCGAATGTTTTGCAATATTCGCTCATTCGAAACGCCTGTGTATTGGATGTGTTTTTGATTATCCATCACTTTGATGTCTATGAGAAACAACTCACATGCCGTTGCAATATCCATGACAGTTTTCTCACTGGCATAAAGAGCCGTGTCCACTGTACGATGAAAGCCTCGCTTCCCAAGTTCAGTCAAGATGGTCAAGGTATCTTGCGGATGAAACAAAGGATCTCCTCCACAAAGCGTCACTCCTCCACCACTATCTTCCATCACGTCTCTCTCCTTCTCTATTTCAGCCATCAACTCTTCCATGTTCATGTCCTTGCCACACATTTCAAGGGCTGTGGTAGGACATTCTTTCACGCATTGTCCGCAAAGAATACATTCAGCATCGGTTGGTTGAATACCTTCTGCCGTCATCTTCAAAGCCTTTTGTGGACAAACATCCACGCAACTCATACATCCGATGCACTTGCTTTTCTTATACGACTTTTGCATCTGGCTATCCCATCCTTCTGGATTGTGACACCACACGCAACGCAACGGACAACCTTTCATGAAAATGGTGGTCCTGATGCCAGGACCATCATTGATAGCATATCTCTTGATGTCGAATATCAACGCCATTACAATTCACTATTCTCCGTTCGTGCGATAATCTCGTTTTGCAATTGCTCGGTCATATCGTTGAAATAATCTGAATATCCAGCTACTCTCACCAACAAGTCCTTGTATTCTTCAGGGTGTTTCTGGGCATCATAGAGCGTTTCGGTATCTACGATATTAAACTGGATATGGTGACCTCCAAACTTGAAATAGGTTCTCACCAAACTACTGAACTTTTTCAAGTCTTCTTCTCGTTTCAACAATGAGGGAACGAAACGCACATTCAACAACGTTCCTCCACTCTTTGTTTGGTCCAATTTACCAAGCGATTTCACTACAGCCGTAGGACCATGTGAATCTGAACCGTGTGCAGGAGATGTTCCGTCGCTGATGGCGAAATGGGCAAATCGTCCATTAGGCGTTGCGCCACATACAGAACCGAAATAATTGTGGCAAGTGGTACTCAACATATTCAATTGCGTCTTTCCTCCACGAGTGTTAGGTCTTCCCTCAATTGCTTTCACTAAGTCTTCATATACCCTAACGGCAATGTCATCGGCATAGTCATCATCGTTTCCGAAGAAAGGCGTATGGTTTCGAATATACAAACGCATCTTCTCGTAATCGCGGGCAAGATCCGTATCTTTTCCCCAATCACAAGCCAATGCTTTCAGTATCTCGTCCATTGTGTACCTTTTGTCTTCAAATACATGTTTCTTCAAAGTGGTGAAGCAATCTGTAATGGTTCCCAATCCCGTACATTGTATATAAGTGGTATTATATCGTGCACCACCACTATAATAGTCTTTTCCCTTTTCAATGCAGTCGTCGATAAACAGACTCAAGAACGTGGCTGGTGCATAGAGCGAGAACATGCGTTCAATATAATTGTTGACGGAGAGTTTTAGATTCACGAAATAAATCATTTGCTGATGCCATGCTTCATAGAGCGATTCGAAATCCTTGAATTGCCGTGGGTCTCCCGTTTTCAATCCCAATTGTTTGCCTGTCTCAGGATCAACACCGTTGTTCAAGGTGATTTCCAAAATCTTTGGCGTATTCAGATACCCCGTCAACAGATACGCTTCCTTTCCAAAGGCTCCCACTTCAATACATCCCGAACATCCTCCTTCGCGTGCATCTTCCAATGTCTTGCCTTCGCGCACCAGTTCTTGGATATAGGTATCGGGATTGAAAATGGAAGGATAACCGTGTCCTTGACGAATCAACTTAGCACCTTCAATCAGGAATTCATCTGGCGTGTTTTTGGCAATGTGAATACTTAATCCTGGTTGCAATTCATGCAACTCCTCCTGAACTTCAAGAATGATATAGGAAATGTCGTTGACGGCATTGTTCCCGTCTCTATCTACTCCACCGATATTGATATTGGTAAAATCATTATAGGTACCCGACTCCAATGCGGTTACTCCCACCTTGGGAGGTGCGGGTTGGTTATTAAACTTTATCCAAAGGCAAGAAATGAGTTCCTTTGCCTTGTCTCTATCCAACGTTCCTTCTTCTACACCTTTTTTATAAAAAGGATAAAGGTGTTGGTCGATGTGCCCAGGATTCATACTATCCCATCCGTTCAACTCCGTCACGGTTCCTAAATGCACAAACCAATACATCTGTATCGCTTCCCAAAGGTCGCGTGGAGCATGAGCGGGAACCCAATGGCAAACGTCGGCAATCTTCAGCAACTCCGCTTTCCTTTGAGGATTACTTTCCTTGGCTGCCATTTCCTCTGCCAATTGCGCATGTCTTTCGGCAAACAAGATAGCAGCATCGCATGAAACAGCCATTGCCTCTAACTCCTGTTGCTTATCGGTAGCTTCAGGATCGTAGATGTAATCCAAGCTGGCAATCTTTTTCTCGATGCGTTCTTTCAAATCGAGCAATCCTGTATGATACATCTTTCCGTCCATAGCGGTATGTCCTGCGGCACGTTGTTCCATAAACTCGGTGAAGACACCTGCATGGTAAGCCTCTTCCCATTCTTTCGATACATGGTTGAAGATGCGTTCTCGTTGCGTCTTTCCTTGCCAATAGGGAATCACTTCACGCTCATACGTGTCGATGTCTTCCTGACTGATATGGTAACTTTGCAAGTCGCGCGTGTCCAACGTATGCAAATCTTCCACGGAGTGACAAGTCAGTTCGGGAAAGGTAGGTACTGCTTTTGGCTTAGGTCCTCTTTCTCCCACGATGAGTTCGTCTTCACCTATATATATTGTCTTCTTCTTGCAAATCTCATAAAAGTTTTTCGCACGCAACATCGCAATGGGCATCGTACCGTAATTATCCTTATAGAAAGCCGTTTCTATCAAGGCGCGTTCAATGCTCAACGTGGTTGGCGTATCGAAATTTTGTTGGCGCAATCGTTTGATGCGCTCGTTCATTCCTCCCTCATTGGGAGGATTCTTAATCGAAAAGTTCATATCTTCGTATTTTTTGCGTTCATTACTTCTTCTATCGTCATGGGTTTCTTTAAGTGTCCCAACACTCTGGCTCCGTCTTCCGTAATCAAATAATCCAATTCATTGCGCAATCCCGTGAAGTCTCGCCAGTCTTTCAACTTATCATAGTTGATGAACTCGGTGAATTGGTGTTCAGCTTCCCATTTGTCCATTAATTCGGGAATGAAATAGATACCTGGTTCTACGGTAAACACAAACCCTGGTTCGAGTGGACGAGCCAATCTCAACGACTTAAATCCGAATTGCTTGCTCTTCTCCATCCCATCTGCATATCCCACGTATTGCTCGCCTAAGTTCTCCATATCGTGAACGTCAAGTCCCATCATGTGACCCAATCCACAAGGGAAGAACAAGGCGTAAGCTCCACACTCGGCAGCATCACGGGCATTGCCTTTCATCAATCCCAAGTCTTTCATTCCCTCCACAATCTTCGTGGCGGCAGCAAGATGAGCATTGCGGAATGGTACGCCTGGCTTCAATTCATCCACGGCTGCTTGGAAACTTGATAGATGGAGGTTGTAAATATATGCTTGGCGCTCGCTAAACCTATCGTTTACGGGCATGGAAGATGATAGATCGCCAGCGTAATGCAGATGGTTTTCTGCACCAGCATCCAACAAGAAGATGTCGCCCTCTTGCAATGTGTGGATATATCCATGATTATGAAGTACTTGTCCTTGCACGGTGGCAATGGTAGGGAATGCGAGTGTCTGTCCATTCCTACAAGCTATTTCCTCAATGGCAGCGGCAATCTCCGACTCTTTCACGCCTGGGCGAACCATACTATATGCTTTCAGGTGCATCTGCGTACTGATGTCTATCGCCTCTTCTATTGCCTCGATTTCCTCTTCGCTCTTGTAATTGCGTTGTTTCACGATGGCTTTGACAAATGGAACGGATGCTTTAGCGGCTTGTTCTGATGGCAACAAACCCGTCAGTTCTTGCAACCACACTTGATGTTCTCCACGATAAGGTGGCAGGAAATGTACGGTTTGTCCTTTCGCTTGTGTTTGACGAATATAATCCCTCAAGTCTTTCAATTGCTTGGTCATGAAGATGCCCACTTTCTCACAAGTCTCTTTCAAGGTGGGTTGCATACCTGTCCACACGATATCGTCTATGGTGAGTTCGTTTCCAAATACGATTTCGCGGTCTTCATCCACGTCGATGATGGCGGCTAAGTCGGCACAATCTAAGCCAAAGTAATACAAAAACGAACTGTCTTGGCGAAAGCGGTAGGTGTTGTCTGCGTAGTTCATACCGCTCTCCTTATTGCCGAGGAACACGAGCAAACCGCTCTTCATCTCCTGTTGTAGGGTTCGCCTTCTCTGAATATAAGTTTCTTTGCTAAACATTTTCATCTTTCTTTTTTATTTAGTGATAGGTTTTGTAGCTTCTCTCAACCATTCCACCTCGTCGTCTTGCAGATAGGGGGATAGTTTCTCAAAAACCATTTGGTGATAATCATTCAACCATTGTATCTCTTCGTCTTTCATCATCTCCACCACGATGGGTGTCGTGTCAAAAGGACAAAGGGTAAGCGGCTCGAATTGCAGGAACTCGCCAAACTCTGTTTCCATATACGGAACGATGAGCAATAGGTTTTCGTGTCTTACTCCAAAGCGACCAGCCAAGTAGATGCCTGGTTCATCGGTCACGGTCATGTTCTTCACGAAAGGTGCGGGCATCCATTCCATGCGGAACTGATGCGGTCCTTCATGCACGTTCAAGTATTGCCCTACACCATGTCCTGTCCCGTGGAGGTAGTTGAATCCTTCACGCCACATATCCATACGGGCGAGAATATCCATCTGCGTACCACTGGCTCCAGCAGGGAACTTGCAGAGTTCCAATTGGATATGACCTTTCAACACCAAGGTATAGATATGGCGTTGTTCGTCGGTCAATTCGCCTAACGCAATGGTACGGGTAATATCGGTGGTTCCGTCTTGATATTGCGCACCACTATCAAGGAGCAACAAGCCTTTGGATTCTAAAGGAATATCGGTTTCGGGTGTTGCCTCGTAGTGAACGATGGCTCCATGTGCCTCATAACCAGCTATCGTATCAAAAGACAATCCACGAAACAGCGGTTGCTCTGCCCTTAATGAAGTGAGTTTCTCATCAATGGAGATTTCCGTTTGCCCTCCCTCTTCCACGGCAGGCTTCAACCATTTCAAGAATTTTACGAGTGCGATGCCGTCTTTCAGCATCGCTTTCCTAAAACCCGCTATCTCTGCCTCGTTCTTGATGGCCTTGAGGGCGGGGATTGGCGATTTCCCTCTGATGATTTCTTTAGTTTTGATGGCTTTCGACAGGGTGTAATTCAACTCGTCTGGGTCTATCAGGATGTTGTATTCAAAGTAGTCTTGCAACCCTTTCTGCACGTGGTCGTAATCATCCACGTCTATTCCGTTTTCTTTCAAGTAAGCAGAGACTTCGGAAGTCAACTTCTTGGGATTGATAAACAGGGTGACTTTTGTTGTGGAAATCAGCAGATAACTCACAAACAACGGTGTGCAATGCACGTCAGAGCCACGCAAATTCAACATCCACGCAATATCATCCAAAGAGGAAACCAGCATTCCGTCGGCATGTTGCTCACGCAGGGCTTTGCGAACACGTTGGATTTTCGACTGAACGCTCTCGCCTGCATATTCTATCGGTTGAATCTCCACCTTATTCTCTGGTATCGTAGGACGGTTATCCCAGATTTGTGCCAATGGGTCGAAATTGGTTCTCACCGTTATACCACCGTTCTGGCGCATGTCTTTGATGAGGTCTTCCACGAACGATACAGAATTAACCATTCCGTCAATGCCGATTTCGGTAGAAGACATGCTCATCACCTCTCTCCCTAACCACTTGGGAATGGTGGGCGTATCGGGCATCTTGAGTTTCATCAACTGGTATTCCGTACCTTTCAATTGTTCCTCGGCGGCAATGAAATAACGGGAGTCTGTCCATAAAGCGGCACTGTTCATCGTAACCACCGCCGTTCCTGCCGAACCATTAAACCCACTTATCCATTCCCTTCCTTTCCAATGGTCGGGTACATATTCGCCATGATGCGGGTCGGTACTCGGAAATATAAAAGCCGCAAGGTTCTCTCTACGCATCACCTCGCGCAAGGCTGACAATCGGTTGCTGATTTCTTCTTTCATATTATTGTTTGTTTATTGTCCCAAAATCATATTCACCAAATGAATCACATCGGAAATATTCATCGTTCCATCACCATTCATGTCACCCTCCGTCTTCTCATATCGGAACGTAGCGGTGGCTACCTCGGAATCATTATAACCTTCTTTTGTAGCGTAAGATGTAACGGTATAGACGGTTAGCGGAGTATCCAAACTTATCTCGCCATCTGCCAATGGTTCGGCATTTGATGCGGTGATGTTTGTCACGCATGTTGATCCTTTCGTTGCACTCTCTACTTTGATTTTGCCGTTGGCAAGCAGGGTGATGATTGGCTTTGCACATCTTTCCCCTTCATTTCCTCCCGTAATGCCAACGATATTCCCGAATTGGCTCCATGCAGACATTTTATATTGTTCAACAGAAGATTCTGGTACATAGAGTGTGGCATACTTGATATAATACGAATTCTCAAAGGTATTGTTACTGATTTCAGGAACGTCTTTCGCATAACAATACACTTCTTTTATTTCGGGACAATTAGCAAATGCTTTTGCACCAACACTTTTTATTTCCTTACCGATACTTACAGAAGACAATTCGCTACAACCTTGAAAGGCATTGTTGCCGATGGATGTCACAGTGTTGGGTAAGACTACGGAAGTTAGACCAGAACAACCAGAAAAAGTTGAAATACCAATGGAGGTCACACTATTGGGGATAATCAAATCTTTCACCTCTTCCTCATTCAAAAAAAGATGATGAGCATAATTCAATGGGTTATCAGAGAATGAAATATTACACCATGCAACAATGTCAGAGATATTCACGGATTCTAGGTTTGAACAGCCATCGAAAGCACCTCCTACAATGCTTTTAACCTCTTCTCCAATTATTACTTCTTTAACTGACCTCAGATTGCTAAACCATGATCCTATTTCTTGGCAATGAAACGTAATCTTTTCTATGCTTGTACAGTCTGAGAAAGCAGAACTTCCAATGGAGGTCACACTGTTGGGGATGGTCACTGATGTGAGACCAGAACAGCTACAGAACGCATATTCGCTGACAGAAGTAGTTCCTTCAGGGATAACCAAATCTTTGACTAACTCTCCATTAAGATATAAATGATGAGCATAAACTAATGGGTTAGACACTATCCAGTCATATAAACAAAAGAAAGAAATATTACACCATGCAGCAATGTCTGAGATATTTACGGAGGTAAGGCCAGAGCAATCATAAAAAGCAAATTCTTCGATAGACGTCACACTATTGGGGATGGTGACGGAAGTGAGGCTGGAACAACCTTCGAAAGAACATTTTCCGATGGTTGTCACGCTGTTGGGTATAGTGACGGAGGTGAGACTTTTACAATGATAGAAAGCACCTTCTTTTATTTTCGTCACGCCATTGGGAATTATCAAATCTTTCACTTCTACCCCATTTAAGAAAAAATGATCGACATAAGCAAGAGGATTAGAACAACTAGCAAAGTCCGAAAATGGCCCTACAGAAAAATCAATTTTGCACCAAGCGGTTAAATCTGTAATATGCAATGAGAATCTAGAACAACCCGAAAAAGCAAATTCTCCAATCTTTTTAACACCATTACCAATGCTTACTGAAGTTAAACCCGAACAATCAGAAAAAGCATAGCTTTCTATAGTGGTCACGCTGTTGGGGATGGTTAAGGAGGTGAGGCTGGAACAACCTGAAAAAGTATAGCTTTCAATGGAGGTCACGCTGTTAGGGATGGTTACGGAGGTGAGGCTGGAACAACCTGAGAAAGCCTCACCTGCGATTCTCGTCACACTATTGGGGATAGTTATAGAGGTAAGGCCTGAACAACCAGAGAAAGAAGAACCTCCGATGGAGGTCACACTATTGGGGATAGTTATAGAGGTAAGGTCTGAACAACCAGAGAAAGAAAAATCTCCGATGGAGGTCACACTATTGGGAATAGTTATAGAGGTAAGGCCTGAACAACCAGAGAAAGAAGAATCTCCGATGGAGGTCACGCTGTTGGGGATAATCGTTGATTTACATCCAGCAATAAGTTCATTGGTTGACGTTTTAATAATAGCATTGCAATTATTGCGAGAATCATATACGATATTTCCATTCTCAACAACAATAGAGGTAAGACCAGAACAACTAGAGAAAGCTGAACTTTCGATGGATGTCACGCTGGTGGGGATGGTTACGGAGGTGAGACCAGAACAAGACTGGAAAGCTGAACCTCCAATGGATGTCACGCTGGTGGGGATGGTTACGGAGGTGAGGCCTGAACAACCATAGAAAGCATGGTCTCCAATGGATGTTACAGAATATGTCACTCCTCCATAAGTAACTGTCTTTGGAATGACAATACTACCTGTGTAAGAAGGTCTTGCCCAACTATAGTAAGTCACTTCTGCAACTTTAGTCGTGGATTGAAAATTATAGTAAATTCCGTTAATTTTAGTTGCAGCGCTCGCCACCAACGGCATGAGCATCAATACGAATAATAACACTTGTTTTTTCATAATTATATGGTTTTGTGTTTTGAATGCAAATTTAATCAATATTTCTGATTTATAAATAAGATTTAGGTGATAAAGAGGTATTTTCGTGGATAAAAAGCAACAAAGTGATATGGCATAATAGACAAAGAATGTAAAACCATTAAAAACCCAACATGGCCGAGGGAGTAATGTTTAGGACACGACAAAGCAAACGCGCTATCTTCAGGGTTGGTTCAGCACGACCAGACACATAGTCACTAATTCGTGAAGGACTGACACCTACTTCGTTTGCCAACTGCTTTTGAGTCATGTTATTCTCTTCCAAAGACAATTCAATCAATTCCGCTACTGTTGGTTTGCCAATTGGATAATGTTCCTTTTCATATTCTATCACCACATCAGACATCATAGTCAGTTCCACAGCATTTCGATCATTGGCTGGCGTATTGTCTCCAACCAATGGCAACAATTCCTCTATCCTCGTCAAAGCGAATTGATATTGTTCTTTTGTTATTTTACTCATAATCCAAATCTATATTTGTGAAACGTCTATTTTATCATATTCCGAATGAGTACCAACAAACCGTATAAATATATGACTGATGGTGAATTTTACGACAACGACTAATCGGTATTTGTTTCCCTTGATATTAAACACATAATGTTGATTTCCCACATAGTCAGTGGCAGGAAAGTCAACCTTTATATCAGATAAACTTTTCCATTCTGCCTGTTCTGCCATACCATACCATCTTTCCAAAGCAGCTTTAGAATCACCATGCCCCTCGGATTGATAGAATTCCACAAGTCGTCTATGTGATACAATTCTCATAATCTGTGCAAATATAAAAGAAAATTTTGAAATTCGCAAATGATTGTACCGAATATTTTGTTTTTCAAGATAAGAGGGCTTAAAGAATTTACAATTCATAATTCACAATTAGGATATTCTTTATCTATGTGGTGATAACATCCCGAGGCAGTCGCCTACGGCGAGAAATCTTACAAATCTAACCAAATCTATCATAATATTTGTTTTATTTGTAAAGATTTGAGCGATTTCTACCCCAGAGGGGTACTCCAACCGACATTAGGAACTTATCACCACATTGAATATTCTTTCACTTATCACATCTTCACTAAACACTAAGCATGAAACACTCAACATTGAAATAAACTTTTTTTGACAGACAGTCATGATTTACAATGAGAATTTACCTGAATTTTGGTGTTTTTGCAAAGACCTCCCCTATTTTAAGCTAAACATCTAATAAACAGCTAGTTGTAATTTTCAAAACCTCATGTAAGACCTCACCTAAGACCTCCCATAGACCTCACCTAAGACCTCACCTAACATCTCCCGTCGATGCTTGTTTAATTATGCAAATAAAAGGTTTACGAAGGCATTTTTCAGTTACATTTGAATACACCGATAGTAAGAGAAAAAAAACCGAAAATCAAGACTGCATTTAGGTGAGGTCTTACGGGAGGTCTTAGGTGAGGTCTTGAAAAACTCAACTTATTGATAATAAGAGAGTTTGCCTAAAATAGGGGAGGTCTTGGTGAAAACAAGAAAATTCATGTTTTATAGAAAATGCTAACACTATTTAGATTATCATATAGATGGTTGGGCAATAGTTGTTACTCGGTTTGTAAATGGAATGACTTATACTGATATAGGTAGACACATTTAGTAACAATTAAAATGTGTATTATTAGTATGAGAAAAAAGCAACGAAGTACAGCGAAGATGAGAAGTTGAATTATCTTCGTCTTTATCATGAGTCAGGAATGAGCAAACGTTCTTTCTGCAAGCTCCATGGC
>OMWI01000030.1 GCA_900314715.1 uncultured Prevotellaceae bacterium | reverse complement strand
AACCCTGTCATTGTTCAGCAACCTATATGCACCAACTTTTTCGGACATGGTGGTATGAACCCGATTGATAACTGATGTTCCTGAGGAAACAATTTCCTGGATAACGAAATTGGCTCGCAGAGATAATCTGGCATCACCAAAAATCGTATTTGTAAATGGTCTCTTATTCATATACAAAGATACTGATTTTTAATGACTTAGCCAAATGTTTTGTGTTAAATAATGTATACTAACATGTTGATAATCAAAGAATTACAGTTACGTTTAAAAGATGTGTATAAAGGGTAGGGCAACGCCCTGGGCTATATGCTTTTTGGCCCTGCAGGCCGCTATTAAGCCCCTATATGTTAGAACATCATTGGATTGTGTGCAGACAAAGGCTTTTCGGACGATTTTGAAAAGTTTTATCGGACAACAATCATTCTTTATCGTTCCTTTGCTTCTTGAATATGAGTTTCATGGTCTTCGGGTCGAGCGGTTGCATGGTGGGTAGTTTCAAACTTTTCACCATGTGCAACGTTCCCTGTTTGTATTTTTGGAAGTGTTCAGTCTTTAGATGTTGTTGATAGGCATCATCCGACGCATATATTTCAAGGATGTTTATACGTGTGGAGTCCTCGCCACTCTGCATCGGAAAGAGACAGATAACGCCAGGTTCTCGTTCTACCGACAGACGGTCTACCTCGTTGGCATACGAGAGGTATTCCTGTAAATACTCAGGATAAACCTCTATCTCAGCAAGGCGAACAATCATCTTTCCTTCTTGTCTTTCTGCCGTTGGTTTTTCTCCCGACAATCCCAACAACCATTCCGCATTCTTGTGGAGAATCATCTCGCGGAAAGGGGCAAGGTCAGACTCATTGGTTAGATATTGTTTCATTCGTGCAAGACTTGCCGTCAATACCTGTGGGGCCACGTAGGGATAATCAGAACCATATAGTAGATGGTCGGGCGTGGTAATGGTAAGCATCATGCGAATGACTTCTGGTGAATGTGCACCAGCGAGATCGTAATAGAGAGCGGCAAGATTCGCCTCCCAATCTATTTTTCCCACCATCTGATTGGCTTGCATGACGGGAGTAAGAGATTTCATGCGAGGTACAGCCAAAGGTAGATATGCTCCGCAATGGGGTACGACAACTTTCACCTGTGGATAGCGAGCCAATACATTGCGTGTAATCATGTTCGACACGGCACGAGTGGTTTCCGAGAGATATTCCTGCATGGCGAGTGGCGTTTGTTGCATCACTTGACGATTCACGGGGTCTGGTCGGTGAGGATGTAATATAACGACAGCCTTGCGCTCGTTGAGCACCGAGAAAAGCGTGTCGAGTTCTGGCGCGCCAAGATATTGACCTTGCACGTTCGTAGCTAACTTAATCCCATCAGCCTTGAGCGTATCAAGGGCATAAATAGCCTCTCGGATAGCTGCATTTACATCGGGTAGGGGTAAGGCAGCACAAAAAAAATAACGACCATGATGTTCTCGTTTCAACTTAGCTGCCGTTTCATTCGTTTGTCTGATTATCGATGCAGATGAAGGTTGTGGTGCAGCCAATGTTAAGATAGATGTCTGAACGCCAGCTTCATCCATCCATTTCAGATGTGCATTCACGTCATATTTAGGCAAGGGGAAACCCTCGTCCATCAACCTGTTCTCTTGTTCCAATGAAGATATAAACTCAGGAGTGATGATGTGACTATGCACATCAATCACACCTTGAGCAAAAGTTGTTGCTGAAAGCATGGAAATAAGAAATGTAGCTACCTTTCTCATAAGCTTTCCTTGAGTATCTCTACCACCTCTTCATGCGTCAGCGTCTTGTAACCGCCATTGAAGAGGAAAGTGCTGTCAGCTATCTTTTCAAACATGTCTTCGGTAACGCCGAGTTCCGTGATGTTCATCACCACGCCAATTTCACGCATCCATGCTTCGAGAGCCTTCAAACTCTCTTGTGCCATTTGCTCATCAGTCTTCCCGTCACGATGAATGCCCCATACGTTTTCGGCAAAACGAGCAAACTTCTTTGTGCCGAATGGCAAGATGTGACGATAATATGCCAACGAAACAGCTGCAAGCGTCATTCCGTGAGTGGCGTTGGTATGTGCGCCGATGGCTTGACCAATCATGTGTACTTCCCAGTCTTGTGTCTTGGCGCAACCGATTAATGTGTTGAGTGCCCATGTAGCTGTCCACATGATGTTGGAACGTGCTTCATAGTCTTGTGGATTCTTCACGGCAATGCGCGAACTATGGATGAGCGAGCGCATCAATCCCTCTGCCAGATAATCGCTCGTGTTGTCGTCTTCGCCAGAGAAGTATTGTTCCATGATATGACTCATAATGTCGAAGAAGCCAGCTACCATTTGATATTGTGGAACGGTGAATGTGAACTTCGGGTTGAGGATGGTGAACTTAGGATAAGCATACGAACCAAATACCTTACCAATCTTCAAGCCTGCCTCGTGGTTAGAGATAACAGAACCACCATTCATTTCCGAACCAGTACCAACCAT
Source organism: uncultured Prevotellaceae bacterium (assembly GCA_900314715.1). Classification (GTDB taxonomy): domain Bacteria; phylum Bacteroidota; class Bacteroidia; order Bacteroidales; family Bacteroidaceae; genus Prevotella. Next base: position 38,785 of record OMWI01000030.1, on the reverse strand, counting down.
TGTCAGAACGGAACCAACTGGTACGACACGACATGTAGCCTCTTCCTGACGAACGTAGTATTTCTGCCAAGGGTCTTCCTCGCACCAAGCAGAACAACTAACGCCCTTTGCATAGTCGATAGTAGAACCACCACCTACCGCAAGAATCAAATCCACGTTGTTTTCCTTTGCCATTCGAGCACCCTCGTATAGCTTCTCCACCGTAGGATTAGGCATTACGCCTGCATCTTCCACTATCGTTTTGCCAGCCTCTTTCAATGCGGCAACAACGGCATCGTAAATACCATTGCGCTTGATACTTCCGCCACCATAGCAGAGCATGACGGTAGGACCATACTTTGTCAGTTCTTCACTCAAAAACTTCAGCGCATCGTCGCCGAAATACAATTTCGTCGGGTTGTAATAAGAAAAGTTTCCTTGCATAAGTCTTTATAATTGTTATAAGTAATTGATTTTCAATTAAAAAGCCCGCCTTATACTAAAAGCGGGTAACAAATTAGTAACAAAACAGCCATTTAAAGCCATTTAGCGGGCTTTCTGGGTACAAATATAGGCATTATTTTGGAAATAAGCAAACCTTAATTAAAATTTAGTGTTTTTTATTGGATATATCGTTATTTAGTCAATTATACACAAAAAGCGGGCTATTTATCACAAACCACCCGCCCAAAAATAATACAATTGAAATAGCTATATTTCTAACCCTTTTACTTTATCCCCAATAAGTACCCCCGCATATCTTCCCAACAAATCTATAACTTCATACATTTTCCAACTTGCATCAAATAACGGGGTTGTTTTCTCCTTAACGCTTTCTGTTGGCAAACTATTAAGCCTCTCTGTTTCTTCATCAAAATACCCTGCTATCTTGTTATTAAGGGTTGCTGCCATTTCTAAGATTTCCTCTAATTGGCTTGGTAGCCTGCTAAACTCTTTTTGATTGCTCATAATCTTTTCCTTTAATGTTCACTTTACAAAAATAGCAAAAATCATCTTGTGTGAAAAAGAATTGAAGCACCATTTTTTTGTATTAAGATAGTTTACCTAAAAAGTATTTTGAAAACAAATAGTTTTGTATTTTACCCATCTTCTTTATCTGCCTTTTTCATTACTTCCATAAAAGCGTTACCGCCTTGCAACTCATTAAACAAAACGGGTATCTTAGTAATATCAAGCTCTCCCGCTTTTATCGCTTTAAGGAGTTCTATTTTGGCTTGTCTATCTAATTTTACTATCATTTTCCATTTCATTTAAAAGTTTATCCGCTACATCTATTACTTGTTCATCTGTTAATTTGTCTATAAGGAGTTCTCCTTTTATGCTCTGTTGCTTTGGTAAAGTGTATTGCATAAATCGCTCTATTACAAATAATCTATCTTTGGCTTTTAATACCTTCAAATCTTTTCTTATCTGCTCCCTATTTTCATCTATTATTTCAGAAATAAAGTCCTTTAGTGTTCCCGTTACCTTGTTAGGGGTTCCCGCTTTCCTACCTCCTAATCTCCCCCGCCCATCGTTTTTTTGCCTTGCCATATATCAACCTCCTATTTACTATAATATACTACTTTAGTTTTATCCCATCTGGTTACTAAATCGGTAACAATTGACACGTTATTATAAATGACATGTCAACTATCTATAAAACTTTATAGCATCCAACACCTTTTTATCTAATTCACATATACAATCATTCTTTGTAACAAGCCCCTCTTTTTGCTTGCAAGCATCAGCAACAGCCCGCCTTAAATCAAAGGCTTGTTTCTTGGATAAATCCCCCCGCTTGCAAGCCTCGTTTATCTGGGTTATCATTTCCATTTCTCCGCCCGCCCTCTCTATCAAAGAAAGAACACCCATTTTATATAATTCTTGCTTGGTTTTCATTGCTTGGAAGTTTAACGTTATATCATTAATTTTCTTTATTGCAAAATATCCGTCTTTCCATGAAGATAGCAACCCCCTATAAAATGTTGAATTGTATAGCATTTCCCCCGTGAGTTCTGGCACGTTGAGGCTGCTTGCAACCCGCTTTATATATCGTTGCTCATATCTTAGCACATTCCTGCCTTGATATAGTTCTGGTATAGGTTCTTTGCTCTGCCTACTTTCCTTAACTTTATCATAAAAGCAAATAGCCTCATCCCTCTTTGTATAGTATAGTGTGCCCGCCTCTATCATTGGGCATCGCTTATAATTCTTTAGCACCCCCAAATGATTTAAATATACATCTGTGGGGCTTTTCATTATAAAGTTTTGTCCTACATCAACACGGTGCACGGTTGCAAGGCTCATTGGTAGGTGCAACTCATCAGAAAGCCTTTCAAAAGCCCTCTGGGTATCGCCCCGCCCCATAGTTTGCAAATTGTCGTTAAGGTAGTATTTGCAAATAGAGCCTTTAATCTTTATTTGGTATCGGCTTGCACTTACCTTTAACCCGTTAAGGCATCCAGAAAGGATAACATGACCGCCATAATTGTGCTCACTTACCCTTTCCAGATAGCAAGGTATCTCACTAAGGAAATCAACCCCGCCCGCCTCTGCCTCTGTTAGGTTTAGATATAATGTATCATACATAAGACACGGTTACTAAATCGGTAACTTAAAAGGTGGCTGTTGCTTTCCTTACCGCCTCTATTTCCTCATCCAAATCTCCATCACATAAAAGGTTGTATAACTGTGCTCTGTTATTCCTTTGCCCCCTACATACAAAGCACTCCACAACCGCCCCAACTTGTACCCCGCCATTTATGAAATTGGCATCTTTGTGCACAAATAACAAGGCATCTGCTGTGTGGTTGAAATCCCCATACCAATACGGCTGCTCTGTGTCTGGGTTAAAAATGCTGCTTATATGGCAACCTCTACTTAAAGCCATATCAGCCCGCCTTTCATTGCCCGCCCTTGTATATACGTTGTCTCCCAAATAAACAAACAAAGCCCCCTCCTTATTTCTCAAAGCCTCCATCGGCGGATAACTCTCACTACTTGCAACACAATCAATTCTTAATTTGCTCTTTTGACCTTGCAACTTTTGAAAGCGGTAATAATCGGTAATAATCATATAGCACCCCCTTTCCTTACCAAATAGGCATCTGCTTTTTGTTCTGCCTCCATCTGGCTTATAGATTTGTTTTGCCTCATCCAATTTTCTATTTCCGCTTTGTCAAAATATAACATTTTAGCGTTTTTGTAGAAAGGTATTTGCTTTCCACATGTCAGCTTATACAAACGGCTTTTTGACAACCCCGTTAATAGTGCTACCTCATCAATCAGAAGCACATTTTTTGCACTCAATAGACTATAACGCTCTATCGCTTGCAACTTTTCTAAAATCATTTCTTCATTTGCCATATCCTTGCTTTTTTTATTTAATAATTTTGGTGCAAAGATAGGCAACAAAAGAAAAGAAATACCCCTATATAGTGACTATCATAGTGACTACATAGGGGCATCCCATTTTTACAATTTTATCAAATCTTTTTCTGGCGGGTTGTTCTCTGGGTAAAGTCCATCAATATCATCTATATCTTTCTGGTTTGCCTCCAATCTGTTCTTTGCAAATGTTTGTGCCATATTTGCAAACCCCCAATATATTTCAAAAGGTTTCCACTTATTGCCTTTCCAAAGGATAGCACCAATATTATATGCTGCTTGTGCTGCTTGGTATGCTGTGCCATTAACCCACTTATATACACTATCACAATATCCCGCCTTGCAAAGCCTTTCCAGAAGCCCTTTAGCCTCATCGGTGTTAAGTACATAAGGCAACCCCGCCCCCTCTGGTTGAGGCTTTGGGTTGAGGCTTTGGTTATTTTCTTGTGACTGCTTTATTGCATCAAACAAAGATAATCCCAAATCTGTTAATTGTATAGCCTCTACTCCCCCTCCCTCAATGTGAGCCGCCCTTGCAAGTCCTTTTTCTTTAAAATAGTGGGTGCAAACATTCCACGTTTCTACTGCCATTTCATTTGGTGTATAGCAAATATTATTCTTTGCTTGTTGTAAGGCATCTATCTTTTGTTTGGTCGTTAGATTATTCCAAATAACTTCCATTATGTCTATATCATACTTTGTCATAACTTACCCGCTTAAAAGTTATTATTCAAAAGCCTTTCCCAACACGTTAACGGCATCAGCCTTTTTCTTGCTTACTATATCGGCATAAATTTGGGTTGTGCTTAAATTGGTATGTCCTAATAATTTGCTTGTAGTGTATAAGTCTGCCCCCATTGTTAGCAAGGCTGTTGCAAAGGTATGGCGGGAAACATGAAAGCAAATATCTTTCTTTATCCCTGCTTGCTTTGCCCACTCCTTAATACCTCTATTAATTCCTAAAGCATTTGGCAAATTACCAAACACCAAAGCATTATTTGAAGCCCCGCCCCGTTCTGGTAACCACTTCATAGCCTCATCAGACAAAGGCAACTCCAACCGTTCTTTTGTCTTTTTCATTAAAACGCTTGCTCTCCATTGCTTACCATCATTAGACAAATCACCCCATTTCAAGGCTCTTATATCGCTTATCCTCAACCCACAAAAAACAGCAAAAAGAAATGCTTGCTTTATCTGGTATCGCTTTATACCGGTTTCTATTAAAGCCTTTACCTCATCAATAGTCAAATATCCACGTTGAGGCTTTGGGGCTTTTATTGGTTTTTTATCCTCTTTGCTCAAAAACTTTGTGGGGTTGCTTGATACAATTTTTCTTCTTACCGCCTCATTCATAGCACTTGCAAAATGCACAAAGTATAAATTAGCCGTGTTTTTCCCAATCCTTTTCCCCTCAACCTCTTTTCCATCTTTCCCAACATATAACCCACAAGCCTTATTTGCAAGGTAAGAAATAAAGCCCTTGCAATAAGCCTCATCAACATCTTGCATCATTACCGCCTTTCCATCGTTATAATTAGCAATATGTTTTTTCAGTCTGCCAATGGTTAGTGAGTTCTGCCTACCAAATTTCCCCGCTTTATACTCATCTATCCAATCCACAAGCAACATTTTGCCAAAAGTGGTATCTTTAACAATCCCCGCCTTACCGTTTGCAATCTCAATCACTCTCTTTGCCTTGATAGCGTTTGCTACCTTGATAGTGTTCTTGTTCTGGGTTGCTGTTGCCTCATCAACTTCTGGCACAAGGTACAATTTCAAAAAATCATAAGTTCTTTTGCCATTCTGGTATATATCCAGATAAAGCGAGTAACCGCCTTTAGAAAGGGGCTTTTGTCTTAGTGCAATAGGCTCTTTTGCCTTTAATTGCTTTTTTGTTCTTGCCATAATGTTTTGTTATTAATTTGTTACCGTTTGCAAAGATACAAAGAAAAAATGATATTGAGTAACAAACGAGTAACAAAAATGCACCAAAAAACGGCAAAATAACAATAAATAACAATTGGCATTATCTTTCAGAAAGCCTTTTGTTATTGGGTTTTTGTTAGGTTTTTATTTTCCTATGAAAAATTACCTTGCATAGTTGTATTTTTATTTTGTTTTACGTTTTACTTTCCTTTAATCCATTTTTCCATTTCCTCTTTCGATGTTCTGTTGAGCAGTTTTCCTTCTTTCCAATTGATGTTAGGATAAGTTGCTTTCAAGTCTTCACAAGCCTTCTTGATGGTGCTACCGCCAGATGTAGCGAAAGGAATAACGGTCTTACCCTTGAAATCATAAGCCTCCATAAAGGTGTTGATGATAGTAGGACAAGTATACCACCAGATGGGGAAGCCCACATAAACTACGTCATATTCCTGCATGTTGGCGAGCTTTGCCGTAATGGCAGGACGACTTTTCTTATCCTTCATTTCAACAGAAGAACGAGATTGTTGATCGGTCCAATCAAGGTCTGCATCCGTGTAAGGAGTCTCTGGCTTAATTTCGTGAAGGTCTGCACCAGCAACCTCAGCCAATTGTTGTGCAGCTTTTTTGGTTACGCCCGATGCTGAGAAATAGGCTACTAACGTCTTCATTTGTTTATTCTCCTTCTTTCCGTTTTGTGAACAGGCACTCAGACTGATAGCCAATAGTGCCGTAAGCATAATCATTAATTTCTTCATATTTCATAGTTTTTTAACCATGATGCAAAGATACGAAAATTTCTCCGTTTATCACTTACGCAAATTGCGGATTTATCTACCAATTTTACGGATTCTATTGTCAGGAGAAATATATCTATGAAAGCGTTTGTTTTTTCTTCGCTTGTAGAATGATTAACGGTTATGATTCTACGTGAATGAGAGAATCGTCATCGCAAATATCCGATAGTATATTTATGGTGTACATTTTATAAGTTTTTTTCGTTTAATATGCTGATGTTTTAATGATTTTACTTAACTTTGCAATTGTGTTTTACAAGAGACACATATTATTGTTTGCTAAATTTTTATTTAATATGAAAAAAACTATTTTATCCCATTCAGTAATCATTGCAACAGTAGTTTCAATGTTCCTTTCCTCTTGTGCAACCATTGTTTCTGGAGGAGCCCCAAGTATCACTATCAATGGTAATGTTAATGAACCAGTAAATATCACAACGACCAAACAGACTTATTCTGGTGTAACTCTACCTGCGGTAGTTCAGGTGGACAGGCACAAATTAGATGGTCAGCGCATTAAAATTACTTCTGAACACTATAATTTCAGTGACATCATTTTGTCAAAGACCGTTAATGGTTGGGCATTTGGCAACATCTTGCTTGGTGGATTTATTGGTTGGGGTGTTGACCTTGGCACAAATTGTGTGGTGAAGCCTGCTCAAACAGTGTTCGACGTTCAGCCGCAACCTAAGAAATAATTGACAAAAGATTTGGAAGAAATGCCGTAGGCATTGGATGATAATAGCCAACTATGCAGCCGTATCTATTGGTACAACTGCATAGTTGGCTATTGTTATCTTATGCCTAACGGCATTTTTGTTTGTCATGCTATTTCGCAATTTAGGCTCATTTTCCAGGCGTTATTTCAAAATCTTTTAGACTTGGTGCGAAATAATGAAAAATAGCAAGATTTTGTTAACTATTTAATAATCAGTTGCTTGTAAAAATGGACGATTGAAATAACGAGCAAAAATCCTATTTTTTCGATGAAAAAAGCATTGTTTTTTGGTTCGTAAAGCATAGCTTTAGCACTCGTAAAGATATGAGTTATGCTTAAAAACTATATATATAATCAGTCGAAACTCATTATTTTCTCAGAAAAACGAATCTTTTCCTGTGTTTTAATGCATTTTTCCGCTTCTCTAACTCTGGAATGCAAGAAAATCCAGACAAAACTTTGTTAAGAAGTTTGAGGTAGAAAAAAGCCTCATACCGCCCTCTCTCCAACGAGAGAGGGGAGCGAATTGTGTGACAAGAGAATAGTTTCGGACAAAAAAAGAAACAAGTTTCTTTGTTATGCACACTACTTTTCGTATCTTTGTCGTCAGATTATTACAACTTACAACAATTACACCGATGAAACAAATCATTTTGATGGCAGCAATAGGCTGTTTGTTTGTCTTGAGTGCTTGCCAAGGTGGAGCACAGAAAGAAACTGCTGAGAACGAGGAAGTGCTCAATGTGCCTGAATGCGTTGTGACCACTCCGCCCGACTCTCTTCACTTAGACGCTTTTTACAAAAAATATGTTGACGTGAACGGTTTGCCATTGATTTCTTCGTGGCGCGTTCCCGATTCTGCATTCACGGCTGCCCATCGTACGCTTTATGCCATGACTTCCATGCTTCCCAAAGCCGTATTGGATTCGATGGTGGCTCGCGGAACTCGCATCGCTATCATGGCTCGTTATGAAGGAACAACGGATATTCCTGAACATCGACATTTGGTGAACGATACGACATTGAATTGGGATTTGCGTGCCCGTGGATTGGGCGGTGATTTGGAACTACCGCTTACCAGTTGCGCGGAGGAAAACGTGTTGGCCTATCAGATAGACAAGTATCATGCAGAAGACATTCTCATTCACGAGTTTGCCCATAGCATTCACCTCATTGGTTTGATGTTGGCAGTGCCCGACTTTGATACCCGACTCAAACAATGTTATGAGAATGCCAAGAAAAAGGGATTGTTGACAAATACCTATCGTGAGACCGATAAGGAAGAATACTTTGCCGAAGGTGTGCAAGATTGGTTCAACGTGAATGCAGAGATGCCACATACTGATGGCAAACACAATTGGTGTAACACCCGAGAGGAATTACAGGAGTTTGATCCCGACCTCTATAACTTGTTGGCAGAGTATTTGCCGAAGACCAACTTGCAAATCAGCAAGCACAAGAAAGTGAATGAATTTGGCCCAAGTAAGTGAGTAGGTAAAGACATGATAATAAACCATCGACAACCATAAGACAATGACACTACAAGAAGCCATTCAAGCCCGACATAGTGTAAGGGCATTTATAGAACAACCCTTGACGGATGAAGTGGTTAAGGTACTTCAAGAGAAAATCGCGGAAGTAAACCGTGAAGGAAATCTTCATATCCAGTTGATACAGAATGAATCCAAAGCCTTTCAAGGAAAACTGGCGAAATATGGAAAGTTCCGCCATGTGCAGAACTATTTCGTGATGGCTGGAAGAAAGGCAGATGATTTGGATTATCGCATTGGCTATTATGGCGAACAATTGGTATTGTTGGCACAGACATTGGGATTGAATACTTGTTGGGTAGGACTCAGTTATTCTAAAATACCAGGTACGTATGTGCTCAACGAGGGTGAAACCATTCAAGCATACATTGCGCTTGGTTATGGAGAAACGCAAGGCGTCAGTCATAAAATCAAAACGGTAGAACAAGTAAGCAATATCAGCGACAATACTCCAGAGTGGTTCAGAAAGGGAGTGGAAGCAGCCTTGCTTGCACCTACGGCAGTCAACCAACAGAAGTTCTCCTTTGAGTATGTAGGTCATATGAATGGTCATCATCAGGTACACGCCAAGAAAGTCTTTTCCTTGATAGGTTTCACCCAAATGGATTTAGGCATTGCCAAGTATCATTTCGAGATTGGTGCAGGAAAGGAAAACTTCGAATGGGTGTGAACAATTCATCAGTAACAAGATAGTATCATTTTTGCATCAAAACAACTGATTAGTCAAACTCATCAACTGAAAACTACATGACGAATACGATAAGACATGAGATAATCTCTGGTCGTGAGTGCTATATTTTCGGTCAACCCGAAGCTACATATTTGTTCATTCAACCCGTGGATGAGCATGATTTGGAATTGCTTGACAAAGAGGTGGAAGAAATATCCCGTTTGTCAACAAAACCGTATTCATTGGTGGCTTTTAAGATAAACGATTGGAATAAAGAACTTACTCCGTGGTCGGCTCCACCTGTGTTTGGCAAAGAACCTTTCGGAGATGGGGCGGAAGAAACATTGTCGTATGTCGCGGATATGTTATTGCCTACATTTAAAGAGAAAGGATTTGAAACGAATCATTGCTATCTCGGTGGCTATTCGCTTGCAGGCTTGTTCTCTCTTTGGGTGGCTTACCAAACAGATAAGTTTTCTGGCATCGTAGCAGCATCTCCGTCGGTGTGGTTTCCCCATTGGATGAATTATGTCATGGATAGGAAAACTTTTCCTAAATCCATTTACCTGAGTCTTGGCGATAAGGAAGAACGAACAAAACACCCCGTTATGTCTCAAGTGGGTGTTACTATCAGAAAGCAATATGAACTTTTGGTAGGACAGGATATTAACACTACTCTTGAATGGAACGTAGGTAATCATTTCGTGGATTCGGAAAAGCGAATGGCGAAAGGATTTGCGTGGTTGATAAACAATGATAATCCCAAACAATGATAAAGAAACTGATTGTATTTATTTGTCTGTCTACTTTGGCTATCGTTACGATACATGCTCAGTTTCTTTTCCGCATTAGTGGGGGAGAACTGAAAGAGCCTTCGTTCATGTTAGGTACGATACATAATCTGCCTGGAACCCTACTTGATAGCGTTGCCGAATATAAGATAGCTGAAAGTCAATGTCAACAGATGTATGTGGAGATTGGCCCCAAAGGGTTTAATAATCTCTGGACAAACAATTTAAGTAGTCAGAAAAAAGGGAAACAAACGATAAGATATCCTGAAGGCAAGACTATCTTCGATGTCATAGACAAGGAAAGTACCGTTATATTGAAGGAGAAATTTAGGGAGGTCTTGCCGATAGATTTAGGTGATGAAAAATGGAAGGATTTTCAGAAGATGCCTCCTGGTTATTTTCTCAATTTGCTCGCCTCGCGCCTTCCGAGTCAAATGATGAAAAAACAAGGAGGAATGGACATGTATCTGATGCAAAAAGCCAAGGAACGCGGATGGAACATCGGCCAACTTGATGACGAGAATATCAAGTTGGAAGACTTAGCGGAACATCAAGATAGATTGCCTCAAACAATAGAAGAACAAGCAGACTCGCTCATGGCATTTCTCAAGAGCTACGATGAACGCAAACAGAAAATGACGAAAGAATATGAGACGACATATCATTATTGGAGAACAGGAAATATCGATGGGTTTATCAGTTTGATACTTCCCCAAATAAGCAATCATACGAAGGTGTATAAAGACCGCAACGAGAAATGGCTTTCGAAGATGATAGCTGCCATGCGCGAAAAACCGACAATGTTTGTTTTTGGCTCTGGTCATCTGATTGGTGAATGCGGTATCATTCATCTTCTCCGAGCTGTAGGATACGAAGTAGAACAAATAATAATACAATGAAATATAGAATCATCATCATGTCCCTGTTGCTTTGTCTTGGCATTGGGACAAATGCAAAAAAGAAACCTGCGAATGTCATCATTGTCGCTGGTCAATCAAATACGGATGGTAGGGTGAGCAACGATGACTTACCCGATTATATCAAGCAAAACGGCTATAAACATTGTTGGTGGTCGTATGGTAGCGATACTATTTCAGGAGGCGGGCAGTTTGAACGATTTTGGCCACGAGTAGCCAAGCCCGACAATCATGAACGATGGGGCTATGATGCCATTGTCTATTATCTGCTTGACCAACAGAGTAAGCGCGACTTCTATATCATCAAGGAATCGTTGGGAGGTACGGCTATTGATACGGCTTGCTCAAGCAATAACGGAATGTATTGGAATGCCTCTGAAGAATATCTCGCTTCAACGGCAGCGGCAGACAAGGGTGGAAAATCGTTGTTGAAGGCTTTCACGGAAAACATAGGAGCATGTATCGACAATGTACTCGCTCATCATAAGGGAGGATATAAGATACGTGCCTTTCTTTGGCATCAAGGAGAGAGTGACAAGAAAATGGCCGCTCACTATCATGACAATTTGAAAAAGGTGGTGGCATACGTACGTGCTTATCTTGTGGAAAAGACTGGTAATAAAGATTATGCCAATTTGCCTTTCATTTGCGGGACATTCTCAGAGAAAAGTCGTGATAGAAGTGAACAAGTCGTTCAAGCACTGGAAAATCTTGCCAAGGAAGATTCACATTTCTACGTGGTGGATGCGAGTGATGCTACCATACAAAAAGACCGTCTTCACTTCGATGCTCAAGGTGCAGAACTATTGGGCAAGCGTGTGTATGAGAAATTAATGGAAGTTGTAGTAGAGTTTTAAATGGAAGGTATATGAATCAAGAAATTATTGCAGGGATTGTACTTTGTATTTTTGGTTTATGCTTGTTGCTCATTTCCCCAAACAAGATATGGGCTGTTTCGGAAAAGTGGAAAACGGTAGGAGGAAAACGTCCTTCTAAAAGTTATGTTGTCATTACGCGATTATTAGGAATCGTTTTCCTCGTAGTAGGAATCGTTCTTTTTTTTCAATGAGATGGGACAGGAAATAAATCCCAAGGATACAACTCGGGCAGAGGCATTCGAACTATGGATGAAGTCGCCTATGCCCATGGTAACCCTCGTTAAGTCTTTTGATGTAACTTGTCTTTATAAATTCAGTAGGCGAAGGGGCATGAAGTTCAACATGCTGTTATGCTGGTGCATTGGCAAGGCTGCAAGTCAGATGGCAGAGTTTTATGATTTGCCTTTTGAAGATAAGATGGTTCGTTTCGACCAACTTGCGATTGGGCCCGTCATCAACAACTGCAAAGGGGGCATCAACTATTGCGATATACCATATATTGATGATTTGCAGAAGTTTTGTCAGGATTATCATGACATCTGTAACAAAGCAGCATCGCAATGCACCAATCTTTGCTTAGATAGCGAGATGATGGTCATTGGCACGTCTGCCATCATCCAGACCGAGATAGACAGCATCGTCAACCAATATGCCAAGGGGTTCAACAATCCAATGGTGATGTGGGGCAAGTATCGCAAACATTGGCTGAAAGTCACCTTACCCATCTCCTTCCAATTCCATCACGTTCAGATGGATGGTGGACAAGCGGCGCAATTCTTAGAGAAACTCCAAATGACAATCAATGCCATTGCTTGATAACGTATACTGAAATTATAATCGATTCTTCTCGTCGTTTCCTGCACCCGAACCCTTATACTTCGAATGTGTGGCGTTGATTTTATAGCTGAGCGTGATGCCCACACACTGCTCATAGGCATAGTAGTTCTGAGACGTTTGGCCGATGGCATAATAAGTGATATTCTTTGTCTTTGACGTGCGGAAGATGTCGTTGGCATAGAGTGTACACGAGAGGCGCTCCTTGAAGAAAGACTTTTGCACACTGGCATTTACCTGAAAGTCGCTGCCGCGATACATAAATCCCCAGTGGTTGCTACCTGTATAGCGAACTTGCAGGAATGCTTTCGTGGTGGGATTGATGACAAACCAGTTTTTCAGGTCGAAGCTGAATTCGGGTTTGTTCAGTTTCTTTGGCGCACCGTATGCTTCTGCATCAAACATCTGCTGATAGAAATGCAGTGTGGCGGATGGTTGCCAGAATCCCAGTTTTGGTGAAACAACGAGAGTGGCATAGACACGATCCTGATGGTCGAAGTTGACAGGTTGGAAGATGGCAATCTCCTTTTCCTCATCATAGACCCTACCGATGTGAGTAAACAGATCGTTCTCGCGGGTATAGCCAGCAACGAAAGTCAACCACGAATAAGTCAGGTTGAGGTCGATGCTCTTTCGCACCGAAGGTCGCAACAGCGGATTACCGCCCTCATAGAACATACGACTGTCATAGACAATCCTTGATTCCAGCATACGGTAAGGTGGTCGAGTGATGCGTTTACCATAGCTCAACTGTGCACTCCACTTGTCCTTCTGCCATGCTACTGACACGTTAGGAAACCAATCATTATAGGTGCGACTGGGCTCTTTCTGCCATTCGTCAAACGAGTAGTAATCCGCTTTTACATGCTCAAAGCGAAGACCAGCATTCAGACGCCACGGACCAAGCGGCAACTCGTATTCGGCAAAACCTGCAATATTCTTTTCTTTCATCTCGTTTTCGGTTTCTGGGATGATGCCTTCTTGATTGACATTCTTGCCTTGGCTCTGCGTAGAGGAAGCCTCAGAACCGCCACTCAATATGCCTTTCCAAATGGGATAAGTCAACACCAGTTTGCCTGCCATCATCTTGCGATCATCATTGTTGAGGGTGGTAATCGTTCGGTCAGCAAGTTCCTTGCTAAACTCCTGCTGGTTGAGATGACTCTCAGTAGCGCGTCGCAACAGAGTGGCATTTAGGTCGATACCTAATTCCCCTGCCTTTCCCACATAGTATGTGTTCAGTTCCCAAACAGGTTTGTTGAGTTCTTTGATATCTGTTTTCAAAAGGACATCACCGTAGAATGCCCCGTTCTTCAGATAGTGTTGTTTCATCTCTGACTTATATTTGTCATAGAGAATGTGCTGTGAAGAGAAACTCAGACCGATGGAATGATCGGCATTGAAGTCATAGCTCACACCTGCCTGATACTCAAACTGCGTCCAACTACTCCTACCGGGCAAAGTAGCATGAACATTGAACAGGTCTTTTTTGATATGTAGTTCCTGATCAATATCTTGGTCATTACTGAAATGACTGTTGTCGAGAGCGACGTTGGCAAATGCCTCCAATCCGCCCGTGCGATACTTCACGGTCAGGTCGTCGTAGTTGCTCCACTTGTTATTCTTCCATGTTCGACTGGTAGCCATCAAACTGAATCCGTCGCCTTGTGGTTTCAGCGTCTTGATGCGAATCACGGCATTCACCTCTGCGTTGTATTTAGCACCTGGCGAGGTGATTATCTCTACGTTTTTGACATCTATCGATTTCAACCGTTTCAGTTCGTTCGCATCGCGAACCTTTTTGTTATTTATATAGATTTCAGGTTCACCTTTGGCCAACACCTCAAACTTTCCGTTGCGACCTTGCACTAATGGTAGCATCGAAAGCAAATCCTCGGCATTACCTATATCGTGCAAGATAGAGTGCTCCACATCCACCGTCAACCCTCCTTGAGCCATCCTGTATTGTGGAATCTCTCCCTTCACCTCTATGCCCTTTACGGTATAGGTCTCTGGTTGTAAAGTGATGGTGCCGATTTGTCCCACGTTGACATTTCTCGTTGTGGTCTTATAACCTACATACGATACTTTGACGATGACGCGTTTCTCCTTGCAAGGAATGACAAAGTCGCCATTCTCATTGCTCACCCCACCATTGATAAATATGGAATCGTATTGAAGCAAAGATACATTGGCAAATTCAATGGGCTTGCCACCTTCATCTACGATACGTCCAATGACCTTTGTATCTTCTTTCTGCGTGCACTCGATGAAGATTTGGTCGTTATCGTAGGTCACTTTGATTGGATAGAAGCCAATTACTTCGTTGAGTGCTTCTTCCAAGGATAGATTGCGGAAATGGGTAGTTACCGTGAAATCCTCCAAATCGTCATAGATAAAGAAAATGGTCTTGCCTTCAACGGCAGCATTGAGTTCTTCAAGCACTTTCGAAAGTGATTGGTTCTGATAGTTGCGGGTTAACTTTTGTGCATTCAGGCATAGTGAAAAACCACAACAGAGTAGGGCTGTGAAAATAATCTTCTTCATGTTCGAAAGCGTTTAGGGTTATTCTACAATCAGTTTTTGATTCTCCAACGTGATGTGGATGCGATCGAACTTGTTGAAGATGTTAATGACATCTTCTATCTTGGCGGTCTTGTCCCAAGTGAAGTACAGGCGAACGTGCTTTGCGGCTTCACTCTTATAAACGGTTTCAACATGATAGAAAGTGGCTATTTCACTCAATATGGTAGTTAATTCCGCATTTTCATATACGATAGGTTTCTGGGCAATGCTGTCTTGCGGAGTCTCAACGATTATCTGTTCGTGGGAATTAGAAACTGTTACTTCTTGAGTAGGAGTGTTTACGTCCTCTTTGACATCGCTATTCATATAGTAGATTGCGGCGTACGCGATGCCCGATAACATCAGAATACCCACAAACATGGCTGCAATCTTAAAGAGTGAAGGTTTCCCATGGCTCGTTGAAGTCTTCTCGCTTTCGAAGCGCTTCCATTCCTCGTTCGCATCAGGAACGGGAATATTCGCCTCGTCCAGCATTTGGTCGATTTGGCTTTCGTCGTATTCCTCTGGATGCAAAAGCATCTTGATTTGCTCTTCTTTCTTCATGCTTCTCTGTCTTTAAAGGTGGAACGTAGTTTCCTCAATCCTTGCACGATGTGTTTGTTGACTGCCGAAAGACTGATGCCAAGTTTGTTGGAGATGTCTTTATACGACTTGTTCTCGTCGAAGTGCATCTTGATCACGCGACTGGTTTGTGGCGTGAGCTGTTCGTCAACATAGCGATTCACGGCTTCTATAATCTCTTCGTCATGAAGTGAAGAATGAGAAAGTGGGAATGAAGAATCGGCTCGCGCCATAGATAGAGCTGTAGCTAATTGCTCACTCATTACTTTGAGTTCTTCATTTTTACGTGCAATGATGTTGAGGCAGCGATTACGGATGCAAGTGAGCAGAAAAGTGCGCGTTGTCTCCTTGCGAAGTATACGGGTGTCTGTCCATAGCTTGGCGAAGACATCCTGCACAGCATCCTTTGCCTCGTCCTCGTTGCCCAGTAGGATGTAGGCCGTCTTGTACATCCTGCCGTATTCCGAAAGGAAGAGTTCCTTGAATTGCTGTTCTCGCTGGGAGAGCGATTGGTTTTCGATTACGCTGTCTTGCATCTTTTATTTCGCTTGTTTCTACTATATATACAGATGAACAAGGAAAATCATTACCCCTGTTTAGAGATTTTTTTTTGAAAGGGAGGGGTATGAAGTGAGAAAAGAAAGAATACTCTGGTATAAACCGAGAGAGGGATGAGCTACACATGGCTTAATGTTTGTAGCACTTTTTCTTTGTTCCGTCGTTGTACTGAATGTGATGTATATGCCTGAACGATGGGGTGGAGAGGACAAGCGGCGACCATTGAGGTCGTACCAACCAGTTATGGCGCTCTTCTCGTCAGCAGCTAAGATTGACACACCCGAAGAGTTGGGATTCATGAAGTCGAAAGAGATGGTTCCGTCTTCTGATAACTTGATGTTGGTAATGGCTTTCCCCATGAAATTCTTGCCCTCGGCATTAGGCGTAAATAAGACGGAAGCAGGATTGGAATTATCAGTCAGGCTATCATTGACAGCAAACGTCGCAGTATCGATATAGGGGTAGGGCGATGTACTGAAATATCTGCTGCGCAACCAATTGTCCATCGTAAATTTGTTGAAATCCAAGCCTTGGTTTTTGGGATTCCAGTCACGATAGCCCTTTCTGTCGGCATGAAACATATCGTAGAGATAGTGGTTGTCAGCTACGTTCACTTTACCATTACACCATTTGTCTTTATCGTAATCTACATGGAAGATGAGCAGACCATTACCAGGACAACCATAGTCCCATCCTTCCTGTTTACGATTCTCCAACAGATAGAATTCATCGCTGTTGCCCGAGCTTCGGATGATATAGGTTTCCCCGCCATCGCTTATGGGACGCATGTCTCGAATGCTGGTAGCCTCGGTGAGTTCTATTGGCGACGACCATCCCAGATACATCTTCTCCATAGCGGAGAGGTTTGGCGGACACCAACCTTTATTCGTGAAATTGCCACCATCCATAAAGTCCCACGTATCAACAGTCGAAAATGCGCTGGCTTGAGCCGTTGGATAGATGTCGGGCAATCCCAGACAATGAAAATACTCATGTAAGATGGTGCCGATGCCACACAAAGAGTTGTCATCCCATAACTCACAACAGATGGAAGCATAGTTGATATACATTCCACCTGGAAGTTTGTGGATAGAATAACCAGAGTTAGGCCATAGGTAACCCGATACCTGATTACCTGTATAGCCTGCAGCAATAAAGAGAACTTGATTGACAAGGCTGTCACCATCCCAATCATAGATGGTAAAGTCTGTTTGTTCGGTTTCACACAACTGCTTGATGGCATTGCGAATGAGAAGTCCTCCATAGTAATAGCCTTTATGTCCTCCTGCCTTTTCGTCTACCTTTATTGGTCCATAGATGTCGAATTGTATATTTACTTGACCATTAGATTGGTCACGGAAATTGTCTGCCACACATCCTACCCCCACACCTTGGTTGAAGCCCTTTTCGTTGAAAAGGCGGTTGTAATAGCCCACTGGGTTGGCCATCGAGAAATCTGTATCGCTGAAAGTGATCAGTACCACTGGTTGTCGGTAGGTTTTTTGTGGGTCAAAATATACTGGGTCTGGAATCAGTTGATAGTCTGCTGTCAACGGTGAAATCGCCCGTGCTTGTGAATGTTCGCTATGCACGCAGCCTATACGTTGCGCATTGGAAGTATTCGCAACCAATGCCAGTAATATGCAACAGATAAATCTTATAATCATCTTTGTTTGTTGGATATTAAATAGTTGAACCATATTGGCAACAAAGATAGTAATAATAAATGATAATTATAGAAAAATTCTACTTCTTTTTTCTGAGAGAGAAGATTATTTTGTGGCATGAAAAATTGTATAATACAGGATGCGAAAGTAGCAATAAGACGCACTTCTACTCGTTTTTTGCATTTTTAACGGGGAAAACGAACAATAATTGGAAAAGGATTCGTAAATTTACAGCGTAATTCAAAACGATGCGCTTATGAGCACCCAAATGATGAACAAGGTTATAGCCGACTATTTTAAGACGCAGCCCGTTCAGAGGGCTTGGCTTTTCGGTTCCTTTGCTCGTGGTGAACAGAGGCCGTGGAGTGATGTTGACATTCTCGTTGAATTTGACAAAGAGAAACCAATTGGTTTGTTGAAGTTTGCGGGGATAATTTGTGACCTTGAAGACTTGATAGGCCACAAAGTGGATTTGGTAGAAGAGGGAACATTGAAATCCTATGCCGTGGAAAGTGTAAACCGCGATAAAAAAATGATTTATGAGAGAGAGGAGCAGGGATAAGAGCCGATTAGAGGATATATTAAAAAGCATAGACAACGTGCGTCAATATGTTGAAAACGTGACGTTTGAACAATTTGTTAGCGACACAATGCGCTATTATGCCATCATAAAAAATGTGGAAATCGTTGGCGAGGCTGCCAATATGCTGACAAGACATTTCCAGCAACTTCATCCCGAATTACCATGGAGGCAGATAGTAGGAATGCGCAATGTTTTGGTTCATGGCTATGCTAATATTTCAGATAGACAATTATGGCAGACGGTGAATGAAGACCTACCACCTATGAAGCAAATCATTAATCGCTATCTTGCAGAAACTAATTGGGATGAATGGGCCAAGGGAGATGATTTTTATTCTGAGATTGATAGTGCTGTATATAAGAAATGCATTGAAACAGCCAAGAATCTGAAGGAAATGGGATTGACAGTTGAGCAAATATCAGATGCCACTGGCTTGACCATTAAGGAAGTTGAGGACTTGTAATTTTGTCAATCTATAGGAAAACCTATTTTGAGGTGTAAAATATATGGATAACAATTACTGTTGTTGACTGGATAGTTCATATTTGATTATTCGTCGTTAGCATCAAATATTTCTGGAGGAAAACGAATCTCATCTTCGGGGTCGTCTTGATAATCGTCGTAATGGTCTTGGTAATAGGAGGCTTCGTCAAATTCACGACTAATACCTCTCCTTTTTACTTCTTGCATCTGTCTGACAATTGTTTGATGATGAGCCACCACATAATCATACATTTGTTGGGTAGTCGTTAGTTTTTTGTTGCAATACCATTCAAAGTGTCCACTAATGGCAGGCCAATCATGATACTTCTTAACTATGAGATTGTCACCAGATTTACCAACGACTTCATACTCTTCATCTTCCATCTCATAACCTGGCTCAATATCTAATGTATAGAAATATTTGCCCAAATCCAAAGGCCAATCCGCAGACAGAGATTTCACCTTCCTCCCCTTTGAAATGGTTGGATATGTCTCTTTCCTTTGCTCTGTTTTAATTTCATTCACAACTCCATCCCTTACCTCTTGCTTAGACTTACCACTTCCCGAAGAAATCAGGAAGTGGTAGCCAAGCAAGTAAAGGGCAAAGATCAATACAATAATGACCTTATCGGTAGTTTTGAACTTCTGCTGGCTCATCAACTAATTTTCTTACTATACTCCACTTATTTATTTTTTCTTCCATTGTTTTTCCAAATCTTTCATTTCTTGAAGAAGTTTGGGGAAGACATAATATCATATAGTTATCGTAAAGATCGTAAAAATACTTATTAAAAGCAGTTATTGTTGAATAACCAGATTTAGGATGTTTTGTAGTTCCATTCAGAATAATACAATTAATTGTTGGATGCTCTTTTAAGAATGATAAGATGTCGTTGGGGGTCTCTGTTCCTACAATGATGTTCTTATCTGCCGAGTCTTTTCGTTGGGCAGATCTAAAACAATCCCAAAGGGCTATCTTTTGTGAGATGATAAAATCTTTACTATGATCATCAATGTCTCCACCGAATATAATATGCATTATTTCCCAAAATCTGTTTGTTGGATTCTGATAATATAGTCCACTTTTAATAGAATCATCACTAGGTAATGTTCCTAATATGAGGACTGTTGGATTAACTCCGACCCAAGGAACAAGGCCATATTTTAAATTCTCATTATTTATGGCTTTCTTTTGACAATAACCAAGGCTTTCCATATACTTAGCCATTTTGAAATTGTTTTTTCGCATATCATAGTTATTTGTAAATTGCACACCAATGAAGTATATTCAACAAGTTATATATGAGAGATTGATTTACATAAGGCACCATCCCCTTAGACAACAAATTGTCTATTTCAAGTAAATGCGAACCTTCTTGGGTAATATTACAGCAATGATGGAAACTTCTTTTAATATATTCGGGTACATAATTTGTCTTATCCACAGCTTTGCTAAAGTCATTCAATGAAAGTTCATCGTATGTTTCACAAGTTGTTTTATCTTTTTTGACAGGCCAATCAAGATGGTCTTTTATGCTTATTGGAAGTTTCCTACCTGTAAAAATAGAATTCTTTTGAACCCATTCCAACAATTTCCTGCATTCATTAGGAATAGTTGTTGGCGGCATTATCTGTTTGTTCCCCTCCAAGACTTGAAGTAATGGCATTAAATGTGAATCAGTACAGAAAGTACATATTACAGAATACTTTTTCCTCAAAGTTGACTCTGGTGCTGCAATAATACTTCGAAAAAGTTCTTCCTTATTTCTCAAAGAATGGAATTCTTGTGTGTAACTTTTCAATGAGAACTTTGTCATTGGATTAACACTTTCTTTATCCGTTACAATAAAGCATGTTATACATTTGGCTTTAGTCTTTTCCTTAAAGTTTTCTTCTATTGAATTTAGATGTCTCTTACCCTTTTTCCCTTGATAAGTTTCATTTATCATGACAACATCCCAATTTTTACAAGCATCGTCAATACTCTCCATACAAGCTGCCATAGAAGAACAAGTGGAAATGTCTATATTAAAAATATTAGCTCCTTCAACAAAGTGAGCAAGGTTTTCATCTCCATTATTCATCCAAAGAACTTTTATCTTATTCATAACATTTCCTCCATTTCTTTGGAATTTCAATAAGAACCCCTCTAAGATGTTCTTCTTCTAAACGAGCATTGGGATAAGGGAGAAATGGCAGCTGGCGTAACGTTGATTCTTTACATAATTGCTCCACCAAATAATCTAAATCTGGTAAATCATAGTAAACCAAACGAGGTATGAGAACAATTTTCTCATTCAAATCTACCATTCCAGAAGTTGCCTCTGGATTAATCTTTTGCGGTCGAAAATTTCCATAAACAGATACAGTCATTGCAGGAACTTTTAGTTCTAGCATATTATTATCATGTATAATGAATTCTTTGGGTAGCCATTTAGAGAATTCTCCTTTCACGTTTTTATAAGATTCTGCTCCTTTTAAATCTTCAATATTGAAAATATCATCCAGTCGAACATATTCAAACCCTTGTTTAGCTATAGGTTTTGGTAAGTAGTCATGAGGCAGTAATGAGCCATTAATATTTATGGCAGAAACTAAAACCACTTGATCGCCCCATCTATCATCAACTTCAAGGTCCATTACATCTACATTCATTTCAAATGCCAAAAGGTCTTCGCCAGGGAACAAATCATGTATCAGAAAGTTGCAGACAGCAGCCATATCGGTTTCATCAGAAATATCCCATGCAGTAGCATCAACAAACTTCACGGTTCCACGACGTGAACGAGTTAAGTCAATGAGCAGAATGGCCATTCGGTCTTCATCATTAAATGGCCATGCCCATGAAAGTTCTGCTATGGTATCTATCAAGTCAGTATTCACCCACATATTACGGAAATCTTTGTGCGCCTCGTCATTCAAAACAGATGCTGGTACAGGCCAAATAAACTGCTTATCTTCTGGCAGCATTTCCAAACTGCTTTCCTCAAATGGAGTATCAAATGGATTGGAAATTAACTCATAGCCAACATTAGCTGCCAAGTCTTTCAACAACTGTTCCATCACTTCAATGCTCATCTTCTTCATAGGTATAAAAAATGGATTTGAATTAAACAATCAACTTATCGGATGCAAAGGTACATGCCTTTCGTCCACCGAGAATGGACGAATCAATAATTTTGCAAACTTTTTTCGATTCTTTCTTTTATTTTGTCTTGCAGAAGGGTAGGGGATAGTACTTTTACGTTCTCGCCAAAGGATAACAGCAGTTGCTCCAATTCATAATTGATAATAAGGAATAAGTGGACGATACCGCCATCTTCGTCTTTGTAAACTATCTTTTGACTCCTGTGCAAAGGTTTTGTTTCCACGTAAGCCAGTTGACGTTTAGTGAACCAAAGTTCTACGGGTTCTGGTTTTTCTCCTTTAGTTACGGTTACTCCGATGATATTATCAAAATAACTGTCAAAGTCTACGTTTGTCGCTTCGAATGGATGATTGCATCGTTCAATTCGCACAATGCGGTCGAGTGGAAAGTTTGTCAATGTTTTTTGATGAAAGCCCCGACCAAAGAGAAACCATCGGTTGTTGTATTGCTTTAAATAGTATGGGGAAAGAGAATACACGATAGGTTCTGAATGCAAGAATTTCTGATAGGTAATAGTTAGAGCTTGTTTTTGCGTAATAGCTTCAAACAATCGACTAAAGAAGCCAATGCCAGCATTGTATTGACAATCTTCAAAACCAACTACGGATGGTCCCGACTGAAAGCGGAACCGCGCTTCCATCTCATCTACCCATTCGAATTGTGGCATTCCTTTAAACCGCTGCACCACATCCAATGCTTGTTTAAGGCTTTGATGTTCTTCTTCGCTCAGTTCCTGATTATAGATTGAGAAATCCCTGTCTGAATATGTATAGCAAGTATTCTTTCCTTTGCCAATAGTTTTAATAGGAGCATTGTAGGTGAACTTCATATAGTCAATATCGCTCACGATTGTTTGACGTGAAGAAATCTGTCCCCGTCCTTCATTTTCCAAGACCTCATTACATCTATCCATCAATTCTGAGTTAGAATAATTACCACGTTTTAGCCAACGATCAATTACCCTTATTCGGATTTCTTGTGCTTTTGACTTTCCCATATCTATTCTGCGTCATTGTTGAATATGACACAAAAGTACAAAAATAATGGCATTTTTCGCATAATACTTGTAGATTCTTCATTTTTTTAATACTTTTGCATTTCGTACATGGCTGATGTACGAAACGTATAAAGCCCATGTACGAATGGTACATGGCCCATATACGAAATCTAAACAATAGAGAAATAAAGACTAAAGAGTATGAATAAGATTGACGAAGAACTATTTAAGGAGAAAGCACGACACTATTTGTTGTGCTACAATACGTCATGTGAGCTACGTGAACACTGTTTGCATTGGTTGGCAGGACCTTATGTGCCTGAGACGGATAAAGTGTGTACGGTGGTAAACATGATGAATAAAGACGTGAGAGAAGGGAATTGTCCTTTCTACAAGTCTGATGAAAAGATAACGATGAAGCGTGGTTTCACGCATCTATTTGACGATATGCCCAAGCGTATCGGTACAGCCATTCGTCTGGAATTGGACGAGGCGTATGGACATACTACTTATTACAAGTATCGTAATGGAAAACTTCCTATTACGCCTAAGATGCAAGAGCATATTGCTATGGTGTGCCGTAAGCATGGATGGACGGCAGAACCAGTTTTTGATGAAACTACAATAGAGTACAATTGGGATTGACCCCATCGGATATTGACTATGTGTTGATTTCACAACTTGATTGCGACCATGCTAACGGTCTTCGTCAGGTGAAAGAGGCAAAGAATATTCTTGTTTCAAAAGCAGAGATGATAGGAAACACTCGAAAGAATTTCCAGATAAAGAAATGAATAAACCAACAAAGGAAAAGAGCATGGTTTCGGTGCTGTTCATGCAGTTCAGCATCGTGTTTACCGTGTGCTTGATAGCATCAAACATCCTTGAAACGAAGCAGATGGTATTCGGACCGCTTCACCTGACGGGTGGATTGCTGATATTCCCCATCTCTTACATCGTCAACGATGTGGTATGTGAAGTATGGGGCTATCGTCGTGCGAGCATTTTGATATGGACAGGCTTCCTCACCAACTTTGCTTTCATGATGATTGCCTGCATAGCTGATGCCATACCTGGTGCTCCGTATTGGGAGAATGAGGAGGGCTTTCATGCTATCTTCGGACTCACGCCACGTATCGCGTTGGCATCGTTCATTTCGTTTATTGCAGGTAGCTTCGTGAATGCCTACGTGATGAGTCGCATGAAGATTTCTGATCAAGGCAAGCGCTTCCCGTTGAGGGCTATCATGAGTACGGTATGGGGAGAGGGAGCCGATTCAATTATCTTCTTTCCATTGGCTTTTTATGGCGTGTTGCCCGATGAAGAATTGCCTTTGATGATGCTTTCGCAATTGGTGTTGAAGACAGTCTATGAGATTATCGTACTACCCATCACTATCCGTGTCGTGAATTGGGTGAAGGAGAATGAAGGCGAAGATGTCTATGACCATGGTGTCAGTTATAATATCTTTGCGGTATTTCAGAGAAACAAAAAATAAAAACAGGATATAAGAATGTACCAAACGCGCTATTTGCCAAACACCCGAATAGATGTAGCCGATGCCTTACGAGGTATCGCCGTGGCAGGCATCATCTTGTATCACTCCGTGGAGCATTTCGATATCTTTACGAAAGAGCCTATAGTGTATACATTGCCATGCGATGACTTGGTGGGGAAAGTGCTGGCATGGTTGTTGAGTGGCAAGATGTATGGCATCTTCGCCATGCTCTTCGGATTGAGTTTCTTCATCATGAACGACAACCAACAACAGAAGGGCAAATGCTTCTCTGGACGTTTTGCTTGGCGTATGTGCTTGTTGTTCGTGTTTGGTCTTGTTAACGTGGCATTCTACGATGGTGACATCCTCATGCTCTATGCCGTCTATGGCTTGTTGCTCATTCCCATCAGTTATCTGCCATCGAAAGCGGTATGGTGCATCATTGGTTTGCTTGCCATTCAACCCGTAGAATTGTTCTGCTTATTAACTGGAACAACTATCGACCACACTCGGCTCTTTGACATTTACAATCAAACCATCGCCTTGCACGAAAACGGTACGTTTTGGGAGAATGTCGTGAACAATGTGCGCTATGGTTTTGAGTTGAATTTGCGATTCAACGTCTTTAGCGGACGACTCACGCAATTGCTTTGCCTCTTTATTTTAGGTATGCAATTGGGCAGGCAACGATTGTTTTATAAGGAGGGCAATCTTCTTCAGATTTGGCATATTATTCTTGCCGTATCAATCTTTCTTATCCTTGCGCTGAGTATCGTGGACTTTGGTGCATTAACACCTTGGCTTACGCCTATTTACAACCTCTTTATTCTGTTGATAATTGTCTCGGCTGTCGTTTCGGCTTGGTATGCTTTCAAGAGTGTGCGCCAAGTGCTGAAACATTTGTGTTTTTATGGACGTATGAGTCTCACCAATTACCTGTTGCAATCTATCATAGGCAGTTTTATCTTCTGCGGTTATGGATTGGCTTGCTATCGACTTGTCGGTATTACCTATGCCGTTCTCATTGGCCTTGGCATGGTTATCTGCCAATACATCTTTTGCCGTTGGTGGTTTAGAAATCACCCACGCGGTCCTCTGGAAGGTTTATGGCGAAAACTGACTTGGATTCAGTTCTGATTTACAAAGATTGAACGACATATAAACCAAAATACCAAAATAACATAACAACATAATAACAAAAGAACATAATAACAAATAAACATAAACAAAATAAAATGAATAACATGAAAAGTTTCAAATCAAATGCGTGGCTATTGCCACAACCCGTGCTGATTATCGGCACATACGATAAAGAAGGTAAACCCAATGCCATGAATGCCGCTTGGGGAGGTCAGTGGGATATGCACGAAATCATGATCTCACTTGGTTCTCATCAAACAACAGATAACCTTGCGGTGAATCCAGAGTTTACAGTTACCTTTGCTACCGTAGAGACGATGGTGGCATCAGACTATGTGGGCATTGCGAGCGGTAGGAAAACTCCCGATAAGATGGAAAAGACTGGTTGGACCATAGAGAAAGCTCCAAACGTGAATGCCCCTGTTTTCAAGGAGTTTCCGATGACACTCGAATGTCGTGTAAAGCAGAAGATTGACGAATCAGAAACAGGCTATTACCTCATTGCTGAAATTGTCAATATTCTTTGCGATGAGAAGTATTTGGCTGAAGATGGTAAACCTGATGTGGAAAAGATGCAACTGATTACTTTCGACCCAGTTCATCATACCTATATCCAACTTGGCAAGGTTGTTGGGAAAGCATTTTCAGATGGGCAGCAAATCAAGTAATAGTTTATGAACCATATAAAAAGTTAAGACTATAATTTTAGATAAATCCTTATATATTAGTTATGAAACAATTTTTTATTTCATCGTTATTTATTGCCTTGCTTTTATGTTCATGCAATAATGGCAAAACTACCGAGAGTCAAGTTGAAAACACCCAAACTCCAGAATTGAAAGAGTCTGCCAAGATTACGGCAGAAATGGCATACGAAGGGGTCAACAACTATTGCCATAGCGAGTATGACTGGAGTGTTGCAAAAGACAATCCTTCCATGATGTATGTAAAAATGGGAGAGGAGACGGATGTAGAATATCAAGTAGAATTCCGTAGTTATACAGGTGCTTTCGTGTATTTTTATGTCGACAAGACAAGTGGCGCTACGAGAATGGTAGAGTATGTTCCCAATCTTGATGTTAAGAATGAAGTTGGAACCATTAACTTATTCGATTACTTAAAGAAGGAATAACGACTATTCTGCTTTTGTGTTGATAAAAGACAGGGTGAAATAAGATATGAGAACGATAGTCTTGATTGTAGCGACTTTGTTGAGTTTCCTTACGGTAAGTCCATGTAAGGGTAAAAAGGGCCAGTTGAAGCCACGTCTCGTAGTATGTACAGACATTGCGCCAGCAGATGTTGAACCAGATGACATGGAGTCGATGGTGCGACTGATGGCGTACGCTGACTGCTATGAGATAGAGGCACTGATTACTTCCGTAGGTTGGAACTGCGATCCATATCCCATTGAATGGAAGCAATATCTGACACGTGTCATCGAGGCTTATCGCAAGGATGTATCGCGTTTGATGTCTCGTTCCAACCAAAAAGGTTTCCTTCCATTAGAACAAGAGAACGGCCAACAAGAAATGAACTATTGGCCCAGTGCCGACTATCTGACTCAGCGAGCGGTGATGGGTAGCGTAAATGGCGGTATCAAGGCTATTGGCAAAGATAACGATTCACCAGGTAGTAAACTGCTTATCCGTTTGGCTGATGAGGATGATGCTCGTCCTATCTATGTGGCAGCATGGGGTGGAGCCAACACATTGGCACAAGCTATTTGGCGCGTGAAGCAAACACGTACAGAAGAGGAATTGAAGAAGTTTGTGCGTAAGTTTCGCATCTATACCATCACCGACCAAGATATGGCGTATAACAATCGAATGAATCGAGCATATAGTTCACATCAATGGTTGCGACAGGAATTCAAAGACGACTTGCAGTTCATTTGGGACGAGGGTACTTGGCAAGAGCAATGTGAATTGGGCAAGCGCCATTGGCAACAACATCAGGACAATATACAAGGTCGTGGTGCGTTAGGTAGCGAATATCCCACCTACAAATGGGGCGTAGAGGGCGATACATCAAGTTTTCTCTATGTAATGCCTAACGGACTCAATTCTCCAGAAGACCCACTGCAGGCAGGATGGGCTGGATATCACGAACGAGGTATCTGTCCCGATTCTCTCACCATCGCATGGAATAGTTGGCAAGAATCTGTGCGAAGCATATCCGTTGGTTATAAGCAACGGTTTTATCCTGATGAACTCAACGACTTTATGGCACGTATGCAGTGGGCAGCTGAGGGACGAGGCAACAGAAATCCACATGTGATAGTGAATGGTCAGAAAGGTTTGTCACCCATCGTTATTCATGCAAAGGCAGGAAAGGTGGTCAGACTCAATGCATCGCGCTCAACTGACCCTGATGGAGATGCACTTTCTTTCAAATGGTGGCAACAGCCAGAAATAGGCGATGCTCAATTGTCGATAGATGGTGCAGATACGAATAAGGTTTCCATCCGTATTCCTGACGATGCTCAAGGCAAGGTGTTTCATGTTATCTGTGAGGTACATGACAATGGTCCCTTTCATCTCGTGGCGTATCGCAGGGTAATAATCATGGTCTGAACTATTTATGAACCAAATGGATGTGGATTAATTGAAAACAATTAAATTATGGAGTTTATGAAAAAGAGCATTATCATATTCTTATTGTGGTTTGTCAACATGACGATAAACGCTCAATTGACGAATCCCTTGTCTGATGAGGCTTGGAATGAATCCGAGTGGATTTGTGTAAGTGATGCGCCTGAAGTTCAAGGACGAGTAGACGATGACACACGTGCAGCCGATGGTGCCAACTGGTTTTTCACTACAATAATGAATGAGAAAAAGGTGGTGAAAGCCTTGTGGATGACTACCAGTTTGGGAGTGAACGAACTCTATGTGAACGGACAACGAATTGGTAAGGAAGTATTGCGTCCAGGCTTTTCGCACCATAGTCGTACGAAGTATTCGTTTACCTACGACGTTACCAAGCAGTTTCATAAAAAGAAAGGGCATCAAAACAACTTAGAAGCACAGGTTACGCCAGGTTGGTGGGCAGATAAGATTATTACTCCGAGTGGAAGTAATAGTATGTACGGACAAAAGTGTGCGTTTCGAGGTGTACTCGAATTGACCTTTGCCGATGGTACCACTCACAGATATGGTACCAATACCAAAGATTGGCGAGCAAGTATTGCTGGTCCTGTGAAACACGCAGCCATCTTCGACGGTGAGGAGTATGATGCACGTGAACTCATGGGTTATCAACTTCCAGTAATGCTCAAGGCACCTTCAGTCAGTAAAGAGTATAAAGGTATCATCATGCCTGCAAACGGAGCGGAAGTTTATCATCTAAACGAATGGGCACTCAGTCCGAAACGTGCATATATTTATTCAAAGATAGAGGGAACCACCAATGATGCATACGGAAGAATAGTTGTTGACCGTGAATACCCATGCAAGGACAATGGCCAATGTTCAATAGTTGTACGTCCTGGTGAACATCTTGTCATCGACTTTGGACAGAATTGTGCGGCTGTACCTTCGTTCCGCTTCAAGGCAAAGGAAGGTACACGTCTTACTTGTCTGCCTGCTGAGTTGCTGAACGATGGTAACGGTGCCAAGAGTCGCGGTATGGATGGCGCTGAGGGTAGTATCCACCGTCGTAACTTGCGTATTCAAGACAAGAGTATTCGATTGGACTATACTTTTG
This sequence comes from uncultured Prevotellaceae bacterium, assembly GCA_900314715.1. Lineage (GTDB taxonomy): Bacteria > Bacteroidota > Bacteroidia > Bacteroidales > Bacteroidaceae > Prevotella. Next base: position 9,409 of record OMWI01000030.1, on the reverse strand, counting down.
CTGATAGTAAGAAGGCAGTTGAATACACACCTCGTTATACCTTCTTTGGTTATCGGTATGTTGACATTACGGTTACTGACGAAGTAAAAATTGAACGAATCCAATCTGTACCAGTCAGTTCCATTACGCCAGAATTGGAGATAGGCCATATCACTACGGGCAATGAACTTATCAATCAACTTATCTCGAATACCATCTGGGGCATGCGTTCCAACTATCTGAGCGTACCCACCGATTGTCCACAACGTAATGAAAGGTTAGGATGGACTGCAGACACTCAGGTGTTCACCGAGACAGGTACTTTCTTTGCCAATACCAACCGTTTCTTCCATAAATGGTTGCGTGATTTGCGTGATACGCAAAGTACTGAAGGAGGATATCCTGGAGTGGCACCAGCAGGACAATACGCTTACTGGCAGAACGAGTATATGCGCTTAGGATGGGCGGATGCTGGCATCATCGTTCCTTGGACTATCTGGAAACAGTTCGGTGATATGTCGATTATAGAAGAGAGTTGGGAGTCTATGAAACGATACATGCATCATATCAGCGAAACGAAATATGACCACACGGCTCTTATCAAGGAGAACGGCAACTACCAATGGGCAGATTGGTTGAGCTACGAACCGTTAGAGAGTTGTGGAGGTGGAGCGTTTAAGGATGGGAAACCGTTGCCTGAAGCTATTGAATATTGGAACTATCTGAGTGCTTCCTATTGGACTATCGATGCATCCATGATGCGTGACATGGCAAAAGCTACGAATCGTAATGCTGCTGAGTATGAAGCTATGGTGATGGAGGCAAAGAACTATCTGCGCGAACGCTTCTTCAATGCCGACGGAACCTTTAAAACAGAAATTCTCAACACCATGCAGACACCTGCTCTCTTTGCCTTGCGCAACAACCTTTTCTCAGGCGAAGCAAAAGAAAAAATGATAGAACGTTTGCGTGAGAACTTCCGTCAACATGGTGATTGTCTACAGACAGGTTTCCTTGGTACTTCTATTCTAATGCCTACGTTGACAGATAATGGTATGGTTGACGTGGCTTACACGTTGCTCTTCCAACGCAAGAACCCTAGTTGGCTTTATTCCATCGATAACGGAGCCACCACAATTTGGGAACGCTGGAACAGCTATACCAAAGAAAAAGGTATGGGACCAAACGGCATGAATAGTTTCAATCACTATGCATACGGTGCCGTATGCCAGTGGATTTGGCAGACTTGTGCTGGCATTGCTTCTGATTCTTCTCAACCTGGTTTCAAGCATATCATCATGCGTCCTATTCCCGACCGTCGATTGGGTTATCTGAAAGCTTCCTATCAGTCGGCAGCAGGAATGATTAAGAGTAGTTGGAAGTACAATGGCGACGAGTGGATATGGACGTTTACCATTCCTAAAGGGGCAACTGCTACCGTATTTCTCCCTGGTGAGGAAAAGGGTAGGGAGTATCAGTCAGGAACATATACTCTAAAGAAGAAAATTAAAGAATAGTGGAGTAATATATGAATCCAATAGCCATCCGACTTCTCAATCAACAACTGATAGTTCCTCAGTTCGATAATCCTACCGATGTAGTCAGTTACATGGGAGCCATGCAAGCGCAGGAATATCGAATGATGAGATGGGCCGTAGCGATGCGAACACGCAAGCCTTCACTCAAAGCTTTTAAAGAGGCTTTTGACAAAGGGGAGATTATTCGTCTTCACCTGATGCGCGGAACGTGGCAATTGGTGTCAGCCCATGACTATTGGTCTATGATAGATGTTTTCTCTCCCAAAGCTATTGCCGTAACGAAGGGTTGGATGAGCAGTAACAAAATTAGCATTCCCGATGATGAACTGATGCGTATCAGGGACATCTTAGCCCAGACTGCAACAGACTTGGGAAGTGTGACAAAAGAGGACTTCGTTTATGCATTGGCTGAGAGAGACATAAGGATGGATGACCATCGATTATCGTACCATATCCGTATGGCGGAATTGTCGGGAATACTCTGTAGCGGAGATTTGCTTCCTCATAAAGCTACCTACGCACTAACTGCGAATAAGGTAAAGCAAAATGAGAAAATGGATAGAGACGAAGTCCTATTGAACATCACCTACAAATACTTCCAAAGTCGTCAACCTGCCACATTGGAGGATTACGTATGGTGGTCTGGATTGAATATCAGCGATTGTCGCAAGGGAATTGCTCTTTTGGGTAATCATATTAGTATGGAGAAATACAAAGGACGGGAATTCTATCTCACCGACAATTGCCGCACTCGTGGTTTCAGAAAGGGCAATTTCCTATTGATTCCTCCATACGATGAATATCTTATCAGCTATAAGTCTCGTGACATTGTGCTACCGCCTGAACATCGTCATCGTGCCCATAACAATAGTGGCATCTTCCAACCCATCATTGCTTATGATGGTATAATCTGCGGCAACTGGTCACCTTTCCGTGAAGACTTTCAAGCAGAATGCTTCAACGGCGAATTTAACATGGAAGAGGTCAAGAAGACTTGGAAGGCTTATCTAAGATATAAACAGAGATAATATGATGGGCGCCACGAAGAGTTATAAATTCTTTGTGAAGAATTCGGCCAACTTGTCCCAAGGAATCAGATTCTTGGGTTCTCCTTTGCCTACCAATTCCGTATAACCACCATCATAGAGATCGCAATGCGAGGCATTGGGGATGATGAGCAATTGCTTATTCTCTGGATTGGGATTTGGTTTTCCTACCACGTTATATCCTTCTGCCTTTCCATCTACCATATAGTGATAGGCAGCCTCACCGAAGTAGCGCGAGTGAGCTTTCTCGCCATGCATTACGAGTACGGCAGAACGAATCTCGTTGATGTAATATAGGAAACGACTGTTAGCGAATGCTTGCGTACCGATAACGCGCCAACCATCGTTTGAGTTACCGCTACGCTTGTGATAGCCGCGCTCTGTCTTGTAGTAGTCAAAGTAATCTTTGACAAACTGTGGCGCATCCTTGGGTAGGGGATCAACAACACCACCTGCCATTGCCATTGGGTCAGTAAGGCGTTGCTTTGAGAGTGCTTCACGAGCTGTATGGCGAGATTCCTCCTTGTCCTCACTATCAAAGTAACCATTACCGCTGACGCGAGTCATATCGTACATCGTAGAGGCAACGGTAGCCTTGATACGCGTGTCGGCAGCGGCAGCATTTAAGGCAATACCACCCCAACCACAAATGCCAATGATACCAATCTTATTGGCATCTACGTTGTCTTGTTTCGAAAGGAAATCAACAGCTGCCATAAAGTCCTCTGTATTGATATCTGGCGAAGCAGTACGACGAGGTTCACCACTACTCTCACCAGTATAGGAGGGGTCGAAAGCCAACGCTACAAAACCACGTTCTGCCATACGCATGGCATAGAGACCGCTTGATTGTTCCTTGGTAGCTCCGAACGGTCCGCTTACTGCAATGGCAGGAAGTTGGTGGGCATTGGCAACTTCCGCCTTTGGTTCGTAAAGGTCAGCCGCCAACGTCAGTCCGTATTGTGTTTCAAACGTCACCTTGCGGTGATTCACTTTCTCGCTCAATGGGAAAACCTTGTCCCACTCCTGCGTTAGATTCAATGTTGTCATATTTTCTTCTGTTTTAGTTTGTTCCTTGTTTGTACAGCTTGTGAGCATCCCGCCCATCAATATTGCTGCTAAAAATACTTTCTTTATCATATATTCTTTCCTAATTCAAATGCTTCTTGCAATTTGGGATTACCTTCTATCTCACGAGCATCATTCACGCCTCCACAAAAGAGAGTGCCTGCCAAACGACTCTTGGGATAACAATCTATCCAACCTGTCAAACCGATTTCGGCACGCTTGGGAGTTTGCTCTTCATTCTCGGCAGCGGTTGTCAATATATAGACATCACGAAACGCATAATCTTGAGAGTACATCGCGTTCATGCGGTCTATGAGGGTTTTCATCTGACCGCTCATTTCATAATAATAGATTGGAGTTGCCCACACGACGACATCAGCCTTCAACACCTTTGCCATGATATCGTTCACATCGTCGTTGATGACACAACGATCTAATTTCTGGCAAGCCAAACATCCCTTGCAAAATTGGATGTTCTTGCCTACAAGTGAAATCTTCTCAACTTCGTTTCCTGCGGTTTTTGCACCTTCTACAAATTGGTTGGCGAGCATATCGCTATTTGAACCACGACGAAGGCTTGTAGATATAACTATTACTCTTTTCATTTTCTATTAATTGATAATCTCTAATATTGACTATTGGCCTTTATCAAATCTGCCAAGCTAACGTTTGGATTGCGATAGCGGGCATTACGGTTTTGTTCTTCGGGTTCTGGAGGAGTAGGAATAATGGAAATGGCTTTCTGAGGACAATTATGCACACATGCCAGACAATTCTCACACGTTCCTTTGGCAACAGAATGACCATCTATTACTTTCCATGAGCCATGAGGACAAACCGAAGTGCATATTCCACATCCAACACAATCATTTGTGGCAAAGACAATTTTCTCAGACCTTGTCACCGTAGGACGCTGACGATCTCGACCAGATGATCTAAAATAACCTTCGTTAATATGACGGTCCATCTCTGATACTGGTTGGATATAATTTGCATGTTGGTTGAGAGCGCTAAGGATAACAGTTAGATTCTCAGGAATCTTTTTATCTATAGCCTTTTCTTTTTCCATATCAAAATAAGGCAGATAAGTGTCAACCATCTGGATAGATGAAACGTAATTCATTTTCACCCCATGTTCGCTGGTAAATTTGTCAAATGACTCAGGGAATGTAGCATGGTGAGCTCCGTATGTTCCAACTGTAAAGAAATAATCTGCCTTGAAAGAGGAACGGGCAATAAAATCCTGAACTATGGCTGGAGGGAGGAAACAATAGATGGGAAAGACGAATCCAATTTCTTCTGCCTCGTATTTAGGATGCTCGTTATGTATTTCTTGTGAGATGCTCAACAAAGTTGATGTTTCTCCACCAATCTGTCTTGCTATGTAAAGGCTGTTACCAGTGGCGGAAAAATAAAATATCAGACGCTTGGCATTTTTCTTTTTTTCCTTTTTGGACTTTCCGAATATTGGAAGTGTCGGTATACAAGAAGCAAGCACACCAAGCCCCATAATTTTGAGAGCTTTTCTTCGACTGATTGGTTTGTTGATAATCATAATATCACTTTTTTGCCATTTTTAATATAAATACCATGTGATGGATTAGGCATCCTTTGCCCATTCAGAGAGTATATACTCCCCTCTCCCCTTGGAGAGGGGTCGGGGGTGAGGCTTCTCATTGCAGTTGCATTCGTCAGCGACAGCGTTACGCTAATATTGCTTTCACCAGCTTTCAAGAATGAGCGCAACTCACTCTCTGACAAACCCTCAATCTTTCCCAAACGAGTGTAGCTCCATGAATTCGAACCGTAGAACATACAGATATTACTTCCGTTGTAGAGGATGACGTCGCCAGGTTGGGCTGTTATTTGTTGATCATTTGTTGGCAGCGAGAAGCCAAGCGCTCCCCATATCTCAAAGCCGCCACTACTGTTGAGCGTTACGGTAACAGGAGCTTGTTGCAACTTTTCTACCAATGCCTTTGTAGCGGCATTTTCTACGAGCGTCACGCTCTGCGATTGTCCATTGATGGTGATGTATATTTTATCCATAGTAGTTTTGTTTTCTGCGAAATTCATTTTCTTAAGCCAACTCTGAACCAAAGAAGAGGCATTGCTTCGATTGGAATTGTTTATCCACAACGCATCGCCCATCCATGTGGCATTATGAACAAGTCGTTTGGCATCAGCCACCACTTGTGAGATACCGCTACTGGCACTCGAAACAATTAGTCCTACGTGCTTTCCCGCCATCTGCGGACCATAGTTGAATAGATAGGTCTGCATAATAGCTGCCATCTGACTCCACCATAGAGGTGTGACGATGATAATGTTCTGGTAGTCTGTGAGTGATGTCGTAACTGGGTCGATAGCTGGATAACTACTGGCATTATTGGGATTGGCCTTGATGGCATTCAACAACTGGGTGCCGAGCGCATAGCCATTTGCCTCGTATCTCAATCCCTTTTCGGCTGGTTGAATCTCCAATACTTCTGCATTTATCTGATTGGTTAGTATATTCACAATATCACGGCAATTGCCCGTATAACTATAGTACACCACTAATGTCTTGCCTGCATTTTCAGGCACCTCTGCCATCACTTCACTATCTGATGAACAACAGCAAAACAACATTGTTGCTAAAAACAAAAGAATCTGTTTCATATCTCCTAATCTTTATTTTCATAATTTCATCGGCAAAGATACGTACAATATTTATTAAAGTCATTACACATATTGGCTAATTATATACCAATTTCGCAGATAGTACTTAAATAATATAAAATAACTACCATTTTTTGACTATTTTGCCTTCTTTTTCTTATCTTTGTTCCTGCAATGAAAAAAATCCTGAGAGTAGAGAGTCCTAACGACTATGCACGGTTTGTAGATGCGCCCTTGTTACATCCATTGATAAGCATCATCCACTATGACGAGTTGGCACCTTTTCGTCATAGCCTGAACAACTATGGCGTGTATGGACTCTTCGTCCAACGGCAATTTCCCAAAATCCTCTCTTACGGAATGAAAACAATGCAAACGAGCGATGCCTCGATTATTGCCGTAGAACCAGGACAGATTGGAGGATTGGAAGATAATGATGAACGAATCTCATTGAGTGGATGGGTGCTTCTATGGTCACCCGAACTGCTACATGGCTCAGAACTGGAACGTCAGATAGAGCGCTACCAATATTTCTCGTACTTCTTTACCGACTCTCTACGAATGGAACCTGATGAATGGCTTTGCATCACGCAACTACTCGTTCAGATGCGACAAGAGTTGACGGAGCATGAAGACTCACCTTCTCTCCGAAGTATTTTGTTGGGATACCTTCACCTGATATTGGAATATTGCAACCGCATCTATCTGCGCCAACTCTCGGAAGAGGACAAGGGTGGCAACGATTTGTTGAAGCGCTTTCATAACCTATTGCGAACGTACTTCCGCGAGAATCGGCAATTGTCACATGGTTTACCTACCGTTTCCTACTGCGCTTCAGAGTTAGCCTATTCATCGCGCTACTTTGGCGACCTCATTCATAAGGCCACAGGTGGCACAGCCATCGGATATATCCACAACTACGTCATTAATCAGGCGAAAAGCCTGCTGATGAATGGTCATAACATCAACGAGACTTCGCGCCTGCTTGGTTTCGATTTTCCCCATCATTTTACCCGACTCTTCAAACGGATAACGGGTCTTACGCCCAGTGAGTTTCTGGGAAAATAACTATCCCAGTTTGTATTCACCTGTACGGATGGCTGCAATGACACCACCGTCAATGAGCAAGTCGGTACCTGTAATGAACTTGGCATGTTCTCCAAGCAAGAAGGCTGCAGCCTCGGCAATCTCGTCACTGGTACCTGTGCGTTGTGCAGCAGAGGCATCAATCATGCGTTGATAGCCTTCACCATTGGCATTGAATTCGTCGTAGGCGAGGGGAGTGACGATGACTCCTGGTGAAATGGTATTGATACGTGCACGACGTTTGCGCCAACTGGTGGCAGCGGCACGTTGTGCCTGCAAGTGGTTCATACGCTTGGCAATCATATAGGCAAAGCCACTGTTCTGCATGGCAACCTCTTGGATGAACTTCACGTTCTTTAGTTCTTCTGTTGGGGTGTTCACCAATTGCAGTTCGATGTCGTTGGGGATGGGGTACATATAGGCTGCCTGACTACTGATAATCAATCCTGCACCACCTTCAGCCATCACTTCGCCAAAGGCATCTACGGCATATCCCGTTCCCACCATATCGAGGTCGACGATATGCTCTGGCTTGGCCTGATTGGGTGATGCGCCAGCCGTATCGATGAAATACATCACGGGTCCCAGTTCTGCTGCCTTCCTTGCAAATGCTTCCACGCTTTCCTTCTGCAAGGCGTTCACCTGAATGGTCTCAACATCATAGCCTGAACGGCGGAAATCATCACCCACGCGTTCCAATGCCTTTTCGCTGATGTCACCCAATAGAATCTTCTTGCCAGCACCAATACGGCGTACAATGGCTGTTCCCATACTACCGGCACCTAAGAGTGCCACTACTTGTTTCTGTTCGTTTCTGTCGAAAATCATCATATCAATTTACTATTTATTTGTTGATTTAACTATTTACTCCCCCTCGCCCTTTGGAGAGGGGGCGGGGGTGAGGCTTTTTATAAACTTAGCCGGATTTCCCCCTACGATAGCATTAGGTGCAACATTCTTAGTAACGACAGCACCAGCAGCCACTACGGCATTCTCACCAATGGTCACACCAGGAAGGATGATAGCTCCCACGCCAATCCAGGCGTTACGTCCGATATGGACAGGTTTGCAACGCAGTACCATACGGTTCGCAAAGTCGTGGTTGTCGGTAACGATTCGTACATTCGGACCAATCATCACACCGTCATCGATGGTGATACCGCCAGCAGCCATGCACGTCAGCGAATGGTTAATAAACACGCCCTTGCCAATCTTCATCTGACAGGCGAAGTCAATCTGCAGCGGAGGCATCAGATAGCTCGTCTGGTCGAGATTACCGCTAAAGAGTTGCTCCTCTAACGGACGAATCTGCTCAGGTTGTGGAGCCGTCGTATTGATTCTAAAACAAATGTTGGCGCAGTCGGTCATGTGCTTGATAGCCTCTGCATACTCGGGCGTTGCCATGTTGACATCTGCCCCTGATCTTAATTGCTCGAAAATATTCATATCCTTTACGTTTTAAATTCCGTTGGCAAAGGTACAACGAAAAAGGCAACCCGTCTTTATCCGGATTGCCTCATAACTTTCACATTTTGCAGAAAATAGCGATTAAGCGAGCGCAAAAGAGTTTACTCATTTTGCCGAGCGTACGCTATTTCGACCGAAGATCAAGATGCTATTTTTGACGATATTGACTGGGTGATTTCCCCAGCGTTTTCTTTACGTAACGCGAGAAATACGATATGTTCTCGAAGTGCATCAGATCAGAAACCTCGGTCAGTGTCTTCGTTGTGTCATTCAATAGTGATACCAATTCGAATGATGCATAAAACTGTATCCATTGCGAGGCTGGTAGTCCTGTGACGGTTCGACTCACCTGTGACAGGTACTTCGGAGTGATGCAAAGCAGGTCTGCATAATAGTTGACCTCACGCTCCGTCCTGGCATTCTGCTGAGCCAAAGCCAGAAAGCGCAGGAATATCCGCGCCGAATTGTCTGTGGTGTCCATCTGCGACAGGCCGTGTTGGCAAATCGTCCACAAATCGTATATGAATATCTGCATCACTCGGCCTAATATTTCGCGCTTGAAAC
>OMWI01000009.1 GCA_900314715.1 uncultured Prevotellaceae bacterium | reverse complement strand
AACACCTAAAGGCGTTTCTGCATAGCTGGCTACTATTATCCAATGCCTACGGCATTTCTCCTTTCTCAAATAGATAGCCAATTCAATGATATGAAACTAGCAAAGAATAAAGATTCAATCTTATTTTCCCTACTAAATATCGACTGAGTCCTAAAAGCTCATTGGCCTTCCAGGCCGCCGTTTTGCGGACAACAATGATAAAAAACTTATTCGTCCAATAACAAACGGTAATGACAAATGACTTCTTTGAGTTTTGTCAAAAAGTAAGTTTCATTTCGTACATACGCAATGTACGAATGGTACATGGGCAATGTACGAATGGTACATGGGCAATGTACGAATGGTACATTTGCCTTGTATCAAATCGAAATGGCCTTTTTACACCATCTAACTACGCTTCCCACAATCGTAACTACACTCTCTACGGCTCACTCGATAATTAGCGTATATCATAAAAATGCTATTCTCTTCCTTCTTGCTTCTTACTTTCTTACTTATTAAACAAGGTGAAAATTGTCCTAAAAAAAGACACTTAACTGTTTTGAAAGTTTTAGTTAACTGTTTCTATAGAAATCCTTAACTGTTTCGAAAGTTTTAGTTAAGTGTTACTTGGGGTTGTCATTTTGGGCTCTCATTCTTTCACCTTGCAGCCTATAAGTATAAAATAGTTGTTCATAAATTTGCGAACACCCAAAACATTTTGTAACTTTGCATCCGTATGATAGTTATATTCGAACAAACATACCTACAGGAACTTTACACGGAGGGCAAGGCGAGCTCCAAGAAACACCGCTTCCAACCTCAGATAGTCAGCAAGTACGTGAAAGTTGTCAACCTGATGAAACAGCAGGAGAATGTCTTAGGGCTGGCCAAATACGGCTCACTACATTACGAAAAACTGCACGGCGACAAAGAGGGAACATCCTCTGTCCGCATCAATGATCAGTATCGCATCGAGTTTACCGAGGGTATGGAAGCCGGCAAGCAAATAGCCACGATATGTAACATCACAGATTTGTCAAACCATTATAAATGAAGGAGGACGAGATATGACGACAGTTGAAGGAGTAAATCCGCAGATGATAGCAAACAACTTGAAGCCTTATCAGCCTACCCATCCGGGTGAAGTGCTGAAGGATGAACTGGAATATCGTGGCATTTCGCAACGCGGACTGGCGAAGGAGATTGGCATATCCTACTCCGCCTTTAACGAGATGCTGAACGGCAAGCGGTCGCTCAGTCCCGAACTGGCCATGATGATGGAGGCCGCTCTTGGTGTGGAAGCTGCCCCCCTGCTGGCTATGCAAAACGAATACGACATGCTGATGGCTGAACGCGACGACTCGTTTATGGAGAAGCTCAAACATATTCGACGCGTTGCGGCCATCTTCTAATTCCATAATTTTGCCAATATTTTTTATTCCCTAAATTCCGCAACACAATATAATTATTTTTATAAGTTAAACTAAAGTGTTGCGGAATTTAGGGTTAAGCGTTACTTAGAGTTGTTATATTTGAGCAAATTCGCTAACTAAACTACGTTACGAAAACGGTATGATTTATTACTACTATATTACGACTATTCTTTGCAAATTACAAATTATTGCGTACCTTTGCAATCATGAAGCATATCCTGTATGTCATCTCGATATTCCTCGTATTGACGGTGCTTGCTTCCTGCACGGATAAGGAGGCGATGCGCCAAAGGCTCGATTACGTGAGCCAGTGCAATCGTGCCGACACGGTGTTCACCGAGGCATGGCTGCCCACGGTAGATTCCTTGGTCAACTACTTTGACCGCCACGGCAACGCCAACGAAAAGATGATGGCGCATTACTTGAAAGGGCGCGTTTATTGTGATATTGGAGATGCACCACAAGCCCTTGAATGTTATCAACGGGCAACGGAATTGGCGGATACCACCATGGATTGTGATTTTCACCAGTTGATGGTTATCCATGGACAAGTGTCTGAGATATTCCAAAAACAAAATCTTCCCAAAGAGGGAGCTACTGAATTAAAGAAAGCTTATCGGTATGCGATGATGCTCAATGACACTATTAGTAGCTTCATCTATCAACAATGTCTGGCTGTTTCGTTTTATGAGCAACAACAATATGATAGTGTATTCTTTATTTCAAACAAATTGTTGAGTTTGGAAAAAGACCAAAAATCTATTTCATACGCAGTGATGCTTCCCATACGCACAGCATTGGAGTCTCATGATTTCATAAATGCAAAAAAATATATTGAAAAGTTTAATACGGATTGTTTTGATGAAATGAATGAGCAGGAGGGAAATACACTGGGGTTGTATTATGCTTATTTAGGAAGATATTATATGGAAACCAATAAAATAGATTCCACATTTTACTATTTTAAACTTAGCCAATTATTATGTAATGGAACTTCTCATCGACTTGTTTTGTCCCATGGTCTGTTTGATCTTTACAAGAAGATGGGATTGAAGGATTCGATTTGCAAATATGCAGATTTGTACGCACAGTTAACAGATTCCTCACTTCAAACCATGAAAACGGATGCTATCATCCAATCTCATAGTGTCTACAATTATCAGTTACATTTACGACAAGCAGAACAAAATAAAGCAAGAGCGGAAAAGTTAAAATTGGCTTCAATTATATTATCAATGGTTTTATTGCTTATTGTGTCGATATCACATGTAGTCATAAAACGCATTAAACAAAGAAATAAGGAAGGAATGATGAAATTAAATGCAGAATATAATCATTATCTGCAAGAATATTCTCATATAAAAAATGAATTTGAACAATTATCGCGACAAAAGGATAATTTGAAGAATTTTGTTCTTGATAAAGAAAAGGAAATGATTAAATTGCGTCACACTTTATATGCTTTACATGATGTTGATTCGCAATCAAAACTATGGGAAATGGAAGACGCGTTGCTTTCGTCTGATATAGTAATCAAGTTACATGATTTGGCAGCGAAAGGACAAAAGGCGGGTATTTCGGAATGGAACAAACTTCGTGGTTTCGTCAATGCATATATGCCCAATTTTTTAAAAGTATTATCACAAAAAAGTGAAAAACTCAACTTAAAGGAAACTAATCTTTGTATATTAATTAGACTTCAGTTTTTACCTTCAGAAATTGCCACGCTGATGGATTCGTCCGCTCAATCTCTGTCCAACCTTCGTGTGAGATTGTTGCATAAAATGTTTAACATGGAAGGAACCGCCAAAGATTTCAACGAACAAATTAACAAAATAGATGTTCCATAATAAGTTGTAACAAGTTGATAGTCAATATAAACAATAAAAACGTGAAATATGTGAAATCAAAAAATTTGCATTGAAAAAACGTGCTTTGTAATTTTGCCATGAACTTTAAATTATAATATAAAGCGTATGAGAAATATTATTTTAACTATCTTATTAAGCGTATCCCTTGTGAATGGACACGCCACTGATAAAGACGAAGGCCCCGTTACCATAGAAAATGGATCTACTGTTATTAAAAGTACAAATGGTGTAACGATAACCCAAGACTTTGAAGTAAAGGAGGGGGCAGGTTTTGAAATTAGAGTCGTTAATTAAAGGGAGGTATATTATGAAAGATTTTTGTTTAAGAGTGGCATTGTTTTTATTGTTTCTTAGCAATTCGACATTATATGCCCAACAATATCTACCCGTTCTTGAGGAAGGGAAGCAATGGGTTATCAACTGGTCTGTTACGGACCTTGATAATAACATCACATTTGAAGTGTCAGGTGATTCCGTTTTGAATGGCGTTCATTATACCGTGATTGGTAATGATCTCTTACGTGAAGAGGGGGCAAAGGTGTACGTCTATAATAATTTTTTTCAAGGTGAAAAGGTATTATATGACTTTAGTCTGTCTGTGGGAGACGTTGCATATAATGATTTGGAAGAGGAAATCAGGTTGCACGTGGTGTGTGTAGATACGATAGAGGTAAATGGCATATCTCGTAAGCGAATAGGTTTCTTTACGGGAAATCAATTGGAATATTATGGCGACAAATTAGATCATACCGATCCCAAGCAATGGGCTAATTGTTGGGTGGAAGGTATCGGAGGAATGTATGGTCTTACAGATACCTATGGTTGGTATATCATTGGTTCGACAACCAGAATGCAGCGTTGTTATGTCAATGACGAGTGCATTTTCACGTATGACGACTTCTTTACCAAGCCCGTGTCAGGAATTTCTAATCCCATCGGTCTGCCATCTGGCAAAGATGCCATCATCTACGACCTGCAAGGGCGCAGGGTGACAACACCGCAAAAGAACGGATTATATATCAAAAACGGGAAGAAGTATTTGATGAAATAGAGAACAACAACAGGTTGCAGATTACAAAGAACCGTTATAGCGAGAGGGCGAAAAACTCTATAATTGACATGTATGAAAGACTATTTTCCCTACTCTTGTTTAGAGAAAAACGTAGCGATAAATAATTCTTTTCTTTTTGTCGAAAATGATTCATTTGCCATGATTTTTATATTTTTAAACATTTATAACTGTTCATAATTCATTCTGATTGAAAAAATATGTATATTTGCCCTAATAAATAATTATTACGAATACTGATATGTCACAACCTTTTTTCTTTGACAATAGCAGTCTGGCAAACTCATTTATGCAGGAGTTGTTCATTGGCTTCATCTTGAATCCTAATGACGGTGAGCTTTTCCTTAAGGAAGCACGCTACGACGACTTACACAATTGCTTCTCAATTATCATTTCTTTAGATAATGGGAATGATTGGATTGATGTCTTCACTTATGAGTCTAATTATGGCAACGAAATTCCCCCTAATCCCATCAAGCTGGAAGGACAAGGGATTTACAAGGGCGTAGATTGTTACGCCGTTGTGGACTGGAATGCCATAAGCGACCCTTCCATGGCATATATTGATGGTGTTGTGCAATTTAACGAAACGATAATCTGTGAAGCAGCTACGAATCTTGACAATTCCCCGACCATCAAGCAATACATCTACGAGCATGCTTTAGATTATCTTTCGGGTGAAGCCGTTGCACATAACAAGTTTTTGAGGGAATGTATTAATCTTCCTAATGTATCGGAAGTAACTATTTCCGTCTCAAATTCACAAGGTTTGAAAGATGCTATTAGCCAAAACAACAATGTCATCATCAACTTGACCTGTGATATTGCGATTGAAAAGGATGGAACTATTAATCATAACAGTTTATCGTCTGAATTTGGCAATACAAGTTCCATAGAACATGTTAACACCTTAATTAACTTTCGGGGCAAAAATCTCATTATTAACGGGAATGGTCATAAGGTTTACGAAAAAGGGACAAGTTTTCAAGTAACACCCAGTCAGGACGGAAACTGGTATGAAGCATCATTTCCATATGACTTGACAGGAAATGAAGCTTTCATTAAGTCTGACGGAACTATTATTCCTTTGGCAAGAAGTAAAATGTATAAAGCAAAAGGATGGGTACCTCATAATGATTTATCAAGTAATGAATATGGTTTATTATTACCATGTAATGAACTAAATAATTTGTATTTGGAAGAGAATGGAAACAGCAATCTCTTTATTTGCTATAGGCTATCATATCACCGTTACACGAAGAAGGTTACTTCTATAACAAACAGTGCATTGTTTTTCGAGGTAACAGATGAAAATGATGATACAAGAAAAATACATTTTCGTGAAGATCTTACTCCTAAACCAGATTTTTATCTGATTAACTATATGGAAGACGGGGATGGTGCTCTCATAAAGAGCGGAAAAGTGTCCGTACCCTCAAATTATGGTTCTGATTTTACTCCATGCTGGGCTAAACACCTCTTTAGGGTCAAGGACGATTCCAATATTGTATTCAATGACGTGACTTTCATTGGGGGCTTGGACTATGCTGTGAGGAACGATAGTATTTTGCGGTTGAACAATTGCCATTTCATCAATCAAGTAGCGGGTGGAGTTGTCAATTTATATCGTATGATTGTTGACCAATGTTACTTCGAAGATATCTTTTCCATTGGCGTACGCTTTGACCATGAGGGAATCACTAACTATAGCCAAGATCCGTATATGGAAGTTACCAATAGCACTTTCAGGAACATTGCCCATTGGGGAACTAACACTTATGCCATTCGCAGTACCGGTAAAGCCTACATTGCCGGGAATGAATTTATCGACACGAACTACGGTGCCATTTTGGCAGGGCTTGTTAACAGCGCTACCTGGGACTACCTTCACAGCATTCACTTAATCGAGCGCAATTACATCCACTATACGCCCGAATGGATAGAGAAGAGAAAGACTTTCGGGCTGCAGGATTCTGGCGACATCTACGTTTCCGTCAACAATATCATGGCAGTGGTCCGCTTAAACACGATTATCGGAACTGGAGGTATTGGTGGAACCAGTCCATACAGGAAGAACAATGCCATCTATGTTGATGACGGTGCGTATAACGTGAAAGTTTACGGGAATGTCATCTCGGGAACGGAAAACTATTACGACATCGACAGCAGGAACGTAAGCAATAACAGAGGATATAATAGGCTGACTCCGAACAATCATGATGCTAATAATGTAGTCTATAATGATAACCACACTGATCCCAATAACCCCGATAGGGCATATGTTGACCTTAGCAAAGACAACCTCATTGCCTTCAATGTTTGCGACGGATTGGTAAGGATGCAAGAGAATTTGACGTTAAATGAAACTGGATGCAGGTTCATCAACAATTTCATCCTGGATAATTTTCGTAGCATTACCCAAGAAAATATGGCCAACATCTACAACAGGGTTGACGATTGCCTGCAAAGTGAAGGCATCATTCCTGACGAATACGGCATGAACTCCTGCGCAGCACTCTGGTATCTCATGTATATGAACAAGAAAAAATCACTATAATATAACCAAAACTTCTATCATCATGTCAAGAACATTCATTTTCATATTGCTCCTGCTCCTGCCCTTAGCATCCCGTTCTCAAACGGTGGAATGGGACGGGGTCGTCTATGAGATAGACACCTCTATCGGCGAGGCAAAGGTTGTCAAGGCAACTAATCATGAACAGAAAGAATACCCCATCTTGGAGTCGTTAGTATTGGGCGGCCGTACATATCCCGTAACCAGTATAGAGACGGGAGCTTTCTGGTTTTGCTATGGAATGGAATCATTGTCCATACCGAAATACGTGGTGAACATTGGAATCCCCTTGTTTTATTATTTATATCCTCCACTATCTTCGATAGAGGTAGCTCCCGAGAACCCCAAATACGATTCTCGTAATGGCTGCAACGCCTTGATGGAGACTTCTACCAACACTTTGTTGTTAGGCAGTAACAACACCATAATCCCCAATAACGTGACTGGTATCGCCCAGTATGCCTTCGCTGGCCTTAAAGAGTTGAAGTCCCTTTCCTTGCCCAATTCGGTTACTCACATAGAAGAGTACGCATTCGCTGCCACAAGCAATCTCACGGATGTACGTTTTTCCGACTCGCTGACGTTCCTCGGTGATTTTGCCTTTTACAACAGTGGCCTGACCACCATCAGGCTGCCCAATAGCTTGAGGCATATCGGTGACTTTGCATTCCTTTTTTGTGGTGATTCCCCTTCATATTTTCCAGGTCCTTTAACACTACCCGATTCGATGGATTATATGGGAAGGGGAGCTTTTTGGAATTCTAAAATTACCTCAGCCGTTATTCCTAAAAACCTGAAATCCATCAGGGAGGGTACTTTTTATAATTGCAGGTTTCTGACTTCCGTGACCATTCCCGAGACAGTTATTAACATGGCAGACTCCGCCTTTTTGGGTTGCGGGAGATTATCCGATGTAACTATCCATGGTTCTTCACTTCAGAGCATCGGCCATTCTGCGTTCAAGGATTGCACGGGCCTTTCGAGCATCAACGTCCCGAATTCGGTGAGGGAAATCGGCGACTCCGCGTTCCTGCGGTGCAAGGGCCTTTCAAGTATCAACATTCCAGCCGATTTGTCGGAAATCCGCAACGGGACGTTTTCCCATTGCGGACTTGAATCGATAATCATTCCCAACTCCGTGAAGCGTATCGGTAAATCCGCTTTCGCCTACTGTAAATTAAGTACGGCCAAGTTGCCAGACGGCCTGGAATCCATCGAGGACAGTACCTTTCATTCGTGTAAATTCAGCAGGATTATTCCTCCAACCATGGCAGAGGAAGGTGGTGACTCCTGCCTAATTTTGCCTCCTTCGTTGAAGCATATCGGGAAATATGCCTTTGCCGATAATCGCTGGTTGACCTGCATCATCCTTCCCAATTCGCTGAAGACAATCGGATATATGGCATTTTCTAATTACACTTATACTCACCGAATCCTGAAGACCGTGGTGATACCCTCTGGAGTGGAGGAGATAGGTGAATATGCCTTTATCCATGCTTACTACTATTCTGGGCAATCTCTGGTGGATGACTTGAAGGATGTCTATTGCTACATCGAAACTCCCCTTGATTGTTACTCTTTCAGCACGTATTCCGATAAGACGCTGCATGTTCCTGCTCAATCGGTGAGGTTGTACCGCAACCATAAGTATTGGGGGAGGTTCAAGGAAATCGTACCGCTGACAGATGAGGAGACTGGCGTTCGTCCTACTACGGTGAGAGAACCCGATGACGGCATTCACTATTCCCTCTCTGGCTCCCGCATATCTCCCGAAAGCAAAGGTATCCACTTGGTGAGATACGATGACGGGACGGTAAGGAAAGTTATATGCAAGTAGCATTACATTTTGAATGCTGCAAACCATTGCTTTAGACCATGTAAACCATTGCTTTGTTTGCTACAAGCCATTGTTCTGTAATGTACAGATCAATGGCTTGTAGCATAGAAACCTATGTTTTCCAACCTAATGACCAACTATTTTTATTATCTTACCTGCTATTATGCAGCGTATTACTTTACGACTATAAATATATACTTTAGGAGAGGTTAAAAAGGTGGAAAAATAAATCACAAAGGTGGAAAATTATGCATTATTATCTTTTTGACACAAAAACAACCCAAGATTACATAATTTTACCCGATGAATTCACCTCGTATATATAATTTTGCGTTCAGAAAACAATCTAAACAAAAGCCAACAAGTAGAAACGATTTTCAAAACAAAATACAAACATCTACAAATCAAATCAAAAATGAAACAGAAACTATTCGGTATTATAACTATTCTCGTGGCATTGACACTACTCAGTGCCACACCTGGAAAGGTTCACACACTCGGAGATTCAACGATGGCTCCTTATGATGAAGCAGCTACAGTAACTCGTGGATGGGGAATGTATTTCGGACAATTCCTTACAAACGGATGGACTTCCATCAACTACGCAAGAGGTGGCAGAGATACTTATGGAGGTTACAACGAACTATGGCAAACGGCAAAAAGGCAGGTGAAAGCAGGTGACTACGTCATTATCCAGTTTGCACACAACGACGAGAAGAACGACGGAATGGATGGTTATGCGTTGCAAGCGTATTACAATAGTATCGGAAACACGAATGCCGCAGCTGCCGTTGACCTTCGCGGAACTGTTCCTTCCACTACCTATAAGCAAAATTTATCCAAAATCGTTGATGAAGTAGAGGCACTCGGTGCTCATCCGTTGCTTGTAGCTCCTGTTTGTCGTAGTTATTTCGCTGATTCAACGATTCGCCGAAACGGCAAGCACGACTTGGGCGACAAATTCTCCATTCTCACCGAAACAGGTATCAAGGAGAATCAAAGCGTACCTGCCAATGACCATACGATGGATTATCCTTATCACATGCAACAATTGGCGATTGAAAGAAATATCCCTTTTATCGACTTAACTACTGCTACGGCTGAGTTGTATGAGAGATATGGAGACACAAAGTGCCACGAATATTTATTTGATGGGGAAGGTTCCACCCACTTCAACAGCACAGGTGCTTTGCTTGTTGCTCGTAAATGTGCGGAATTGATGAAAGCGCAAGGAATACTTTCCGACAACATTGTTTTACCTACCGACCTTTCCATCAATCCTTCTGAAGCGGATTTGGGCGAGGCTTATAAGGGGCAGACATTACAAAAAGAGTTTACCTTAAACGGTTTTGGATTATCTCCTGAAGAAGGAACCGTAAGCATGGAAGCAAGCGAGGGAGTCTCTTTGTCATTTGATAAGAAAGAATGGCAAAGTCAATTGACCTCTTCTTATACCGCTTCCACACTAGTCAAGACCTTTTATGCTCAACTGACTCTTTCCAAGAATGGGGTGACGGAAGGCACAATTACCGTCAAACAAGGCGATAAGAGTATCGTTGTTCCCATCAAGGCCACGGCTATAGTATTGGAGGGAGGTACGGAAGTAAATGCCTATTGGCGGTTAGAGAAAAACGATGGTTATGAGTTGACGGGTCCAGCAGAAGTCATTCCCGAATCGTGGACAGGTATGTACGTACAGCGATATTCCAATCCCAATGCTAATACCGTATGGCCTGATTGGACAGGATATGATGCCACTCGAAAGACACAACGCAATCTGCTCATCGGTGATGCTTGGCCTGCAAACGAGATTGACGACAACCCACAACGTTATATCCAATGGGGAATCAAGCCTGCCAATGGTATGACATTGACCATTGATGAAATTAGCCTCTTCGTTTGTGGATGTGGAGGCAACGGAATGTGCTCACACATCTATTATTCCACAGACAACTTTGAGACTCGCACTACCATTTTCGAGATGAAGAAGATGCCAGCAAACAACATGCAATATGTGGAGACTAAGCCTGTCATTAAACTCGAAGAAGGACAAGAACTGCTCGTGCGCGTCTATCCTTGGTACAATGGAGCAGCCACGGGTAAGACCATCTGTCTTTCAGACTTGCGCATTCACGGAATGGCGACTGATGCCACGAATACCCCCGAAGGTATATTGGGTGATGTCAATGGAGACGAACTGGTGAATATCTCGGATGTCGTACTATTAGTTGAGTATATCCTTAATGTGGACAACCCATCGTTTATCAAGGACAATGCTGATATCAATCGCGATAATACCATCAACATTTCTGATGTAACCCAATTGGTGAACATCATCTTGGAAAGCGATTAACATAATTTGCTACACATTTAATATTTTAAATTTATAACATCATGCAAAACAAATCTATTATTTCAAAATTCATTCTTGCATTGTTTGCACTCTTTCCAACCTTCGTATTGGCTCAAGAGAGTACACAATTAGCAAAATGGACCTTCGATACGGGTTATACCGTAGCGGATGGTATCTACACACCTAACTCCGACAGTTGGGCAGAAGTGAAAACTCAGTGGTTCAATAATGGACAACCCATCATTGTGGCAAACGAAGCCGTGGGCAATGTAGCCGACTACACAATTACTGGCAAGACTGCCCGCTATTGGGCTATCACCACTGGTTACAACAATCAGGTATTCCGTATCGTGAATGATACTGAGGCTAATGCAATTACCGATTACACTGACCCCTCGCAGCACAACAATTACTACGAGGTGAGATTCCCCACCACAGGTTATAAGGATGTAACCGTTGATTTCGCATGTGCATGGGGTAAGAACGAGGTTGCTACGCTTGAGGCAGTCGTATCTACCGATGGTGGACAGACATGGTTCGATGCAGGTACATTCGAGACGATGGGCAACTGGTGGCTCTATAAAGACAATACGGTACAAATCTCTGCCGCAAACAAGGAGTTGGTTATCTTACGTCTCATTGCAGGCAACGGCTTTTCCTCGAATTGGAATCTCAATTATATGAAGATAAATGCCGTTGAGGCTGGTTCTCCCGTTAGCGAGACTGTCAACGAACAAGACTTCACGTTAACTTGGCCATTGAAAGAAGGTGCTAATAGTGCCACTACAGCCCAAGCCATAAAAGAAGATGTGTTTAGTGTGGCAGAAATGACCGTAGGTGACAATCTCATTATGAATGGCACACGCACGGACGGTGGCATATTGGAAACGATGTTCCAACCCACAGAGCAGGCTGGTTCTCAGGAGGATGTCAATGCCATCACATTCACCATGAAACCTAAGAAGGGTCTCAGCGTTACTCCGAAATCGTTTGCTTTCCATGCCAGTCGCGTAGGAACCAACGGCGGTAACTTTGATGTCGTTGCCTTCAGCGGAGGTCAGCGTTACGAAATCGCCACTAACGAGCGTCCCGCTTTGGTGAAAGAGAGTCCTTACTACACCGCATATAATTATGACTTGACTTCTATCCCAACTACCGATGATATCCTTGAGGTAAAGATTTACATCCGTGGATTGGCTACAAACAAGCAGTATGCCTACAGCGACGTTGTGTTTATGGCCGACGTGGAAGGTGTGATTGAGGCTGTATCGTCATACACACTCAACGTGAGTCAGGGTACTGAAGGTGCTGGGAAGATAACAATTAATCCCGCAGGTAATGAGTTTGACGAGGGTACAAGCATCACCGTCTCTGCTTCTGAGAACTTTGGCTATCACTTTGCAGCATGGGTTGATGAGGAAGGCGAGACCGTTTCAACGGAGAATCCATATAGCTTCGATATTAGTAAAAACACCACCCTTATCGCTACTTACACGAAGAAAAATGTCTTCGCATTGAATCTCACCCGTTCGGAAGGTGTGAACGACAATCTCGTGCAATATTCACCTATTGGTAATGTCGTAGATGGCGTACACTATTACGAGGAAGGAACCGACGTGAAACTCACAGCCATCAATAATCGCATCCTTACATTCACGGGTTGGGAAGGCGACGCACAAGGTACAAGTCAAGAATGTGAGTTGAAGATGACTGGTGAAAAGAATGTTACCGCTAATTTTTCTGCTGCCGACTACATCGTGGGTTGGGACCTCTATTACGACCAACCTTCACGCGACCGTGCAGCTGACTATAAGGCAGAGAGTGACAATGCTGGAATGTTGACCGTTCGCCAAGCAGATGGAACCACCAGCAGTTGGTTAACACGTGGCATTGGTAACGGACAGGAAAACGGTAAGTTTGCTGCCCGTATCTGGAAGTATCTATCAGAGGAATGGTACTGGGAAATATCATTCTCATCGAAAGGCTATGAGAACTTGATTATCAGCAGTTGCTTAGGTGATGACTATAACACATATTCTATTAATAACGTACAATACTCCATCGATGGCGAGAATTACACCACCATTGGAACATTCAACCCACCTTCACGTGGATGGGATGGTCCGAAGGAGTTTGCATTGCCCGAGGATGCCAATGACCAACAACGCGTATGGATTCGTTGGATGCCTGACCGCACCAGCGATAAGATTGGTGTAGCCAGCGACTACGATGGTACTTCCATCGCCGAGATTTTCGTGTTGGCCGACCAATTAGGTGGCACAGAGCAAACAGCTACACTCGTGAGCAGCACCCCTGCAGATGGTGATGAAGACGTGAGTGCCAATGGTAGCATTATCCTTACCTTTGATAATAAGATTAAGGCTGGACAAGGCTTCGCAACTCTCGATGGAGAGGAGATTGCACCGATTATCTCTGGCAAAAGTGCCATCTTCCGTTACGGTGGTCTGAAGTATGGAACACAATACACCTTCACTATGCCTGAGGGCGTACTCGTAAGCCGTAGTGGAAATGCTGTAGCAAGCACAACCATCACTTTCACCACCATGGAACGTCAACAACCAGAGATTCGTCTCTATGATGCAGTGGTCGATGCTGGAGCTAATGGAACTACCGAGATTTCTGGTATTCCTGTGTACCAAACCGTGCAGGCTGCTATTGATGCTGCTCCCACTGGTGCTGCTAAACCTTGGCTCATCTTCATCAAGAACGGTCGTTACAACGAACATGTTGATATGCCTGCCAACAAACCTAATTTGCACCTCATTGGTCAGGAACGCGATAAGGCAGTCATCCTTGACAACCGCCTGAGTGGAGGCAATAACGCCTACCCAGTAGATCCTGGTGCAACAGTTGTTGTGAAAGGTGCTGATGCTTTCTTCGAGAACCTCACTATTGAGAATAGCTATGGTTACGAGCAATTGGCTGGTCCGCAAGCACTCGCTTTGAATACTCAAGCAGACCGTGTGGCACTTAATAATGTGGCGTTGCTTAGCTATCAAGACACATGGATTACTGCCTCTACTCAGAAAAATCGCCACTACATCAAGAACTCGCTTATCGAGGGTGCTGTTGATTTCATCTACAATGGAGGCGACGTTTATCTCGATGGCGATACATTGCAAATCAATCGTCCGTCAGGTGGTTATATCGTAGCACCACGCCACACCGCAGATACAAAGTGGGGCTATGTATTTATGAACAACATCATTCGTCCGCGTCCAGGTATTAACGTCACCGACATTTGGCTCGGTCGTCCTTGGCACGATGAGCCCAAAACCGTGTTCATCAACACGCAGACTTTCATCAATATCCCCGCCAAAGGTTGGTACAACACCATGGGTGGACTACCTGCTCTTTGGGCAGACTACAACACCGTGGATGCTAATGGCAACCCTGTTGACCTTTCACAACGTGAGACCTACTATTACTACATCGATAGTAATACAGGCGAGAAGGTTGAGAAGTTCAACGTGAAGAATTACCTCACCGACGAGGAGGCTGCTCAATATACCATCAAGAATGTGATGAGTGGTGATGATAACTGGCAACCTGATTTGAAGTGTGAGGCTTGTGATGCTCCAGAAGTAAAGATTAATAATGGAAAACTCGTTTGGAATGCTGTTCCGTACGCCATCTGTTACGTGATAACCAAAGATGGAGAAGTGATTGGCTTCACCACCGAGACATCCTATGACTATGTGGAAGGTGCTGAATACAAAATCCAAGCTGCCAATGAGTATGGTGGATTGAGTAAAGCACTCGAACCAACTGTTGCCGATGCAAGCATCACATTGTCTGATACCGACACCGAGGCTCCTGCTGCTGGCACGTATGCAACCGTTACTTACGAGCGCAAGTTGTTTAGTGGATTGAATACGTTGGTGTTGCCCTTCCAGACCACGAAGGATGAGATTGGCGCCACACACGTTCTCAATTATACAGGAACTACGGAGGAAAACGGAATCATTACCTTGAATTTCGAAGAGGTGGATCAATTAGAGTCCAATATTCCTTATGCTATTATCATTGAGGGTAATGACATTGATCTCCCAGTATTTGAGAATAAGACGATAGTTGCACCTAATGAGTTGACCGTAACTGACAATAACGGACAATACGATTTCGTTGGAACGTATGCTGACTTGGGTAAGAATAATGCCGTTGTGATGGAAGGTGACTACATCGCAGGTGTCAAGGCATTTAAGAAAGCTTCTGGTGGAAACCGTATTGCTGCTTATCGTGCATATTTGAAACATCTGACAGATTCTGGTGCTAAACTTGTATTCAACTTTGGCGGTATAAACATTGACAATGACCTTGTTAGTGAGGATGGTGGCTTTACTGATGGCATCAACCAAGCTACCGTTGACTCTGTCAATGGAAACATTTACAACCTGCAAGGTATGCGTACTAAGAAAGCTACAAAGGGAGTCTATATCCAGAATGGTAAAAAGATAATCGTTAAGTAATCTACTTAGAGATAAACAATTCAAGGAGGGTGTGGCAATTTGCCACGCCCTCCTTTGTTTACAAATCATGGTTTGTATACCCAATGTGATTCAACGGTAGAAAAACAAAAAAGCAGTCTTTATGTTGACTGCTTTTTGTTGAGGTACCTAGCAGAGTCGAACTGCTCTACACGGTTTTGCAGACCGTTACCTAACCGATCGGCCAAGGTACCTTTTTTGATTTCGGATGCAAAGGTATAACAATTATTTGTGAATACCAAACAAATTGCCTAATTTTTCTTTGGACAATGTTTATTTTGTTTCGTTTTCAGTTCTTTCAGTGCACAACCATCGCATCCGTAACAAGGATTTTGGGCACTCTTCACGGTTTTGTATATGCTCATGATAGCATAACCGATGGAGAGTGCCACAAAAATATATGTCAATATAAGTTGAACCATGAATGCATTAATATGCGAACAAAGGATAGTTGGCCATGATGTCGTTTACACGCTTGCGAACGCTTGCGATGACGTTTTCATCTTCTGGCGCATTCAAAACTTCCTCAATAAACGCAGCGATTTGCACCATCAAGTCTTCCTTAGCACCACGAGTGGTGATAGCAGGAGTACCCAAACGAATACCTGATGTCTGGAATGCAGAACGAGAATCGAAAGGAACCATATTCTTATTGACGGTAATGTCGGCAGCTACCAATGCGTTCTCAGCAACCTTACCTGTAAGGTCAGGATATTTTGAACGAAGGTCAACGAGCATAGAGTGGTTGTCTGTACCACCGCTAACGATAGTGAATCCACGCTTAATCAGTTCGTCAGCCAATACCTTTGCATTCTTTTGCACTTGTTTTGCCCATTCCTTGAATTCTGGTTGCAAAGCTTCTCCGAATGCTACAGCCTTTGCCGCAATCACATGTTCCAATGGACCACCTTGTTGTCCTGGGAATACGGCAGAGTTGAGCAATGCAGACATCATCTTTACCTGTCCTTTTGGCGTCTTCAAACCCCAAGGATTCTCGAAGTCCTTACCCATCAAGATAATACCGCCGCGAGGTCCACGCAATGTCTTATGTGTGGTAGAGGTAACGATATGAGCGTATTTTACAGGATTGTCAAGTAAACCAGCAGCAATAAGACCTGCGGGGTGAGCCATGTCAATCATCAAAAGGGCACCTACCTTGTCGGCAATTTCGCGCATACGTTTGTAATCCCATTCACGACTATAAGCACTACCACCGCCAATAATCAATTTGGGTTTGTGTTCCAATGCCAACTTCTCCATTTCGTCGTAGTCAACACGACCTGTTTCAGGATTCAAGTCATATCCGATGGCTTTGTACAATATACCACTCGTGTTCACGGAAGAACCATGAGAGAGGTGTCCACCATGAGCGAGATTGAGTCCGAGGAATGTATCGCCAGGGTTCAATACTGCGAGTAATACGGCAGCATTTGCCTGAGCACCAGAGTGAGGTTGTACGTTGGCGTATTCAGCATCAAAGAGTTTGCAAACACGGTCGATAGCCAACTGCTCTACTTCGTCTACCACTTGGCAACCGCCATAATAGCGTTTCCCAGGATAGCCTTCGGCGTATTTGTTGGTTAAGTAACTTCCCATTGCTTCCATCACTTGGTCGCTTACGAAGTTTTCACTGGCAATCAATTCAATGCCTTTCAATTGGCGTTGATGTTCTTTCTCGATTAACTCAAAAATTTGGTTGTCTCTTTTCATTTTATGTTTAATTTGAATAATGCTTTCTTTGTGAGAATATTTTGAAGTTGCAAAGTTACGAATATTATTTGAAATGTCAACAAAGTGGAACGATTAAATCAGTTCCACTTTGTTGATATCTTGTTCTTTGTCGCAATAATGGCATTTACAAACGCCATGTTCCTTGTCTACGACGCGGAAAACCGTTTGCATAGGTTCGTTGTTGGTGATACATACGGGATTGTTGCATCTGATGATTCCCCGTAGTTCATCTGGCGTGTCCACCGTTTTCTTCTCTACCACCTCATAGTCTTGTATGATGTTGAGAATGACCTTAGGAGCAACGACCGAAAGGCGAGAAATCTCGTCGTTGGTGAAGAATTTATCCGACACCTTGATGATTCCCTTCTTTCCCACTTTCGTAGAGGCGAAGTTAATACCGATAGTCACTTCGGTCTTGATGTCGAAAAGTCCGAGCAGGGAAGCTACGTGATAGGTCTTTTCTGCTGGAATATGGTCAATAACCGTACCGTTCTTAATGGCGGCAACCAGTCTTTCTGTCTTCTTTTCCATGTAATTATTCTATGGTTTTTTACAAAGTTATGCTTTATGCTTCCTAAATATATCGTTTAGCAGGCGTAAACATATCGTTTAGGCGAGCTAAATATATCATTTAATAATGGTCTTGTCAGCCTTCACGTCGTCGATGGTGATTCCAAGAACATAGCAGAAGAGCGCTTCACGAGCATACAAGCCGTTTTGTGCCTGTTGGATATAATATGCATGAGGGTTGTCGTCAACGTCGTAAGCGATTTCATTCACGCGTGGCAACGGGTGTAGAATGCGCATATTGGGCTTCACGTTGCCCAACATGTCGTTGTGGAGGATATAGACATTCTTCACTCGTTCGTATTCCATCAAGTCGGAGAATCTTTCCTTCTGCACGCGCGTCATATAGATGATGTCAGCATCGGCAATCACCTTGTCGTTGAACGCCGTATGCTCCTGATACTTGATGTCGTGCTCCTTGCAATAGAGCTTGTATTCGTTGGGCATTGCCAATTCCTTGGGCGCAATGAAATGGAACGTGGGATTGAAGTGTCTCATGGCGGTAATCAACGAGTGTACGGTTCTTCCGTATTTCAAGTCTCCCACCAAGTAGATGTTCAAGTTTTCCAAAGTACCTTGCGTCTTGTAGATGGAATACAAGTCTAATAAGCATTGAGAAGGATGTTCATGCGAGCCGTCGCCTGCGTTGATGATAGGGATGGGAGCCACTTCGCTGGCATATTGTGCGGCGCCCTCGATGAAATGCCTCATCGCAATCACGTCGGCATAATTAGAAACCATGAGAATGGTGTCTTTGAGTGTCTCTCCCTTGCTTACGCTGGAAGCCTTTGCATCAGAAAAGCCGATGACGCGAGCTCCAAGGCGGTTGGCTGCTGTTTCAAAACTGAGTCGGGTACGTGTTGATGGTTCATAGAACAATGTTGCCACAACCTTTCCTTTGAGTATTTCCCTGTTGGGATGTTTTTCAAATTCTTGGATTAAACTGATAAGGTACAAAATCCGCTCCTTGGAGAGGTCAGCAATTGTTACAAAATTATGTTTTTCCATTTTCTTTTGGATAACGGTTGTAAATTCGAGTGCTAAGTTACTGATATTTTTCTGAATAATGATGATATTTTAAAAGAAAATTGTAATTTTGCAGATATTTTTGATAAAGACAACATGAGAAAAGCATTTATACGTTTTTTGTGGGGAGCTTTGGCGGTAGGAATCATCGCTACTGTCATAGGATTTTTTGGTATTTGGTTTGGCTTTATTGGATATATGCCAGGTTTGGACGACCTGCAGAATCCAATCAACCGTTCCGCTTCCCAAATCTATTCATCTGACGGACAGGTGATGGGTACATATAACTTTGACCGAGAGAATCGTATTTGTGTGTCATACAACAATCTTTCGCCTCATTTAGTGCGTGCTTTGGTGTCTACGGAGGACGAACGTTTCTACATGCATTCAGGTATTGACTTCAAGGCGCTTGGTCGTGCTATCATCAAACGTGGTATCTTAGGTAGGGAAAACGCAGGTGGTGGTTCTACGATAACCCAACAGTTGGCCAAGCAACTTTATTCTGAGAAAGCGCATAGCAAGTTGGAACGTTTGTTGCAAAAACCCATCGAGTGGGTGATTGCCATTAAGTTGGAGCGATATTATACCAAGGAAGAAATCATCGCTCATTACCTAAACTACTTTGATTTCTTGCACAATGCCGTAGGAATCAAGACGGCCGCAAAGACTTATTTCAATAAGGAACCGAGTCAATTGACGTTGGTAGAGTCGGCTACTTTGGTGGGATTGTGTAAGAATCCATCCCTCTATAATCCCGTTCGCTATCCCGACCGTAGCAAGGAGCGTCGTAATGTAGTGCTTGCGCAGATGCTGAAGTCTGGTCATCTTACCAAACAGGAATATGAGGAAGCTTGCAATGAACCATTGAAGTTGGATTTCCATCGTACAGACCATAAGGACGGTACGGCTCCATACTTCAGGGAATTCTTGCGTCAGTACATGATGGCAAAGAAACCCGATAAGTCTACTTATCCCAGTTGGAAGAAGAATCAATATGTCATTGACTCTATCGCTTGGGTTACCGACCCGCTCTATGGCTGGTGTAATAAGAACTTCAAGAAAGGTGGCGGCAATTATAACGTATATACCGATGGATTGAAGATTTATACCACCATCGATACGCGTATGCAAAGATATGCTGAAGAGGCCGTTTACCAACATGTAGCCAAGTATCTCCAACCCATATTCTTTGCCTCAAACAAGTCAAAGAAGAATGCGCCATTTACCAGTGACATCTCACAAGCACAAATCAATAGCATCATGAATCGTGCCATCAGGCAGAGTGAACGATATAGAGCCATGAAAGCGGGTGGTGCGAGTGAAATGGAAATCGAACACGCTTTCAACACCAAGACGCGTATGAGCGTGTTTACCTATAAGGGCGAGAAAGATACTACGATGACTCCTATGGATTCCATTCGTTATTACAAGTCGTTCCTTCGTTCTGGTTTCATGAGTATGGACCCCGTAAACGGACAAGTAAAGGCATACGTTGGAGGTCTTGACTTCACGCATTTCATGTACGACATGGTAACGGAAGGTCGTAGACAAGTTGGTTCTACCATCAAGCCATATCTGTATTCACTCGCTATGGAGAACGGATTTTCACCATGCGACTTGGCACCAAACGTTCAGCGTACGTATATGGTAGCAGGAAAACCGTGGACACCTCGTAATGGAAGTAGAAGTCGCTATGGTGCCATGGTAACGTTGAAGTGGGGACTCGCTCAATCTAACAACTGGATTTCCGCTTACTTGATGAGTCGCTTGAATCCACAACAATTCGTGCAGATGTTGAATGACTACGGTATCAACAATCCCGACATTCACCCATCTATGTCGTTGTGTTTAGGACCATGCGAAGTATCGGTAGCAGAGATGGTAAGCGCCTATACTACATTCGTGAATCACGGTATTCGCGTATCTCCTATGTTCGTAACGAAGATTGAGGATAGCGACGGCACGTTGATTACCCAATTCCAACCACGCATGAACGAGGTGATTAGTGCAGAGAGTGCCTATAAGATGCTTGTCTTGTTGCAAGAGGTGGTGAATAGCGGAACTGCCCATCGTCTGCGTTTCAAGTATAATCTGGAAAATGAACTGGGCGGAAAGACTGGTACTACCAATAACAACTCTGATGCATGGTTTATGGGACTCACACCGCAACTCGTTACTGGTTGTTGGGTAGGTGGTGAAGACCGAGATATACACTTCAACTCTACCAGTATGGGACAGGGAGCGACAATGGCGTTGCCTATCTTTGCTATATATATTAAAAAGGTGTTGGCAGATAGGTCGTTGGGATATAATCCCAATGCTAAATTCGATATCCCTGAAGAGTTTGATCCATGCGCATCATCGAATGATGAGATGGATGAATTTGGTATTGACGAAGTATTTGAGTAAATGAAATATGCTATCATAGCTGCTGGTGAGGGTTCGAGACTATCCCAAGAGGGAGTGAATGAGCCTAAACCATTGGTGAAAGTCAATGGAGAACATCTTATCGATAGGTTGATAAGAGTCTTCATGAGTCTCGATGCCGAAGAGATAGTGGTGATTTGCAACGATCTCACTACGCTTGTTAGTAGTCATCTGGATGAGATACAGGAAAAAGGATTGTATGGCAAACGTGTGCCGTTGCGCTATATCGTGAAGAGCACGCCGAGTTCCATGCATAGCTTTTACGAACTCAGTTCGTATTTGGAAGATTCGCCATTCGTGTTGACGACGGTAGACACCATCTTCCATGAAGAAGAGTTTGCCGCATACGTCCAGGCTTTTCAACAACAGATAGGAAAGGTGGATGGATTGATGGGCGTTACGGATTACGTAGAGGATGAAAAGCCCTTGTATGTAGGCACTGACGAGGCAATGAACGTAACTGGTTTCTTCGATGTAGACGAACATTGCAAGTATATCTCTGGTGGCATCTATGGCTTAACGCCCATTGCCGTGAAGACCTTGCATACCTGTATGGAAAGGGGAGAGAGCAGAATGCGAAACTTTCAACGTGGTTTGATACGCGATGGATTGAAGATAAAAGCCTATCCATTTAGCAAGATACTCGATATAGACCACGCTTCGGACATTATCGTAGCGAATGAATTTTTGAAAGGCAATATCATTGAAACAAAATAAATATCACATATTGGCGGTTAGAAGGGATAGTAGTTTCTCTCCTAATTCCGTTGAAAAAGACAATGCTATCTTGCAAACGACTTGCGACTTGCTTGGCAAGGACATTCCTATCGTTGACGAAGCGCAATTGGATGAGTCGTTTGAGGCAGACGTCATTTTGTCGATGGCTCGCTTTCCAAGAACCATTCAATTGTTGAATCGTTTCGAGGAACGAGGAAGCATGGTTGTCAATAGCGGAAAGGCTGTTGCTACTTGTGCCAAGAGTTGTCTGCAAACCGTGATGGAACTTCATCACATTCCAATGCCGCCATCGTCGGGAGAATATGGCTATTGGATTAAACGAGGAGACCAAACATCACAACAGGAAGATGACGTGGTTTATTGTGAGAATGAGGAAGCGTTGGAAAACGCCAAACTCGCTTTTGCCAAGAGAGGCATTACTGATTATGTCGTTCAAGCTCATGTGAAGGGAGATATCATCAAGTTTTATGGTGTTGGTCACCATTTCTTTCGGTATTATTATCCCACCGATGACCAACTAACCAAGTTTTCCCATGAATTGGTGAACGGTAAGGCGCAACATTTCGCTTTCGACGAATCGTACTTGATAAACGAGGTACATCGTCTGGCAGACGTTGTCTCGTTGGATATATATGGAGGAGATGCGATTATTGACAAGGATGGTCGTATCTATATCATAGACTTTAATGATTGGCCGAGTTTTTCGAGATGCAGGGAAGATGCGGCGAAGGCGATAGCCAAACTTTTAAAAGATAAAATGAAATGAGTAAGTTTAAGGAATTGTTGCAACAATCGTTTAAGTCAAACGATACGGAGGAGTGGCTCGACGTGCATTTCACTCGTCCTATCGGCTTGGTCTTTGCGTTGTTGTGGAATAAACTTGGTATTCATCCCAATGTCATTACAGTCTTGTCTATCTTCTTAGGCATTGGCGCAGGCTATATGTTTTATTTTAGGGATTTGACTCACAACATCATGGGTGTGTTGTTCTTGATGTTTGCCAATTTCTGTGATAGTACAGATGGACAAATGGCAAGACTGACAGGGAAGAAAACTTTGATTGGTAGGATTCTGGATGGTTTTTCTGGCGATATATGGTTTATCTGCATCTATGCGGCATTGGCTTTTAGATTGATGGACCAATACATACCATTCACGGATACGAAATGGGGAATGTGGGCTTGGCTCTTGATGGCCGTTGCCGGTATCTTATGCCACTCTCCACAAAGTTCGTTGAGCGACTATTATCGTCAGATACACTTGTTTTTCCTCAAGGGAAAGGAAAATAGCGAGTTGGATAACTCCCAACAACAACATGCAATCTATGAAGAGGAAAAGAAAAAGGGGAATCTCATTCCGCAATTGTTCTACTACAATTATGCCAAATATTGTAGGAGTCAAGAACGTAGGACGCCTCAATTCCAATCCTTCTTCAAGGAATACCAAACCAAAGTGCGTCAGGGAATCAATCTTGATGCCATTAAGACGAAGTTCTTGGATGGTTCTCGTCCATTGATGCCCTTCACGAATATATTGACTTTCAACACCAGGGCGATTTGCCTTTACATTTCGTGTCTGATAGACAAACCGTGGATTTATCCTCTTTTCGAGATAACGGTGATGTACACATTATATATATATATGCATCGTCAGCATGAGAAATTGTGTCATTCGTTGTCAAAGGAGATGTCTTCAGATACATAGGAGAGAACGATATGTTAGATAAAGATATAAAAGGATTGATTTTCGACTTTGGCGGAACCATCGATACGGCTGGTTGCCATTGGGGAAAGTTCTTGTGGCATGCGTATCAACGGCAAGGTGTTCCCATCACGGAAGAAGAATTTCGCACGGCGTATGTCTATGGAGAACGTTTCTTGGGAAACAATGTCATAATCCAGCCTAACTTCACGCTTCGCAAGACACTTGAGGTGAAACTTCGAATAGAGATGGAACAATTGTGCATACATGATGTCTGGTGTGCCGATGATGAGGAATTCAAGGGAAAGCATCAAGCCGTGTTGAATGAAGTCTATGAACAAGTAAGGAAAATCATATCTCATAGCAAGGTAGTATTGGAACAGTTGCGAAAGAAATATCCGATGGTATTGGTAACCAATTTCTATGGCAACATGAACCAAGTGCTTCAGGAGTTTGAACTTAACCATTTGTTTGACCAAGTGATAGAGTCTTCTGTCGTGAAGATTAGGAAACCCAATCCTCGGATATTCGCTTTGGGTGTTGAGGCACTTGCGATGAAACCTCAAGAGATTATGGTTGTTGGCGATAGCTTCTATAAAGACATTGAGCCAGCCGTGAAGTTGGGTTGTCAGGCAGCATGGTTTAAAGGTGAAGGATGGGATGACAAGCAATATGATGAGCGTGTTCCCGATTTGATTATCAATGATTTGGCACAATTATTGTAAATTGTTAGAAATGAGATTAAGGGTAATATTGTTTTTTATATGTTGTGTTTCGGCATTCTCACTCCACGCCCAGATTCAGGGAGTTGTAACGGATGCGGCTACTGGTGATACGATTCTCTACCCAAGTGTATCGTATAAGGGAAACCACATCGCCGTGAGTGGAGATGCTAATGGACATTATTCGATAGAACGACATAATGGATGGTATCTTACTTATAGTGCGGTGGGCTATCAGTCGAAACGTATCATGATTGGAACCAACATTCCCAATAGGTATAATGTAAAATTACAGCCAGATACAAAGCAACTTGCCGAAGTTGTGATTAAACAAAAGAGGGGAAAGTATTCAAGGAAAGACAATCCAGCGGTAGAATTGATGAAGCGTGTGATTGCGGCCAAAAAACGCACGGACTTACGTAATCACGATTTCTATCAATATAATAAGTATCAGAAAATAACCCTGGCTTTTAATGACATTCAGGCAAACGACTTATTAGATAGCGGTTTTGTGGGGAAACGAAAATGGTTGATGGATCAAGTGGAACTTTGTCCATATAATAACAGGTTGATTCTTCCTATCTCCGTAGATGAGACGGTTACCCAACATATCTATCGCAAAAGTCCTAAGAGCGAGAAAGATATTATCAAGGGACAAAACTCTACGGGTATCAATCATTTCTTGCAAACGGGCGACATCTTGAATACTGTATTGAAGGATGTGTTTACCGACATTGATATTTATGAAGACCAAGTTCGTTTGTTGCAATACCCCTTTACAAGTCCTATCGGTAAGGATGCGATTGCGTTTTATCGTTTCTATATAGAAGATACCGTTTACGTTGGACGCGACTTGTGTTATCATTTACAATTCATTCCCAACAACCAACAAGACTTCGGCTTCCGTGGAGAATTGTTTGTGTTGACGGATTCATCCTTACATGTCAAGCGTTGCAACCTCACCATTCCCATGCGTAGTGACGTGAATTTCGTGGATAATCTACAAGTAAAGCAAGAATATGAACGACTTGCCAATGGAGAATGGGCTTTGTCTGTTGATGACATGATTGTTGAAATGTCAGTCAGCAAACTTATATCGAAGGCGATAGTTATCCGAACGACGCGATTAAGTGACTATGCTTTCGACGAATTGCCGAAGATATTGTTCAGGGGAAAGACGAAAGAAAAGCGAGAGGCAAATGCCATGATGCGTGATGAGGCTTTCTGGAATCAATATCGTACCGTGGAATTGACGAAGAGTGAATCGTCGATGGACGCGTTTATTCATCGTATCGAACAATTGAAAGGTTTTAAGTATATATTGTTTGGTGTCAAGGCATTGATAGAGAACTTTGTTGAGACGGGCGACGTAAACCATCCGAGCAAGGTTGATTTTGGACCTATGAATACAATCATGACGAGTAATTTTATTGATGGCATTCGTAATCGTATTAGTGCTCAGACAACCGCCAACTTAAATCCGCATTGGTTCCTTTCTGGTTATTTGGCAAGAGGATGGAGAAGCAAGAAGAATTATTATAAGGCAGAACTTACTTATTCATTCAATAAGAAAGACTATTTGCCACGTGAGTTCCCCAAACGCACTATTACCTTCACCTCAACTTATGATATAACCTCACCATCCGATAAGTTTGTACATACGGATAAGGATAATGTATTCACGGCTTTCAAATGGGCGAAAGTAGATAAGATGATGTTCTACAATCGTCAACAATTGTCGTTTGAACGTGAAGAGGAATGGGGATTTAAGACCACCGCATCCTTGAAGACAGAAGAGAATGAGGCATGTGCGGCATTGTTCTTCCATCCGTTGAATAGTGGATTGTCTATTCCTGATGTAAATGATGAAAACTTAAACAAGTATTTGCACAACGGGAAAATCCGCACTACGGAAGCACGGTTGGAATTCCAGATTGCTCCAGGAAGAACATATATCAATACCAAACAACGTCGTGTTCCCGTTAATCTCGATGCTCCCGTCTTTACCGTTGGTCATACAATCGGTTTGAAGAATTTCTTGGGTGGCGATTATAAGTTCAATTTTACGGAGCTATCTATCTATAAGCGTTTTTGGATGAAGTCGTGGGGAAAGATAGACGCCTTTGTCAAAGGTGGTATTCAATGGAATCAAGTACCTTATCCGTTGTTGATTATGCCTCCCGCCAACCTCTCTTATATCGTGGAAGACGAGTCGTTCTGCTTGGTTAACAATATGGAATTCCTCAACGACCGCTTCGCAAGTATTGACATATCATGGGATATGAATGGCAAGATATTCAATAGAATACCCTTGCTTAAGAAATTGAAATGGCGCGAATATATCGGTGTGAAATGTTTTTGGGGTTCATTAACAGACAAAAACAATCCTTTCCTTGTACAAAATGCGAATAGCGATGTGTTGATGGCTTTCCCCAATGGTTGTTATGTGATGGATTCCAAGAAACCATACGTAGAGGTAGTGGCAGGTATCCATAACATCTTCAAGTTGCTTCATATAGAATATGTGCGCCGATTGACTTACAATGAGTTACCGACTGCTCATAAGAGTGGTATACGTTTTATGATGCGAGTGACCTTTTAAATATATAAAGGAGAAAAATATGAGAAAAATCAAGAATCCATATCTCCGTCGTGAGGGATATAATTGTTTTGGGTGTTGTCCTGATAATCCTGTTGGATTACACATGGAATTCTTCGAAGAAGGTGATGAAAT
The DNA here is from genome assembly GCA_900314715.1 of uncultured Prevotellaceae bacterium. Classification (GTDB taxonomy): domain Bacteria; phylum Bacteroidota; class Bacteroidia; order Bacteroidales; family Bacteroidaceae; genus Prevotella. The sequence continues at coordinate 56,661 of OMWI01000009.1, read as the reverse complement.
CATTTCCTTTTGGCGACCGCAAGATTATTATCAAGGATGGGTTGGTATCATGCACGGTGGAATACTTGCCACGCTTATCGACGAGATTTGTGGATGGGTAGTAACGCGTAAGTTGCAAACCGCAGGAATGACTTCTAAACTTGAATTGAAATATTCTAAGTCGTTGAGTACGATGCATAACCAACTTACCATTCGTGCGAAAATCATTGCCATTCGAGGTGGTTGGGTTACGATAGGTGCCACCATTGAAAACGCTAACGGGGATATATGCGTGGAAGGTCAAGCTATTTATTATGCCTTTGACAAGGAAAAGGCAAAGGAAATGGGATTTGAGCATTGCGACGTGGAAGACGAACAGTTGTTGCCGATGTGAAATAGGGTAGGGTATTATATATGTATACCTTGTTTTAACATAATTATTGATAAATTATAACCTCATATATAGGAATATCTCAATTTAATAGTATATTTGTAAAATATTTGTAAACAACTTGTTTCGAAAAACTATCAGATTATTAATTAAAACCATATACTGAAATGATGAAGAGAGTATTATTGTCAACGTTCTTGTTGATGGCATTTACGGTAGGTAGTTTTGCTCAACGAACCACCGATAAACTGGATCGTGGATTGGTTGCCATACCCGCCAATGGTAATGGCAATTACATCAGTTGGAGAATCTTTGGTGAAGAATACTATGACGTAGAGTACAATTTGTATTGTAATGGTACTAAACTGAACGAGACTCCGTTGAAGGTCTCTAATTTCAACCATATTACTGGTAATGCTTCAAGTCGTTATCAAGTAGCAGCCGTTGTTCGTGGCGTAGAACAGGAATTGAGCAAACCTGTAAGTCGTTGGGGCGACCAATACATACAATTTCCCGTAAAACCTATCTATTCTCGTAGGGGAACGAATATCACGAGAGACTATGTCATCAACGATATTGCCTTGGCTGACGTTGATGGTGATGGTGTTAGTGAATTCCTTGTTAAGAGAAATTATGGTCCTGATGGAAGTTCGGTGGCCAACGACTCCGCCTATAATCATATCGAATGCTACAATCTGAAAGGTGAGCGTTTATGGTATATCGACTTAGGTCCTAACATGGTGAGTGGTCCCGATGAGCAATACGATGCTGTTGGCTATGATTGGGATGGCGACGGAAAAGCAGAAGTGTTGTTGCGTGGTGCTGATAACATGATTATCCATTATGCCGATGGTACGGTACAGAATATCGGTAACATGAATGTCAACACCCGTAATACGGTTAACCAAACGGCCAATATGACATATACCAATACGGGAGCTGAGTATCTTCTTTATTTGGAAGGTGCAACAGGAAAACCTTATCCCATTGGAACGAACGGGGCACTTTGGATGTCTTATCCATTGCCACGTGGTGACGTAAATGATTGGGGAGATGGTTACGGTCACCGTGCTACCAAGCATTATTTCGGTGCTCCTTTCTTGGATGGTCGTCATCCTTTCATCTTCTTAGGTCGTGGATGTTATACGAAACATCACATGAAAGCATTCTCCGTAGATCCTTCTACGCACAAATTGTCACTCTATTGGGAGTGGACAAACAACAACGGATGGGGTGATCCTTGGTATGCTAATGGTTATCATAACTTTGGAATTGCCGATGTTGACTGGGATGGACGTGACGAAATCTGCTTCGGTTCAATGGTGATTGATGATAATGGTAAGGGATTGTCTACTACTGGATTAGGACATGGCGATGCTCAGCATTGTTCTGACTTTGATCCTTATAGACACGGACAGGAAATTTTTGCTTGTAATGAGGATGAACCTGCCATGAACTATCGTAATGCTACCACATCAAAGATTTATTATCGCTTGCAATCTACTGCAGACGATGGTCGTGCGCTCTGTGGCAATTTCTCTAATGACTATCCTGGTGCTATAGGTCATTCTTCTCAATCGGGTACTATTTCTTGTGTGGCAGACAAACCTATCTCTGGCGGTCCTTCTGGTTTCACCAATAATTTCCGTATCTATTGGGATGGTGACTTGTTGGAAGAAGGACTCGATGGAGCAAGTTCGCGTGAAGGTGCTGCTCGTGTGTTCAAGGCAAACGGAAGCATCGTGTTTACGGCCAACGGAACGGCCAATTGTAACTGGACGAAGAATACGCCAAGTGCCACGGGTGACGTTATCGGCGACTGGCGTGAGGAAATCATTGTAAGGACATCTGACAACAACTATATCAGAGTTTATACCACCAATATCTACACTCCTTGGCGCAATTATACGCTTTGGCACGATCATCAATATCGTCAAGGTATGGTTTGGGAGTCGATGGGTTATAACCAACCTCCTCATGCAAGTTATTTCCTTGGTGAACTCGAAAATATCACCGTTGCTCCTCCACCACTTACCATGACGGGACGTGTGGAAATTGCCAACGGCGGAACGATTGGTGCTGCCAACAACGACCAACACGTGATTGTGTGTGAAACAAATGATACGCAAATCAATGTATCTGATGGCGCAGAACCGCATATCGCTACATTCAATGTTCCTTCTTGGGTTCAAGGAACGAATAGTACGAGTACCACGAATCCCACGATTCGTTACACGTATTATAATTGTACCGTAACAGGAGGTGGATTTGCTGGTAAGACTCGTTTGGTGAAGCAGGGTGACGGTACGCTCAACTTGCCTAATGTAGAACAGAAACATTCTGGTAATACGGATGTTTGGGCAGGTGTTGTCAACTTCGATGGTACGATGAAGAATTCTTCACTTTGGTTGAATAGGTTTGCAGAACTGAATTCCAATGGTGGAACGTTCAAGGCTATCAAGATGGACTATGATGCTAAATTGCGTCCAGGTCGTGCTGATAACAAGGGAACAATCACCACGGATTCCTTGTTGTTAGGCTTTGGTTCTCGCGTGATATTCGATATTTATGATGACCTTTCCGCAGACCAAATCAATGCTAAGTTCGTGTCTATCGAAACAAAGACCTGGAACTATGGTCCTAAGTATTTGGTTCCCGTATTCGAGTTCGTATCACATTTGCAAGCTGGTCAATCATTACCAACAGGTAAATACTTGATTGGTGAAGCCGAGAATGTAACTGGCAATCTTTCTGACATCAAGATTGAAGGTATCGGCAATTCCTTGAAATCTTCGATTATCTATGAAGATGGCAAGCTTTATCTGAATATTGAAGGTGTACGTGATGCAACGACCGTTATTTGGAATGGTAATGAAAATACCAATTGGGATTTGGCAACGTCAAAGAACTTCACGCTTGAATCGGATAAGGAGATTGTTGATGAAATGTTTGTTACTGGCGACAAGGTGCTCTTCGGTGATGATGCCAATTCATTTGGCGTGAATCTGGTAGGAGAGATTGAAGCTGATTCCATTATTGTTGACAATACCACGAGTTATACTTTCAAGGGCTCTGGTGCAATTGTTGGTAATTCGAAACTCATCAAGCGCGGAACAGGTTCATTAACGATTCTTACCGACAACACCTATACGGGCGGTACGCGCATTTCTGGTGGAACCGTTGTGGTATCTTCTATTTCTAATAGTACGCAAGCTGTTGGAAACTTAGGTGGCGTGAATAGTGCAGCAAGTAGGTTGGTTATCGAGAATGGTGCAGAATTGCGCACAACGGCAGCCGTTACACAAGGTTCTGCCATGTCTGTTCAAACGGCAGATGGTGGTGTCATCAACAATTCTGGTGACTATATCGTAAATCGTGCTATTAGTGGAACGAAACTGACCAAGAAGGGTTCTGGATGGATGAAACTCAACGTTGCCAATACTTCTTTGGATAGATTGGTAGTAGCTGGTGGTACCGTTCAATGCGTTTCATGTAATACTCCTGCAAGAACGGTTGAGTTCCAAGGTGGTACGCTTACCGAAAACACCAGTACCTCTTATGGTATTTATATTCCAAGTGAAAAGTCTGGAAGATGGAATTTGGTTGACCGTGGTTCTTATGGCAATAAGATTACGGGTGAAGGAACGTTGACGATTTATTGTCCCGTTGTTGTTGGTTCTGGTTGGAATGCCACTCGTACGCAAATCCAAGGCAACTGGTCAGAGTTTAAGGGAACCATCAAACCCGCCGTACATTCAAGTGATACTCGCTTTACGTTGGATAATGGTAATGGCTTGCCATTGGGAACATTGGATATTGCCAATGGAATCGAAGTGCAGAATAGCGGTAGGTCGTTTACTATCGGTAAACTGAGCGGTACAGGTAGCTTGGGTGGTGTTTGTTCTTTCAGCAATTCAGGTGGTGCTTCAGGCAGTAATGTTTGGAAAGTAGGCAACGAAGAATCTTGGAGATGGGGCGGAAGTGTAGTCGGAAATGGTACGCAATTTGTCAAGATTGGTTCTGGCAAGGTCGTTGTATCGGGTGTATGGACCAATACGGGTGCCGTAACTATCCAAGAAGGTGAGTTGAATATCACATCCACCGCTTCACTCGGTACAGGTACGCTTACGGTTGCTAAAGATGCTATCCTCTCGGGTGTTACCACCTCTTCTAACACATTGAAGAATTCGGCATATACCATCAATGGAACATTGCAAGTAGGCGTTACTACTTCCTCTTATTCGGGAATCATGAACTTCGGTTCTAAGAATGTTTCCTTCTCAACGGGTAGTACTTTGGTTGCTAACGTTCTTCGTGCTGCCAACAACAATACTACAGGCGGTATCTATATGGGACAAATCAACCGCTTGACGATGAATGGAACTATCGTTGTTTCTCTTTACAAGAGTTACACTCCGCAAGTAGGCGATTCTATCGTGTTGTGGGATGCTGTTTCTTTCACGGGTAATCCTCAATTTGATTTGCCTGCCACATACGAGAAGGTGAATTCTGAAACCAATGTAACCGAAACCTTTGCCATTGAATGGGATACTTCCAACATCAACAAGGGTATTCTTCGTGTTGCCGGTATCACGAATGCCATCAAGAAAGTGGCAGTAGACGGACAAGTGAAGGAACTCAATGACGTTTATAATGTTCAAGGACAATTGGTGAAGAAGAATGCACAATCATTAGTAGGATTGCCAAAGGGAATCTATTTCTGGCAAGGTCGAAAGGTTGTGGTGAAATAGTCATCATCAATATGATTGGTCATGTAACCAATCAAGCATTGTGCATCTCCATTCTTTAGAGATACCAAATGAATAGTAAACCCCGAAAGTTGCAAAACGACTTTCGGGGTTCTTACATAATCTGTTTTTTGTAAATGGCTAATATAGACGTTGTATTTCACGTGTATACACCGTGTATTCGATACATATACAACGTGTATTCCATGCATATACACGGTGTATAGCTATCGAATACAAGAACCTATACACTTTTTCTTCACGTACATATTATATATGTGTATGTAAAGCTCGTGCATTTTCAATCTAATACGATGAAACCATACGTTCTGTCGAATTAACAATAACAAAAAAATAAAGCCCCTTTGTGATAATTTCGAAAAAAAGTAGTACATTTGCAATTGACTAAAAACTTAAAACCAAGTATGGCTAAGAAAGAGAATACAACCTCTATCGGATTTGAGGAGAAGATATGGAGATCAGCCGACAAATTGCGCGGCAACCTTGATGCGGCAGAGTATAAGGGTGTCGTGCTGGGACTTATCTTCCTGAAATATATTAGCGACCGGTTCGAAGCTAAATATGAAGAGTTGTTGGGCGATGAATATGCCGATACCGAAGACAAGGACGAGTATGAGGCTGATGGTGTCTTCTTTGTGCCTCAGGAAGCCCGTTGGAATGTGATACGCGATGCTGCCCACACGCCGGAAATAGGCGTCGTGATAGACAAGGCACTACGGGCTATTGAGGAAGACAACCTCAAGTTGAAAGGGGTGCTGCCATCCAACTATGCCCGTCCTGAATTGGACAAGCGTCGTTTGGGCGATGTGGTGGATTTGTTCTCAAACGTGAAGATGCACACCTCCGGCGAAGAGAAAGACCTCTTAGGTCGTGTGTATGAGTATTGTCTGCAGAAGTTCGCCTCATTGGAAGGAAAGAATGCTGGCGAGTTCTACACGCCCAGTTGCATCGTCCGCACCATCGTAGAGGTGTTGCAGCCCTTCGAAGGCCGTGTCTATGACCCCTGTTGCGGTAGTGGCGGTATGTTTGTGCAAAGTGCCAAGTTCCTCACCAACCATCAGAGAGCCCTTTCGGGCATCAGCATCTACGGACAGGAAGCCAACTCCACCACGTGGAAGATGGCGCACATGAACGTGGCTATCCGTGGATTGGAAGCCAATCTTGGCGCTTCGTATGCCGATACTTTCTTTGACGACCAGCACCCCACGCTGAAAGCCGACTTCATCATGGCAAACCCACCGTTCAACCTGAGCGACTGGGGAGCAGACAAGTTGCAGAACGACAAGCGCTGGGTGTATGGTGTGCCGCCTTCGGGCAATGCTAACTTCGCCTGGATGCAGCACATGATTCATCATCTCTCGCCAGTAGGACGTATCGGCCTGGTGCTTGCCAACGGTGCCTTGAGTTCGCAGACAGGTGGCGAGGGTGTGATTCGCCAGCGTATCGTCGAGGCCGACTTGGTAGAGGGCATTGTGGCGTTGCCTTCTCAGTTGTTCTATAACACGGGCATTCCCGTCTCGCTTTGGTTCCTCTCTCGCAACAAGCAGCAGAAGGGCAAGGTGCTGTTCGTTGATGCCCGTAACATGGGGCAGATGGTGACACGTGCCGTTCGGGAATTAGACGAGGAAAAAGACATCAAGAAGATTGCCGACACATTCGACGCCTATCGTGAGGGCACCCTTGAAGACGAAGCGGGCTTCTGTGCCGTGAAGACATTGGACGATATTGCCGCCCAGGACTATATTCTCACCCCTGGCCGCTATGTAGGCATAGCCAAGCAGGAAGACGACGGCGAGCCGTTTGCAGAGAAAATGCAGCGTCTCACTGCTGAACTCACCGGCCTCTTCTCCGAGAGCCACCGACTGGAGGAGGAAATAAAGAAACAGCTGGGGAGCATAGGATTCAAGATTGAGTGAAGGGCTCTAAAGACTCTAAGGGCCTTAAAGCCCTTAAAGTCCTTAAAGTCCTTAAAGACCCTAAAGACCTTAAAGTCAAAAGTCAAAAGTTAAACAATTAAAAGCTATAGCATTATGCCAGAAAAATTAATCAGGCCATCAGGCAACTATCGTAAGCTGCTGTCTTATCAGAAGACAGAAGTCATCTACGAGATGACATTCTACTTCTGTCAGAAGTACTTGCAGAAGGGCGATCGCACCATTGACCAGATGGTACAGGCAGCACGTTCTGGCAAGCAGAATATCATAGAGGGGTGTGCCGCTTCTGCCACCAGTGCCAAGACTGAAATCAAGCTGGTGAACGTGGCAAAGGCAAGCCTGCAAGAACTGTTGGAAGACTATATAGACTATCTGCGCACCCACCACCATAGGCAATGGGAAGAAGACTCTGTGGAATGGACGGCTATGCGCAACTTAGGACGTACGCACAACGATGCTGCATTCTTCATGCAGCTCTGCGAGACGCGCCCACCAGAGACAATAGCGAATATGGCAATCATCCTTATCAATCAGGCGGACTATCTGCTATTTAAGCAGCTGGAGCGTCTGGAAAATGATTTCGTCACCCAAGGTGGCTTTTCCGAGCGAATGATGAGGGTTAGAAAAGAAAAAAGAGGATTCTAAGGATGGAAGAGTGGAGAGAATACAGATTAGGAGAGATTGCTGAGTTTAAGACGGGGAAACTAAACTCAAATGCTGCTGTACAGAAAGGAAAATTCCCATTCTTTACATGTGCTCCAGAAACTTATTTTATTAATGAATATGCTTTCGATCAAAAAGCAATATTATTAGCAGGAAACAATGCAGAAGGAAATTTTAACATTAAGTATTATGAAGGAAAGTTTAATGCATATCAACGTACATATATTATAAATCCAATATCTTCCAAAGTTGATATTCTATTCTTATTCTATGCTTTACAATTGTGTTTACATCAATTCAAAACGCTTTCGCAAGGAACATCAACAAAATTCCTTACGGCTAAAATTCTGAATGCATTTAGTGTTAGAGTACCTTCAACAACTACCCAACAAAGAATTGTTGGAATTATCAAATCCCTTGATGACAAAATCGAGGTGAATAGGCGGATAAATGAGAATTTGGAACAGCAGGCACAGGCTTTGTTTAAGTCGTGGTTTGTCGATTTTGAGCCTTTCAAGAATGGTGAGTTTGTAGAGAGTGAATTGGGGATGATTCCGAAAGGGTGGAGAATAGGATGCCTAAATGAGATTGGAGAGATTACTATGGGAACATCACCTGCTGGTTCTAGCTATAACATCGTAGGAGAAGGAGATGTGTTCTATCAAGGACGTGCTGAATTCGGTTTTAGATTTCCTCATAGAAATATGTATACTACAGAGCCTAAACGTTTCGCAGATGTAAATAGTGTTTTGTTGAGTGTACGTGCTCCTGTTGGTGATGTTAATGTTGCTGAAGAAAAATGTTGTATTGGGCGAGGATTAGCATCCATTAAATCTAAAAATGGGTGCAATTCCTATATTTTATATTTGATGAAGGGCTTAAATTCAGTGTTTGAACAGTTCAATGGTGAAGGTACTGTATTTGGAAGTATCAATAAGAAATCACTTGAGCAAATATCTGTCATTATACCAAAGGATGAAATTATAGAAAATTTTGATAAGATTTGTAAACCTTTCGATAAGCAGATTAAAAATAATGAGCAGGAGTCCCGTCGCCTTGCTCAGCTTCGCGACACTCTTCTCCCTCGTTTAATGTCTGGTGAATTAAAAGTAAATGAAATAGAAAACGTCTTATGATTAACGAACGCTTCACGGAAAACGACTATGAGCAGGCATTGATAGAGCTGTTCAAGCAGATGGGCTACGAATATGAATACGGGCCCGATATAGAGCGCGACTATAGGGAGCTTGTCAACAAGGAAGAGTTGCGCAGATGTCTTGCACGGGTGAATGACTTCGACACTCTTGCCACCCTGCCGAAAGATGTCTATCAGCTAATCATCGACGAGGCGGTGCGCTTGGCTACCAGCATCAACGAAGGTACGTTGGAGCAGCGCAACGAGACGTTTATGGACTATCTGCAAAACGGTGTTCCCGTTACGTTCCAATACGAGAATAAGCCCCGTACGGAGATTGTGAAGCTGATAGACTACCATCGGCCTGAACGTAGTACGTTTAAGGTGGTGAACCAATATAGCGTGGAGGAATACGGCAAGATTCGTTGTGATATGGTGGTGTTCGTAAACGGGTTGCCCCTCGTTGTGATAGAACTGAAGTCGCCGGCTAACGAGAATGTGGAGGACGATGATGCCTATCTGCAAATCAAACAATATCAGCAGAAATGCCCCAGCCTGTTTGTCTATAATGCCTTTAGCGTGATAAGCGACATGCTGACCAACAAGGCTGGCACCATCACGGCACCGGAAGACAGGTTCATGGAATGGAAGTCGAAGAATGGCGATTATGATACGACGGCCGTTGCCGACTATGAGACTTTCTTTGAGGGCATCTTCCCCATAGAGCGACTATCCGATATCTTGCAAAACTACCTCTGCTTCGACCACAAGGAAGGGAAGGCAAAGAAGGTGATGGGAGCCTATCATCAATACTTTGCCGTGAACAAGGCGCTTGTGAGTGCTACGGAAGCCTATCACCGCCAGGATGGTAAGGGTGGCGTGTTCTGGCATACGCAAGGCTCAGGCAAGTCGTTCTCAATGGTGTTCTTCGTTCATAAGTTGTTATCGAGAGCATCGGGGTTGACGGTGGTGGTTGTGACAGACCGCAACGACCTTGACCAGCAGCTATTCGAACAATTTGCAGGGTGTAGCGCATTTCTGAGGCAGACTCCCCAACAAGTGGGCTATGAGCTGAACGAGAAGGGGAAGAAGGTAAAGGCAGAGTCGGGAGGCCGCAAGGACTTACAATCGAAGTTGAAGGACTTGGAGACAGGCGGCATTATCTTCACCACCATCCAGAAGTTTGAGGAAGAAACAGGACTGCTCAGCGACAGGCGTAATATCGTCGTCATCACCGACGAGGCACACCGTTCGCAATATGGCGATGAACATTGGGATAACAAGTCGGAGAGCATGAAGAAAGGCTATGCCCTGCTGCTTCGTGAGGCTTTGCCCAATGCCATCTTCCTTGGCTTTACGGGTACGCCCATCTCCGAGCGCGACAGAGATACCGAAGAGGTGTTCGGGCAATATATCGACGTGTATGACATGACTCAGGCAGTAGCCGATGGTGCCACACGTCCTGTCTATTATGAGAGTCGTGTTATCAGTCTCGATTTAGACGAGGATGCGTTGATGCAATTGGATGATGCTTTTGACGAAATGGCATTTGAGGGAGTATCGGAAGAACAAATCAACAAGACCCGCCATGAGCATAGCGGCATCAAGGGCATATTGTGTAATGATACAACCATCAACAGCCTTTGCGACGACATCCTGAAACACTACGAGGAAAACCGCCAGTATGAATTGACGGGAAAGGCGATGATTGTGGCTTACGATAAGGAGGCTGCCGTGAAAATATACAAACGTCTGCTACAGCTGCGCCCCGAATGGACGGAAAAGGTGCACGTGGTGGCAAGCGCGGGCAATCAGGATAAACCCGAATGGCACGACATCATCTCTGCCAAAAATAATAAGGAATATGCCAAGCTTTTCAAGGACGACGAAAGTCCCATGAAGATTGCCATTGTGGTGGATATGTGGCTCACGGGCTTCGATGTGCCGTCGTTGGCTACGATGTATGTCTATAAGCCGATGAAGGGGCATAATCTGATGCAGGCGATTGCACGGGTGAACCGTGTGTTCCCTGAAAAGGAAGGTGGATTGATTGTCGACTACGTAGGAATAGCCAGTGCCTTGAAACAAGCCATGAAGGACTATACGCGCAGAGACCGCCAGCGTTTTGGAGACCCTGATATTCAGAAGACGGCTATGGTGAAATTCCAGGAGAAGTTGGAGATTTGCCGTGACCTGTTGTATGGATATGACTATCAGCCGTTCATGGATGGTACGAATTCGGAACGCGCCAGACTGATAAGCGGTTGTGTAAACTTCCTGCTCGACCCCAAGAACGAAAGCCGGATGAAAGACTATCAGCGCGAAAGCCAGCTATTGCACAATGCAGAAACGCTTTGTCGTTCGTTGCTGACAAGAGCCGAGAAATTAGAGGTGTCGTTTATTGATGCCGTGAGGGTGATGCTGAGCCGATTCACCCAGAAGGGGAAGGTGAGCAAGCGCGAAATCAACGAGCGCATAGCACGTCTTCTGGAACAAAGCATACATAGTACGGGTGTTATCAACTTGTTTGAGGGCAGGGAGTGTGAATTCTCGCTCTTCGATGAAGGGTTTATCGAGGAAATCCACAAGATGAAGGAGAAGAACATTGCCGTGCAGTTGTTGGAAAAACTATTGAAAGAGCGCATTCATAACTTCGAACATACCAACGTGGTGCAAAGTCAGAAGTTTTCGGAACTGATGAACCAGGCACTCTCCAACTATCTGAAGGGTATGCTGACGAATGAAGAAGTGATTGAGGAGCTGCTGAAGATGGCAGCCGAAATCAAGAAGTCGGAGGAAGAAGGCAATGAACTGGGACTGACCACAGAGGAAAAGGCTTTCTATGATGCCCTCAGTTCGCCGGAAGGCATTCGTGAGGCCTATTCAGATGAGGAGTTTGTGGCGTTGACGAAGGAGCTGACAGAGCAGTTGCATAAGAACCGCACCATCGACTGGAACATCAAGGCAACGTCGAGGGCAAAGATGCGCGTGATGGTGAAAAGGCTATTGAAGAAATACAAGTACCCGCCCGAAGGTCAGGAGAAAGCCCTTGAGACCGTCATGGCTCAGTGTGACAAGTGGGCAGACAATGACGATAATCTGATTGGTTAATGAAAAAGCAAGCGGAACTTGCGAATCATCCATTCGTTTGTATGCTATAAATCATTGATTTCTATGCTACAAACGAATGGTTTATAGTATACAAAGCAATGGTTTGCAACGTCAAAAGCTATGATTTACACGCACAAAATGGGTGCGATATGCGTTATAAACCATACTTTTTTTGTTGAAAGTTCTATGTTGAATATTGAAGATTAATTCATAATCTCCTTATATTCAATTATTTATGTGCTCATTGAAGAATTTCTTCACTATAATAGAATCATGAAAATCTTACAATCTTACAGCTGACAGTTAGTTTTTGCACCATATAGGCGATGAGTGGGGGATAGAATGATAATATGGGTAAATAATTTGAATAGAATAATAATACTATAAAAGATTATATGAAGGTAATCACTCAGCACCCCCTCCTTTACCACGAACAAAAATCTTCAAAAATCTAACAAAAATGATGATTCTGTACAGATTCCAGTACAGTTTTTCGTAAGATTATTGAAGATTATTGAAGATTTTTGTCTTCATTCCATGGGGTGCTGAGCTGTTACTATGAATGGATAAATTGTTAAAATTTATATATATATATTTCTATTATATCATATCATATACTATTATCATAATCATTCTTACTCCATTTCTATATTATCTTACACAAATAAAAACTGTCAGCTGTAAGATTGTAAGATTTAGGCAATTGCTTATTCACTTTGAAGCAATGGAAGGATGCACTAATTTCTGAAGACAGGGCGAACGTTATGACCTAAGAAGTAAACGCTGTAATATAAGGTGGCACTTATACCGAAACTGTAGCTTCTGGCGCAGGACGAGTAGTCTGGATACAGCGTAGACGACCAATAATCACCATATTCGCCAATGTAGTTGAGGTCGCCATTTTTGCGGCTGCCAGCAGCGGGGAGGAAAATGCTATTGCCGTTAATCTTGCTGGTGAATTTCTCGCCATTTACACCGTTGAATGTAGTCCATTCAATTTTGCAGTTGTTTATCAATTCCCGGAATTCTTCCCAAGTGGGCATATACCAATTGCCACCCCATTTCACATGGGCCACGTCGTACTCTGTGCCGCTGATGTCTTCTCCAATGTTTACATACTCATCATCTTGGTAAAACTTGTAGGTACTTTTATCATAGAACTCTTTCTCCTCGGTCTCGCCCCAAGCGTAATAACCGCCGTATTCCTCGGGCTTAGTGGCTCCCACATTGCAAGCAGCCCACTTGGTTCCAGAAGGCAAACCAAGGTCAACCGCCTCATGATTCTTACCAAGGATAATACCAACCAACTCTATGACATCCGTGATGTTTACATTTCCGTCACCGTTCAAGTCATACTTACTACTCTGTGCAAATGCACCCGATGTTCCCAATAATAGGAATGCAAAAAATAAAGCTACCTTTTTCATAAACTTAGTGATTATGTTGAAATTAATATGTTTATTTTTGTTTGCAAATATACGTCTTTATTCTGATAATCGGAACAAATATGAGTAAAATTTACAGGTGTGCAATATTATTGTACACTTTGAAAGAGCAACAAAAATGGGTAATCCGACAAATGCGTAGTTGGTTTGTAAATTAACAATGCCGTAGGCATCTTAATTTTGAATTGCGGAATTTCCCCAAATTTGTGTATCTCTTGCCCCAAAATGACAACTCTCAGTAACACTTAACTAAAACTCTCAAAACTGTTAAGCATTTCTATAGAAACAGTTAACTAAAACTTTCAAAACAGTTAAGTGTTTTTTAGTTACCTACTTTTTTGTTTGTTTCATCGATACAAATTATTGAATAATCTCTTTATTTCCACTATTTTTTTGAATGATTATTTGGTTTTGAGTAATTTGTGATGTACCTTTGCAATCATAAAATACTGAAAACTTAATTTTAATGAAACTAAAACAATTTCTTCTCTTAGGATTGGGCTTGATTATTTCCTTGCAGGTCTATTCCGTCAATCGGGTAAAATACAATTTCAATAGTGACTGGCTACTTGAAGTTGGGGATTTTCCACAAGCTCAACAAATAGACTATCAAGATGCTACTTGGCATCGTGTTACTTTACCGAGGGCTTTCAATGAAGACGAGGCATTCAGGATTCCTTGCAATGAGTTGTCAGATACGATTATGTGGTATCGTAAGCATTTCAACATAGATGACATTCAAGGCAAGAAGTTCTTTATTGAGTTTGAAGGTGTCCGCTTTGGGGCTGAGTTTTTCATCAATGGTCATAGTCTTGGATGGTCAGAAAATGGCGTAATGGCATCTGGCTTCGACTTGTCTCCATATATAAAACAAGGTGAGAATGTCATAGCCGTACGTGTTGATAATAGTTGGGTTTACAGGGAGCGTTCAAGTAATAGTCGTTACCAATGGAATGACAAGAATTTCAATGCCAATTATGGTGGTATTCCCAAAAACGTCTTTCTACATGTTACCGACCGATTGTATCAGACATTGCCATTATATAGTAACTTAGGTACGACGGGAACCTATGTCTATGCTACAGATTTCGATATTGCCAACCGCAAGGCCGTGATACATGTGGAGAGTCAAGTGAGAAATGAGGACACACGAGAGCGTTCTTTCTTTCTGACTGTAGTATTGAAAGACAAGGATGGCAACAAGGTGATTGGTTTCAATGGAAACGAACGGATTACCTTGAAGCCAGGAGAAACCACGATAGCCAAGGCAGAGAGCTTGGTTAATGGACTGCACTTCTGGTCTTGGGGTTACGGGTATCTATATACAGTAGAAACCTATCTGAGGGACAAACTGGAAACAGCCAGCGAAGCAAATGACAAGGTTGTCATCCGTACTGGCTTTAGGAAGACTCATTTTGGGGAAGGAAAGATTTGGTTGAACGACCGTGTGATGATGGTTCATGGTTATGCACAACGTACAAGCAATGAATGGCCAGGCGTTGGATTGAGCGTTCCTGCATGGTTGAGCGACTACAGCAATGACTTGATGGTAGAATCAGGTGGTAATGTGGTGCGTTGGATGCATGTTACTCCTTGGAAACAGGATGTGGAATCGTGCGATAGGGTAGGCTTGATTCAAGCTATGCCTGCTGGTGATGCGGAAAAAGACGTGGAAGGTAGGCGTTGGGAACAACGAGTTGAACTGATGCGTGATGCAATTATCTATAATCGAAACAATCCAAGTATATTGTTTTATGAAGGCGGCAATGAGAGCATCAGTCGTGAACACATGATTGAACTCAAGAAGATTCGCGACCAATACGACCCTTATGGTGGACGTGCTATCGGTAGTCGTGAGATGCTCGACATCAATGAAGCTGAATATGGTGGTGAGATGTTGTACGTCAACAAGAGCAAGAAACACCCCATGTGGCAAATGGAATATTGTCGTGATGAGGGATTGCGCAAATATTGGGACGAAAAGAGTTATCCTTTCCATAAAGAAGGAGCAGGACCCTTGTATCGTGGGAAACCCGCTCTCGACTATAACCACAACATGGATGAGTTTGCGAAGGAGATGGTAGAACGCTGGTATGATTATTTTGTTGACCGTCCAGGAACAGGAAAACGTGTGAATAGTGGAGGCGTGAAGATTGTGTTCTCTGACACGAATACCCATTGGCGAGGTGAATCCAATTATCGAACGAGTGGTGTGACAGATGCCATGCGCATTCCCAAGGATGCTTTCTTTGCACATCAAGTGATGTGGGACGGATGGGTAGAACCAGAGAATCCACATACATATATTATAGGACACTGGAATTATTCGTTAGGAACCACAAAGGATGTGTTTGTGGTGTCTAATGGTGATGAAGTAGAATTGTTTGTCAACGGGAAGTCTTTAGGCAAAGGTGAACGTAAGTGGCAATATCTGTTTACGTTCAGGGATGTAGCATTCGAACCTGGAACTATCAAGGCTGTCAGTTATGTAGATGGTAAAGAAGTAAGTAACTATCAGATAGAAACGGCTGGCGAACCAGACCATCTCGTTGTGACAAAGATGGAAAATCCAGAGGGATTCAAGGCGGATGGTGCAGATATGGCTCTGATACAATTTGAAGTGGTAGATAAGAATGGTCGCAGATGTCCTCTCGACAATCGTATGGTGCATTTCAATCTATGGGGAGAAGGAAGATGGATAGGTGGTATTGCCACGAAACCCAATTCAGATAATTCATCCACTGAGAATAGTAAGAGTAATGCCGCTAATGGTACACCAGGTATGTTGGATGGACCTTCAACGGTATCTACGTTTGATAATTTCATTCGACATCTTAGTTTACCTGTAGAATGCGGAGTGAACAGGGTGCTCGTTAGAAGTACGGAAAATCCTGGAACCATCTATCTTACCATAGCTGCTGAAGGATTGGCTCCCGTGACAATGACGATGACCACTCAAGCCATTGATACACGGAATGGGGTAAGCAATTATCTTCCTTCCATGACTTTGAAGTCACATCTGAAACGTGGTGAAACTCCTTCGTCTCCTTCTTATCAAGATTTGGCGAAAGGTATAGATGTCATTTCTGCCAAAGCTGGAAGCAATGCGGAAAGCCTTGTGAATAGTTATGATGACAATGAACTTTCTGAATGGAAAAGTGATGGTAACAAGGAGAATGCTTGGATTACATACCAGTTTGCCAAACAAGTGGCTATAGATGAAGTAGTCATCAAACTCACGGGATGGAGAAATAAGTGTTATCCGTTGGCTATCTATGCTGGAAAGAAGAAAGTATGGGAAGGAATCACCTATGCGACATTGGGATATGTACATATTCCCATTGCCAAACCTATCAAAAATAAGGAATTAACCATCAAGATGTTAGGACCTGCACAAGATAGCAATGCCTTTGGCGACGTGAAAGAATTGGCTGGTGGTAATGCTGGCGAACTTGACCGCTTTATCTCTAAGAGTGGGAAGGTAGAGTTGAGAATCGTGGAAGTTGATTTCCTCGAAAAAATAAAATAGAATGATCAAGTAAATAAAATAAAGATGAAATTTCAAGTAATAGGTTGGATGTGCCTATTGATGGCACTCAACGTTTCGGCACAAACCGCTCGTACATTTAAATTGGTAAATTCCCCTGATGGAGAGTCGGTATTAACATGTTTCCTTCCACAAAATCCAACAGGTAGGGCAGTGGTAGCTTGTCCTGGTGGTGGTTATTCACATTTGGCCATGGAACATGAAGGAACGGATTGGGCTCCCTATTTCAATGAAAAAGGAATTGCTTATTTCGTTTTGAAATATCGAATGCCGAATGGTGAGAGAAATATTCCGATGTCTGATGCCTATAATGCCATCAAGACCGTGCGTGATAGTGCTGATGTGTGGAACATCAATCCATACGATGTGGGTATCATGGGTTCATCAGCTGGTGGACATTTAGCTTCTACGGTTAGTACACATGCTCCATGGGAAGTACGTCCCAACTTTTCCATTTTGTTTTACCCTGTCATCTCGATGGATGAACGGATTACCCACAAAGGTTCATGTGTGGGATTCCTTGGTGAAGGTAGGCATGATAAGGAATTGGTGAAACAATTCTCCAACGATAAGCAAGTGCGTTGCCATACTACTCCTCCCGCCATTATCCTTATGGCAAACGATGATCGTGCTGTTCCACCCGTAACTAATGGAGTGGCTTATTATTCGGCTATGCGCAATCAAGGGAATGAGTGTGCGATGTATATTTATCCTTCAGGTGGACATGGTTTTGGTTTCCGTTCTACTTATAAATATCACGACCAAATGCTCAATGAATTGTCAACATGGTTGGATAATCTGAAAATGCCAGTCAAAGAAGCCGTTCGTGTAGCATGTATTGGCAATAGCATTACCGAAGGATTTGGTATTCCTATGAGTTCTCAATTGGCTTATCCCGCACAATTGCAAAAGTTGTTGGGAAGTAACTATAACGTTCGTAATTTTGGCGTAAGTGCCCATACTATGTTAAATAAAGGTGATAATCCTTACATGAAACGACCAGAATGGCAATATGCACAAGCGTTTAATCCACAAGTGGTCGTTATCAAGTTGGGAACCAATGACAGCAAACCTTATAATTGGCAATATGGCAAGGAATTTACCGCAGACTTGCAACAAATGATTGATGCGCTAAAGGCACTTCCCGCAAAACCTACCATTTATTTGGCTTCACCTATTAAGGTACATGAGAATCCTTATCAAATTAATGATTCTATTGTTGCCAACGAGATTATACCTATTATAAATAAGGTGGCAAAGAAGAATAAATTGCAAGTAATCGACCTGTATCATTCAATTACCGATAAGAAATTGTATCTGTCTGATGGCGTTCATCCCAATGACAAGGGAACGGCAGAAATGGCAAAAGTCATAGCAAATGCCATCAAACAATAAACACGACCAATGAAATAACTGAAATTCTGTCAGTCATGTCACATACATCATTCATGTATGTCAGTTTGGCACGCTTTTAGTAATAAGTTGGTCAGATAAATTAAACAGATTATTAAAAATTATAAGTTATGAACATTAAACCATTAGGAGACCGCGTGCTTATACTTCCAGCACCGGCAGAGGAAAAAGTAGGAGGTATTATTATTCCTGATACTGCAAAGGAGAAACCTTTGCATGGTAAAGTCGTTGCAACTGGTAAGGGTACTAAGGATGAGGAAATGATTCTCAAGGAAGGAGATGAAGTTCTCTACGGTAAGTATGCCGGAACAGAATTGGAGTTTGAGGGTGAGAAGTATTTGATGATGCGTCAAAGCGATGTGCTCGCCGTATTAGGATAAATTTTAACATTAAATTAAAAACATTATGGCAAAAGATATTAAATTCAATATTGAAGCCCGCGACTTGTTGAAGCAGGGCGTTGACCAATTGGCAAATGCCGTTAAGGTAACATTAGGTCCTAAAGGTCGTAACGTAGTTATTGAGAAGAAGTTCGGTGCACCACAAATCACCAAGGACGGTGTAACGGTTGCTAAGGAAATCGAACTCGAAGATAAGTTTGAGAACACAGGTGCTCAACTCGTTAAGAGCGTAGCTACCAAGACTGGTGATGATGCTGGTGATGGTACAACCACCGCAACGATTTTGGCACAAGCCATTATCTCTGAGGGTTTGAAGAACGTTACCGCTGGTGCTAACCCAATGGACTTGAAACGTGGTATTGACAAGGCTGTGAAGAGCGTTGTGGCTCACATTGCAGCAAGCGCTGAGTTGGTTGGTGACAACTACGATAAGATTGAGCAAGTAGCAACTGTTAGTGCTAACAACGATAAGGAAATCGGTGAACTCTTGGCAGAAGCTATGCGTAAGGTAAGCAAGGACGGTGTGATTACGATTGAAGAGTCAAAGAGTCGCGACACTCATATCGGTGTTGTGGAAGGTATGCAATTCGACCGTGGTTATCTGAGTGCTTATTTCATCACTGATTCTGATAAGATGGAGTGTGTGATGGAGAACCCATACATCCTTATCTATGACAAGAAGATTTCTAACATCAAGGACTTCCTTCCTATTCTTCAACCCGCAGCAGAGAGTGGTCGTCCATTGCTCGTAATCGCTGAGGATGTTGACTCTGAAGCACTCACTACACTTGTAGTAAACCGTCTGCGTGGTGGCTTGAAGATTTGTGCAGTAAAGGCTCCTGGATTCGGAGACCGTCGTAAGGCTATGCTTGAGGATATTGCCGTGTTGACTGGTGGTACCGTTATCAGCGAGGAAAAGGGCTTGAAACTTGAACAAGCAACTATCGAAATGTTGGGTACTTGTGACAAAGTGACTGTATCTAAAGACAATACTACCATAGTGAATGGTGCTGGTTCTAAAGATGCTATCAAGGATCGTATCGCTCTCATCAAGAAAGAAATCGAGAACACAACAAGTTCTTATGACAAAGAGAAACTTCAAGAGCGTTTGGCTAAATTGGCTGGTGGTGTTGCCGTTCTTTATGTAGGTGCCAACAGTGAGGTTGAAATGAAGGAGAAGAAAGACCGTGTTGACGATGCTCTTTGCGCTACTCGTGCAGCTATTGAGGAAGGTGTTGTTGCTGGTGGTGGTACAACTTATATCCGTGCTCTTGAGTCTTTGAAAGACTTGAAGGGTGAGAATGCTGATGAGCAGACAGGTATCAACATCGTTGAACGTGCCATTGAGGAACCTCTTCGTCAGATTGTTACTAATGCTGGTGGTGAAGGTGCCGTAGTTGTACAGAAAGTACGCGAAGGCAAGGGTGATTTCGGTTACAATGCTCGTAAGGATGTTTATGAGGATTTGCGTGAAGCTGGTGTTATTGATCCTGCAAAAGTTGCTCGTGTAGCTTTGGAGAATGCCGCAAGTATCGCAGGTATGTTCCTTACAACAGAGTGCTTAATTGTTGACAAACCAGAGAAAGAACCCGCAATGCCAATGGGTAACCCAGGCATGGGTGGAATGATGTAATTTGCAATCTGCAGTTATCAAATAATGAGGGAGGAAATATTTTTTCTCCCTTTTTTTGTATTTAGCACACTTATTAAAGAATTTTCTTGATTAAAAATTTGTGGAATTAAAAGAAAGTTTTTAATTTTGCACATTGAATTGAGAATCGGCATGAAGCCTTAATAATATTTTTTGATTTGTTTTAGTAGATTAGTTTTTAAGTAGTTTGTTTTTGAAAATCGGTTGTCGTGATGACATCCGATTTTTTTTATTGCCTGTAGTTAATCCCTGGATAGTTGTCGTGGGGGCAAACTACAAATAATGATAACGTATAATAAAAATAGGTGTATATTATATGATGCTTTACAAAAAAATAACTATCTTTGCGAACGGAAAACCTTATCATACAACTCATAGTTATAAGGTTTGAGTGTAACTAAATAAATAACAACAAGGCAAATACAATATTATGGATAAAAACAGATTGGAATTTGTTACTTATTGCATAGGGAAACTATCAGCAGAACTGAAACTTCCGCAGCAAGAGATTTACAAAAGGCTGAAAAATTCTGGTATCCTATATGGCTACATCGTTCCCTCATACGATGTACTTCATACATTTAGTTCACGTTACCTAATGGAAGACCTTACTGACTATATGAGGGAGAAAGGAGTGCTTCCCGCATGATGATGTATCATTCGTCAAATGTAAGTGTTGAGAATCCTGACACAAAACACTCGCGACAATATCTTGATTTTGGTCGTGGTTTCTATCTTACTTCATTGAAAGAACAAGCCGTGAGATATGCTCAGCGTTTCAAAAGAAGAGGTCAACAAGCATGGCTCAATACTTATGAGTTAGTATACAAGGAAAATACATGGAATATCAAACGATTTGATAGCTATGACAAGCAGTGGCTCGACTTTGTAGCACAATGTCGTGAGGGAAAAGAAGTTGGCAATTACGACATGGTTATAGGAGGTATTGCCAATGACAGAGTAATCATTACGCTTGATAGATATTTCATTGGTGAGATTTCGCAAGAAGAAGCTCTCGGACTGTTGAGATTCGAAAAGCCAAACATACAATATTGCATTCGTTCTGAACGGATGTTGAAAGAATGTCTTACTTTTATTGAGAGCGAACAACTATGAGTGAAGAGAGTAAACAGATATTACGAAGTGCCCAATGTGCCAGAATCATCGTCTGTATTAGCGAGATGTTTGAAGTATCACTCGATGATGCTACCGATATCTATTACAATTCCGAGACCGCCAATCTAATAGAGGAAGGCGTGGCTGACCTGCATTGTCGTAGTGACAAATATTTAGCATGTGAGGTTTGGAGAGAATATCAGGAGAACAATTCAACAAATCATTAGGGATATTATTCCTATGTTTCTCCTTTGCCATACGTATGATAATATTTTTTTGCAGATAAAAGTAGCTTAATTCAAAAATTTTGTGTAAGTTTGTAGCATGAAAGATTTTTTGAATTGGAAACGTTTGTTATTACTTGCATTTGTCGCTGCAGGATTGTATATTTTGACCAAGAATGAGTGGATAACCTTGGGGATTTTGTTCGTGCTCTTGGTGATAGACCATTTCTTGGCAAAGTTTGACGAAAAGCAACGCAACAAGTATGATGAAAACGAGCAAGATCAATGAAAGAGTTGATTAAGCTATATACGACATGGGCAAAGGAAGAACCTTCGCATGTCGTCAGGATTGAGGGCGCAGGAAGTAATCGCGAGTATTACCGTATCTACACCCAACAGGGTAATTCGGTGGTAGGTGTCGTGGGTACAAGTGTCGATGAAAATCGTGCCTTCCTTTACCTTACTGAGCATTTTTCGCAACGCCAATTGCCCGTTCCACAATTGTTGGCTCAGTCGGAAGACTCCCTTCGTTATCTTCAAACTGACTTAGGAAACCGTTCGCTATTTGGTGCCATCAAGGGAGGTCGTGAGGCAGGAGGTAGATACAACCAAAAAGAGAAGCAATTGCTGATTAATACGATTCGGGAGTTGCCCAACATTCAAGTTCGTGGTGCACGTGGATTGGATTGGTCGAATTGTTATCCCCAACCAGAATTTGACGTTGATAACGTGTTGTTCGACTTGAACTATTTCAAGTATTGTTTCTTGAAACCCACGGAACTCGATTTCCATGAGATGAAATTAGAGGCAAACTTCCGTATGTTTGCCAAAGACCTCACATCAGAGACGTTTGAGAGTTTCATGTATCGTGACTTCCAAGCTCGCAACATCTTGTTGGATGAAGATGGAAATCCTTATTTCATTGACTATCAAGGTGGAAGAAAAGGACCATATTATTACGACCTTGCCTCTTTCTTATGGCAAGCATCGGCCAAGTACTCATATAAATTGCGTCGTGAACTCATTCACGAGTATTACAATTCGTTGAGAAACTATATTGAAGTACCTTCCATTCGACATTTTGCACAACGATTGAGTTTGTTCGTTCTCTTTAGGACGTTGCAGGTATTAGGTGCATACGGCTTCAGAGGTTATTTTGAGCGCAAGCAACATTTCATTGATTCCATCCCAATGGCAATGGATAATCTGCGCGACCTGCTTTCCATGAACGAAGAGGTGTTCCCTTATCCTTATTTAATGGATGTATTGCGTCGCCTTACGGAACTACCGCAATTTGCCAAAGTAGAGCAACCAGTGGTTGAACGTTCTGATGGATATAAGATTACCGACCGTCCGTTTGATTCCTCAAATCCCTTGGATGGTCCTGCTACATTCTCTAAGTACGATGGTAAAGGTCCTTTGGTGGTAAAGGTATTTAGCTTTTCTTATCGAAAAGGTATTCCCGAAGATGATAGTGGCAATGGGGGAGGGTATGTGTTTGATTGCAGAAGTACCCATAACCCAGGTAGATACGAACCGTATAAGAATCTGACAGGACTCGACGAACCTGTGATTCGATTCTTGGAAGACGATGGCGAAATCCTGACATTTCTCGATAGTGTTTATCAATTGGCTGACCATCATGTGCAAAGGTATCTTCAACGAGGGTTTACCTCTCTGATGTTCTCTTTCGGATGTACGGGAGGTCAACATCGTTCTGTATATTCCGCCCAACATTTGGCTGAATACATCCACCAAAAATATGGTGTGGAAGTAAGAATCTGTCATCGTGAGCAAAACATAAAACAAGTGTTGAAATGAAACAGGCAATGATTTTTGCGGCAGGTCTCGGTACACGACTCAAACCGATTACAGATACCATGCCTAAGGCATTGGTGCCCGTAGGTGGTGAACCGTTGTTGCAAAGGGTATTGATGAAGTTGAAAGACGCTGGTTTTGAACGAGTGGTTATTAACGTGCATCATTTTGCCGAGCAAATAGTGTGTTTCCTTCGTGCAAAAGATATGTTTGGGATGGATATACATATCAGTTACGAACGGGATATGTTACTTGAAACTGGTGGTGGTATCAAGAAAGCGAGTTCGTTGTTTGATGCTTCCTCTCCATTTCTCATTCATAACGTGGACATTCTCAGCAATGTAGACTTGGCAAACTTCTACGAGAGGGCGCATGATTGCGATGCGTTGTTGTTGGTTAGTGAGCGCAAGACAAAGCGGTATTTACTTTTCAATGATGAGATGAATCTTGTTGGGTGGACCAATATTGAAACGGGTGAAGTGAAGAGTCCGTTCGAAAATATCAAGGCTATGGATATAGATGCCTTGAGAAGTCAATATAAATTGTTTGCATTCAGTGGGATTCATTTATTTTCACCGTCTTTGTTTCCCTTGATGGAACCATATCCCGACCGTTTTGGCATTATCGACTTTTACTTGAATGTATGCAATCATTCCAAGATAAAAGGGTGGGTGAAAGACGACCTGCAATTGATGGATGTAGGCAAGATAGACACGTTGCAAGAAGCTGAAAAATTCATTAAAAATAATATATAATATGACACAGAAAATAATAATTCTCGATTTTGGATCGCAAACCACGCAGTTGATTGGTCGAAGGGTGCGAGAACTGGATACTTTCTGCGAGATTCTGCCTTACAATAAATTCCCTGTAGGTGATGAATCGGTAATCGGAGTGATTCTCAGTGGGTCACCGTATAGTGTTCACGACCCCGAAGCGTTTAAGGTTGACTTGAGCCAATTTGTCGGTAAGGTTCCTGTATTGGGCATTTGTTATGGTGCGCAATTCATTTCTTATTCGGGTGGAGGAAAGGTAGAGAAGACGAATACTCGTGAATACGGGCGTGCACATTTGGAATATATCGACACGGAGAATCCGCTTTTCCGTGGCTTTGAACCTCATTCGCAAGTATGGATGAGTCATGGGGATAGTATTACACAAATTCCAGAAGGCTTTAAGTGTATTGCATCAACAAAGGATGTAAAATATGCTGCATTCAGCCTCACCCCCAACCCCTCTCCGAAGGGAGAGGGGAGTGGATACTCTAAAACTTGCGAAACGGGGAATAATCATATTACTCCCCTCTCCCCTTGGAGAGGGGCTGGGGGTGAGGCTCCCATTTTTGCCGTACAATTTCACCCCGAAGTATTTCATACCTTGCAAGGTTCTTTGTTGTTGAAAAACTTTGTCGTGGATATTTGTGGAAGTCGTCAAGAATGGAGTGCTGCTTCGTTTGTAGATTCTACGGTAGCTGAGTTGAAACAACAATTGGGCAACGACCGTGTGATACTCGGTCTTTCTGGTGGTGTGGATTCCAGTGTTGCTGCCGTATTGCTCAATCGTGCGATAGGAAACAATCTCACTTGTATCTTCGTTGACCATGGTATGTTGCGTAAGAATGAGTTCACGCAAGTGATGGAAGACTATAAGGTACTGGGATTGAACGTGATAGGCGTGAATGCCAGTGAGAAGTTCTTCACCGATTTGAAGGGCGTTACAGACCCCGAACAGAAACGTAAGATTATCGGTCGTGATTTCGTAGAGGTGTTCAATGCCGAAGCCAAGAAGATTGCCGATGCGAAATGGTTGGCTCAAGGTACGATTTATCCCGATAGGATTGAGTCGTTGAATATCACGGGCAAGGTCATCAAGAGTCATCACAACGTGGGAGGATTACCCAAGGAGATGCATTTGCAATTGTGCGAACCATTGAAGTGGTTGTTTAAGGATGAAGTTCGTCGTGTTGGTCGTCAATTGGGAATGCCTGAGCATTTAATTACCCGTCATCCTTTCCCTGGTCCAGGCTTGGCCGTTCGTATCTTAGGCAACATCACACCAGAAAAGGTAAGCATCTTGCAAGAGGCAGACGATATCTATATCCGTGGCTTGCGTGAATATAAGGTAAAACTTTCTGGTGAAGAAGCACGTCGTGTGTTAGCAGCAGGAGTTCCTGCTGAAATGACAGACGGAGAGATTGAGGTTTCACTTTACGACCAAATTTGGCAAGCATGTACTATCTTACTGAGCACGGTTCGCTCAGTAGGCGTAATGGGAGATGAACGTACCTACGAGCATCCCGTTGCCTTACGTGCTGTTACTAGTACAGATGCCATGACAGCCGATTGGGCACACTTACCCTACGATTTTATGGCAAAAGTCTCCAACGAAATTATCAATAAGGTAAAAGGTGTAAACCGCGTTTGCTACGACATCTCTTCAAAACCACCATCAACGATTGAGTGGGAGTGATATATAAATGTAGATAAATAATAGTACACCAAGAATAAAGTTTGCTAAAATCTTCTTATCTTTGTAGACAACCTAAATAGGAAAAAATATGAGTAAGGAGCAAAAAGACAAATTGACGTATATGATCTATTGTATCACAATGTTTGGAGAACGCTATGAGTTACAACCCAAACAGGCTTTTTCTTATCTAAAACGTTTTGGTGGACTTGCTTTTATTGATGAATGTTATGCAGCAGAGCATTTGTTATCACTGGAAGATGCAGTAGCTGATATGTCTGTAATTTGTCATAGAAATGGAGGAGGACTAATATGATTCTTTATCACGGTTCAAACGTTGCTATAGATAAGATTGACCTTAATCTTTGCAAGCCTTATAAAGATTTTGGTAGAGGATTTTACCTAACTGATATCCAATCTCAAGCTGAGGATATGGCTATCCGTCGTGTAAAGTTGGCAGATTGGGGAAGTCCTATAGTAACAGCGTATGAGTTTGATGAAAGATTATTGAATGACAAATCTATAAACGTACTCGTTTTTCCTTCTGTTTCAGTTAAGTGGGCTGAATTTGTACTTAAGAATCGTGATGTTAATCGTGAGGGTTTTAAACACGATTATGATGTTGTGGTCGGACCTGTGGCAAATGATACGGTTGCTTTCCAATTGCGTAGATATCTTTTTGGAGCCATTACTTTAGAAAGTTTGGTAAAAGAGTTGGAGTTTAAGGGACTGAGTCGTCAGTTCTTTTTTGGAACAGAAATTGCAATTTCAAAACTGAAGAGACTATGACCAAGGAGCAGAAATTCCTGATAGACAGTATGATTGACGATGTTACAAGTTATCTGATAGAAGATACGAAACTCTCTATAGTTGATGCTCTTGATATTGTTTATCATTCGCAACTCTATGACAAGTTAATGGATTTGGAAACAGGGCTTTATTATCAAAGTCCAGCATATTGTTATGAACTTTTAAAGCACGAACTAAAGTATGGTAAGGCTGTGTAATGACTTTATTATTATATGATCCGATACATATTCCTTTATATTTCATTGGTATTTGCATTTCAATTGCCAGTTGATGCTCAGACTTTGCGTGACAAGTCGAATATGAAGATTGGAGAAGTTGAGGCTGATGGTGCCGTGAGGAATGGTAGCAACTTGACAATAGGAAGAATCGGTAATGATGGCACGATAAAAGATATGCGTAATATGACGATAGGGAAGTTTGATAAGAACGGCACTATTCGGAATAATTACAATATGATAGTTGGAAAAGTGCAATCTGACGGAACGGTGAGAGACAAAAGCAATATGTATGTCGGTAAGATAGATTCGGATGGCACGGTGAGGAATGGAAATTGCATGATCATTGGCTATGCTAAAGGAGTTCCCAAAACGTATGCTGCCGTATTCTACTTCTTTGATTTCTTTAGAAGGTAATAGATATCGAAACAAAACTATATTTTTTAAGCCGAAAAGAAGTGGTGCAACTCTCATTGTCGAGAGAATTGCACCACTTCTTTTTACGTCTTTGGCTTAATGAACCTATTTGATGACCTTCTTTCCATTGATGATATAGATGCCTTTAGATGGCTTGTCTACGCGAACGCCATTGAGGTTGTATATCTTATCATTGGTTTTAGAAGCTTGGTTAATCTCATTGATTCCATCGGGGATTCCTGCATCTTCGCCGATAGGTTTCTCTGGCACAAAGTTGGGAACGATTGTCAATTGTTGGTCAATGCCATCTGGTGTGATGGGAACGAATATGGCACGGAAGGGATAGACATTAGCTGTTCCGCGTACAAAGGCAGTTCCTTCTTCATTCAGCGAATAGATGTCTTTAGCTTCTTCCGATTTGAATGAGCCTACCATCTTGTAGTTCCTGCCTGTGATAGAAGTGACGCCACATCCAACGACAGCATTGTAGGCATAGAAGGTGATGGGGTAATAAAACAGAGATGAGCCGTTTTTCAGCTTGGAAGGAACTCCTAAGATATATGGATGGAGCAATTCCAGAGTAGCTCCTGGAAAACTGAATTCCTCCTTGTTGCCATTCTCATACGTATTGGTAAAGACGTAGATGTCGGCATTCTCTATGTTGTTTTCCTGTGCCCAAACCAGTGGAATGGCAGTGCCGTTGATGGTTGTCGTACAACCTGTGGCAGCAAAAGGTAGAACCAACGTTGTCCATCCTTGTTTTGTATTGATATCGAAGTATCTTTCTGGTAAGCGCGTGTAGCTGATGAGTTTTGCACTTATGGTGTACGGACAATGGAAGGGATAGCCATCTGCCAACACGATGTTTTCGGCAACATCGCCCTTTACGACGTTGTTGCCCGTATAATTGGAATTCTCATCTACGAAGTATAGTGTGTTGGGATTCTCGGCATAGATATCCTTGATGTTAGTAAGGCCGCGTAGGTCTATGGCACAAACCTTTGCGTCGATCTTGATGGTTTCCGTATAGAGATGGTCTGTAACTTTTCCATCAGCATCGTATGTGAGATAGGTGGGGTATGCGTAATACATATCGTTTGGCGTTATTTTAACCTCCACACTATTTTTGTTCTTAACGTAGGAAATATCAAAGGTGTATCCGTCGGCTCCTATCAGTTCGTTAGACTCATATTGTATTACTTTAGTCTCCCCTGCAAGTACTGTTACTTCTTTACCTACAAATTCCGAACGTATGGGATCATTATTATCCTTATCCCAATAATTGGTTTCGATGAATATATGTCCGCGATAATTCTTGTCAGAGTTATTGGTCACAGTCAAGTTAATCTTGGCTTTTCTGCCCATAACAAAAAAACCATCGTTGGGTGAACCAGCGACGTTGGTAATCTCACGCTTGATTGTCAGGTCAACATTGTCAGTATAGTTCATCTCTTTGACGTTTATGTCTCCAAAATAGAGCGTGTCTGCGTGTTCGTAAATTACAAATTGGTGCATTCCCAACTCTTTCGGGGCATAATATATCTTGAGCTCAATAGACTTTCCTGGTTCCAGGTCACAGGCCATTCCCCTGGCTGAGGAATCTCTCTCTGCGAGGTAGATATCCCCATGAAAGATGCCAGTGCCTTTGTTAAGCAATGTAAAGCTAACCTCTGTTTCTTCGTTTGCAGTGGGTGTGGTGTTAAAGTCAATTTTCGTAATCTCCAATTGTGGATAATAAGAAATAACCTTGGTAGTCATTAAATGTTTTTCGTTGTCTATATGTATCTTGAAGTAATGATTCGCCCAATTGTTAACCACCTGCCACTCTTTTGACGATTTCAGTCTGCTGATGAAGTACATTGTGTAGTCGCCAGTGACAAGTCCGGGAAGATCATCCGGGTTTATATAGATATCGTCTGAAGAATATGTCAGATATAGAGAATTAACATCTAATTTTTCTGTTTTAGTCCAGGGGATGTCATAGCCAACATTTTCGTCATCATCTTTCAACAGTCTGACGCCTAACTCGTAAGTCCCAGCTATCGTAGTGTGATTAGTCACATTGACAGAAGGAATGAGGTAGTAGCCTTTATCATACCAAATACTGCTGCTTTCCATGCCTAATTGATCGAAGGGTCCGTTCTTATCAAGTGAATAATAAACTTGGGCTTTCTCTATCGTTAACGTGTTTGGCTCTACTGTTGCTTGTCCATTAGATGGTTGTACGCCGACAAATGCTGTTTGCAGCATCGAGAATGCATCACTGTTTGTGGTTCCGCCAGTTTCCTGTTCTTTAGTGTCAAAGAGTGATACCTTAAAGAAACCGTCGCTCATGCCTCCCCATCCCCAATTGACATGGAAGAAGTCTTCTTCTGAATAACCATCGATAACGAATGAATGCCCATCACCTTTAGAGTATCCGGTTAAAGCTACTGGGCGATTAGCTTCCAATTCAGCATAGATCATGTCCACCCATTCTTCATAGCTGCACTGAGAGCGCCAAACGCACTGTGCACCTCTGTCGTAATCGAAATATTCTTTCATTTTCTCCAGTGCCTCATAGCTACTGGCTCCAGTCGATTTGCCGTAAGTAGACAAGTTGGCTGTACCTAAATACAACATAAGGCGGGCTACCTCAGTGCCGTCCTCATGATTTTTGTAAGTAGGATAAATCTTGTCCCAGTTGAAAGTCGTAGGTTCCAATGCCGGCATGGCTGGACCTTCGCTGTCCATTGTTTTTGGGTCGTATCCAGGAATGGTTTTTGTCGTTTTCTTCGGCCATTTATAGTAATACATCACTTGTGCAAAAGCTGTGTTTGTACAACCTGTTGCACAATGCTTGCCGTCGGGCAGTAATGGGCACATGTCGTTGTAGGGCTTGTCTTGGTCCCACTGGCAAGTCAACATTGGTCCAATGTAAGTCTTTGTGGCTTTTTTTGTTGTTGCTTTGTTCAGTGTTTTACCACTGATTTCCAGTTGGCGCACAGCTTTGGCATAACTCCTTAACCAAGAACGCATGTTGTCTGGCATCTGTTCTTCGTCGAACGTGCCATGATCTGAATAGCCAATGACCTCATCCGTTAGGTCACTGCCGCTGACAAGTACAAAGCCGTCGTTTTCGCCCACGTTGAAAGCATACACCATCGGACGCTCGTTGATGCTCACGGCATTCAGAACGTGTCGTTGAAGGTTCAATGCCTTGGCAGTACGACGATTTGAAGACTTGTGGTTCAAAAACTTGATAGCTGCCTGTTTGGCCTGTTCTGCCGTAACAGGAGCTGCTGTCATAACCATACTCGTCAGACAGCAAATTAAAAGAACGGTTAGTTTTTTCATATTGTTGAAATTAAGAATTGTCCGTAATAGGCATTATCTATGTTTCCATAGTTTATGTGTCTCATATAATTATTGCAAAATTACAAAAAAACTCTTAAAAAGGCAAATATTCCATTCGTTTTTCCGCGAATATTCAATTAGCAATTCACAATTAGGCAATTCACAATTCACAATTATTAATTCACAATTCTCAATGGTTAATGGACAATGAATATGAAGGATATGAAGGATATGAAGGAACAAAAAGCAACTTTCTCTTATAGGAAATTATTTACCCCGACCTAAATGTTTTTTCTTTATGCAAAAGTTACTATTCTATCCTTCATATCCTTCACATCTTTCACCATTGGCAAAAACGGTATTCGCAAGTAAGCCATTTGTGCCTCGTAAATGATATATTTAGATAGCGTAAACGATACATTTTGACATCAATAATAATCAATATGTTTATGAGTTCCCATTTTTCAGATAGTTAGATTTCGTCGAACTCACGTTATTACATGACAGATGATAGTTTGTCTTATAAATGCCAAACATGACATCGCAAACCTAAAGGCTTACTTTTTTATATATCCATATCTTCCCCAGCCATTTACTTTCCCTCGCTTCGCGAACAGTGACCGTTGGTTCGCCATACCTATCGGCATGGCTGCATAGCTGGCTACTATCATCTGATGCCTACGGCATCTTCCATGCAAGCTTTGATTATCTAACTTAGTTCTTTTCCCCTACGAAAAATCGACAGAGCCACTATTCGTTGCGAATTTTAGGCAAAAACAAATAAAAAGGCAGTTCTTCTTCGTTGTTTTTCGAGAAGAACTGCTTTTGATTTTGTGTGGGTTATGGGATATGTTTTAGATACCCATTCCTTGATTATATTCCAAATCAATGGAATCAACTTTTTCCTTTTTGAATTTCTTGGTGTTGGGACGCATGTTCTTGGTTACCCATACGTTGGCACCCACTACGCTGCCCTTGCCGATAGTGATACGTCCGAGAATCGTGGCGTTTGCATATACAATCACGTTGTCTTCCAGAATAGGATGACGAGGGATTCCCTTGATGGGATTGCCGTTGGCATCGAGCGGAAAACTCTTGGCGCCAAGTGTTACACCCTGATAGAGTTTCACGTTGTTGCCGATGATACACGTTGCACCGATAACCACACCCGTTCCGTGGTCGATGGTGAAATACTCGCCAATCGTTGCGGCAGGGTGAATGTCGATTCCCGTTTCAGAATGAGCCATTTCCGTCATCATTCTCGGAATGAGAGGTACGCCCAGTAATACCAATTCATGAGCAAGGCGATAGTTGGTTAATGCCTTGATAACTGGATAACAAGAAATGATTTCAGAAAAACTATCGGCAGCAGGGTCGCCATTATAAGCTGCTTCCACATCAGTTGCCAATATTCGACGGATTTCTGGTAGTTTCTCAATTACCTTTAAAGCCAATGCCGAAGCCGTTTCATGACATGGTATTTCGGATTGACATTCACACTCGTCGCTAACCAAACCAAAACAAAGTCCTGCCAAGATTTGTTGGGTTAGCAACTTATGCAACCGTTCCATACTTACGCCAATTTGGTATTGTATGGTGTGAATGTTTACCGATGACTTCCCGAAATATCCAGGAAAGAGAATGGCACGTGCCAAGTCGATAATCTCTTCCAGTTCCTTTGCCGAAGGCAGAGGGTCTCCATCCCTATGCTCATGGTAAAGTCCTTTCAGGGATTCCTTTTCAGAAAGAATATCTACCGTCTTTGTCAGCACGTGCATGATATTGTCATTGCTCATTGGCTACCCTTTCGTATTGGTTGTAAATCCAGGCGTTTTGTTCTTCAATAGTCATATAACTATTATCGAGTACAATAGCGTCTTCAGCCTGTTTCAGTGGAGACACTTCACGATGACTGTCGATATAATCCCTTTCCTGTACGTTCTTCAGAATCTCTTCATAATTGGCTTCCATGCCTTTTCCTTTCAATTCATCGAAACGTCTTTGGGCACGTACTTCGGCGCTGGCCGTCACGAATATCTTCAGTTCTGCATCAGGAAAGACCACAGTTCCAATATCCCTTCCGTCCATTACGATACCCTTTTCCAATCCCATTTTTTGTTGTTGGGCAACCATAGCGGTTCTAACGAAAGGAATGGCTGCAATAGGACTAACGTGGTTGGAAACCTCCATCGAACGAATTTCATCCTCCACCAGTTCTCCATTCAAGTAAGTATCAGGCTTACAAGTCTGCTCGTTGAATTTAAAATTAATCGAGATTTCATCCATTCTCTTTTCCAGTTCATCTATGTTGACACTCTCATCCTCATTGAAAAGTCCGTTTCTTAAAGCAAAAAGAGTTACCGAACGATACATGGCACCAGTATCTACATAGATATAGCCGATACGCTTTGCCAAGTCTTTTGCCATCGTACTTTTACCGCAAGATGAAAAACCATCTATTGCAATTGTTATTTTCTTCATTGATAAATATTATGTTTGGATTGTATAAACCATATATTTGTTAGAGGTAAACCATATATTTGATAAAGCTAAACCTCATGTTTATTTTCCAAATGAATTGGTGTCGTAGCCTAATCTTTCCATTTCAAGGCTCGCCCATACGAAAGGACCAACACCCTTGGCGTCATTGTCGCGGATAGGTTCGCTCATATAATATTCAAAACTACCGTCGCGCTTGAAGTTAGGTTTCGTAACGTAAGGACCAGGAGCAGGGCCAAGGCCAGATACCGAACAACAATGAGTGAGAGAGATAGTCTTGTCGGCATCTACGCGAATGAATTCCTTGATGATTCCTTCGTAAGCCTTCAATGCGGCCGCCTTATAGCTGCTATCCAGATAACCCTTACGAATACCTTTCAGCATCACGTAGGCAAACATGGAAGAAGCGGTAGATTCCAGATAGTTCTTGTCGCTCTTCACATCCATCACATCATACCAAACACCTGTCTTCTTGTCTTGGTATTTCACGATAGACTTCACGGCTTTGTTCAACAATTCAATCACTTCTCCTCTGCGTTCATAGTTTTCAGGAAGAACATCGAGCACTTCCGTCATAGCCATCACATACCATCCAAGTGCTCTTGCCCAAGTATGCTTGCTTTGTCCAGTCTCCTTATCAGCCCAGAAAGCCGTATGCGTCTCATCCCAAGCATGTTTCCACAATTCCGTCTTTGGGTCGTAGGTGCGGAAATCAGTCTTGGTGATTTGGTCAACGGCATCATTATAGTATTTCACCGCTTTCTTTTCGCCTTTCAATTGTGGGGCAGCCATGGTATAGAAAGGTAATCCCATATAGATTCCATCGAGCCACACCTGATAAGCATAGATTGCCTTGTGCCAATATACGCCTTCCTTAGTGCGTGGTTGGTTCTCCAATTGCTTGAACAAAGTCTTCAATGCCTTTTGGTCTTTCTTCGTTGGGAACAAGTTATACATTCTCAAGATGAAACGAGCCGTGCGAACATTGTCCAAGTTGAAGTCTTTGTAAGCATATCCCGTAATGTTTCCTTTCTCGTCAATCATCTTGGTAGGATATTCCTTCAAATAGTTGATGATGTCCTCGTTCTTGTAAGTAAGATATGTATCAAGCATCGATTCCATCTCAATACCCATCACATAACTCCATTTTGGTTTCTTGGAGAAGTCGAGCATGTAAGATTCAGGAACGCGCTTCATCTCCGAGGCTACCAACCATTCAGAGAAATGTTTGTAAGGCTTGTCGAGTGTAACGAGAGAACCATTGATGAATAGATTGTCGAAATGTATATCATGACTCTTACCCGTGCGTTGGAGTGGTTTATCAACAACGCCCGTGAAAGTACAATTCTTCACGTTGATGTTATAGATATTGTCTGCATCCTCCAAACCATTGAGTAAGATGCCGTATTTACTCTTTTGGCAAGTAACGTTCTCCATATAGACATTACGAACGGTTGGGTTGAATCCAGGAGGAGCTGTTTCCTTCGGGTCATAATTGAGGTTGATACGCAACACAGCTTCCTTGCATTGACCAACTTTCACATTACGCATGTAAACGTTTTCCGTAATGCCACCTCTGCATGAATTACTCTTGATACGCAATACGCGGTCGAGATTGGGAGAGTCCATTTCGCAATTCTCTACGAATACGTTATTGCAGCCACCAGTAATTTCAGAACCAATCACCACGCCACCATGACCATCTTCCATCACGCAATTGCGCACGATGATATTCTTGCTTGGGAGATTCCATTTGCGTCCGTCAGCATTTCTACCACTCTTAATGGCAATACAATCATCGCCCGTGTGAAATTTGCAACCTTCTATCAATACGTTCTCGCATGATTCAGGATCGCAACCGTCACCGTTAGGACCCTCGTTGAATATTTTTACGTCTTTCACCGTGATGTTTTTCGACAATACGGGATGAATCACCCAGAATGGAGAACGCAATAAGGTAACGTCTTGAATGAGAATGTTCTCAGAGTTGTTGATGTTGATTAATTGTGGGCGCATTCCCTTTCCTTTCATATCGCGCTCCTCAATGGGCTTTCCAGCTTCTGCATACTCGAAAAGCAAAGGACGGCCAATCTTCTGTGATTCAGTAACACTCTCATTCCATCCGAAACGAGGACTGCCACACATCTTCCACCAAGTATCGTTTGATCCGTTTCCGTCAATCGTACCCTTACCAGTAATGGCTATGTCGGTGGCTTTATCGGCATAGATGCATGGTTGATAATTCATGCAATCCATACCTTCCCAACGCGTCT
The DNA here is from genome assembly GCA_900314715.1 of uncultured Prevotellaceae bacterium. Taxonomy (GTDB): domain Bacteria; phylum Bacteroidota; class Bacteroidia; order Bacteroidales; family Bacteroidaceae; genus Prevotella. Next base: position 21,048 of record OMWI01000009.1, on the reverse strand, counting down.
TCACGATGGGGTAGAGGGACGTATCGAATGCAAAGAGCAAAGTGGCACCTTCTTCTACGACAAGGTTCACCTTACTTAATAATGTAATAGGACCTGTATTCCATGTGCCGGCAGGTACGACAACCTTACCGCCACCAGCCTTAGAGCAAACTTGAATGGCCTTGTTGATGGCTTTCTGGTTCACGGCTGGAGTTGCCTTGAGAGATGCGCCATACTTGGTGATGTCGTACACCTTATCCAAGAATACGGGTTGGTTGATACTACTTTCGATTTGTTTGTACTTGGCATTGTCCCATCCTTGTGCATTTGCGTAAAGAGGAAACAACAGAGTGATTAGCAGTGTTTGTAATAATTTCATTTTATGATTTTTATTAAAAAGATGTATTCTAAAGGTGCAAAGATACGAATATTTGCCGTAATAAACAAGTGAATTGAGAAGATTAATGCATATCTTTTGTGAAAGTTCATTCTTTTTTGCTAACTTTGCAGTTGTTTACAAAATACATGAATTCCAATACAAACTAAAGATTATACATTTTTTAGGATTATGAGAAAGTTTTTAATGACGATTGTGGTCACAATAACGGCTACAATAAATGTCTTTGCACAGAGTGAAGAAGTGGTTCCGTATTTTACCACCTCTGAGTTGCCTAATCTTATCAAGTGTCTTCCTGCACCACCTGATACAACTGGTACGGAATTCTACTATGACGTTATGCAGTATATGTGGGGTAAGGAACAAAGATTAGACGAAGAACGAGAAGCCATTGCCCGTCGTGATGCGGTGTGGTCGTTTGACAATCTGTTTGCGGAATTCAACATTCCTTTTGGATTGAATATCTCAAAGACTGAAACACCAGAGATATGGAAATTATTGGAAACCAGTCTTGTTACAACAGACCAGATGCGCGTTGAACCTAAGAAATTCTACAACCGCAGACGTCCTTATGTTCGCTTCCATGAGCACATCTTAACCTATGGAGCAGAAGAGAACGAAGAGGAATTGGGACGTGAAGGAAGTTATCCTTCAGGTCACACTTCACGTGGATGGACTACCGCTTTGTTGCTTTCAGAGATTGCGCCCAGTCGTTGTGATACGATATTGGCTCGTGGTTTTATGTATGGTGAGAGTCGTGTTGTTGTGGGTGCTCACTGGCAGAGCGATGTAGATGCTTCCCGTCTTGGTGCAACTATTGGTTACATGCGTTTGCAGACAAGTCCTGCTTTTCAGGAGCAGATGAAGAAAGCACAAGCAGAGTATGCCGCAAAGACAGGTGTGTCTATTGCACCAAGTATTTCTGATGAAATCATCCGTGAGGGTTGTGACTACTATTATACACGTAATGAGATGCCTAATATGCTTCGATTCTTGCCTGCACCTCCCGATACCATAGGCAATAAATTTGCTCGTGATATTATGCGTTATATGTGGGGTAAGAACATGCGATTGGATGCTAAGCGTGCAGCTATTGCCTACCGCGATGCAACATATGGTGTGGGGTGTATCTGTCAAGAGTTTAGCGAACCTTTTGGATTAACCATTTCTCCAGAGAAAACCCCCGAGATATACAAATTGCTCGTTGATGCTACATCCACTTGTGATAGCATTTGCCATAAACCTAAGAGATTCTATATGAGAAAACGTCCATTCATGCGTTTCCAAGAGCGTACTTTGAAACCAGAAGATGAAGAAGAATTGTCACATAATGGTTCTTATCCATCTGGTCACACTATACTCGGTTGGAGCTCTGCATTGTTACTTTCAGAGATTAATCCAGCCATGGCTGATACATTGATGGCAAGAGGTTACATGTATGGTGACAATCGCCTCATCGTTGGTGCTCACTGGCAGAGTGACGTTGATGCGGGTCGATTGGCTGCATCGGCAGCATACGCTCGCATACACAATAGTGCTCGTTTCCAAGAACAGATGAAAAAAGCAAAAGAAGAGTTTGCTCGTTTGAGTGAACAGGCTGTTAGTGAAGGAGACGGCCTTGTTGATGCGTTGCCAATGCAGAAAATGGAACAATCATCTGCCCGCGTGTATCGTCTTGATGGCACACCAGCCACGGAAGAAACTCGTGGAATCGTGATTGAACAAGGAGGAAAAAAAGTGAGACTTTGAGATAGACAAATATATGAAAGATGCTGGTTTGTACGTTATAAGATATGCGTACAAACCAGCATCTTTTTTGTTAAAATGCCCTTTGAAAAGAATGGAAAAAGACTCTTTTCAACGAAAAAGGGTGATTTTTATGTTAAAAATTTGGTGAAACAAACAAAATCTTTTATATTTGCAAACGAAAATGTGAACAATAACGTCTAACTTTTATAAAAACGAACGCCTATCGAAACATCATTTACTTAAGAATCAATATCTTAATAAAATGAAAAATCTGGTTGACATGACCGACGAAGAGTTGGCATTGTCTTATATCGATGGAAATAATCGTGCGTTCGATTTGTTATTGTCGCGCAATCAAGCAAAATTGTTCTCTTATATCGTGTTCGTCGTTCACGATAGAGATTTGGCTGAGGATATTTTCCAAGAGACATTCGTGAAGGTAATCACCAAGTTGCAGCAACGTAAATATACTACGAGCGGAAAGTTCGGTGCATGGATTATGCGCATTGCCCACAATGTCATCATGGATTGGTATCGTGAGCAGAAGTCGGATAAAATCGTAGAACCCACGCTTGAGAATGATTTGTCGAACATTAGTGACGGTGATATCCTTGACGGTAATATCGAGAATGAGTATGTAAACAACCAAGTGATGAGCGACGTGAGAAAGCTCATGAACTTCTTACCAGCTCCACAACGTGAAGTGGTTTACATGCGATTCTTCCAACAATTGTCTTTCAAGGAAATATCGGAAACGACAAACGTTAGTATCAACACGGCTCTCGGTAGGATGCGCTACGCCATCATAAACCTTCGCCGAATGGCAAAGGAATACAATGTAGCGTTGCAATTGGATTAATCCTCCCGTTTTAATTCCTTCAAGTCGTGAATCACGGAGATGGGATTAGCAGCCTTGAAGATGTAACTACCACTGACTAATACGTCAACACCCGCTTCAACAAGTCTTGGAGCGGTTTTTTCTTGTACGCCGCCATCTACTTCTATCAAGGCTTTGCTCGATGATTGTTGAATCATCTGGCGTAGGCGTTTCACCTTTTGAATCGTGTTTTCAATAAACTTCTGTCCTCCGAAACCAGGGTTGACGCTCATCAACAATACCATATCGACATCCTCGATAATATCTTCCAACATGCAAACAGGTGTTGACGGATTCAAGGTTACTCCCGCTTTCATGCCCGAATCGTGGATTTCTTGAATGGTACGATGCAAATGCGTACAAGCCTCGTAATGCACGTTCATCATCATGGCTCCCAATTTAGCTGTTTGGCTGATGTATCTTTCAGGCTTGACAATCATATAATGCACGTCAAGCGGTTTCTGACAGATTTTAGCCACAGATTCAATCACGGGAAAACCAAATGAGATATTGGGAACAAAAACGCCATCCATCACATCAAGGTGCAGCCAATCGGCTTCGCTTTGGTTGAGCATGGCAATGTCGCTCTTAAGATCGATGAAGTTGGCGGCAAGAAGTGAAGGAGATACCAATGTTTTCATGTAAACGAAAATGCTTAATTCATACAATATGAAACTTCCTTGCCGTTTCCTCTCATCACGCGATATGTGTAGGCAATTTGGCGGATGATGTTCAAGGTCATCTCAGATGGATTTAATTCTTCTGGTGTAAAATATTCCATAGGCGATTGATTTTAAATTTCTCTCTGTAATCTTAACGTTCATATATACATAAATATTATACTAAACTCAAAAAAAATTTTTTGTCAATTTTTCTATCAAATTGTTTGTTGTTTAAAAGAATTTGTGTAAATTTGCAACCGAAATAAAATAAAAACAAATGAAGTTGACAGTATCTTATACATGGTGGTGGCGTTTCTCAAGATTTTAAAAGTCGTGAGTAACGAGCCATGTGGATACAAATAGATACAAAAAGGCCTGCCGTTTCTTGCGACAGGCCTTTTTTCAAATGTTGGAGTTACAAACAAACACATTATTATATTATATGACAACAATGAAAGACATATTGAACAGAATGTTGAATCACGAGGAACTAACTCGTAAGGAAACGCATGACATTCTGTTGGGTATCACCAAGAGTGAGTTCCCCAATGAGCAAATTACGGCACTACTCACCGCCCTACAAATGCGGGGAGTCACCGTAGATGAATTACTTGGTTTTAGGGATGGAATCCTTGAAACGGGTGTTCCTGCTATCTTAAATTGTGACAGGTACATAGATGTCGTAGGCACAGGTGGAGACAGGAAGAATACTTTCAATATTTCCACCACATCTTGTTTTGTTATCGCTGGTGCTGGTTACAAAGTGGCTAAACATGGCAATTATGCGGCTACTTCGACCAGTGGCGCATCGAATGTCATTGCCCATCACGGTGTGAAGTTTACCAGTGATATCGACCAATTGAATCGTTGTATGGAAGAATGTGGTATCGTATATCTCCATGCTCAATTGTTTGCCAAGGCAATGAAATATGTTGGTCCTATTCGTGTGGCGTTGCAATTCCCCACGTGTTTCAATCTCTTAGGTCCTATCGTGAATCCTTCTCAACCCAAGTGTCAATTGTTGGGAGTTGCCAATCTTGACCAAATGCGTCTATATAAGAATGTATATGAGAAAATTGGCATTGACTATTGTATTGTCAATAGTATTGACGGATATGATGAGATTTCGTTGACGGGTGATTTCAAGATTTCGAGCAACACCTTAGAGAAAGTGTTTAGTCCTGAAGAATTGGGATTGCATATTGCCAAACCAGAAGAGTTGGTTGCTGGAGCATCAGAGGAAGAAGCCGCTGCCATCTTCGATAGCGTATTGGAAAACCGCTGTTTGCCCGCTCAAAAGGAAATTGTCATTGCGAATGCCGCTTTTGGTATCATGACATTGGAAAAAGGAAAGAAAGACATTTTCGAATGTATGGAGATAGCCAAGGATTCCATAGAAAGTGGTAAGGCATTGAATACATTTAAGAAATTTGTGAAATATAATAGCTAATCATTAGCTCAATCAATCTCATTCTCATCATCATGAAAGACGTGTTAGATGAAATCGTAGCCCATAAGCGTGTGGAAGTTGAAGGGTTTAAGCAACAATTACCTCCCTCACATATATATAAATTGGTGGAGGGCGTGATGGATATTGCCCAACCATCTATGCGAGAAGCCTTGATGAATTCGTCTTCGGGCATCATTGCGGAGTTCAAACGCAAGTCGCCCTCTAAAGGATGGATTAAGGAGGATGGTAAGGCTAATGAGATACCCTTGTCTTATCAGCAGAATGGAGCTTCAGCCATAAGCATTCTGACAGATGAGAAATATTTCGGAGGCAATGACCGTTTCATCAAAGAAGCAAGAGAGTCAGGTGTAACTATTCCCATTCTCTATAAAAACTTTGTCATTGACGAGTATCAGTTGTTCCAAGCTCGATTGTGCGGAGCCTCAGCAGTATTGTTGATAGCTGCCGACTTGTCGCTTGTTGCGTGCAAGTCGATGATGCATATTGCACACGAGTTGGGTTTGGAAGTGCTATTGGAAATGCATGAAGAGCGCGAGTTGGATTATGCAGAGTTGGAACCAGACATGTATGGAATCAATAATCGCAACTTAGGAACATTCATCACCGACGTGCAGAATAGTTTCCGCTTGGCTTCACGCTTGCCAGAACAAGTATGTAAGGTGAGCGAAAGTGGCATTTCCAATCCCGATACCGTTAAGATGCTTCGAATGGCGGGTTTCCGTGGATTCCTCATTGGCGAAAATTTCATGAAAGAACACAATCCAGGACAATTATTAAACGACTTTATTATAAAACTTAATATTTAAATTCAAACATAATGTTAATAAAAGTATGTGGTATGCGCGATACCGAAAACATCCGCGCCGTTTCAGAGTTAGACATCGACTTGATGGGATTCATTTTCTATCCAAAAAGTCCACGTTTCGTGATGATGATAAGTTCTCAGGCAGGAATTATCCCTGATTATAGTGAAGAGCGTTTGAAGAAGGGTAGAGGTGAAGAAGAAACTGCTGCCAATCGCATTAAGCGCGTTGGCGTGTTTGTTGACGACATGCCCCAAAGCATCGTTACACGCGTCTATAATTACGATTTGGATTACGTGCAATTGCATGGTGATGAGAGCAAAGAGATGATTGAGAATTTCAAAAGAACTGTTGATCCAGACATCAAACCTGGTATCAAGATCATAAAGACTATATCTGTGGCTTCTAAAGACGATCTACAGAAATGTAAAGACTATGTTTCCGTGGTGGATATGTTCTTGTTTGACACCAAGTGTTCATCAGCTGGTGGAAGTGGGGAGCAATTTGATTGGTCTATCCTGAATGATTATGATGGTGATGTTCCTTTCTTGTTGAGTGGAGGAATAGGACCTGACGACGTTGAAAAAATCAAGTCTTTCAATCATCCTAAGTTTGCAGGAATCGATTTAAATAGTTGTTTCGAGATTGAACCAGGTGTGAAAGACGTTGAGAAATTGAAGAAATTCATCTCACAGTTAAAATAAAATGAACAAAATCAATCGCTTGTTCGCGGAAAACAAAGAGAGAAAGTTGTTGTCCTTGTATTTCTGCGCAGGGTGCCCTACTCTTGATGATACCGGAGAGGTCATCAAGACCCTTGAACGTAGGGGAATCGACATGATAGAAGTAGGCATTCCGTTTAGTGACCCATTGGCAGACGGTCCCGTCATACAAAGTGCTGGAACCGTAGCTTTGCGCAATGGAATGACCTTGAAACTGCTTTTCTCGCAATTAAGGGAAATCAAGGATGACGTAAAGATTCCCTTGGTCTTGATGGGATACTTGAACGTGATTATGCATTACGGTATCGAGGAATTCTGTCAGAGTTGCGTGGAAGCGGGAATATCTGGTGCCATTATTCCAGATTTGCCTTTCAAGGACTACATGGAAGTGGTAAAGCCGATTGCCGATCGTTATGACTTGCGTATTATCATGATGATAACACCAGAAACAAGCGAGGAACGCATACGTTTTATCGATGAACATACCGACGGGTTTATCTATATGGTAAGCTCTGCCAGCATCACTGGGGCACAGAAGAGTTTCGATGATGCCAAGCAAGCTTACTTCCGTCGAATCAACGATATGAATCTCAAGAATCCAAGAATGATTGGATTCGGTATCTCTAATAAGCAAACACTGGAGAGCGCACAAGGCAATGCGGCAGGTGCCATCATTGGTTCTAAGTTCGTAACTCTTTTGAATGAGTGCAAGAATGCTGACAAGGCAATGGATATGTTATATGATGCTTTGAAAAAATGACACTGAAAGAGATTTTGAATACGAACGACCGCTTTGCAGTTCTTAGTGGAGTGCAATTGGTTGAAGTGCGAGAAGGATACGTGAAAGCCCAGATGACCGTAATGCAAAACCACCTAAATGCAGGAGGTGTCTGTCAAGGTGGTGCGTTGTTTACGTTGGGCGACTTGGCGTTTGCTGCCATGATGAATAGTCATGGTAAACTGACTTTCGGAATTGGAAATACCATCTCTTTCTTGCGTTCGGCAAAAGAAGGTGATGTATTGACCGCTGAAGCTACCGAGGTTTTCAATCACCATAAGATACCTTATTGTGAGGTGAAGATCACCAATCAAGATGGTTGCTTGGTTTGTACAATGACAGGTACGGCCTATCGTAAAGATGTGGAAATGCCTTTTGATGGATTAATGTAACATGTGAAATATGGAAAAGAATAATTATTTCATTGACGAGAAGGGCTTCTTCGGCAAGTACGGTGGAGCGTATGTACCAGAGATATTATATAAATGTGTACACGATTTGCAAGATGCCTATTTGCCAATCATCGAAAGCGACGAGTTTAAGGCAGAGTATCATCAATTGTTGAAGGACTATGTAGGAAGACCGTCGCCTTTGTATTTTGCCAAACGAATGAGTGAGAGATATGGTTGCCAACTCTATCTGAAGCGTGAAGACCTCAACCATACGGGAGCGCATAAGATTAACAATACCATCGGACAGATTTTGATGGCGAAGAAGATGGGTAAGACGCGCATTATTGCTGAAACAGGTGCTGGTCAACATGGTGTTGCAACCGCTACGGTGTGTGCCTTGATGAATATGGAATGTGAGATATTCATGGGAAAGACCGATGTGGAGCGTCAGCATACCAATGTGGAACGCATGAAAATGCTTGGTGCAAAGGTTCATCCTGTTACCACGGGCAATATGACATTGAGTGATGCCTGTTCGGAAGCTATTCGCGACTGGTGTTGTCATCCTCGTGAGACGTTCTATATCGTAGGTAGTACGATGGGACCTCATCCTTATCCTGATATTGTTGCCAAGATGCAGAGCATAATTAGCGAAGAAATCAAATGGCAATTAAAAGAGAAGATTGGTAGGGATTATCCCGACTATCTGATAGCTTGTGTCGGTGGAGGTAGTAATGCGGCTGGTACGATTTATCATTATATCGACGATGAACGAGTGAAGATTTATCTCGCTGAAGCTGGTGGACATGGTATCGATACGGATTATACCGCCGCTACGATGAAATGTGGAACGGAGGGTATCATTCACGGTGCACGTACATTGGTTATGCAGACAGAAGACGGACAAATCAAGGAGGCATTCACCATCTCTGCTGGTTTGGATTATCCAGGAATCGGTCCGATGCATGCTAACTTAGCCGAGAAGGGTAGAACGCATGTGGAAGCTATCAATGATGACGAAGCCATCTATGCTGGATATGAACTTACCAGAATGGAAGGTATCATTCCTGCTATTGAAAGTGCTCATGCTGTTGCGATGTTGAAGAAGATGAACTTCCAACCCAATGACGTGGTAGTGCTTACGGTGAGTGGTCGTGGTGATAAAGATGTGCAAACATATCTCAATAACAAGCAAATGGCAAAAGAATATGGAAACTTTTAATTACACTACATGTAAGCGTACCATCTTGGCGGATTTATATACGCCTGTTGGAGTGTATATGCATCTGCGCGACATCTATCCTCAAAGCGCATTAATGGAAAGTTCTGATTATCATGATTCCAACAACAGTCGTTCGTTTATTGGCATTCATCCCATCGGAAGTGTGTCTATCAGTCATGGTAATGCCATCTTATCTTACCCTGATCATTCTACCAAGTCTACTCCCTTGAGCAATGACTACACCTGTGCGCAAGCTATTAATGAGTTTTTGGGTAACATCAAGGTAGAGGGAGAAGGTTCACAATATTGTGGCTTGTATGGATATACGTCGTTTAATGCGGTGAGATATTTCGAAAATATCGCCGTGAAGGACTCCACGATGGAGAAGAATGACGCACCAGACATGTTATATATCTTGTTTAAGGACATTATCGTGTTCGACCATTTCAATAATCTCTTGACAATGGTGACGTTGGGTGATGAATCTGAATTGAATCAACTGGAAATGTTGATGAACAAACAGAACGTGAAGTCTTATGATTTCCATCCCGTAGGTAATTTTACGTCGCCATTGACTGATGAAGAACACAAGCAAAACATCCGTAAGGGAATCCAACATTGCTTGCGTGGAGATGTGTTTCAAATCGTCTTGTCGCGTCGCTTCGTTCAGAAGTATGAGGGAGATGACTTTAAGTTGTATCGTGTTCTTCGAAGCATTAATCCAAGTCCTTATCTGTTCTATTTTGATTTCGGTGGGTTCCGTATATTTGGTTCTTCACCAGAGACGCATTGCAGGATTGAAGACGGTAGGGCTTATATTGACCCCATAGCAGGAACAACCAAACGAACGGGTGATGCAGAGGTGGATAGGAAAGGTGCAGAATTCCTTCGCAACGACCCAAAGGAAAATGCCGAACATGTGATGTTGGTTGATTTGGCTCGTAACGACTTGAGCAGGAATTGTCATGGTGTGAAGGTGGACTTTTACAAAGACCTTCAATATTATTCACACGTCATTCACTTGGTGAGTCGCGTTTCTGGAGAGTTAAACGAGAATGCTAATCCCATTCAGGCCTTTATCGATACGTTCCCAGCAGGAACGTTGAGCGGTGCTCCCAAAGTGAGGGCCATGCAATTGATTAGTGAATACGAACCGCATAATCGTGGTGCTTACGGTGGTTGTATTGGTTATATTGGCCTTAATGGCAACTTAAACCAAGCCATTACCATTCGTACATTCGTGAGTAGGAATGGAGAATTGTGGTTCCAAGCAGGAGGTGGAATCGTTGCAAAGAGCAACGAGGAATACGAATTGCAGGAAGTAAACAATAAATTAGGTGCCTTGCGTCGAGCCATTCTCATGGCAGAGGATATGTAATACATTAGTATGTTATCATCAAATCAATCAACTGAAATGAAAATCGTTATCATAGATAATTACGACTCGTTTACATACAACTTGTCGCATTTGGTGAAAGAGTTAGGCGCAGAGGTTACCGTTTATCGCAACGATCAATTCCAACTCAATCAATTGGAAGTGTTTGACAAGATTATCCTAAGTCCTGGTCCTGGTATTCCTTCTGAAGCGGGATTGCTTTTGGATGTTATTCGTACATACGCAGGCAGAAAACCTATCCTTGGCGTTTGTCTCGGTCATCAAGCAATAGGTGAAGTGTTTGGAGGAAAGTTGACCAATCTCTCTGATGTTTATCATGGTATTGCCACCGAAGGAACGCAATTTGGTGTTGACCCCATCTTCACTGGTCTTCCCAAACGTATCATCATGGGACGTTATCATAGTTGGGTGGTGGATAGAGTAGACTTCCCGTCATGCTTGGAGATTACTGCCGTGAGTGACGATGGTCAAATCATGGCACTTCGTCATCGCAACTATAACATCCACGGAATTCAGTTCCATCCAGAGAGCGTACTTACGCCAGAAGGTAGAACAATCATTAAAAATTGGTTGAATATTTGCTAATTAGGGAAAAAACGATTATTTTTGCACCCTAATTCAGCTGTTTATGGATATAATTACAGAACAAGACCAAACTCCTTGGTATGCAATCAAGTTATTTACGTTGCAATTAAAGAATGTTCGTGGATATTTTGATACAAAGGAATTGGAGTATTTTGTTCCGATGATGTACGTGGATATTGAGGACAAGGAAACTCATCGTATCAAACATGAGTTGCGTCCTGTTGTCAGCAATCTGATTTTCGTGAAGAAAACGATGGCTGAAAAGGAAATGCGTAAAATCGTTTTCGATTGTCCATATAAAATGGCTGTCATCAAGAAAAGTCGTGAATCCATCGATTATTACGAGATTCCCGCCAAGCAGATGTATGAGTTTCAGATGATGTGTAATCCTGAGATAGAAATGCGAAAATATCTCAGTGAGACCGAAGCTAAACTCAAGAAGGGTAGTCCTGTATTGGTAAAATATGGTCCGTTAAAGGGTTTGACTGGTAAATTGGTAAGAAGCAGCAAGAAATACTATCTTCTGAAAGAGGTCCCAGGTATGGCTGTTATGCTGAAAGTGAGTCGTTGGTGTTGCACCCCAATTGAATAACATCATACACCAAGATATACAAAGGGCACAATTGAATCGTAATTTCAATTGTGCCCTTTGTCATATATAGCGTTGTTAAAACTCTGACGTGAAATGGAACTTAATCTTTTTAAAGTCTTCTTGTGCCATACTCAACACATACCCTGAATCAGCAAGGAACACATCACGTCCTTCTCTGTCTTTTGCCATGTATTGGTATTTGCGCTTCTTGAACATATCGAGTTCTTTTTCATCGTCGGCTTCTATCCAACATGCTTTATATAAATGTACGGGTTCCCATCTACATTTGGCATTGTATTCGTTTTCCAATCGGTATTGGATTACCTCAAACTGCAATTGACCTACTGTTCCGATGATTTTCCTGCCATTGAATTGGTTGATAAACAACTGTGCAACACCTTCGTCCATCAATTGGTTGATTCCCTTTTCCAATTGCTTGGATTTCATCGGGTCATCGTTGACGATATACTTAAACATCTCTGGCGAGAATGAAGGCAATCCACGGAAATGCAATTGTTCTCCATCTGTCAACGTGTCACCGATTTTGAATGTGCCGTTATCAGGTAAACCAACGATATCCCCTGGCCATGCTTCGTCAATGGTACTTTTGCGTTGTGCCATGAATTGAGTAGGAGAGGAGAAACGTATTGTTTTGCCCAAGCGAACATGCAAGTACGGTTGGTTACGAACAAACTTACCGCTACAAACCTTACAGAATGCGATACATGAACGATGGTTTGGGTCGATGTTGGCAGTAATCTTGAAGATGAATCCCGTAAATTTAGGTTCGTCAGGAAGTACTTCTCTCTCTTCTGCCTTTGTTGGTTTGGGCGATGGAGCAATCTCTACAAAACAATTCAATAGTTCTTGTACACCGAAGTTATTCAATGCCGAACCGAAGAAAACTGGTGCGACCTCTGCCGAACGATATGTTTCCACCTCGAATTCGGGATAAACACCACTCACCAGTTCCAAGTCATCGCGTAGTTGGTTAGCATCTCTCTCTCCAATCTGCGTTTCCAGTTCCTTGCTGTTAATATCTACTTCAACCTTCTCCGTCACACGTTGCTTGTCGGGTTTAAACAAATCGAGCTTGTTCTCATATATATTATAGACACCCTTAAACTTTGCACCTTGGTTAATTGGCCAAGACAAAGGGCGAACATTGATTTGCAATTCCTGTTCCAATTCGTCTAACAAGTCGAAAGGATCTCTTCCTTCGCGGTCCATCTTGTTGATGAAGATGATAACGGGCGTGTTGCGCATTCTACAAACTTCCATCAACTTGCGCGTTTGTGTCTCTACGCCTTTCGCACTATCTACCACGATGATAGCAGAATCTACGGCTGTCAACGTACGATAAGTATCTTCAGCAAAGTCTTGGTGTCCAGGCGTGTCGAGGATATTTACCTTATATCCCTCGTAATCAAATTCCATCACGGAAGTTGATACCGAGATTCCACGTTGTTTCTCAATGTCCATCCAGTCGGATGTAGCTGTCTTCCTGATTTTATTACTTTTTACCGCTCCTGCCACTTGTATCTGTCCACCAAACAACAAGAATTTCTCTGTTAATGTTGTCTTTCCTGCGTCTGGGTGTGAGATAATGGCAAATGTTCTTCTTCTTTCTATTTCTTGATTCATGTGTTCTGTTTAAATTATAATGATAGGTGGAGGAACTTACACTAACTTCTTGATGCACTCAGCCAATGATTCCTCCCAATAGGGAATTTCTATTCCGTAGGCATTCTTGAGTTTTGTCTTGTCCAATACGGAGTAGGCAGGTCGTGAAGCTGGTGTTGGGTATTCCGTCGTATGTAATGGTTTTACGTGACAAGTGTCAATGCCAGCAATACGATGAATGGCCTTGGTGAAATCGTACCAACTGATTACTCCTTCATTGGAGAAGTGATACACATCGGGTTTAATGCCTTTGTTGATGGCTGTCATGATGACCACGGCTAAGTCTCGCGCGTAAGTGGGAGTACCGATTTGGTCGAATATCACGCCTAATTGCTCCTTTTCCTTACCCAATCTAATCATGGTCTTTACGAAATTGTTACCAAACGTACTATACAACCAAGCCGTGCGGATAATCATGGCTTTCTTACAAAATTTCCTCACGCCTAATTCACCGGCCAGTTTCGTACTTCCATATACGCTATTGGGACAGGGTGTGTCATCTTCCACGTAAGGAGTATGTTTCGTTCCGTCAAATACGTAATCCGTACTGATGTGAATCATCCAACCATTGCGCTTGTCAATGGCCGCTGCCAAGTAAGCGGGAGCCACGGTATTGAGCGACGTACATAGTTCCTTATTACTCTCTGCCTTGTCTACGGCAGTATATGCGGCACAATTGATGATACCTTCAATCTTGTTTTGAGCCACGAATTGCTCTACCGCCAATTGGTCAGTAATATCCAGTTCCTCTACGTCAGTATTGAAAAAGCAATGTTGCGGGTTTTCTTTCTCCAACAATTGGATTTCGTTTCCCAGTTGGCCATTGCAGCCTGTTACTAATATATTCATAAAAATCGTTTTAATCGTCTTCGAAAACCAAGCCCTCTGTCTTGTCCTTGATGTAATAATCTGAAAGCATACCGATAAACGTCGTAATCTCCTTGATGGCGTGTAACGTGTCAGGACTGATTTCTTTCTTTTGCAACCGCAATAACATCGTCCCGTACAACGATTCCAAACAAGTTGTTATCTCATTCTGGTCTTTGTTGCCTTTGTTGCGTAATTCAACGATAAACGGCAACACCTTATAATATTCGGCATTGTAAAACGGAAACTTAGTACTTGCGAGCAAGCGCGAATGTAATTCCGCCAAGTCTTGCAACACGATTTCGTTGATTTGCAAATGTCCCTTTTCGCGTTTCCCTTCGCGATTCATCATCGTCACCAAGTCGCCATACCAATCCACCATGTCTTCCTTCTGTTCGTCAGAATAGTCGAATCGGTCGATATACTCGTTCTTGATGCGTGTGAGCGAACATCCATATGCGCGTATCAAATCCTCTACCTGCCACATGTAAAGCAAGTATTCGGCAATGCTTTTCTTACGTAACTCTTGTGCGATAAACATTTAGTAAAATGTGTATAGGTTAAAGATAGTGCCAATCAATATCACGATTGAGAGCACAATCACAGTACTTCCGATAACCTTGTTGATAATCAAGATGCCTCCGGTGTCAAACTTCTCGCGTATCTTGTCAATCAACCATGTCAATCCATACCACCAAATCAAGGCGCCAGCCACAATACTGAGATACCCCAAGAACATCTCGAACGGATGGTCGGGAATGACGAAAGTGTATTGGGCAAACAATGCCATGAAAAGGAAGATAATCAGTGGATTGGAGAAAGTAACGAGAAAAGCGGTTACGCCATTGTGAATGATGCTGCCTTTCTTGTTACCGCTGATATGCATATTCTTCGTTGGGTCGGTACGCCAACAATAAATGCCGAATCCCATCAGCAACAGGCTTCCGAATACCTTCAGATAGAATAAGGTTTGCGGTTCGGTGATCAAGTCCATCACAAAACTCATACCGAATCCTGTTATCATGGCGTAGATGATGTCGCTCACGGCTGCACCGATACCCGTTACGAATCCATACCAACGTCCTTTATTCAATGTTCGTTGCACGCAAAGTATGCCGACAGGTCCCATTGGAGCAGAAGCGAGTGCTCCAATGATGATGCCTTTCACCATGATATTGAGTATGTCTATCTGAAAAGGAAATGCCATATCAAATGCAAAATTGCAAAAAATATGTGATATAGACAAATTTTCTTTCTAAAACTTTGGTGTATTAGATTATTTTGATAACTTTGCCTTATAATTGTACACTAATAATTAAATATCAATATGAACGAACAATCTGTTTTAAAACCGTATGTAATTGGTTTGGATCTTGGCGGAACGAATTCCGTCTTTGGAATCGTTGACACTCGTGGTGAAATCAAGGCTACTACAGCTATCAAGACGCAAGGCTATGCAAAAGTGGAAGACTATGTAGACGCATGCGTTACTGCTCTTCGCCCAATCATTGACGAAGTGGGTGGCATAGAGATGATTAAGGCTATGGGAATCGGTGCACCTAATGGCAACTACTATAAAGGCACCATTGAATTTGCGCCTAATCTTTCTTGGGGACATGATGGAATCGTACCATTGGCTGATATGTTCAAGGAGCGACTGGGTATTCCCGTTGGCTTGACTAACGATGCAAATGCGGCAGCTATCGGTGAAATGGCTTATGGTGTTGCACGTGGTATGAAAAATTTTATCGTGATAACTCTCGGTACTGGTGTTGGTTCTGGAATCGTCATTAACGGTCAAGTAGTTTATGGTTGTGACGGTTTTGCTGGCGAACTCGGACATGTTATCATGCGTCGTGAGAACGGTCGTAGTTGTGGTTGTGGTCGTACGGGTTGTCTGGAGGCTTATTGTTCAGCTACAGGTGTTGCTCGCACGGCTCGCGAACTTCTCGCAACAACAGATGAACCTTCTTTGCTTCGTGATATGAAACCAGAGGATATTACCAGTCTCGACGTAAGTATTGCTGCCGGTAAGGGAGACGCACTTGCCAACAAGATTTATGAATTCACGGGAAAGATGTTGGGTGAAGCTTGTGCTGACTTTGCTGCATTCTCTTCGCCAGAGGCATTCATCTTCTTCGGAGGAATGACTAAGGCAGGCGACTTGATTATGAATCCTATCAAGGAAGCTTACGAAAAGAGCGTGCTGAAGATATTCAAAGGCAAGGCTCAATTCTTGATAAGTGGCTTGGAAGGTTCAAGTGCAGCCGTGCTCGGTGCTTCTGCCATCGGTTGGGAAATGTAATTGAACATTCATGTGATATAGGGGAACGTGCAAAGCGTTCCCTTATTTGTTTCCAAACATATCGTTTACGACGCGTAAATGATATGTTTGCGACACGTAAATCATATATTTATGCCCACTAAACGATATATATGTAAAAAGGCATGTTTTTTCTTGAATGAGTAATCTTCTTTTTCGAATATTTTTAGTAAGTTTGCAAAGAAATAATAATAGTCAATACATTTTCTAAAATTAGAGTTCTATGGGTAAGAAATTGCTTTCAATGCTAATCGTGATGTTGTTTTGCACAACGTCAATGATGGCGCAAGTAACCACGTCGGGTATCAACGGAAAGATAGTGTCTGCTGATGGCGGTGTGGTCGGTGCAACGATTACGGCAACGCACGTACCTTCTGGTACGGTCTATCGTGCTGTTACTAACGTGGACGGTCGATATACCATTCAAGGTATGCGTGTCGGCGGTCCGTATAATGTGGATATTTCCTATATAGGTTATTCGTCCAAGTCGTATTCCAACATCTCTCTGAACCTTGGAGAGACGTTGAACATTTCGTGTTCGTTGGAAGAGGATGCGAAAGTGTTGCAAGAACTGATTGTAAAGGGCAAGAGTGGAATCAACGCCACGAAGACGGGAGCTGCCATGAGTATCAATTCGGAGCGTATCAACGATATGCCTTCCATCTCGCACGGTATTGCTGACGTGGCAAGATTGAATCCGCAACTGACCGTGACTAATTCTGGCGTGATGTCGTTTGCTGGAACCAACAACCGTTATAACTCGTTCATGATTGACGGAGCCATGAACAACGACGTGTTTGGGTTGGCTTCGAGTGGAAACAACGGTGGACAAGCAGGAACGAATCCTGTTTCCATGGAAACCATTGAACAGATCCAAGTAAACGTTGCTCCTTTCGACGTTCGTCAAAGTGGTTTTACGGGTGGAGCCATTAACGCCATTACGAAATCGGGTACCAATACGTTCCACGGCTCTGTTTATGGCTACGGATATAATAAGAACCTCATCGGTAAGAAGTACAAGAAGACCGACGGAACATATAGCGATCCCTATGATAGTCAGAAAGAATACCAACTCGGTATTACGTTGGGCGGTCCTATCGTAAAGAATAAGTTGTTCTTCTTCGTCAACTATGAAAAGGCAAACAAGGAATATCCCAATCTCTTTGGCTATAACACCAATGGTTCGCAATTGATGACGAAAGCACTTGATGCTCAATACATGCAGCAATATGGTTCTCAGGGATATAAGAGTATCGGTGAAGGCAATGCAGACGACGTTTTGCGCAAGATTAACGAATTGGCAGCCAAGCAAGGATATAATTATGGTGGTTCGTTTGCCAATCCCGACGTTTATACCAAGAGTGATAAGATTGGTGCTAAAATCGACTGGAACATCAATGAGTTCAATAAGTTCAGCCTTCGTTGGAGTTTTGTAAATGCCAAGCAACTCAACAATACGAGTTCTGCCACTTCGCTGAACGACATGAACTATGCTTATCCATTTAAGAGTAAGACTAATTCGTTTACCGCTGAATTGCAGAGTCGTATATCTCCGCAAATGAGCAATGAGTTCCGTTTCTCTTACGTACGTGTTCGCGATGAACGTGCCACGGGAACACCATTCCCCATGATTAGCATTCGTAACGTGGGAAGTGCGCAATTAGTAGACCCAAGTGACGCTTCTGGCAAGACTTACTTGATTAATCGTCGTGGTGGAACGGTAAACATCGGTAATGAGCGTTCGTCAATGGCAAACCGCTTGGATCAAGACATCTTTACGTTAGAGGATAACTTCACTTGGTATAGGGGCAATCATACTTATACGTTCGGTACGCATAACGAACTTTATAAGTTTGCCAACCTCTATATCCAGGATGCTTTCGGAACGTATTACTTCAATGACTTAGACCATTTCAACAAGTATTACACCGATTTCATGGCTGGTACCATCGATCCTACATACGCTTATTTCAACCAATATCGCTATGGAATGGCGAACGTAAACATTACGGGCGACCCACGATGGGAGGCTTCTTTCATGGCTGGACAATTGGGATTCTATGCCCAGGATAAGTGGGAAATGACAAACAACTTCCAACTTACCTACGGTTTGCGTATGGATATTCCTGTATTCTTCGATACGCCTGCGGAGAATGCTCCTTTCAATGCCTATGCACAATCTCGCGCTTACGCAACGCGTGCAGACGGTACGATGTTTGAAACGAAACCTTATTGGAACGTAAAGACCAACCATCGTCTTTCAAGTGCGCCGCTATGGAGTCCGCGTGTTGGCTTCCGTTGGGACATCAACAACGACCGTCGCTTTATCCTTCGTGGTGGAGTGGGTATCTTTACGGGACGTATCCCATTTGTATGGATTAGCAACAACTTCTCAAATACGGGTTTGCAATTCTCCACGTATAACACGACGAGTACGAAAGGACTTGACTTGATTCTCAATCCTGATGCTCAGATAAACAATGCTAATAAGTTGAAGGCTGTAGGTGGTTCGCAAACGGTGAATGTATATGAGGATCATTTTAAGTTTGCCCAAAACTTACGTATGAATTTGGGATTTGATTTCGAACTTGCAGGAATCAACTGGACCGCAGAGGCTATCTATTCGAAGACTTTGAACGATGTTTATTACAAGGATTTGACGTTAGAGGAAACAGGTAAGACATTCGGACAGACTTATGGCTACTTGTGGGATAATCGTCCGATGATGGCTTCTACTACTGGCGGAACGGAGTTTACGCATGTGTATGGATTGTATAATACGTCGAAGGGTTATACCGTTAACCTCTCCTTGAAGGCAGAGAAGCACTTTGACTTCGGACTTGATTTGATGGCAAGTTATACGTGGACTCGCTCGCGTACGGTAAATAATGGTTCTTCATCGGTGGCTGAAAGTAATTTCCGTTACAACTATACTTATCGCAATCCGAATGATCCCGAGCTCGCCAACTCAGCTTTTAATGTGCCTCATCGTATTCAAGCATCAGCGTTCTATCACTTGAGATATGGACATAACAAGGCTTGGACAACTACCATCGGATTGATTTACCAAGCTAAGAGCGGTTCACCCTACACCTTATATTATTATGGTGACGTGAACGGTGATGGACAGAATGGCAACGATTTGTTCTTTATCCCGACAAACGAACAAATTGACCAGATGCTTTTCGAGGCTACGACGTATAACAACCAAGCTTTGACGCAAGATATGCAACGTAGTTTGATGAAGGAGTGGATTGCTGGCGATTCATACATGAGCAAACATCGTGGCGAATACTATAAGCGTTATGCTGACAACTTACCTTTCGAGCATCATTTCGATATTCACATTGCACAGAAATATCAATTCAAGGTGGCTGGTCAACTTCATGCGCTCGAACTATCTCTTGACATCCTGAACGTGGCAAACTTGCTTAACAAGGATTGGGGACATACTTACGGAGACGGCTTCGGTATTTACTATAGCCCAGTTAATTATCAAGGCAATGGCTATTATCAATTCACAGGCCAATATGCCGTTCGCAACTACAGCGATTATTATAGTCGTTGGCGCGGACAAGTAGGATTGAAGTATACATTCTAATCATATCATTACCCTCTGTTTTCTCTCTTCGGGAAGACAGAGGGCTAATCCTTAAATCAAAATAACGTAATAACGATATAACGTAATAACGTAATAACGAAAAAACTCAAATACTATGGAATTCAACAAATCTGGCTATTACTGGTTGGATACATGGATACTCGCCAATGTTATTCAACTGGCAACACAAGATTTTTGCACTCGTTTCTTGAATCGTACGAATGACCCATGCGGACGTCAATACGATCAGATGACACAAGCAGCACGCTCAGCGCCCGCTAATATCGCTGAAGGCAACTCGCGCCGTTGGACCTCGAAAGAAACGGAAATGAAACTCACGGATGTGGCTCGTGCAACACTTTCAGAACTCGCTAACGATTATCTCAATTGGCTATTGCGCCAAGAAAGCATACCTTGGTCGATTCATTCCGTTGAGTATAAGGCTGTCTGCGCTATTCAACTTGATCGTCCAGACTATAATGATGACGTGCATTATAGGAGCAGTATTCATATCATTGCCCAAAAGCATAAGTTCGACCAATGGTTTAAAAGTGATAATTCTCTCATCGTTGCAAATTGCCTGCTTGCACTTTGCAATCGTCTTATCATGATGCTGGGCCGTCAGATAGAACGCCAACTTGAAGTGTTCAGAACAGAAGGAGGTTTCACTGAGAAACTAACAGCAGAACGTCTTGCCTATCGTACCCAACAAAGCATCCAAGCCGATGCCCCCATCTGCCCAGTATGTGGCAAACCCATGATTAAGCGTGTAGCAAAAAAAGGAATAAACTCAGGCCGAGAATTCTGGAGCTGCAGCAATTATCCCAATTGTAATGGAACAAGAAGCATTAACCCAAATCGGTCATTAGGGCCAATTCGTTTGTGTAATATCAAAGTCCTCTGTTGTTCTCCAAAGCCCGAGAAACGCTTGTCTTTGGTTCATAGTCCT
>OMWI01000042.1 GCA_900314715.1 uncultured Prevotellaceae bacterium | reverse complement strand
ATGTGTACATTTGTTTGTGGTTATTCAAATATACAAAATGTTCAGCGGTTTTCTTCATTATCTTGTCATTATATCACTCGAAATGTCGGATGAACCGAATAAAAAATGAAGAATCAATTCTTACTGAAATCTCTTGTAATGAATTGATTCTTCATTCTTTTTATACTGGTGCGTTATCGGGCGTATCTTTAAAGATGTCATCTGTGACGTTAATCTCATCGGTATCAAACCACATGCTCAATTTAGCCCTTGCCTTGTTTTTCACTTCTTCCGATACGTCTCCCCAAACTTTATGCAATACATAAATGAGTACGGCCAAGTCATCACCCAAGCCTGCGATGGGAATGGCATCGGGAACTACATCAAGTGGACTAATAAGATAACCCAATGCACCGATGATGATGGCTTTGTCTTTGATAGACACCTTGTCGTTCTCCAAAGTATAATAAAGGAGTAGGGCAGCGTATACTAATTTGACACCAGCACGCTTTGCTATGCGAGATATTTTCTCCACGAAACCATTCGTTGAGAAGGTGTCTTTGTATTTCATGAAATCCGGTAAGTTATTCATAGTCCCAATTGTTTTTGTTATTTAGATAGATAACGTAAAAAGTTCACTTTTATTGTCATAGTTCTGATAAGGGAATCTCTTTGAGTTTGTCCAAATATTCTTTATGTATTTGGGTAACATCTTTCCATTTGCCTTCCAATTCACCCACCTTTATTTTATGTTCCTTGTCTCCACGACTATACTTTTCCAATGTCTCAATAAGTTTTCCCATGTTGCAATGCTCCAAACTTGAATGAGGTTGATAACTTGCCTCCTCGTTCTCTTTGTCTGTGGTTGATACGCTCAATATGCGCACATCCACCAAAATGTTAAGCAAATCCTTCACGATACGAATGGGAATTCCCGTTTCCTTTTTGAGTTGCAAGGCGGTGGGATGTGATTGGTCGTTTTTGAAATTGTTGCAAATATGGTGCATGAGAAGGGCACAATATTTATATTTACTCCTTAGGGAGAGGTCGTTAGGATTGGCGAGGAATGCAAACTCTTCCAAATTCTGACTGGTATAAGTGAGTTCGGCACCGAACAAACAGATTGTCCACGACAACTGTACCCATAACATGAAGAGTGGCAAGGCTGCAAACGAACCATATATGGCATTGTAACCCGACAAAAATACCTGACAATGGATATAGAAGAATTGTAGCATCTGCATTGCCACACCCGCCAATATACCTGGGATGACTGCATCCTTGAATTTCACTCTCGTATTGGGCATGAACATATACAACACGACGAAGACCACGGAAGTAATCACGTATGGCATGAATCCAATAAACATCCTTACCATCGGGCCCAATAGCATGTATTCTTCCATCTCTTTTGCGATGGTGGCAAGGAAGATGGAGATACCCGATTGCAATACGATGATGATGGGAGCCAAGAAGAACATAGCCAAGTAATCGGTTACTTTTCGTATCCATGTGCGTTGCTCTTCCACTTGCCAAATCTGGTTGAATGCCGTTTCAATGTTATGAATCAACATCAGCACCGTCCAAAGCATGAATAACAAACCGATTCCCAAGATAACGCCACTATGTGTATGGGATATGTAAGAATGTACAAAACCGATAATGACATTCGCCGCTTGCGGTTGACTGCTTAATGCCGACAAAAGCCATTCTTCAATGTATTTGGAGAATCCAAATCCGTTGGCAATCGCATACAGAACCGCAATCACGGGAACGATTGCCAATAACGTAGAGTAGGTTAGGGCAGAGGCAGTACTGATGACATCTTTGTCGATGAAGAATTTGATGGCAAGGATAATCCTTTTCAATATGCTCACGACGACATATTGAAACAATGACAACTCATCCTTGGATATCTGCCAAATCTTCTCGGAAAAGAATTCCTTTATCTGTTCAATGCTCATCACATTAATATATTAAAACGAAAGCAGTGCTCCTATAAGCCGGGTTCTGTTCCCCTTGCGGGGCATCTGTCATTTATCTAATCTATGAGTCACCCCATAGCTTCAGCGTTCTACCCTCCATCGTATATCAAGATATTCGGGCGGGCTACCCTCTGACGATGGTTTACATGAACTTACAGCCTCCAGTTGGCACAGCCTGACGATCACCCGCCAGCTGGTAGTCTCTTACACTACCTTCTCACCCTTACCAATCTTTCAATTTTCAATCAAAAGAATGGCGGTTTTTTTCTTCTACCATCACCTACTGTCACCAATAGCTTCTATTTTCGGAAGTGGAGCGCCCTATGCTGCCCGGACTTTCCTCTCGTGCGTTAAACACCAGCGACAGAACCAGAACACTGCTTTCGTTTGCAAAATTAGCAAAAAAAAAGTGGATGGACAACATCTTTGCATGGAATAAGTGTAAAAATCCAAAAATTAAATAAATGTCAGCATATTAAACGAATGTAAATTTGACATCTTCAGACTTTAAGAGCCGTTAATATGATAAAAACGAGTGTTAAAATGGGATAAAGATTCAGACATTTTGTCAGATTCAGAAAAAATGCACTTATATTTGCATCACGTTAAACGTTTTAGTTAAATTCTCGTCAAATTGATGTCGAGATAAATGCAAATACTTAATTAAATATCGAATATAATAGTTAAATGTTAAAACAATAAGACAATGAAAAAGTACTCAAAGTATTTACTTGCAGCCATGTGCGTAGTAGCATTGGCATTCTCTGCGGGATCGTTTATTAAGGTTAATGCAGCAGGTTCTGTTGTTTCAGCACCTGGTCAACCAGTTGACTTGACTTATGCAGCTGAAAAGGCGTTGCCAACGGTTGTTCATATCAAGTACGTGCAGAATTCCAAGGTGAAGACTGTTGAAGTGCAAGATCCCTTTAGTGATTTCTTCTCTGACCCCTTCGGTTTCTTTGGCAACCCGGGACAAGGTGGTACACAGAAGAGACAAGTACAAACTCCTAAGAGAACAGCTACAGGTTCAGGTGTTATCATCAGTTCCGATGGATATATCGTTACCAATAACCACGTAGTAGAAGGTGCAGACGAATTGACAGTTACATTGAATGATAACCGCGAGTTCTCTGCTCGTATTGTCGGTACTGACAAAACTACTGACCTTGCCCTTATCAAGATTGATGGTAAAAGTCTTCCAAGCATTACGATAGCCAATAGTGATAACATCAAGGTGGGCGAATGGGTGCTCGCCGTTGGTAATCCATTGGGATTCAACAATACGGTTACTGCTGGTATCGTTAGCGCAAAAGCTCGTTCGTTAGGTGCAAATGGTGTAGAATCATTCATACAGACTGATGCTGCCATCAATGCTGGTAACTCTGGAGGCGCATTGGTGAACACTCGTGGTGAACTCGTTGGTATTAATGCTATGCTCTATTCTCAGACAGGTACTAACATCGGATATGGCTTTGCTATTCCTACTACTATTATGAATAAGGTGGTTGCCGACCTCAAGGAATATGGTACTGTTCAACGTGCATTGTTAGGAATTATGGGTGGCGACGTTATTAAATTCATTGACAAGCAGAAAGAAGAAGGCAAGGAAGTGGACCTTGGAACCAATGAAGGTGTATATGTAGAGAAGGTAGAGGATGATGGCGCTGGTGCTGACGCTGGACTGGAAAAGGGTGACGTTATTACTGCCGTTGATGGAAAGAAGGTTACTAAGATGGCTGAGTTGCAGGAAATCATGGCTAACAAGCGTCCTGGTGATAAGATTTCCTTGACTTTCTTGCACAACAAGAAGAGCAACACCAAGACCGTTACCTTGAAGAATGCACAGGGAACCACAAAGGTAGTAAAGCAAGCTGACCTTGATGTCCTGGGTGGAAACTTCCGCGAAATCACCGCTGAACAGAAGAAGCAATTGGAGATTAGTAATGGTCTTGAAGTGATTAAGGTAAACAATGGCGCATTGAAGAAGGCCGGTATTGACAGGGGCTTCATCATTCAGTCTATCAACGACGAAACCGTGAAGACAATCGACGATTTGCAGAACATCGTGAAAGAGGCTTCTACCAGCAAGGATGCCGTGCTCTTTATCAAGGGTATTTGGCCAACTGGCAAACGTGCTTACTTCGCCGTTCCGCTCAACGAATAAGATCTTTGTTTTCTTGATTAGTTTTTATATACTCTCCATGCCGCACAAACTCGTGCGGCATGATTTTTTTCCCTCACCCCAAAGCCATTCATAGGTTTTATTGTAGCTATTATATTTAGGTTATAAACTATAGCTTTATTTTCTACAAGTCATTGATTTGTGCGTTACAGACGAATGGCTTGTAGCATATAAAGCTATCGTTTACATCGTCTAAACCTATGGTTTATGCATTCTAAAGCTATCGTTTACGTATTCAAAATGACGGCTCAGTCGGTTTTTCGTAGGGGATAATAACTTAGTTAGATAATCAAAGCTTGCATGTAAGATGCCGTAGGCATCAGATGATAGTAGCCAGCTATGCAGCTGCCCCATTGGGGGCAGCGAAATGGTTGGTTAAAATATGGATATATAAAAATGCAAGCCTTTAGGTTTGCGACATGCTTCATCATGTCCCTTGCATAACAGCAAGGAATTTTACTTTCCCTCGCTTCGCGAACAGTGACCGTTGGTTCGCCATACCTATCGGCATGGCTGCATAGCTGGCTACTATTATCCAATGCCTACGGCATTCCTTCTTTCTCAAATAGATAGCCAATTCAATGATATGAAACTACGGTAAAGAATAAAGATTCAATCTTAATATTCCTACTAAATATCGACTGAGCCAAAATGACTTGTTTCTTATCTCAATCTTTCAATTACTAACCGATGAACTACTATTGTCCAACCATCTAAAATGATAATCTTAATCGTGTTTGCGTATTCTCTGTAAAAAATGAATTTTGCGGTTTCCTCAAAGACCTCCCGTATTTTTCGTTAATCCATTTATTATCAATAGTTTAAGAAAAACAAGACCTCATGTAAGACCTCACCTAAGACCTCCCATAGACCTCCCGTAAGACCTCCCGTTGGTGGGTAGTGTAAGTTTGCTATAAAAGAGTTCGATGAAGCAATACTCTGATGCACATGAAATGAGCAAGCGTAAGAAGAATCAATCGAAAACCAGGTTGGCAAGACGGGAGGTGTTAGGTGAGGTCTATGGGAGGTCTTACGGGAGGTCTTAGGTGAGGTCTTTTAAACTATTCTGTTTTATAACTCCTTAATACTTAGGAGTTTATGAAAAACGACGGGAGGTCTTGGCAAAAAGATAGAAAATTGAAGGTTGAGGATTGAAAAACCACAAACTCCTTTGTAATTTCGCATAAACCATTTTCTCGCGTAACCTACTAAGTTACGCGAGAAAATAACACTATGAGAAAAAAAGATGATTATGTTTACTTATTTGCCAAGGATAATACTAATTGTCATTACTGCGTCATTGATATTGATGATTCCATCGTCGTTGACGTCGGCATTATATGGATGGAATGACGATACTGGTTGTCCCAAGATCTTGTTGATGAGGAGAACAGCATCTGAAATATCCACTTTCCCGTCACCATTCACGTCTCCTTTCAACTCATTGCCGAATTTCAAGGCGATTCTACTTTCTCCGCCACTTGGCAAGATATTCGTGCGAAGGCGTAAATAGGCTTTTTCTGCTTCGAGGGTTGCACCTTGAGCGGGAACAAAGCATTTTCCCGTATTGTCTTGAGTCAATACAAAGTTGGTGTAATAGCTCGAAGTGCGAGGGATTCGCGCAGCTTCCGTAATGCCAACAAGCAAATTGGTGCCACTTTGTGCGTCATCGAGGTAAGGCACTTCATATTCCCCAGTCTCACCACGTAATACCAATCCTTCTTTCGCTATGGCTTGTTGGGTTGGTTCCAAACTGACTTCATGGTTGGATGCGTTGTAGTTAGTGGCGCGAAAGGCTTGCAATCCTTCCACGTTGCTGAAATCCAACGGGCGTGCATTGGCGTATGTGTCTATCGTACTGTTCATATTGATGACAGCCACGGTTCCTGCTCGTTCACGTGCATCTTGGTAAACCTCCTTGCGTAATTGTTCAACCAGTTGCTCAGAAGGTTTCACGTTGTAGTTGTCGTAGATAATGAAGTAGTTGCCCTCGTCGTTATTCCAAACGGAGATAGGATTACTGTCAAACTGAGGTGCCAAGCATATTTGAGTGTTATTATTATAATTGAAATTCAATGCACTCAAGATGAAATAACCATTCATCTGCGTGATGCTAAATGGTTGTGGCGTGTCAACCAAATTAGAGTTGTATTGCGGATTCAGGTACTTTCCTACACCTATGTTATATATATAATAGTAGCCAGGGAATTTGTCGGCGGCAAGAATCATCCAGTTGCTCGTTTCGTCTTGCACTTTAGCCTTGGCTTTATATTGTCCTTGGCAGTCGTAATAATGAACAGAGCCAACCGTAGGATTCGCATTGCGCAACGTAGGATTGTTGTTTTCGCCAATCATCGCCCCGTATCCGTAAGCATTAAAGATATAGTATGCCTTCTCTGCGCTGAAATGTGCCACTTCTGTCACTTCACCGTATTTCAGTAACTTGCCATTTTGGGCAAGGTTGGTCAATGCATTTTGATAGTCGTCAACGCTACTGTTTGCATTGTTGTAAACCGTTCGTAAGGCTTGCAAGTCTTCCGAAGAATAACTGTTGAATTGGTCGGCACGGTCAAGATAATCCTTTGCCAAGGCTTTCATGTTGGCGAGCAATGTAGCCCTGTCCTTTTGGTAGAACTCTATTTCGCTAATGACGACATACTGTCCATATCCTTCTGTGAAATTCAGTTTGATACGTTGCGTGGTAATAGGTGATTCCAACGCGATTTCCTGTTGCGCAGCATCGGGTAATGAATAAGTTCCAACCTTCGTCCATGTGTATCCATTGGAAGTGAGTACTTCTACGGTCTTCGAACGATAGTTGCTGCCTCTTGGGTTGTTGATGAAAATCTTGTCGATAGTGACGGCTCCATTGTGCATGAGTGCCAAGTGGTGCGGGTATTCTAAGTTGCCGCTGCTCCACCAAGATGTGTGCCAGTAAGTATTGTCGTCTCCGTCAACACACATCGATGCTCGTCCGTTATCGCCTTCTCCGTTCGTCTCCTGTGAAGAAAATGCTGTTACCGTCCACTCCGTTTGGTCAAGTTTTTGGTATGTTGCTTGAGTTGCCATCGCCATTCTGTCTTCATCTTGTTTCTGAATGGCAGGTTCCACGTAGGTAGAAATAAGTGACTGGAGAGTAGCATCGTCTGGTACGATACCATCAGGCTTGATAAGTGGAAGGTTGCTGTTTCCCTCGTATTTTTCGGTGTATCCTCCAGATTGCATATAAATGGCAGGCTCGCCCTCAAAGTCATCGTAGGCAGATTGATACCAGTCGTTGCGTGCTCCGTCATCCGTACCACCATCCGTATGGCTCCATAAGAATTGGTTGCGATTGTACCATGAACCACTTTGCATCGAACGAGTAAAGACACGACGGTAGTATGCCTTGTGAATGGCACATCCCTGACTGTTGTTCCCTCGTGTATATTCCTCTAAGAATGCATTGAAGCCAGAACCGAAATAGTTGGTTGTACCAGATTGACGTAGGGTTCCAATATAGTGCCATTCCGTGTCTACTCCTTCTGCCCAATACCATGCGGAAAGTAATGTGTTGTTGTACGTGGTACCATCGCTGAGTGTAATTTGTTCTGGTCTTGTGTTCAACAAGAAGCGAACCCACTTGCCAGGTTTCCATAGCTTTCCGTTCATCATGATATGACAACCAGTTCCCTCACCACCGAATCGCTCGGCTGTGATATGTTCGGCTTCTCCCGTAGCGACGATTCCACTACGTTTGAAGTCTACCAAATCGGGGTCGGAATCAGTATCACCATTATCCCAACTTGAGAAGATAACGGTACGATAGTCTGTTCCACCGTTGCTACCATTGTTTTGAATCCCTATGTAACCACCATTGAAACCAAACGCCTCCACGTAGGTTCCGTAATAGTCAGCATCTGTAGGAAGCATTACCTCATCGTATATCCAATCGAAGGCATTACCCGATGGCAAACTCGTATCGGAAGAGCCGAAGCCGAATATGTGAAGGGAAGGGGCAGACCGCCATCCTGCCAGATAAACGTTGCTATTGGTGCCCGTGGCATTACTTGATGATACGGTAAAGTCTTGTAATTCCGTCACACCTGGTGTGCCGCCAGTCAACTGAAAGCGATACCATCCCTCTTTAGTCGTTGAAAAACTGAAGTTCCTGGCCGACCTATTGGAGGTAACGTTTGAACCTGTAGATGTGTTGCGCACGTTCACCCTAACCGCAGCATCGTTTGCCGACGTTACCGTGAAAGTGCCAACGGGAAAATGTATGTACAACACAGGGACATAGCCACTTTCGGGCCATGTGGTAGAATACAGGACATCTTTCTGAGACTTTCCGTCGATTGTTTCCACGTATCCTCCTTGTGTCCCGTTGGGCGTTACTGGAATCGTCCACTCTTTAGCATTTGTTTGCGGTGTCCATAGAAACATGAATAAGACTCCCGCCATTTTCATCATGATTTTGTTCATTTGTTAATATATTTAGATTGTTTTTAGGTTTCCATGTACCATTATTGGATTCATTCAAATTGCTGTCCTGTTACAGAGTATTTCTTTCCAGCGGATTCGATGACGATTATCCCGTTGCGTATGAACTTTCGTGCTTGCCTGTAATTGTTCTTAGGTTCATAAACACCCTTGTGCGACTCAATGTTAGACGACATGTCATCTTCATCCTCGCATTGGAAAATGCGAACGTATTCCACATCCATTTCGTATGTATATGAAGGGTCTGGGTCTTGGCTTCCCCACCACTCATTCATGCCGAGAGCTTGGTCAAGAATGACGTAGAATGCTTTATTATACGGGAATTGCCATTTCTCGTAATCAGGATGCTTCACGAGGTCGAGCGTCGTATCTTTTTTGTATTGAAACACTTGTATGCCGTCGGTGTAGAAAGTAAGACTCTCTTTGTCCCAAAGCAATGAATAAATATGATAATCGGTGTTGAAGTTTTTACTGCCCGACCATGCGTATGTCTTTCCGACGGATTTATCGTAGCGTGCTCCTAAATGAACGGTACTATAAACAGTACTGCTATTGCCAATCTGCTCCATGATGTCTATTTCTCCACAGTTTGGCCAACCGTCACTCGTATCTTCGGGCATCATCCATATCGCAGGGAAATTGGAAGCATGCGGATTACACTTTGCCTTCATTTCAAATATGCCATATTTGTAGGCTTTCTTCATGTTCACACCACTCGTGATGAATCCATCAGCCTTTCCATTGGTAGTTACAGCCAACAGACGCAAATGCCCACCAGTAGGTTTGTGTACCAGCGCACGCTCTTCGTCAGTCGTTGCCATGCGTTTATTCCATGTAGATGTAGCTTTCTTACTGTATTCCCAATTGCGCTCGAAATTCTTCTTGTTCAAAAAGTCGCCAGTACAATTAGCCAATTCCTCATCGGTTAGATTAAGAATTGTCGAGGCTCTTTGGGGCGTTTCTGAGGAATAAACCAGTTTATAGCCAGTAGGTACATTGATTTGCGCAACTATCGGAAGAATGGAGAATGCCGATACCGACAATGTAATCAATATGCTAAATACCCTTTTCATGGTTTCCAACATTTATTCATTTTATTAACATTTTCTCTGCTTTCCCATCAGCTTTACGTAAGATAACAACTTGTCCTTGGGAAAGTCTTGAGAGGTTGGTAATCCGTCGTCCTTGAAGGTCGTAATACCGTGCTGCACCAGACTTGATAGATGCTGCCTTCACAATACCTGATGTAAAAATGTCGATGGGGATAAAGGGTTCTGTTGACCCTATCTGAGCATATACGTTGAAAGGAGTCAGCGTGGATTTGGTTGCCAATCGTTTCAGTCCCCAATTTCCGTCTTCCTGTCCAAGAATGTAGTCGCCTGCATAAAGTGGCATCTCCACGTATGTGCCTCTGAAAAGGTCGGTAAGCGCACTCCTTGCAAATGCTACGTCGCCACTGCCCGTAAAAGTCACATTTTGTGGACTGCTTGAATCTGACGATACGACAAGCACAGGTTGATGGGCAGCTATGGTAGTCAGTTCTTGTAGGGTGAAATCTTCGGCAATGGTGTATGCCTTTACTCCTTCAGGAATACTTGCGGCAAAAGGCAACATCAGCATACGGGCACCGTCGATAGTTGTTGTCAGTGAGGCTGCATCTGCCGTGAAAGCGCGTTCTGGACGGAAGTTTCCTCCTTGTGTAAAGAGTTCCAAACGTTGACACTTGTCGTTATAGATAAGATTGCTGCCATCGACAGGACTATTATCTGGTAACCATATTACGCGATTGGTACCTTGCATCCATGGGAATTGTGAAGGACAGGCAGTACAACCTATCATGTTGAGACTGGTGCAGGCAGCATCTGATGAGTATTCTAACACATTGCTATCGTCATCCACGAAAGTACCTGTCAACTTCGCAGCATAGTTGTTGCCATTGGATAGATAAACATCCCCAAACGTAATGGATAGACGAGAAACGGCATTGTCGCATGTCAGCGAAATCAAACCGGTACATCCATCGGTGAGGGTAGTAGGTGAGAGGTCTAACACGATGTCGAAATCTTCGCCACGACTGAGGTCTATACGTCCGTATTCATGTTTTGACACTTGTTTTTTGTTGTTCACATAGATAAGTGTTGTAGCTCCTGCCGTGAGCGAGTTGGTGGTTGTAACCTTCTTGATGTGCATGACTAACTGTGAGTATCGTTCGTCGAGTGCCACATAACCATAGGCTGCGTTGGTGCGAGAGGAGATAAGTGGATTAGACGAGTCGAACGTCTTGTTCTTTCCTGAGAGTTTGTAATTGGTGCCAAAGTTTGTCTTTGTAGTTGTCATGTCGTCAATGCGGTCAAAGCGTGTGGCTATGCCCGACATATCAGAAACCTGACGGTCGCGTGTTCGATAGAAGATAGCGGTAGCTACACTTTGGGCAGCAATACTGACTACTGGGCGACATGTCTCTTCCTCCAGACTTGTTTGTGTGGCAGAGAAATTCTTGGTTCTTGATGTCGTGTATACGGCTTGGTTCTTAGTATAGAACGGCAAATCGCAAGTCAGATTCACGTCGTTGTCACTATTATTGGCAATGACAACCACAGCCGTGTCACCCGATTGCGAGAGATAGGCTGAGCCTTCAAGAGAACCACCGCTGAACGATGCGTCAATACGTGTCATACCTGTAATGAACTTGGCGAAGTGGGCCATGACATAACCTCGCTTGGTGATGACACCACTACTGCCAGCACCACGTTGACCGTCGCCCATCATGGCATAATAGCGCTTTGCGGCATAATGAATCCATGCGTTGAAGTCGCCTAACATACAGGTATTAATGGCACGGAAGAAGTTGAAGAAGTCTTTCGAGAAGTCGAAGTTTCGTGTGTTTCCTTCAGCCTCATTCCAGTTGATGAGGTATTCCGTCATCCATATTTCCTTACCTTTCTTTGCGAGGTTTTTGTATGCCGTCTGAATGCCTCCATACTGATGACCTCCATAGATGTCAAAACAATCGATAACATCGGTTTTGTTCAGTGCGTTGGCATAATTGTCGTTGACAGAGAGTGTCTCTGGAGCCATGATTTTACAACTGATAGTGCGTCCGTATGTCTTCACGAATTCGGCAATCTCCGATGCGTCCCATAGACATCCTGCGTATGTCGCTGGCCAGTCGGGTTCGTTTTGTATGGAGATGGCATCAAGTTCCACGCCATTCTTTCGTAGGTATTGCACGTATTCTTCCAGATATTGGGCATAATCGGCCCAGTTTGCGCGTTTCAACTTACCAGTAGTTCCGTCGCTGTTCTTGGCATTGATGGTACCATTGGTCTTCCACTCAGCAGGCTGTCCCCACGGAGAGGCAAAGACAATGAGCCCCATTTGCTTGGCTGTCTTCGCCGTTGCCAACGACTGACTCCATGCGTTCTTGCCGATAGGGATATAGAGTCGCATGATGTTGCATCCCACGGTACTGTTCTCTCCCCACACCCTTTTTATTTCGGTGGTGTTCATGTGGTTATAGGTGAACTGTGGCGAACATACAAACCCACCGAAGCCAGTGATGCGTTGGTGCTTACTTTGAGCATTAAGTCGCACGGTAGCTGTCGTCTGAGCCAAGGTCATGGAAATGCTTGTGCAGAACAAGGCAACCGCTAAGAGATATCTCAATAAATTCTTCATCGTTTTTGTTTTCATGTATGTTTATTTTCCGATATTTTTATAAGATAGGAAGAAGGTATTCCCAAATAAGATCAATATAGGGTTGATAGAGCGAAGAGGATGTAGTAAGTACCAATACGGCATCGCGATCGGGGAACACCATAATGTATTGTCCTGCGTAGCCATCTGCGCGGAAGGCATTGTGACGGCATATCCACATCTGATAACCGTATCCCTGAACCCATTCATTGTTGTCCTTGTTGAGTCCTGCCTTCTCTAAATCCTCGAAACGTGTGCCAGAAGGAGCGGAAGGTACTTGATAACTTGACATCTCTTTCAACCATTCGGCAGGAACAATCTGTTTTCCGTTCCATTCGCCTTTCTGCAAGAAAAGTTGTCCCATCTTAGCCATATCCTCCGTTTTCAGCGACAATCCCCAACCACCGCAATTGATACCCTGCGGACTCTCCTCCCATTCTGGACGGGCGATGTGTAGCGGTTGGAAAAGACGAGTGTCAAGATAGTCAATCAATTTCTCTCCAGTTACTTTCTGTATAATGGCAGAGAGCATGTAAGTGCCGACAGAGTTATACAAATAATACTCGCCTGGTTTATGCACCACAGGCCATGCAAGGAAACTCTCCACCCAATCGATGGAGTCTATTCTTGAACTGTTAGGTTCCACATCATGCCCACAAGTCATGGTAAGCAGGTCGCGCACGGTCATTGCTTTCAGGTTGTCACTTTGTTCTGCAGGTAATTTATCGGGGAAGAATTTCACGACAGAATCCGTGAGGTTAAGCTTTCCCTCGTTGATGGCAAGTCCTATGGCAGTAGCCGTAAATGTCTTACTAACCGAGAACATCGGATGGGGCGTCTCCGCAGATTGTCCGTTGAACCATTTCTCATATACTATTTTTCCGTGTTTCAATATCATGATGCTGTGCAAGGTAATGGAGTCTGGGGCAACAGGACGAGTCTGAGTGGCTTGAACGAATGAATCCACGGCAGTCACAACCTCGGATGATGCATTTGTTCTTGGAAGATTAATTATTTCTTTTCCTTGTTTGCAACCCGACAAAAATAATGTAGACAGAGCGAGTAATAATAGTGTCTTTTTCATGATGTTAGGATTCCTTTTAATGAGTGAAT
This sequence comes from uncultured Prevotellaceae bacterium, assembly GCA_900314715.1. Taxonomy (GTDB): domain Bacteria; phylum Bacteroidota; class Bacteroidia; order Bacteroidales; family Bacteroidaceae; genus Prevotella. The sequence goes on along the minus strand of OMWI01000042.1, from coordinate 56,741 downwards.
AGATTTTTTGCAAAGATAATTGTTTACTTTATTATGTCCAAATTATTTCTAAAAAAAATCTGAGTTTGAAAACATCATCGTTTATACGAATTATAATTGTTTTAATGATGAAATGATTATGGTGCGAAAAATCTTGATGAAACAACTTATTCTATCTATAACATCATGTAAACAAATTAGGTAAGACGTGGGGGAATGTACAAGATTTTTTCAATAAAAACATGAAAAACTCTTGCAATTTCAAATTATTTATTATCTTTGCAAAAGTTTACCATGAATAAGTGCCGATAATTATTAAATGATTGGTAAGTGGCAAATTGATACAACTAACTTTAAATAATTATTTATGTCAAAAATTAACGGACGCATCTCGCAGATTATTGGTCCTGTTATCGACGTTTATTTCGATACCAAGGGACAGGATGCTGAAAAGGTGCTTCCAAGAATTTACGATGCATTGAAGGTGAAACGTCCCAATGGCCAAGACTTGGTTATTGAAGTACAGCAGCACATCGGTGAAGATACCGTTCGCTGTGTGGCTATGGACAACACCGATGGATTGCAGCGCGACTTGGAAGTTATCCCTATGGGACAGCCTATTACCATGCCTGCGGGTGACCAGATTAAGGGTAGAATGCTGAACGTCATCGGTCAGCCTATCGACGGTATGGAGCAGCTTTCGATGGAGGGATCATATCCCATTCACCGTGAAGCTCCTAAGTTTGAGGAACTCTCTACACGTAAGGAAGTGCTTTCGACGGGTATCAAGGTGATTGACTTGTTGGAGCCTTACATGAAGGGAGGAAAGATTGGACTCTTCGGTGGTGCGGGTGTAGGAAAGACCGTGCTCATCATGGAGTTGATTAACAACATTGCCAAGGGACACAACGGATTCTCTGTGTTCGCTGGAGTGGGAGAGCGTACCCGTGAAGGTAACGACCTGATTCGCGAAATGATTGAGAGTGGCGTTGTAAGATATGGCGAGAAGTTTGAGAAAGCCATGGAAGAAGGCAAATGGGATCTATCATTGGTAGACCCAGAGGAATTGAAGAAGTCACAAGCTACGTTGGTTTATGGTCAGATGAATGAACCTCCAGGTGCCCGTGCTTCCGTTGCCCTTTCAGGATTGACCGTTGCAGAGACTTTCCGTGACAATGGCGGTAAGGATGGTGCAGCAGCCGATATCTTGTTCTTCATCGACAACATCTTCCGTTTCACTCAGGCTGGTTCTGAGGTATCTGCCCTCTTGGGTCGTATGCCATCTGCCGTAGGTTATCAACCAACGTTGGCATCTGAAATGGGTACCATGCAGGAACGTATTACTTCAACGAAGAAAGGTTCTATCACCTCAGTACAGGCTGTTTATGTGCCTGCTGACGACTTGACCGACCCTGCACCTGCTACAACGTTTACTCACTTGGATGCTACGACGGTGCTTTCTCGTAAGATTGCAGAGCTTGGTATCTATCCTGCCGTTGACCCGCTGGGTTCTACGTCTCGTATCCTCGACCCACTGATTGTCGGCAAAGAGCATTACGATTGTGCCCAACGCGTGATTCAAATTTTGCAACGCTACAATGAGCTGCAAGACATCATCGCTATCTTGGGTATGGATGAACTCTCTGATGAAGACAAGTTGACCGTGAACCGTGCACGTCGCGTTCAGCGTTTCTTGTCACAGCCATTCGCCGTTGCCTCACAGTTTACTGGCTTGCCAGGCGTGATGGTGAGCATCGAAGATACCATCAAGGGCTTCAATGCCATCCTCGATGGAGAGGTTGACGACCTGCCCGAACAGGCATTCCTCAACGTTGGAACAATTGACGATGCTATTGAGAAGGGTAAGCGACTGATGGAGGCTGCCAAGGGATAAATTGAAGATTGAATATTGAAAATCGAAGATTATGCTGACTTTAAAGATAGTTTCCCCCGAAAGAGTGGAGTTCGATGGTGAGGTAGAGAGCGTCTTGGTACCAGGAACGTTAGGTTCGTTTGAGATACTGAACGACCATGCACCCATTATTTCTTCGCTCGAAAAGGGTAAGGTTGAATATACCACCAAGGAAGGAAAAGTGGAGTTGGGCATTCTTGGCGGATTCGTGGAGGTGAAGAAAAATGAAGTGTCACTTTGTGTGGAGGTGAACCAATCTGAATAAATGGAAGCAAATCTGATTAATGAAATTGGCCATAAGTACTACAAACTCAGCTTGTGGATTATCGTGGGATTATCTCTCATGTTCCTGTTGTTGCTGGGCGGTACGTCTTATTGGAACACATCTATGCTTTACGCCATTCTGATCAGTGCAGTATTCTCCTTTTTCACGAGTGTTGCGTATATAGCATCCTGGAAGGGAATAGCAAAGAATTCCCCTTCAACACTCACGAAGTTCTATCTCGTCGCACCAGTCTTGCGAATGATGGCTGCCGTTTTGGTGATTCTGGTTTACTATGTAGTCAACAGAAATGCCACTAATCCCGACGGAAGTCCTGCCATTTATAGGTTGATGGACGGTTTCATATTCATATTCTTGGCTTATTACTTTGTCCTGCTCGTCTTGGATAGTGTGTATTTTGCCAAAGTGGAAAAGCGTAACAAATTATATTAATTGAACGATATGAAATATCTCAAACATTTGCTCTTGCTGAGTTTGCTGTTCCTCTGTGCCGTTCCGATGAATGCACAAGACGAGAAACCGCAAGTGGATGTGAAGAGCATCTTGTGGGGACATATCAAGGACTCATACGAGTGGCATGTGACAGATATAGGTGGAAAGCCCATCGTGATTCATTTGCCCGTCATCGTGAAGACTTCAAACGGCTGGTACTTCGGTTGTTCCAGTGATTTCGAGGAAGGACATCATGGCGGCGAAGCTCACGCTGAAGGAGAGGCTCCTGCTTATCGCAAAGGACCAGAAGGTTCCAATCTGTGTATTGCTACGAGCGGACCATACGAAAACAAGATAGTGGAGATTATGCCCGATGGAACGGAGAAACGCCCATTCGACTTATCGATAACGAAGACGGTGGTTTTCCTTTTCGTCACGGCTATTGTTCTCTTACTATGTGTCTTGTTGCCTGCTCGTTGGTGCAAGAAACACAAGATTGACGACCCTGCCCCAAAGGGCTTCACGGGATTCATGCACATGTTTATCATGTATATATATGATGATGTAATCAAGAGTATTTTGGGAGATGAGGCACCCAAGTATGCGCCTTATCTGCTGACGTGCTTCTTCTTCATCTTCACGGCAAACATCTTGGGTATCATTCCGTTCCCGCCGTTTGGCGGAAACTTGACGGGTAATATCGCCTGTACGTTCTTCTTGGCGCTCTGTACGTTTATCTTGGTGAACGTTACTGGAACGAAAGAGTATTGGAAAGAGATATTCTGGCCAGAAGTACCCTCATGGTTGAAGGCTTATCCCGTTGCCATTATGCCGTTTATTGAGTTCTTTGGTATTTTCACCAAACCTTTTGCATTGATGATTCGTCTCTTTGCCAACATGATGGCTGGTCACGCAATCGCCTTGTCGTTTGCTGCCATTATCTTCATTATGTGGGGCATTAACGCCTTTGCGGGCGTATCGATGACGTTTGTCAGTGTTGCGATGAGTGTCTTCATGATGCTTCTCGAAGTTCTTGTATGTTTCATTCAAGCATTGGTATTCACCATGTTGAGTGCAATATTCCTCTCACTTGCTCACGTTAAGGAGCATGAGGCTTAATATAGCTGAAACAAAATTATAATTATAAAATAAACAATTAAAAACTTTAAGATTATGTTATCATTATTATTAGCAGATGTTGCTATCGCAAAAATGGGTGCTGCCATCGGCGCTGGTTTAGCCGCTATCGGAGCAGGTATTGGTATTGGTAAGATTGGCGGTCAAGCTATGGACGCCATGGCTCGTCAACCAGAGAAGATGGGCGACCTTCGTTCAAGTATGATTGTTGCTGCCGCTCTTGTAGAGGGTGTGGCTCTCTTCGGTGTGATTATCGCCGTATTGGCTATCGTTCTTTAATTTAATCCATTAATCCAACAGTCAAATACATGGATTTATTGATTCCTGATAGTGGCTTGCTGTTTTGGATGGGTCTTGTGTTCATCATCGTCCTGTTCATCTTATGGAAATGGGGATTCCCCGTTATCGTGAACATGGTGACTGAACGTAAGGCATTCATCGACGAGAGTCTGCGTAAGGCTCACGAGGCTAATGAACGGCTTGCCAATATTCAAAAAGAAGGTGAATCCATTTTGCAAGAGGCACGCGAGAAGCAAGCGCAGATTCTCAAGGAAGCTACTGCAACTCGTGATGCCATCGTTGAGAAAGCGCAAGGCAAGGCACGTGAAGAAGGAGCGCGCCTACTCACCGAGGCAAGGGCTGAAATCGAGGCTGAGAAGCAGAATGCCATTCGTGACATTCGCGCTCAAGTAGCTGATTTAAGCGTTCAGATTGCCGAGAAGGTGGTTCGCCAACAACTTTCTACTGACAAGAAGCAGATGGATTTGATAGAGAGACTGCTGGATGAGGTAGCTGTTGACAAGAAAACGATTAACTAACGAGCGTAGCTTATGGATTTTGGTGTAATATCGGTTAGATACGCACGTGCGCTTCTGAAGAGTGCTACGACCATGAAATGCGACACTGAAGTGTATGCAGACATGCAGACATTGGCAGCGTCGTACATCAAGGTGCCTCAGTTGCGATTCACCATCGATAATCCTATGCTCGTCAAAGACCAAAAGCGGAAATTACTGGAGACAGCATGCGGCAATAAACCCACAGAACTGACTAAGCGTTTCCTACAATTGGTTCTCGATGAGGGCAGGGAGAAAACCTTGCAATTGATGGCTAATTCGTTTGTCGCACTCTATCGTCAACAGAAGAACATCACCCGAGGAAGACTTATCACCGCTACCGCTGTTTCTCCTGAAACGGAGACAAAAATGAAGCGGATGGTGGAGACGAAAACTCAAGGAACCGTGGAGTTTCAAACTGAGGTAGACCCAGAAATCATCGGTGGTTTTATCCTCGAATATGATACTTATAGAATGGACGCGAGCGTGAAGACGAAACTCAACTCCATCTTGTCCACGTTGAAGAAATAAACTAAGGAGTTCACATTAGGTATATTCTCTTGTGAATTCTGGATAATTACAAAAAAGAAAAACAAATGTCAGACAAAATAAAACCAAGCGAAGTGTCGGAGGTGTTGCTTCAGCAATTACAAGGCATCAGCAATCAAGCGAAGTTTGATGAGGTGGGTACCGTGCTCCAAGTGAGTGATGGTGTGGCTCGTATCTATGGACTTCGCAACGCTGAGGCTAACGAACTGTTGGAGTTTGAAAATGGCACGATGGCTATCGTGATGAACTTGGAGGAAGACAACGTTGGTTGTGTGCTTCTGGGTTCTACGGCTGGTATCAAGGAAGGACAAGTGGTGAAACGTACGCACCGCATCGCGTCGATTCTCGTAAACGACAACATGCTCGGACGTGTCATCAATCCCTTGGGACAGGCTATCGATGGCAAGGGTGACATTGACCTTAAAGGTGCATTCGAAATGCCACTCGACCGCAAGGCTCCTGGTGTGATTTATCGTCAGCCAGTGAAGGAGCCATTGCAGACGGGTTTGAAAGCTGTCGACTCGATGATTCCTATCGGCCGTGGACAGCGTGAGCTTATTATTGGTGACCGACAAACTGGTAAGACAGCCATTGCCGTGGATGCCATTATTAATCAAAAGAGTTTCTATGAGGCTGGCAAGCCTGTATATTGTATTTATGTAGCCATCGGACAGAAAGCTTCTACGGTTGCTGCTCTTGTACAGACCTTGAAGGAGCACGGTGCGTTGCCATATACGATTGTCGTTAGTGCTACTGCTGCTGATCCTGCCGCTATGCAGTATTATGCTCCGTTTGCTGGAGCTGCCATTGGCGAGTATTTCCGCGATCGTGGTTATGCTGCATTGGTGGTTTACGACGACTTGTCGAAACAGGCCGTAGCCTATCGTGAGGTGTCATTGATTTTGCGTCGTCCTTCTGGACGTGAGGCTTATCCTGGTGACGTATTCTATCTGCACTCTCGTTTATTGGAGCGTGCCGCTAAGATTAACGAGCAGCAAGAGGTAGCTGAACAAATGAACGACCTGCCTGAATGTATGAAAGGTCATGTGAAAGGTGGTGGTTCGTTAACGGCACTTCCTATCATCGAGACACAAGCAGGCGACGTATCGGCATATATTCCAACGAATGTGATTTCCATCACGGACGGACAGATCTACTTGGAATCTGATTTGTTCAACCAAGGTTTCCGTCCTGCTATTAACGTAGGTATATCAGTGAGTCGTGTGGGTGGTTCCGCTCAAATCAAGTCAATGAAGAAAGTGGCTGGTACGCTGAAGATTGACCAAGCACAGTATCGTGAGTTGGAGGCATTCTCCAAGTTCTCCAGCGATATGGATGCCGTGACTGCCATGACACTTGACCGTGGTAGAAAGAACAATCAGTTGCTTATCCAGCCTCAATACACGCCAATGCCCGTAGGCGAGCAAATTGCCATTCTTTATTGCGGTGTGCATGGATTGATGCGAAACGTTCCTATAGATAAGGTACGTGAATGTCAAGATGCCTTCCTTGAGAAGGTTCGCAATGCTCATCCAGAGATTATTGAAGTCTTGGGCAGCGGAAAGATTGACGATGCTACTACTGATGCCATTGAGGCAGTAATGGCTGACATCGCTGGCACTTATGCCTAATATTCACTCAGATTGAAATACTATGCCTTCATTAAAAGAGATAAAAGGTAGAATCGCTTCCGTTAACAGTACTCGTAAAATTACGAGTGCCATGAAGATGGTTGCATCCAGCAAGTTGCATCATGCACAAGTGATGATAGAGAACATGCTTCCCTATGAGAATATGCTTGAACATATCCTCAAGACGTTTCTTGCAAGTGAAGCGGATGCAAAGACAGTATTCAGTGAGGAGCGTCCTGTTAAGCGTATCGCGCTGATTGTCTTTAGTTCCAATAGTTCACTTTGTGGAGGCTTCAATGCCAATGTCATCAAGCTCATGATGCAGGCAATGAAAGAGTATGAGCATTTAGGCAAGGAAAACATCGTTATTTATCCCATAGGAAGAAAGGTTGCGGACAAGGCAACTAAACTTGGCTATCCTGTAGCTGGTGAATTCTCTGACTTGGCAGACAAACCCAATGTACAACAGTGTATAGAAATTGCCATGGAACTTGGTAGGAAATTCCTTCATGGAGAACTCGACCGCGTGGAAATGTTCTATCACCATTTCAAAAGCGCTGGTTCGCAAATCCTTACACGTAAGACGTTCTTGCCCATCGACATTACCGATGAGTTGGAGCGCGACAAGGAACGCGACTTGTCATTGAATATCGTTACCAAGGAGTCACAGGAATATCTCAAGCGTAGGGAACAAGAGATGCAACAGCAACACGACCAACAAAAGGAACAGGTGAAACCGCTGAACGATAATTTCATCGTAGAGCCAGACATGGACACCGTTCTTGGATTGTTGTTGCCTAAACTTGCACACTTGATGCTTTATACGGCATTGCTCGATTCTAATGCCTCTGAACATGCGGCACGTATGGTGGCCATGCAAACGGCTACGGATAATGCGGATGAGTTGTTACGTGAACTCAATCTGCAATATAACAAGAGCCGTCAGCAAGCTATTACAAATGAATTGCTTGATATCGTAGGTGGAAGTATAAATAATTAATATGTGTAATATGGGGGTATCATTCACATACCCCCATATTTTTTATTCAGGATGCGTACTAATTTTCTTTTGTTTTTATTATGTATTTCCCTGTGTGGTCATGCACAGGACAAACAACAATTGCGTGATTCCTTGAAGCACGCTACAGAAGAGTTATCCTATCATCCCGATTCCGTAGATTTAAGGTTGAGAAAGGCGGGGTGGAATATCCAACTGGAGGAATGGAGAAAGGCAAAAGACGAATATGATTATGTCTTGCGCAAACAACCAGCGAATATTGCTGCCTTGTATTTTCGTGCCTTTGTCAACGAGAAATTGGGAAGGTATAATTTTGCCCGACTGGATTACGAGAATCTTCTCTATCTCGTCCCTGGTAACTTTGAGGGACAGTTAGGTCTCGCCTTGTTGAATCATAAAGACAAGCATTTCACCGAATCGTACGACCAAATCAATCGTTTATGCAATCAGTTTCCCGATAGTGCGGTTGCGTATGCTGCACGTGCAGGAATGGAAATGGATAGGAATATGTTGGAATTGGCTGAGTACGATTATTCGGAAGCCATCAAGCGCGACAAAAACAATGTTGATTATTTGTTGAATAGGGCGGAAATCAGGATTCAATTGGGAAAGATGAAGGAAGCAAGGGAAGACCTTGACACGCTCTTAACGCTCGGCTTTACCCAAGGAGAATTAAGAGGATATTATAGGAGGTTGAAGAGGTGAGGGGTGTATAGAAAGTAAGAAAGTTAGAAGCAAGAAGCAAGAGATATGCTTTGCTCGTTGTGTACATTCACGTCCAATCTTTCATTGTTCAAAGCCAATCTCTCAACATAAATAAACTATTCTCTTGTTTCATTTTAGTTAACAGGTAATAGTTAATAGTTATGAATAGCTTTGCAATTGGAGGACATATCTCATGCTTCTTGCTTCTAACTATCTTACTTTCTAAATTAAAAGGCTGCCAATCGGCAGCCTTTTAATATTAAAGAATCGTCTTTACCGCTTCAAGCATTCCCTTCTCTTGGATGAGGTCGAGGTCTTTCTTAACGAGTTCTGCAAGACCGGCTACGTTGTGAAGGTCTTCACCCCAGATGAATTCTGCACCGAGAACGCCATCCGTAACCTTCTGCGTATCGCCTGTTGCCCACAATTCCTTGAGCAAGTCCATAATCTTAACATCGTCGTTAGGAACGATTTCTGCACCGTCGGCACGCTTGCCACCCTTATAATAGGTGATGATAGCTGCAAGACCGAATACCAAACCTTGTGGCAGTTCACCCTTTCTTTCGAGATATGTCTTCACTCCTGGCAGGTCGCGAGCTTGGAACTTGGGGAATGAGTTGAGCATGATGCTCGTTACTTGATGGTCTACGAATGGGTTGTTGAAGCGCTCCAATACGTCGCTGGCGAATTGCTTCAGCTCGTCCATCGGGAGATTCAACGTTTCCATCAACTCCTCAAACTGTACCTTGTGGATATACTTGCCCAATACTTCGTGGTTGCAAGCATCGCGAACGATGTCAACGCCACTCAGGTATGTTACTGGAGAAAGTACGGTGTGAGGACCATTCAGCAATGTCACCTTACGCTCGTGATAAGGTTTCTCGCTCTCAGCAATCAGCACGTGCAAACCAGCCTTCTCTGCGGGGAACTCTGCGCGAAGCTCTTCGCAAGTCATGTTTTCTGCCTTCTCGATTACCCAGAGGTGGAAGATTTCTGCCTGTACTACGAGGTTGTCCTTATAACCAATCTTCTCTTGGATTTGTGCGATTTCCTTACGTGGGAATCCAGGAACGATACGGTCTACCAATGTAGCGCATACATAGTTGTATTTCGTAAACCACTCCTTGAATGCCTCATAGTCAGCGCCTAAGTCCTCTTTCCACAATTCAATGTACTTGTAGATACAATCCTTCAAGTGGTGACCGTTGAGGAAAATCAACTCGCAAGGCATGATAATCAATCCCTTCTTGGGGTCGCCGTCGAATGTCTTGAAACGACGATAGAGCAATTGTACCAACTTACCTGGATAAGAAGAAGCGGGAGCGTCGGTGAATTTGCAAGTGTCATCGAAAGCGATACCAGCCTCTGTGGTATTTGAAATGACGAAACGAATCTCTGGTTGTTCTGCCAATGCCATGAAAGCGGCATTCTGTGAATAAGGATTCAAGGCGCGACTAATCACGTCGATTCTCTCCAATGAGTTAACTGCCTCACCATTCAGGCGACCTTGCAAGTTAACGTGATACAAGCAATCCTGTCCGTTGAGCCAATCTGCCATACCTCTTTCAATAGGTTGTACCACTACCACGCTACCATTGAAGTTGGTCTTTTGGTCCATGTTCCAAATAATCCAATCTACAAATGCACGAAGGAAGTTACCCTCACCAAACTGAATGATTTTCTCTGGCATTACGCTCTTGGGAGCCGTAAGTTTGCTTAATGATTTTAATTTTTCCATGATAATTTTTGCAGTAATATTGTTTTTGATAATTTTATGATGCAAAGATATATAATATTATGAAAGGATAGTCTCTTTTTGCCTGAAAATATTGCGTAAAGGTTTGCGTTAACTTACAATTTCAACACCTCAGCGAACATTTCCTTGAAGGTGTCTTGGATATGCAAGGGCTTTTCCTTGAATATTCCGAACATCGCGCTACCGCTTCCGCTCATTTGTGCATACAGGGCACCTTGCGTGTACAACTCTTTCTTGATGTCTGCCAAGATGGGATGAGCCTTGAAAGCAGCCAGTTCAAAATCGTTGGTCAGTTCGTCTTTCCATGTCTGGATGGGTTGCCTCACGATGTCTCTGCATGACTTAATGGGCTTCTTTGGCGTAATCAGTTGGTACGCTTCGCGTGTAGAAACGGAAACGTTAGGCTTCACAATGGCGATATAATACCCTCGTAGATTACCGTGAGGACCGTCTGCTGGTGCCAGAATGTCACCGATACCCGTGGCGTATGATGGTTCTGCCGTGATGAAAAAGGCGCAATCGGCTCCCAGTTTCGCGGCATATCTTTCCATTTCCGCATTTCCGATATTCAGTCGCATTCGTTCATCCAATAGGCGAATCATGAAAGCGGCATCGCTCGAACCGCCTCCCAATCCCGCTTCAGATGGTATCTTTTTATATAGGTGTGCATGTATGCGTGGCAATTCAAAGTCTCGTGCCAACAGATTATATGCTTTCACCACCAGGTTTGATTGTTCGTCGCATTCCACGGCATTTCCCGTTACCTTCAAGTCACATCTCACGTCAGATGGGAATTCATCGTCCATGTACTTGATTTCAAGAGCGTCGTAGAGTGGGATGGGGTAGAACACGGTTTCCAGATTATGGTAACCGTCTTCTCGTTTCGATACGATATTGAGTCCAAGGTTTATTTTTGCGCAAGGAAAAATGATCATCTTCGTAGTAGTTTTGTTATTCATTCGCAAAGATAATGAAAAAAAGCCAAATCATCATCATTTTATGAAAAAAAATTATCAATTCACAATGATGCAATTCACAATGATGCAATTCACAATTCACAATTATCAATTCACAATTAATAATGTTCAATGTTTAATTTTTAATTTTTAATTTTTAATTTTTAATGTGTTTTCATTTCGTACAACGCCCATGTACCATTCGTACATTGCCCATGTACGATTCGTACATAGCAAATGTACTAAATAGAAAGGCCCCTTCTCATCCTAATAATAAATGCCGTTTTTTTATATGATAGGGGCGTATACGACTGACGACACCTACGACGGACAGACCGTTACCCAAGTATGGAGTGGAACTGATGTGACAGATACTCCCAACGACTATTTCCCTGGTTTTAAGTTTGTCACACATGATGATTGTACGAAGATAATATTTGATGAATCTTTTGCCAGCGTACTGCCACACTCTTGCCATGGTTGGTTTGATGCATTTCATAAATTGGCAACTATTGAAGGTATAGAATACCTGAATACTTCCGAGGTGACAGACATGGGATATATGTTTGCTGATTGTTATGAATTGTCATCCCTTGACCTATCGTCTTTCAATTTAGCTAAGGTAACAACTGTAAACAATATGTTCTTGTTTTGTCGCGGATTGAAGACCATCTACGTAGGCAACGACTGGACGATAGATAGTGACGCACCGAGTGGAGCCATGTTTTATGGCTGTACAAACCTCGTAGGAGGACAAGGAACGACATATAACGAAGACTTGACAAGCAAGAAATATGCCCGCATCGATGGTGGAAAGAGCAATCCTGGCTATTTCACGCTGAAAACAGATGGAATTGCCCTTGACGAGAATTCCGATGGCAACAGTTCCACCATCAACGCAAACAACGGCGAAATCCGCAACGTGACATTAGCCCGCACCATCGTGCCTGGTTCCTACAACACATTGTGCCTGCCGTTTGATGTGAACAACGACATGTTGAAGTATAAATTTGGCGATGACGTTGAGCTTGCGCAACTCAGCGACACGCACATGGAGAATGGTACCTTGTATTTCGACTTCACTCTTGCCGATGCTATCACGGCTGGCGTTCCCTACCTTATCTATGTGTCGGATGCCGTGGAGAGCCCCATCACGTTTAATGCCGTGACGGTGAAGAAGGAAACTCAACCCGTTACGACAAGCCTTGCCAAGTTCATTCCCGTGTTCGACGTAACTACTTTGCAGAATGGAAACGAGAACATCCTGTTCCTCGGAGCCAACAATACGTTGTTTTACCCAAGCACCACATCTGGCGACATGAAGGGTTTCCGCGCTTATTTCGAGGTGAAGGGCGAAGCCCAAGGTGCCAAGGCAATGGTTATGATGGACAATTCTTTGACAGGTGTCAAGACCATTCTCAACGAGAACCTGCAAAACGAGCAAGTGTATGACTTGCAGGGAAGAATGGTAACCCGCCCCGCAAAGGGTCTCTATATCATGAACGGAAAGAAAGTGATTATTAAGTAGTGAGTGGTGAGAGGGGAGTGGTGAGAGATATGCTTTGCAATTGGAGGACAAATCTCTCACCTCTCACCTCTAACAAAAAAAAACAACAAATTATGGAATAGAGTAAGTATATATGCCCCCGCACTTCGAGGGTGAACGTGAAAGTAGATGGCTTTATCCTCACGGCGAGCACACAAACCAATCCGAGATATAGTTCGACGAACTTGGGCAAAGGTGGCGGTATCTCTGGAAATGGCGAAGCTGCCGATGCTTCCGGTGCCTTCTCCAAAATGTGTTACTGGGATTTTTGATAACAGAAGTATTATTGTTGTCTGCTAAACTGCGGCCTGTTATTGGAATCTTTGATAAGAGAAGTTTTTATTGTTGTCCGCTAAACGGCGGTCTGTTATTGGGATCTTTGATAAGAGAAGTTTTATTGTTGTCCGCTAAACGGCGGTCTGTTATTGGGATCTTTGATAAGAGAAGTTTATATTGTTGTCCGCTAAACGGTGGTCTGAAAGACCAGTAAGCTTAAAGCCCAGGGCAACGCCCTGGGAAAGAGTGCATGTAAAGTTGACGCGCTGTAAGCGCAAAAGCATGGATTGTTAGACGCTTTTGCTCTTTCAGAGCGAAATTTGTTGGTGTTCTTTTTCTTAGGGCGTTGCCCTAGGCTATAAGCTTGTTGGCCTTTCAGGCCGCCGTTTAGCGGACAACATCTTTATTCTTTTGCCGTAGTTTCATACCATTGAATTGGCAATCTATTTGAGAAAGGAGAAATGCCGTAGGCATTGGATAATAGTAGCCAGCTATGCAGCCATGCCGATAGGTATGGCGAACCAACGGTCACTGTTCGCGAAGCGAGGGAAAGTAAATAGCTGGTTAAGATATGGATATTTAAAAATGCAAGCCTTTAGGTTTGCGACATGCTTCATTATGTCCCTTGCATAACAGCAAGGAATTATATGTGTGTCTTCACTACCAGCCATTTCGCTGCCCCTAATGGGGCAGCTGCATAGCTGGCTACTATCATCTGATGCCTACGGCATCTTCCATGCAAACATTGATTAACGGCGAGAAATCTTACAAATCTAACCAAATCTATCAAAATATTTGTTTGATTTGTAAAGATTTGAGCGATTTCTACCCCAGAGGGGTACTCCAACCGATATTAGGAACTTATCACCACATTGAAAAGTTTTTATCCCCTACGAAAAAACGACTGAGCCACCATTAGGTTAGAAACCATTGCTTTATATGTTACAAATCATTGCTTTATATGCTACAAATCATTGATTTGTACGTTATAGACGTATGGTTTACAGCATACAAAGCTATCGTTTGTGTTAAAGCCCATCCCCAACCCTTCCCCAAGGGAAGGGAGCTTTAAATGGTTGCGGTAACAGCTCAGCACCCCATGGCATGAAGACAAAAATCTTCAAAAATCATCAAAAATCTTACGAAAAACTGTACTGGAATCTGTACAGAATCATCATTATTGTTAGATTTTTGAAGATTTTTGTTCGTGGTAAAGGAAGGGTGCTGAGTAGTTACGCCTAATGTGATTCTTCATTCTTCATTCTTCATTCTTCATTCTTCATTTTTCATTCTACATTCTTCATTTTCTCGAAGACCTCCCGTTTTTTAGGTTAATTCGTTCTTTATCAGCGATTTAACATTTTCAAGACCTCCCGTAAGACCTCCCATAGACCTCCCGTAAGACCTCACACTTTGGGTAATGTTTAGTGTTGTGAGATTACCTTCAATCTTCTCAATTGTGAATTGATAATTGTGAATTGTGAATTAAAAAAATACATGAGGTCTTAGGTGAGGTCTATGGGAGGTCTTACGGGAGGTCTAACGGGAGGTCTTTGATGCTTTTCGGTTTTGCAACTCATTAATAATTAGATGTTTATGAAAAACGACGGGAGGTCTTGGGGAAAATGAAGAATGTAGAATGAAGAATGAAGAATGAAGAATGAAGAATGAAGAATGAAGAATCACATTAGGCAATTCACAATTCACAATTAGACTATTCTCTTGCTTCTTGCTTCTTGCTTCTAACTATCTATCTTTCTATCATCATTTAATTCCTAATGACACGACATGTTTTCTGAAATATTGACATGTTTTCATGATTATTTTCGTATTTTTGTACAAAATATTATTTATTCATCAAAATTACAGATATTATGAAAAGAATGTTATTGTTTTTCGCGACTCTGTGGTTAGGAATCATGGGCGCGAGTGCACAGAGTTATCATTATGACGTGAACAACGATGGTGAAGTGAATATCAACGATGTCGTGGCATTGGTGAACAAGATTCTCGGTAAATTAAATCCTGGCGAAGTGGCTGTTGGCGAGGCTATTGACCTCGGCTTGCCGAGTGGTACGAAGTGGGCAAGCTGCAACGTGGGAGCCACTAAGCCCGAGGAATACGGCGGTTATTACGCTTGGGGCGAGACCGAGGAGAAAGAGGTTTATGATGAAAGTACCTACAAGTATTACCAAAATGGTAAGTATGTAAACATCGGCTCAGATATCAGCGGCACGAAATACGACGTTGCCCATGTAAAATGGGGTGGCAACTGGTGTATGCCCACCTTGGACGATATCAATGAGTTGCTTGATAACTGCACAAGCGAATGGACAACGCTCAATGGTGTGAAAGGCAGGAAGTTCACTAGCAATATCAATGGCAATAGCATCTTCTTGCCCGCTGCTGGCGGCCGCTGGTACGGCGGCCGCTACTACGCTGGTGAGAGCGGCCACTACTGGTCGTCTACGCAGCTCCCAGACGGCTCGGACTACGTCTACGGCCTCGGCTTCCGTTCGGGCAACGCCAACTGGGGCAACTACGGCCGCGACGGCGGTCAGAGTGTGCGCCCCGTCGTTAGAAATTAGTGCATCCTTCCCCAAACGTGGGAACGCAAACCAAAGCCCTCCTTGCCGTATGGTATGGCGGTGGGGCGCAGGCTTCCAAGCCTGCATGAAGCCCCACGGCCGTACCATGCGGCAAGGAGGGTTGCCTTCAATACGTAAGAGAGCCATAGCGGATATTTTTGTTGTGTTGTTTTTTCAAAAACATTCGTTTGTTACGATGATTATTCGTAATTTTGCATCCTATTTCATTTTATCTTTCTTGTAACATGCCTGATAACAATTCAAACAACAACATACGAAGAGGAGGGCAAACGCCTATTGATAACACCTACGGACACCTTCAGCCGCAGGCGTTGGAGATAGAGCGCGTGGTGCTTGGCGCGTTGATGATAGACAAGGATGCATTCTCTATCATCTCGGAAATCATTCGCCCAGAAACCTTTTATGAACCTCGTCACCAAAAGATTTTCCTTGCCATTCGTACGCTCAATATGGACGAAAAGCCTGTTGACATCATGACGGTGGTGGAAGAACTGAAGCATGAGGGAACTTTAGAGAGCATTGGCGGAGCAGAATACATCATCGAATTGAGTTCTGCCGTGGCTTCCTCTGCACATATTGAGTATCATGCCCATGTGTTGGCACAGAAATTCCTTGCTCGTCAGTTGATTTCCTTTGCGAGTAGGGTAGAGACCAATGCGTTTGACGAAACGTTGGATATTGATGCGGTGATGCAAAACGCAGAAGGTGAACTGTTCGAGATTTCACAAAAGAACATGAAGACCGACTATACCCAGATTGACCCCGTGATAGGACAGGCAATTGACGCTATCCAGAAAGCGTCTGCCAATAAGGGCGGTTTGACGGGAGTACCTTCTGGTTATACGAAGTTGGATGAGAAAACCTCTGGTTGGCAACCCAGCGACTTGGTCATCATTGCCGGTCGCCCTGCGATGGGAAAGACATCGTTGGCATTGAGCATTGCCAAGAACATTGCCGTAGATTACGGACAGCCATTGGCGTTCTTCTCACTCGAAATGAGTAACGTGCAATTGGTGCAGAGATTGATTTCCAACGTATGCGAGATTCCTGGTTCCAAGATATTGAACGGTCAGTTGACGGGAGACGAATGGGAGCGATTGGACAAGAATTTGCGTCAACTCACGGGTGCTCCCATCTATGTAGACGATACGCCTGGCTTGTCGGTCTTTGAGTTACGCACCAAGGCACGTCGCCTCGTTCGCGAGAAAGGCATCAAAATCATCATGATAGACTACTTGCAATTGATGAATGCAAACGGTATGCGATTCGGAAACCGTCAGGAAGAGGTGTCTACCATCTCTCGCTCGTTGAAGGGACTTGCCAAGGAACTGAACATTCCCATCATTGCCTTGTCGCAGTTGAACCGTACCGTAGAGAATCGTGAAGGTCTGGAAGGAAAGCGTCCGCAATTGAGCGACCTACGTGAGTCGGGAGCCATTGAGCAAGATGCCGACTTGGTTTTGTTCGTTCACCGTCCAGAGTATTATCGTATCTTCCAAGACGAGAAAGGCAACGACTTGCACGGAAAGGCACAGGTGATTATCGCCAAGCACCGTAAAGGTGGTATGGGAGACATCCTGCTCGATTTCAAGGGAGAGTTTACGCGCTTCCAGAATCCCGAAGACTCCTATTTCAAGCCAGTAGCCCCATCTACGGAGGGTGAAATCATTGGCAGTAGAATGAATGGTGGCGATGATCCCTTTGGTAGTCCTCCAACAGAAGATTTGCCATATTGACGACCAAAAAGTACGAATTCGTAAGATAATTGCAGAAAAAAGTGATAATTTATTTGTTGGTATCATGGTAAATGATTATCTTTGCAGCCGAAAATTGTAAAGACATGAGAACAAGTCATATTGAACTACTAAGCATTATTATTCGAATTCGACTTCAAGATGTGGTCGGAAGTGTACGGGTGTATATGTAGTTTATGGTATGATTTAAAGATATAGAGCCTTTCCACTTCCCACAAGTGTGAAAGGCTTTTTTCTTTGATAACATAATACAAACATAAAATATATGAGTGATAGATTATTTATTTTCGACACAACCCTTCGCGACGGCGAACAAGTACCAGGGTGCCAATTGAATACCGTAGAGAAGATTCAAGTGGCAAAGCAATTGGAGCAATTGGGCGTTGACATCATCGAGGCAGGCTTCCCCATTTCCAGTCCTGGCGACTTCAATTCAGTAATAGAAATTTCCAAGGCGGTGACGTGGCCCACTATTTGCGCCCTGACACGTGCCGTACAAAAAGATATAGACCTTGCTGCCGAGTCATTGAAATATGCCAAGCACAAGCGTATTCACACGGGCATAGGAACATCGGATTACCATATTAAATATAAGTTTAACACCACTCGTGAGGAAATCATCGAACGAGCCGTGGCTGCCGTGAAATATGCCAAGAAGTATGTGGAAGACGTGGAGTTTTATGCGGAAGATGCAGGACGTACGGATAATGAATACTTGGCACGTGTGGTAGAGGCCGTGATTAAGGCTGGAGCCACGGTGGTTAACATTCCCGATACCACGGGTTATTGCTTACCACAGGAATATGGCGAGAAAATCAAGTATTTGATAGACCATGTTGATGGAATAGACAATGCCATCATCTCAACCCATTGTCACAATGACTTGGGAATGGCAACCGCCAATACATTTAGTGGCGTGATGAATGGAGCGCGACAAGTGGAAGTAACCATTAATGGCATTGGCGAGCGGGCTGGAAATACGGCCTTGGAAGAGATTGCCATGATTTTGAAGTGCCATAAGAATTTAGGAATCGACACCAATATCAATACCAATAAAATCTATCCCATCAGTAGGATGGTTAGCGGTTTGATGAACATGCCCGTACAACCCAATAAGGCTATCGTGGGACGAAATGCTTTCGCCCATTCCAGTGGCATTCATCAAGATGGCGTGTTGAAAAACGTACATACATACGAGATTATCGACCCCAAGGATATTGGCTTGGACGATAACTCTATCGTATTGACCGCACGTTCGGGTAGGGCAGCGTTGAAATATCGTCTGCACGTGAATGGCGTGGATATTGACGATGATGCGAAACTCGATAAGGTATACCAGAAATTCTTGAAATTGGCAGACCAAAAGAAAGAGGTTACCGATGCCGACGTGTTAGTGCTGGCAGGTGCAGACATGGCAGATACGCATGGCGTGAAACTCGATTTCTTGCAGGTAACTACTGGTATGGGAGTGAGAAGTGTGGCAAGTATCGGACTTGACATCGCCAGCCAGAAGTTTGAGGCTGCCTCAACGGGAAATGGTCCTGTAGACGCGGCAATCAAGGCCTTGAAGAAAATCATCACCAAGCAAATGGTTATGAAAGAGTTTACCATCCAAGCCATCAGCAAAGGTTCCGACGACGTGGGTAAAGTACACATGCAAGTGGAATATGATGGTCAGGTTTACTATGGATTCGGTGCCAATACCGATATTGTGACGGCTTCAGTAGAGGCTTATATTGATTGTATCAACAAATTTAGGAGTTAAGTATATGAATACGTTATTTGACAAGATTTGGGATAAACATGTGGTGCAAATCATAGAAGGTGGACCTACCCAGTTGTATATAGACCGTCTATACATGCATGAAGTAACATCCCCACAGGCATTTGCGGGAATGCGCGAACGTGGATTGAAGTGTTTCCGTCCCAAGCAGATATTCTGTATGCCCGATCATAATACGCCTACACACGACCAAGACAAATCCATCGAAGACCCCGTTTCAAAGAAACAGGTGGATACCTTGGCCAAGAATTGTGAGGATTTTGGCTTGACGCATTATGCCATGAATACGCCCGACAATGGAATCATCCATGTGGTAGGACCAGAGAAGGGATTGTCGTTGCCTGGTATGACGATTGTATGTGGTGACTCTCACACCTCTACGCATGGTGCCATGGGAGCCGTTGCTTTTGGCATTGGTACATCAGAAGTGGAAATGGTGATGGCTTCACAATGTATCTTGCAACAGAAACCGAAGTCGATGCGTATCAATATCAATGGCTCGTTGAAGAAAGGAGTAACCGCCAAGGATGTGGCTCTTTATCTGATGAGTCAACTCACCACTTCGGGAGCAACGGGGTATTTCGTGGAGTATAGCGGACAGACCGTTAGGGAAATGTCGATGGAAGGCAGGCTTACTTTGTGTAATCTTTCCATCGAGATGGGTGCTCGTGGCGGATTCGTAGCACCAGACGAGACCACTTTCCAATATATAAAAGGTAAGGAATACGCTCCTAAAGGTGAAGAATGGGAAAAGGCTTTGGCTTATTGGAGAACCCTGAAGAGTGGTGATGATGCCGTGTTTGATAAGGAATTGTATTTTGAAGCAGAAGATATAGAACCGTGTGTTACGTATGGTACGAATCCAGGAATGGGAATTGGCATTCGTGAATCTATCCCTACGATGGATGAAATACCCGAAGCAGGAAGGGCATCTTTCAGAAAGAGCTTGGCTTACATGGGATTTGAACCTGGCGAAAAGTTGTTGGGACATCCCATAGACTATGTGTTCTTGGGAGCCTGTACGAATGGACGCATCGAGGATTTCCGTGCCTTTGCCAGTATAGTGGAAGGTAAACAAAAGGCAGAAAACGTCGTTGCATGGTTGGTTCCTGGTAGTTGGACGGTTCGTCGTCAAATCCAAGAAGAAGGATTAGACAAGATATTACAAGCGGCAGGTTTTGAGATTCGTCAACCAGGATGTTCTGCCTGTCTTGCCATGAACGACGATAAAGTGCCAGCGGGTAAGTATAGCGTGTCAACGAGTAATCGTAATTTTGAAGGACGTCAAGGTCCTGGAGCCAGAACGATATTGGCAAGTCCGTTAGTGGCCGCTGCTGCTGCCATTACGGGTAAGATTACCGATCCTCGCGACTTTCTTTAACCATAAAATCCATTAGCAATGAAACAGAAATTCAATATCATCACATCTACTTGCATTCCCCTTCCCTTGGAGAATGTAGATACCGACCAGATTATCCCTGCTCGTTTTCTCAAGGCAACCGATAAGGAGGGAATGGGAGATAACCTTTTTCGTGATTGGAGATACAATGCAGATGGTTCTCCAAAGAAAGATTTCGTGTTGAACGATTCCTCTTATTCGGGAGTGATATTAGTTGCGGGCAAGAATTTCGGTTCTGGTTCCAGTCGCGAACATGCTGCTTGGGCCATCGCGGGATATGGTTTCCGCGTGGTCATCAGTTCTTTCTTCGCAGATATACATAAGAATAATGAATTGAATAATTTCGTCTTGCCCGTCGTGGTAAGCGAACCTTTCCTTCAAGAGTTATTCCAATCCATAGCCGAAGACCATGGTACGGAAGTGGAAGTAGATCTTCCCAACCAGACTGTTACCAACAAGAAAACGGGTAACAGCGAACATTTTGAAATCAATGCATACAAGAAGCATTGCTTGATGAATGGGTTGGACGATATCGATTATCTGGTACAAAATAGAGATAAGACGGAAGCATGGGAACAGCAGAACGCATGAGTAACGGACAGTTAAGACAGCCATTCGTGGAGATTATGGATTGTACGCTTCGAGATGGCGAACAAACCAGTGGCGTGTCGTTCTTGCCTCACGAGAAATTGATGATAGCACGTTATCTGTTGAGTGAGGTGAATGTTGACCGCATAGAAGTGGCCTCCGCACGAGTTTCCGACGGAGAGAAAGATGCCGTGAAGATGATTTGTCGTTATGCGGAAAGCGTTGACAAACTCGATAGGGTGGAAGTGTTGGGCTTCGTAGATGGTTGTCGCTCTATTGACTGGATTCGTGATTGTGGTTGTCAGGTGGTGAACCTATTGGCAAAAGGGTCTTTCAAACATTGTCAACAACAATTGGAGAAGACACCTCAGGAACATATTGAAGACATCATGCAATGTGTGGAATATGCGAACATGCATGGTATGGACGTGAATCTCTA
Organism: uncultured Prevotellaceae bacterium; assembly: GCA_900314715.1. GTDB lineage: Bacteria > Bacteroidota > Bacteroidia > Bacteroidales > Bacteroidaceae > Prevotella. The sequence goes on along the minus strand of OMWI01000042.1, from coordinate 35,153 downwards.
CTTGGAAGATTGGAGTAATGGAATGTCTGATTCCGTGGAATATGTCTATGAGATGATGGACATATTGACGAAGACGAACATTAAACGCTTCATGCTTCCAGATACCTTGGGTATCATGAATCCCTTGCAATGTATAGAGTTCATGCGCAAGATGATGAAGCGTTATCCCGATAAGCATTTTGATTTCCATGCGCACAATGATTATGATTTGGCGGTATCCAATTCGTTGGCAGCCGTGCTTTGTGGTTGTAAGGGATTGCATGTAACGGTGAACGGATTGGGAGAACGATGTGGTAATGCACCGTTGGCAAGCGTTCAGGTAATTCTGAAAGACCATTTCAATGCCCGTACCAATATCAGGGAAGACAAACTGAATGACATCAGTCGTTTGGTAGAGGGATATAGTGGCATTGCCATTGCGCCCAATGTTCCTATCGTGGGTGAAAATGTATTTACCCAAGTGGCTGGTGTACATGCTGATGGCGATAATAAGGACAATTTGTATTGCAACAAACTCGTTCCAGAACGTTTCGGACGCAAGCGGGAATATGCTTTGGGTAAGAATTCGGGTAAGGCAAACATCGCCAAAAACCTACAGGAATTAGGTCTTGAACTAACGCCTGAACAAACCAAGAAGGTGACGGAGAGAATTACGGAGTTAGGAGACCGCAAGGAATTGGTGACACAAGAAGACTTACCATATATCGTTAGCGATGTGCTCAAGCATTCCGTACCCGAGGATAAAGTTCGTTTGCTCAGTTATATGGTATGTACGTCATACGGCTTGAAACCGCTTGCTTCCATCAAAGTGGAAATCAACGGTCAGGAATATGCAGCCGACTCCACGGGTGATGGTCAGTATGATGCGTTCGTGAAGGCATTGAGGAAGATTTACAAGTATAATCTCAATCGCACTTTCCCCGTTTTGGCAAACTATACGGTGAGTATTCCTCCTGGTGGTCGTACCGATGCGTTGGTGCAAACCATTATTACATGGAACAACAATGGTAAGGTGATTCGCACACGAGGCTTGGATGCTGACCAGACAGAAGCTGCTATCAAGGCAACGTTTAAAATGCTCAATATGTTCGAGGATGAAATGTAAAATTTAAACTATATATTTATGAAATTAAAAATAGCCGTTCTTCCTGGTGATGGAATAGGACCAGAGGTAATGAAGCAAAGTTTGGCAGTGCTCAATGCCATTGCCGAGAAATGTGGACATGAATTCGAGTATAAGGAAGCTATCTGTGGCGCACATGCCATTGATGAAGTAGGCGACCCGTTTCCCGAAGAGACATTCCAAACATGTATGCGAGCAGATGCCGTATTGTTTGCTGCCGTCGGTGATTTGCGATTCGATAACGACCCAACGGCAAAGGTTCGACCAGAACAAGGCTTACTTGCCATGCGTAAGAAGTTGGGCTTGTTTGCCAACATTCGTCCTGTTGCCACCTTCGATTGCTTGATACATAAGAGTCCGTTGAAAGATGAATTGGTGCGTGGTGCTGATTTCATCGTCATTCGTGAATTGACAGGAGGTATGTATTTCGGAGAGAAATACCAAGATAATGACAAGGCGTATGATACGGATATCTATTATCGTCATGAGATAGAACGAATCTTGAAAGTTTCTTTCGAATACGCCATGAAACGTAAGAAACACCTAACCGTAGTGGATAAGGCGAATGTGTTGGCCTCAAGTCGTCTGTGGCGTCAGATTGCCAAGGAGATGGAACCGCAATATCCAGAGGTGACAGTAGATTATATGTTTATTGATAATGCTTCGATGCGTGTGCTTACCGAACCACGTTTCTTTGATGTTATTGTCACAGAGAATACATTTGGAGACATTCTGACCGATGAAACAAGTTGCATCACGGGTTCGATGGGATTGCAACCCTCTGCTTCACTCGGAGAACATACGCCATTGTTTGAACCTGTTCATGGCAGTTGGCCACAAGCAGCAGGGAAGAACTTGGCTAATCCATTGGCGCAAATACTATCCGCAGCTATGCTACTTGAACATTTTGGATTGAAGGAAGAAGGAGCGTTGATTCGCAAGGCCGTTGATGAGAGTCTTGCTGCCAATGTCCGCACGCCAGAGATTCAGGTTGATGGAGGTGCACATTATGGCACGAAAGAGGTAGGAGAGTGGATAGTGAATTATATCAAGAATGCTTGAAAGAAAAAGGCTATAGCTGTGGGGGCTATAGCCTTTTTGCTTGATGGGGTTAATGGGCTTTGTGGGGTTAATGGGGTTGATGGGCTTATCTTACGCCACCACCGTGACCGCCACCAGAGAAACCACCGCCGCCTCCCCATGAGGATGAGCCGCCGCCTCCTAAGGCCCTTGCTTCTCTTTCATCGATTTTTTGTCTTACCCTTTGCGTACCGTTTAAGGTAGCATTAGAGAGATTCGGGATAAGGATAACGGTACTGTCTGCCATCTGTTGCGCCATCTTGTCCATCTTGAAGAATTCGGGGTTGATGGCTTGCATGTCTTTTCTCACTTGGTCGGCAATACCGAAGAGCGAGGCATATATCAGATAGTCTTTCCATAGAGAAACTTCCTTTGCATGACGCTCATTGACAAGCGTGAAGTCTAAGAGAAATTTTCGCAGGCCAGCCAATTGCCTTACCTGTTCTATCTCGTTCTTACATTGGTTCAAAGACATATCGGGTTTCAATTGATTCACGAAACCTTCCAATTCCCTCCAATTCTTACCCATCCACCTTTCCAATTCTTTCGGTTGTAGAATCTGGTCTTCGCCAGCTGCTTTCGTAAAGATTTGGTAAAGACGATTCTCTAAACGACCGTCCTTATTGTTGGTGTTGATGCTTGGTGCCCTTCCAATTCCCATGTATTGTTTCACCTTGGCAGAGTCAGGATTAGATTCTTCCTTGATGACCAACTCGCCACGATACAACATGCGCATGATGTAGGCGCTCAACAAGTTTTTCGTGTCGTAAAAACTACCATATCCGATCAACAAGTTTTTCGTGTTGTAAAAACTACCATATCCGATAGCGTTGCAAACGGCATTGGAATGATGTAAGTCGCCTTGATAGGGAATGTCTCTATACCATGTTAGTTCCTTTTCCAATTGCTTGCGAAACCTACGTTTCTTCCACCATCTGTATATTACGTACAATAATGGAGAGAACATGGTGAGAAAGACAAACGACATTAAAATCAACATTTCGATGTTGTCTTTCAATTTCTCCCACCAAGTGCGATTGTCCACATAAACGTAGTCGCTCCCTTCGAATGCTCGTTCTTGCAATTGCTCAAAGTTACCTTGTCTGACATCATTAGGCTGGAACATGCCTTTGGGAAAACGAGCCATTACGACCATTGCGCTTTCAGTAGTAAATGGTTCTGAACTCTCCGCTACGATGCAACTGTCTTCCACCATGATGTTTCCATGATAGCGGAATGCCCAAACGCCAACCGTATCAGGATAGAATGGGGTATTGGGCTTCATGATGATAAGTTTGACGTGTTGAGGAGAAGGAGTTAAATCCTCCGCAACGAACATATAGTTGAAACCATCGGCATCGTCGTATGCTTTCACGAGATTGGTAACCGTATAACAGGTCTTGTACTCGCGCGTTCCTGCATTGCCTAAGCCCCAACACAGTTCGTAGCCAGAACGCTTGTAAACAATGCCACATTTACCAGCTTTCCACGCACGATCCCTATCTATGTCCCATTCACCGATGTTCCTGTATTGCAAACCAGTTTCATCCGATACGCCCAAATCATTCACCTCACTACCGTTCAAGTTTTCTATCACGATGTAACACTCCGTACCTTCGTTGTCGATTTCCATGAGTCGACTTTCCGTTATACGCGCGTCACCGTTGTCAAATAACTCCACGTAGATGTTCAGGTCATTCAGACGCGGACGAGCCGATACGTCTACAACCATCAGAAGCATCAATAAGATGATGCAGATGAGAAACCTATGCTTGCTCATTATTGGTCTTGAAGACATCGTCAAGGTTGGGATAAGCGGATTTCTTTTCCTCGTCAACGGTCAGATATTCGCGCTCGTTGAAATGCAACATGGAGGCAACGATGGATGATGGCCATTGGCGCACCATGCGGTTCATCTTCGTAGCGGTATCGTTGTACACCATACGACTTTGACGAACCTTCTCTTCATAATCGTTGATTCCGTCCATCGTCTTAGAATATTGCTCGTTGGCTTTCAATTCTGGATAAGCCTCACCAACGGCTATCAATCGTCCGAGTACTTGTGCAAAGGCACCTTGTTGCTCGTTTGCCTCTGCTGCCGTCTTTACTTGTCCGTCCATCCTACGTGCTTGGATGGTCTTGATAATGGTTTCCGACTCATGCTTGGAGTATTGCGCTGCCATTTTAGCAAGAGCCAATACTGCATCCCAACGGGAATTCAACTGAACGGCAATCTGACTGAAAGCGTTTTTGCAAAGTTCGTCGAGGCGAACCAATTCGCGTTGGGTGTTAAAAACATAGAACAATACACCGAGTACGATGATTAGAATGATAATTGAAATTGTTGTCATGGTTTTATTGATATTAAGTTTGTTGATAATTCATGATTTACATTTCTATACCGCAAAGATATACAAAATAATTGATAAACACCAAAATGTTAGGTGATATTTGCATATTTATCGACATGATATGGTATTACTTTCAAAAAATAGTTGTAATTTTGCGGTATATTTCAATAATGTCGAGTAAGAAGATGAGAAAGTTTTTATTATGGATGGTCTCCATCATGATTTCATTAAGTGCCAACGCACAGTATAGAGAAGGTACTATCAGTTTGCAACCCAAGACGGGATTGTTGCTGTCTAAGTTGACGAATATGCCCAAACTTTCCGTGACTGATGATTATGATTTGGATAACGAGGTGTTACCTGGTGCCTTGTTTGGTGCTGAGTTGGAATATCAAGTAACTGATATGTTGGGATTGGCAGCTGGTTTGAACTATACATTACAAGGCAGTAAGTGGAAAGATTACGTGACTCCCAACATGTCAATCAAGGATACGAAAATAGAGTTGGGTTACATCAATCTTCCCATTGTTGCCAATGTTTATCTATATAAGGGATTGGCAGTCAAGGCTGGTGTGCAAGTTTCTTTCTTGACTAATGCCAAACTGAAATTCTTGTTTGAAGATAAGGAAGGATTCGCTCCTACGGGCGAAAGTTTCTATGATGGATGTCATAAGGTGGACTTCTCCATACCCGTTGGCTTGTCTTATGAGTTTGATAACCATGTTGTCATTGACGCGCGTTATGTGTTTGGTCTTACCAATATCAATGTCTTAGATTTGGAAACGGAAAAGAAAATGAAGAATAGTGTCTTCATGCTTACCGTTGGATATAAGATAGACCTTTAATTATATCAGAAACCATCGCTTTCTTTTGAAGAAACGTATGGTTTATGTTGTGTAAACGTATCGTTTGTGTAGTATAAACGTATCGTTTGTATAGCGTAAATGTATCGTTTGTATAGTATAAAACGTATGGTTTGTATAGTGTAAACTATTGATTTGTGTTGTATAAGACGATAGTCGTTAGTCATTAAACACACAAATCATAGTTTTTCTTTTGCAGAGTCATGTTTTATTTGTAACTTTGCAAACGCAATAGGTTCATATACTTGATTAAAAAGGGAATTGGGTGAGAATCCCAAACAGTCCCGCTGCTGTATGTAGCCTTTATGTGAGGCAAACAAGATGCCACTGATTTCTATTCGGGAAGGCGTTTGCGCTCAGGCTACGAGTCAGAAGACCTGCCATTGCATGTTTATTTTGTTTTTCAATCTCGAGGAAGGTTGGGGAATGTTGAGATTACGTGTCATAATCATATTGCTATTGTTTGTGGTAACATGTCGCGTGTTTGCACAAACGGACTCTATCGTTAACAAGGTACATACGATAGAGGAGGTAGAGGTGCGCTCTCATCCCATCAACGAGAATGTACTGTCCACGTCTCCCATGCAAGTGATGAATCAAGAACAACTGAATCGTTTGGGAATCGTCTCGCTGGCTGATGCGGTGAAGAAATTCGCTGGTACGAGTGTGCGCGACTATGGCGGTATCGGTGGAATGAAAACGGTTTCGGTGAGAAATCTCGGTGCTCATCATACGATGGTGAGTTATGATGGTGTAGCTATTGGCAATGCACAAGCAGGACAAGTGGATATTGGTAGATACACGACGGATTTCCTCTCGCAATTGTCTTTCTCAATCGGACAAGTTAACGACCAAATGCAGAGTGCAAGGCATTATGCTTCGGCAGGTGTCCTTTCCATTGAAACGGAACGCCCGTCTTTCGACCAACATGATTATTTGCTTCGCGCCAATATCAAAGGAGGGTCTTTCGGATGGGTGACTCCATCGCTGACGTATTGGCAAAGGGTGGGAGAGCAGACTTCTCTTGCTGCCCATGTGTCGTATATGCGAGCGGATGGAGTATATCCTTTTACTTTGCGGAATGGATATGTGAAGACAAAAGAGAAGAGATACAATTCGGATGTGGAGAGTTGTCAAGGCGAAGTGAATCTCTATCATCATTTTCTCGATGGTAGTCTTCTGAACGTGAAGACATCCTATTATCGGTCTGAACAAGGATTGCCAGGGGCAGTTATACTGTATAATACTGATGCTAACGAACGATTATGGAATGAGAACTTCTTTGCACAAACGACGTTTCAGAAACCTCTTTCCCCACAATGGCAATTGAATGCACGATTGAAATACAACTACGCATGGGACAAATATGAGGATGTGAACTTGAAATATCAAGGAGGAAAACAGACTGACATCAATCGGCAACAGGAATACTATCTATCGGCTACGATAGGATGGAAACCTACGAGTCATTTGTCTTTCGCCGTGGCTGAAGACGTGGTGGTGAATAAGTTGCATAATAATTTCGCCGTGAAGATGCAACCGATTCGTTTCACTTCTCTTACGGTACTTTCCGCCAAGTATGTTGACAAGCGATTCACGGCAGATGGCTTCCTTCTCTACACTTATGCCCATGAACATGTGAAGAATGGTACTGCTCCTGATGACCGTAAAAGATTGTCGCCCGCTTTGTCGTTGTCCTATCGTTTGTTAAGGGATGAAACGCTTTTTGTAAGGGCGATGGTGAAAAGCACATTCCGTATGCCCTCGTTTAATGACCTTTATTATCAACGAATGGGAAATAATAAGTTGTTGCCAGAACGAGCCATGGAATATAATGTGGGATTGACATGGGGAAAACGTCTCATGAAAGTTGTCGATTTCCATGCTACGGCAGACCTATATTATAACAAGGTTTATGACAAGATAGTTGCATACCCTTCAACTTATCTTTGGAAGATGGTGAACTTTGGGAAGGTAGATATTACGGGTTTGGATGTGACGATGGGACTTGACGTCAATGTTTCAAGGAATTTGGATGTTCAACTACTTGCCTCGTATATGTTGCAAAACGCAATCGACAAATTGGAGAATGACGAGCAGATACCTTATACTCCCAAGCATTCAGGCAATGGTTCGTTAATTATTCGTTCTCCATGGATTACTATCGGATATAGTGTAATGGCGCAAGGACAACGATATTCCAACGTGATGCATCGCTCAGAGTATCGCTTGCATTCCTATTGGGAACACACCCTTACTGCTTCCCATGATTTTCGATGGAGGAGACATAAACTCTCGCTTATGGCAAGCCTAATCAACTTGACTGATGAACAATATGAAATCGTACAATATTATCCAATGCCAGGCCGATCGTGGAAAATAGGAGTTAAATGGGAGTTATAGAAGGTGTTTAAATGGTAAAGTTAGCTCACCTCCCTAATCCCCCTAACACACCTCCCACACCTACACCCCCTAAAAATAAAATTATCAATTAAAATAAAACACCAATGAAATTAAAAAGTATTCTTTTCTTAATCCTTAGTGGATTATTCGTAATGGCAAGTTTCACTTCATGTGATGATGATGAAGACATGCCTTGGAACAATGGGGCAACCGTTGGATTGCCTAAGTATCGCGCATTCTTGTTGACGGAGGGAAACATGGGACATAATGATTCTCATTTGTTCTTTATCGATCCAGAACAAGACACCATAAACGTGCATGATATTTACACGGCTCAGAACAAGTTGGCTTTGGGTGATACGGGTAACGACATGATTACGTATAATGGAGATATTTATGTAGTCATGAATGTATCAAAGGTGCTGCGTCATTTGAATGGTGCGGGATTGGCTGTAGATAGTTTCTCGCATTTCAAATATTTAGGCGAACCTCGTTATATAGCCGAAAACAAAGGTAAACTATATGTTTCTTGCTATGGTGGTTATGTAGCACGTTTTGATGCCAAGACACTACAAATTGAAGATAGCGTGAAAGTAGATGCCAATCCAGAGGAACTGATTGTCTATAATGACAAAGTGTATTGCGTAAACTCTGGATGGGGATATGGAAACACCATCTCCGTGATAGATGTCCAGAAGTTTGACAAGGCAGAGTCTATCGTGACATTACAAAACCCAACGGGTATTCAAGAGGCGAATGGTCATATTTACGTGTTCTCAAGTGGCACTTATGATGAATATTGGAATTACGTAGATAAACCCTGTTGTGCGGTATTTGACCCATCAACGAAGAAGACAACCAAGATTGGAGAGGCTACTCGTATGTTAGCAATAGGAGATAATTTGTATTTCGTTAATTCCACCACACAAGATTGGACGAATTACACGACTACTTTCTCCCAATATTCTGCAAAGACAAACAAGACGGAATCATGGTCGTTGAAGAATCTTCCATCTGAGATTGCCTCGGCCAATGTGTATATGATGGCTCGCAACCCTTACGATGGCAGTATTTATATCGCTACATCTGATTTCGTACACAATAGTCCCATCTATCATTTCGATTCCAATTTCCAGTATTTGAACAAGAAAATTGTGGTTCCCGCAACCAACCCTAACTCAATGGTATTCTTGAATTAAATAAACAGAGCAAAAAGACTGAGGTTAGAACTTCACGGGATAGGCAATAACTATTTCCGTGAAGTCGGCCTTGGTTAAATGGGCGTTAATATTAAATCCAATCGATAAATCGTTCCACTTGGGAAACGTATATTGAACGCCAATCCGTTCGTAATAGGGCTTTTCTATTTCTTTTGCATGATGCCCCATTTCTCGATAGAGATAATACCCGATGGCCATGGCGGCGGAAAGATTGTGGTAATATACTTGATGCTTCAAGGATAAACCCAACGAGAAAGGACTATGTTTGTCGTTTCTTCCTACTTTCTTGTCTAAGTCTTTTACGTGAGACGCATACGTACCGTAGTACATATCAACGCCTAATCCTGAAGCCCATCTTCTCGCATATCTATACATGATGTCTGCATGTGCTGAATAGGCCATATAAAACTTGAATTTCTCTGTTCGGTAATCAGCAGAGTCGGGATATGTCTGGAATTGCGTGATTTGCCAATCTTCCAATAAGGTCTTTCCGCCAACGCCCAATGTGAAATTAGCAAACCAATAAGGATTGAATGATTGTCGAATTCGATTGGTTGAACGATTCTCCAGCTTATTGTAATAGGGCATATATTTTAAGCCTACCATCGGAGAAATGAAGTTTGCTCCTTTGTTAGGACGTGCCAACGCACCATTACTATGGTGAAAAAACTCAATACCACCCGTCAATCCCCAATCATGAGCTATTCGATAAGTAGCATGAAGACCTGCGGTAAAGTAAATATTGACATGTGAGCCGATAATCTCGTCATCAATATTGTTTACGTTATCGTATTTCTTAAAGCAATATCCGATACCTGTACCTAATGAATAGTCGAACATCCACGAATGATTGCGATAAATGGGGCGAGTAAACAAACCATAAATGGTTGCGGCATTACCTAAATGAGAATCATAATTCACTTCCTGTGCCATTCCCCAATCCGTATCGGGATTGCGATGCATACTAACCTTGTTGAAATGATAACGAAAACCCAAGGAAAGCAATGGATAATTGTAATCGCTATCATAGATACTGCTATCAGAAGGTAATGCAGAGTGGTTGATTTCAGCACTTATGTTGTAAGAAGAATGTGGATAGACAAACTTTTTCGTGTATTTGTCGATGTTGATATAATTTCCCATACCAACACTTACTTGAAATCCAATATGTTTGGTGGAGTCGTTGCTATCTGCCAAGCAATCAATTGGCTTAGCGAAGAATAGATTCAACAAAAAGAAATGAAGAATGACGAACATTCTCACGCTCTTTGGTCGTGTGAAAACATGTTCGTCACTCTTCATGTTGTCTATTTAAAAACTTAGTATGCAGATTCAAATTCGTGGAGGAATCTGGTATCGTTTTCGGAGAACATACGGAGGTCGGCTACACGATATTTCAGGTTCGTAATACGCTCAACACCCATACCGAATGCATATCCCGTATATACCTTACTATCTATGCCACAAGCTTCAAGCACGTTGGGGTCAACCATTCCGCATCCGAGAATTTCAAGCCATCCTTCTCCCTTGCACAAGCTACATCCCTTACCGCCACAGATAGTACAACTAACGTCCATCTCTGCTGATGGCTCTGTGAATGGGAAATAACTGGGACGCAAACGAATCTTCGTATCAGGACCGAACATTTCACGGGCGAAAGAAAGCAATACTTGCTTGAGGTCGGTAAAGCTTACGTTCTTGTCGATATACAATCCTTCTACTTGATGGAAGAAACAATGCGCACGGGCAGAAATAGCCTCGTTACGATAAACACGACCAGGACAAATCACGCGAATAGGTGGTTGGTGAGTTTCCATATAATGCGCTTGGTCGTTTGACGTATGTGAACGAAGAATCACGTTCTTTGCCACGTCATTGGGATTGGTTTCCACGAAGAAAGTATCTTGCATGTCGCGTGCAGGATGGTCTGCGGCAAAGTTCAATTTCGTGAATACGTGCAAGTCATCGTCAATCTCTGGTCCTTCTGCCAACGTGAAGCCCATGCGTTGGAAGATGTCGATGATTTCGTTCTTCACGATGGTCAGCGGATGGCGTGTTCCTAACTTAATGGGGTAGGCCGTACGAGTCAAGTCAATGTCGTCGTTCTCGCTCTCCGCAGTTTCAAATTGTTCCTTTAATTCGTTGATGCGCGAGATGGCCAATTGCTTCAACTCGTTAATCTTGATGCCAACCGTCTTCTTCTCGTCTGCGGCAACGTTGCGGAAATCTGCCATAAGCGCATTAATCTCGCCTTTCTTACTTAAAAATCTCAGTCTCAACTGTTCAATCTCCTCTGCATTCTTGGCAGAGAGATTGCTCACTTCCTTCAGAAGTTCGTCTATCTTATCTAATATCATACTTCGTATTTTCGATAAATCCAGTGCAAAGGTAATATTTTTCATGCAAATGAAAAAAAATATCCACACAAACTTGGAATAATGCATCTATATTTTTCGTTTTCGCAAACGAGTGTTTGTAAATTTGTCTCATTGTTGGTGTCTTTTTCGATTATTATGCTTAACTTTGCGCCCGAAAAAATTGTGAATGATAGATGGAGTCAATCAACTTTTGTTCCGTATGCCCACAAGTATTTCTTCATCGAGAGGACTTGACTTCTGAGGTGTGGAAACAAAACATAGGATTTAATAAAGGTAAGACTTACCTTGTGGAAGCTGATAGCGGACAAGGCAAGAGTACGTTTTGTAGCTATGTGATGGGATACCGACATGATTATGAAGGTAAGATATTGTTTGGCCAACAAGACATTATCCAATATCGCGTGAAGGAATGGACGGATGTAAGAAGGCTCCATATCAGTTGCCTGTTTCAAGATTTGCGCTTGTTTCCTGAATTGACAGCCTTGGAAAACGTGGAAATCAAGAATCAATTGACACAACATAAAAGCAAGGAAGAGATTGTTTCGTGGTTTGAGAGAATGGGTATTGCTGATAAGGTGAATACGCAAATCGGCTTGATGTCGTTCGGACAACAACAACGAGTGGCCATGATACGTGCTTTGGTGCAACCCTTTGATTTCATTCTTGCTGATGAACCCATCAGCCATCTTGATGACCAGAATGCCGAAATGATGGGAGTGATTATGATGGAGGAAGCCCTAGCGCAACACGCTGGTGTCATTGTGACGAGTATCGGTAAGCACATGGATTTGAAATATGATCAAATCATTCATTTGTAACTTTCAATAATTAAAAAGAAGAGAGAAGATGAAATTAGTTTGGAAGTTACTACGCAAGCATATTAGCATACCACAATTCGTGGGATTCTTTTTCGCCAATCTCTTTGGCATGTTTATCGTGTTGCTTGGCATTCAATTCTATCACGATATCGTTCCCGTATTCTCTGCGGAAGATGGTTTCATGAAATCAAACTACGTGATTATCAATAAGACAATCGGAACGGCTAACACGTTGAGTGGAAGAACAAATACCTTCACGCAAGATGAGATACAAGACATTGAGAGTCAGAAGTTTGTAGAGAAAGTTGGCATCTTTACTTCAACCAATTACAAGGTGGAAGCATTCATGGGAATTAACGGAAAGAAAGTCTTTAATTCCGAGTTGTTTTTCGAGAGCGTTCCAGACGAATTCGTGGATGTTCCCCTTGATGAATGGAAGTATCGCGAAGGCGATTCCGAAGTTCCCATCGTATTGCCTCGTACATATATAAGTATGTATAATTTCGGCTTTGCGCAAAATCGGTCGTTGCCGAAGATTAGCGAGGGATTGATGGGAATGATAGATTTCGACATCATCATTCATGGCAACGGCAACAACGGACAATTCAAAGGCAAGGTAATCGGCTTCTCCAATCGCTTGAATACCATCTTGGTTCCGCAGGCTTTCATGGATTGGAGCAACAAGAGATTCGCTACCGAAGAACAAGAACCCACACGTGTTATCGTGGAACTTATCAACCCTGCCGACGAAAACATATCTTCGTATCTCGCAAACAATATGTTTGAGATTGATAAAGGTAGTCTTGACGCAGAGAAAACACTATATTTCCTGAAGATAATGGTGATGTTGGTGATGATCATTGGTTTGATTATTTCCGTTCTCAGTTTCTATATCTTGATGTTGAGCATTTATTTGTTGGTTCAGAAGAATTCCACGAAGATGAAAAACCTCATGTTGATGGGGTATACACCTAAGCAAGTGGGACAGCCTTACCAACTATTGACCATCGCCTTGAACCTCCTTGTGTTGCTGATAGCATGGGTGGTGCTTTGGATGGTACGTTCATATTACATGGATATGATAGAAACCGTGTTCCCAGATATAGATGGTGGTTCGATGAAACCAGCTATCTTCGTGGGCTTGATACTCTTTATCTTTGTATCCTTATTGAATTATTTGGTTATTTTGCGTAAAATGCGGCGTATTTGGAATGCAAAAAAGGATGATGAATAAAGATTTTTACCTTTTCATTATCTTATTATGTTTTTTTTACTTAATTTTGCAGCCGATAAAAAGATAACGTTTTTTAATTATTAATCAATTTATAAAAATCATGCAGAAAAGATTACTCTTTCTGATTGCGGCAGTAATGATGGTTTCCACCATGATTGCCCAAGTAACCACGTCTGAAATGAGTGGTGTCGTAACAGTCGGAGATGCCAAAGGTGAACCTGTCATTGGCGCTACGGTACAAGCAGTACACGGGCCTTCAGGTACACGTTATGCTACTGTTACCAATGTGGATGGTCGTTTCAACATCCAAGGTATGCGTACGGGTGGTCCGTACTCGGTAACGGTTTCATACATCGGCTATCAGACAAAAGTTCTCAATGGTATTACACTTCAATTAGGTGAAACTTACAATTTGGCAGTATGGATTACAGAAGATGCCAACGAGTTGAGCGAAGTGTTGATTACGGCACAGGCTTCTAAGTTTGCCGCCGAGAAAACTGGTGCAACCACTAACATCTCTAACACGCAGATGATGTCATTGCCTACCGTTGACCGTAGCATCTCTGACATTGCCAGACTTTCTCCTTATGCCAACGGCATGAGCTTTGGCGGTGGTGATGGTCGTTCTACCAACTTCACGATTGATGGTGCCAACTTCAACAATAACTTTGGCCTTTCCGCCAATCTTCCTGGTGGTGGCAACCCCATCTCTCTTGATGCTATCGAGGAAGTTCAGGTAGCCGTTGCACCTTTCGACGTGCGCCAAACCAACTTCATCGGCGGTAATATCAATGCCATTACCAAGTCGGGTACTAACACGTTCAGAGGTACGGCTTATACTTATTATCGTGACCAAGATTTCAGAGGTAATCGTATCGATCACAAAGACCTTGGTGCACGTGCAGATGAGGCTCACAAGATTTATGGTTTCACGTTGGGTGGACCGATTATCAAGAACAAGTTGTTCTTCTTCGCAAACTTTGAAAAAGAGATTATCCCAGGTCAAGTTATCAAGTATCGCGCTCGCGAAGCTGGTGAGGCAGCTGGCGGTATGGTATCAAGAACCTATAAGTCTGATTTGCAGAAGGTTTCTGATTTCTTGCGCAATACCTATGGTTATGATACTGGTTCATATACCGACTTCCCTGCCGACGAGACAAATACGAAGTTCCTCGGTCGTATCGACTGGAACATCACAGACCGTCATCACTTGGCTGTACGTTACAACAACACGAAGAATACGGCATGGAATGGTCCTAACGGAAACTCTGCCGACTTCCTCTCTGGTTCAAATGCTCGCTTGAATGGTACTTATCGTGTAGGTGCTCAGTCAATGTCATTTGCCAACTCTATGTATTCTATGGATAACAAGGTGGAGTCTTGGTCAGTTGACTTGAATAGCCGCTTTACCAACAACATTTCCAACCAGTTGCTCTTTACTTACACCAATATCGAGGATATTCGTGGTTCTAAGTCTTCACAATTCCCGTTCATAGATATCATGTATGGAATGAATAGTGATGGTTCTCAAATTTTGGAGCCTTATATCTCTGCTGGTTATGAGTTGTTCTCATATAATAATGGTGTACACAACAAGATTACGAGCGTGATAGACAATTTCACCTTGTATCTGGCTCATCATAAGATTACTGCTGGTGTAAGCTTCGAGCATCAATATGCCAATAATGCTTACATGCGTGAGGGTACGGGATATTATCGTTATCGTTCGTTGGATGAATTCTTGGCTGGTGCCGCTCCTGAGACCGTTGCGTTTACATACGGTTTCAATGGCGTTTCACAACCAAATGCACAGGTTACGTTCAACCAACTTGGTTTCTATGCACAGGATGAATGGAACCTCTCCAAGAAATTCAAGCTGTCTTTTGGTGCACGTTTCGACAATTTGATGTTCGACAATAAAGACTTGCAACGCAACAATGCCATCTATGAATTGCAATTCCGTGATGGTCAGCGTATTGATACTGGCAAGTGGCCAAAGTCTAACTTGCAGATTTCTCCACGTCTCGGATTTGTATGGGATGTGTTAGGCAACAAGACTTTGAAAATCCGTGGTGGTTCTGGTATCTTCACAGGTCGTTTGCCATTGGTATTTTTCACCAATATGCCTACAAATGCATCAATGGTTCAGTTGACTCAAATCTACGGAACGAAATATGCTGCTGGTGGCGTAGTTACTTATCGTGATGCTATGCTCGACCAATTTGCAGGAAAGATGGTTACCACCGTTGACGAATTGGTAAAGAAGACGGGTGTTCCTACTACCAACGAGAATTATCACGTAGCTGGCTCAAAGATTTCTGGTGTTGATGAAAAATTCAAGATGCCTCAGGTTTGGAAGTCTTCTATCGCCGTGGATTACATGTTGCCCGTTTCATTCCCATTGTCAATTACCGGTGAGTTCATTTACTTGAAGAAAATCAACGACGTGATGGTTGACAACATCAACATCATGAATCCTGATGCTTCTTGGCAACGTTTTGCTGGTGCTGACAATCGCTTGATGTATCCAGCTAATTACACCTTCGTAAAAGGAAAGAATGCCGTGGTGTTGACTAATACTTCTAAGGGTTATGGATATACGGCTAACGTTACGGTGAACGCTGAACCCGTGAAGAACCTCAATTTGATGTTGGCTTATACACATACCGAATCTAAGGAAGTATCTGGTATGCCTGGCTCAGACCCTGTTTCTACATGGCAGAGCATGGTAACCGTAGATGGTCCTAATCTCGGTACTGCTCAACGTTCTGTATATGTAATTCCCGACAAGGTGATTGGTGCCTTGAATTATTACATTCCATTCCGCCACAAGGGATTGTTGCGCGGTACGCACATCGGTTTGTTCTATACTGGATATAAGTTTGGCGGTTATAGCTTCTGCTACACCAACGACATGAATGGTGATGGTATCAACAACGACTTGATGTACATTCCCGCTAACGACAACGAAATCCAAATCGGTTCTATCGACGCAAATGGCAACTTCGTTAACAATCCTACGGAGCGTGCTGCTTTCTGGAGTTTCGTAGAGCAGGATAGTTATTTGAAGAACCATAAGGGTAAGTATGCTGAGGCTTATGCTGCTCGCGCTCCTTGGGTTCACCAGTTCGACCTTCGCATCGCAGAGGACTTCGTATTCCGTGTAGGTCGCACTTCTCATAAGTTCCAGGCAAGTCTTAACTTCATGAATGTTGGCAACCTGATTAACTCTGGTTGGGGTATTCCTAAGACAAATACTGTATCTAACAACAGCCGAATCCTTACTTACAAGGGCGTAGATAGCAAGAATGTTCCTGTATACGCTATGTACAAGGTGAATGGCGAATATCCAACCAAGACCTACGATACGAATATGGATTGGTCTAACTGCTGGAGATTGCAGGTTGGTTTGAAGTATTATCTCAACGACAAGGATGACGACTTCGATGATGGCTACAAGGCTGAACGCCCCAATGCTTTGTCTCAAAGTCAACTTGATGCCCTCAATGCTCAGTTGAAGGCTAAGCAAGACGAGATAGATCGTTTGAACAAGCAATTGGCAAACCAAAAGCCAGAGGTGAAGACGGTAGAGAAGGTAGTAAACAAGACTGAAGTGATTGCTTCGCCTGTTTCCGTATTCTTCAACATCGGTGAGTCTACTGTTGCTAACGCCAGCGACTTGCAGAACGTGAAAGACCTCGTAAAGGTGGCTAAGGAAAACAACAAGAAGATTGTCATTACGGGTTATGCAGACTCTAAGACCGGTAATGAGGAGATCAACAAAGCCTTGAGTCAGAAGCGTGCTGAGGCAATTGCCGAAGAACTCGTGAAGATGGGCGTAAGCCGCGACAACATCAAGATTGTTTCTGAAGGTGGTACAGATGCTCTTTCTCCAACCAATTACAATCGTCGTGCGGTTATTTCCATTATGTAATAAATTCATTCATTATATTTACGATTATGCGGAGGGTAGATGCTACTCTCCGCATTTTATTATGTTAATCTTCTAAAAACTTATCAAATTGTCAGAAGTTTTTCGTAAGTTTGCAAGATAATCATTTATTTGAATCATGAAGAAATATCTGCTGACTACTTTCTTGGTCGTTTTCTCCCTTTCCGTCATGGCTGATGAGTTGGATGAATTGCAAGCTTATTTGCAGGATAACCAACAAATACAAGAGAAAATATATATACATACAGACAATACGTGCTACTATGTCGGTGATACGATTTGGTATAAGGCATACGTGTTTCGGGCGGATAGCTTGCGCCCAACTCATTTGAGCAAGATATTGTATGTGGAATTGTTGTCTCCAGATGGTCTCGTTGCCGAACGTCAACGTATCGTGATTAGTGATAAGGGTTACACCAACGGACAATTCGAACTAAAGGATTCCTTGTATTCGGGATATTATGAAATACGTGCCTATACCCGATGGATGTTGAATTTCAACGTGTTTGAGCATGAGTACACCCGTGACGACAGGCACAAGTTCTACAACAATCAGATGGCGAAGGATTTCTTTAGGGATTGGGATGGCTTGTATTCTCGCGTCATTCCCATATATAGTAAACCCAAGGAATTGGGAAACTACGATGATAAGTACATGTATTCTCGTCCGAAACAAGAAATTGTCAAGCCCAAGAAGGATAAACTGAGCGTTTCCTTTTATCCGGAAGGTGGCGAGTTGATAGATGGGATAAAGAGTAGGGTAGCCTTTGAGGTTGTAGACCAAAACGGACAGGCTGTGGATATTCAAGGTAAGTTGACCGATGGAAAGCAGATTGCGACAACGTATATGGGACGTGGTGTTTTCGACTATACCCCGAACGGCAACCAGAAAGCTGAGTTTGAATGGAAAGGAAAAACGTATCGCTTTTCCCTGCCTGAAAGTCTTCCGTCGGGCATCACATTCGCCTACCAATGGAAGAATAACGTCGTGAATATTGCTTCATCTCCAAGCATCAGCAGAGAGCAATTGGCATTTGCCGTTATGTGCCGTGGAAAATTGTGTCATTTTGAACGATTAAATGCTGGCACGTCTTCCATCATGTTGCCTTCACTTCCTACGGGCGTAAACGAATTGATGATAATCGACGGAAAGCGCAACATCCATGCTTCAAGGTTGATATTCGTGAATAACCATGACATGGAAACGAAGATAGCCGTCAGTACGGGTGGAAAGATTGACTATATGCCTTACGACCCGATAGATATGCAGGTAAGTGGAGTGGATGGCCTTTTCTCTATCGCCGTTCGCGACTCTCGCACGGATGAAGCATCCTACGATAACGGTAATATGCTGACGGATATGTTGTTGTCTTCCGACCTCAAGGGATTCATTGCCAATCCCATCTATTATTTTTCTGGTGAAGACGACAAGAGAAAAACCGACCTGGACATGTTGATGATGGTTCAAGGTTGGAGAAAATATCGCCCCGTGGATTACGTGAGATACCAACCCGAAAAGACGTTGACCATCGAAGGTGCCGTGTATAAGCAATTGGGCGTGCCATTGTTGTATTTGGATGATGTCCGGGGATTAAACGATTATACATCCGTATTCGACGAGATGGATGCGCAAATTACCGCTACCACGGGATTCGAAACGGGAAACGATAATGCATCCGAAAGCAATGGCTCCACCGAACCTGAATCGTATGGAATAGATGAAAGCCAAGACAATACGGAAGAGATTGCTTACGAAAGCCCATATCTTGGCGTTAACCATGGTGGATTGAAGCATGAGGTATTGGTGGAGGCAGAAGTGACGTCCGTCTTGGGAGAGTCGGCGGGAAGTGTCCAACTCACTCATAATGGTGGACGTTTCATGTTCGAGATACCCCCATATTATGGCAAGGCTCTCTTGTTGATAAAGGCTTACAACGTGAAAGACTCCGTGAAGAAATCCATGACTCATGGTCTAAGTAAAGATTTCCTGAACGAAGAGTCATATCCTGATTATTATGTCAAGCAAGATTTGTTCTATCCCGTTTTCTCCCACGAATACAACTACTATCAGAACCACATGCCACCTGTGGATTTCGTCAGTTATGTGGAGGAAGACACTACTGCCTATATGTCGAAACTGGATGGCGACCATACCTTGTCTACCGTTAACGTGAGTGCTCGTCGTAGAGGGAGAAGGGCTATTGACTACAACAAACCTGCATACGTTGTCAAGGCGTATGATTTATATAACGAGGCCACCGACAGGGGATTGAGTTGGGGCGTACCAAATATGGGTACATTCCCACCCATTGCATGTTTTACCGTTTATGGAAACCTACGTAGGCATCAGGATTATAATGTACGAGCCAAAATAGATACATATACCTTCTTCACGAATTATTCACCCCTTCAAGAGAGTATCAAGAATAGGAGTGATGCGGCTATTTTTAACGACTTGCATCTGAAGCGAATCCAGAATTTTAGGTTCTTTACCGATTACGAACCCCGAAATGTTGACTCCTTGATTTCGGAGAGCATGAACAGGGATGACATTACATTGGTTTACGAGACGGTTCCCAACAACGGCATCATTCCTACCTATCGAGACAGGAAGTATGACTTCCCTGGGTTCAATCAGGCAGAATCCTTCTATCATCCTAATTATGAAGGAGTAGTTCCCGACGAACCGAAAGATTATCGTAGAACACTCTACTGGAATCCCAATGCCCGTCCCGATGAAAATGGCCAGTTCCACGTAAAGTTTTACAATAACAGCAGGGAAACCAGAATACGCGTGAGTGCCGCAGGAATATCGCAAGGCGGGAAAATATATACCTATTAGCGTAAAAGAGCTCATAAACTCAAATCCCGTATCAGTTCCCTAAATAAGTCTAAGGATCATGGGATTCAAGGATTTTCATTGTCTGCACCGATAATATATCCTCTAATCCTAAAGTCCTTAGACCTTTCTTTTTACGAAGAGGAGGCGACAAAGCCACATCCTCCCAATCCAAAATCATGCTAATGTCTACTTTCCTACTTTCTTACTTTCTATTTACCAAACACGCTTCAATACCTTCCTTTTGATTTTCGTATTTCTCCCAACTTCTTTGTAATAAAGGAGTTAAGACAATAGTCTTTCTTCATGAATCATACAATAAATAAGTTCCTATAGAGCATTTATTGTCGGCATAATAGCGATTTTAAGGAAAAAACTTTCAATCTTTATTCTACCATACAAAATTATTTCATATATTTGCATCATCTATTACAAACATACAAGAAAAGCCATGGAACAGAAGACTTTCAAGATATTCCTCGCCTCGTCTGATGACTTGAGGGAAGAGCGCATCAGTTTCGGCAACTTCATCCGCAGCTTGAACAAGATATACCTTGGGCGCGGCATGAATATTGACGTGTTTGAATGGGAAGACCTGGAAGCCTTTATCGACAATCGCAGGACACAGGACAAGTATAACGACGAGATCAGAAAGTCGGATATGTTTGTCGCCCTGTTCTACCAGAAGGCAGGTAAATACACCATCGAGGAATTCGACGTTGCCATGGAAGAATTCGGAAAGAAGGGCTACCCTAAGGTGTTTGTCTGTTGCAAGGCTTTAAAGAGAAACGAGAAAGTAACTCCCGAACTGGAAGTGTTCAAGGACAGGCTCAACGAGAAGGACAAAGAGAAGTTCTGGATCAATTTCAAGAACAATGACGACCTTCAACTTCGTTTCGTCCAACAGTTGCTGATGGTTGAGAACGAATTGATGAAGTTAAAGCTGGAGGGCGACAAGGTGACATTGGACGGATTGTACATCGCAGAACTTGCCAACCTGTCTTTCGCTGCTGGCAATGAACAGTACATTCAAATGAAAGAGGAACTCGAAAAGCTCCCTGATAAGATTAAGAAAGCCCGTGAACTTACAGAGAAATATCCCGATGCCGAAGTCCTACGCGACGAATTGCAAGAGAAGCAGAACCGCTTGAACTATTTGAAAGAGGAGTTTGCCAGATTGCAACAAACTCTCTTCGAGACTTCCCAACGCATAGCAACGATGCAGCGAGAGAACCTGAACGACAAGTTACGCCGAGCAACGGAAGCATTTGAATCGGGAAAATTGGAAAAGGCAAACACATTGTTGGATGAAATAGCCATTGAAGCAGAAACCCACCATACCAATCTTGAGCAAGACCGCGAACTGGTTCATCAGGACATCGAGGCGTTCCTGTTGCAAACCAAGACGAAAATAGCAGAGGTGAAAATTCCCATCGAGGAGAGAATCAAGGAGGTACATGCCATCTATGCCAAGGCAGACCAATGGGCAAAGGACAGTGCATTGCCCGATGATAAGCTTGACGGACTGTTGGACGACTATTCCAGTTTCCTTTATGACTATGGAAAGTATAAGGAAGCCGAGCACGTTTATCTCCGCCTTATTTCCCTCCGCGAGGGGACAAAGGGAAAGGAGAATTCAGATACCGCTACGAGCTACAACGACATTGGAACGACCTATTACAATCAGGGAGACTATACAAAGGCACTCGAGTACCATTTCAAGGCGTTGGACATCCGAGATAAGGTGCTGGGAAAGGAGCATCCAGATACCGCCACAAGCTACAACAACATCGCGGGGGTCTACCACAGCCAGGGAGACTATACAAAGGCACTCGAGTACTATCAGAAGGCATTGAACATCGTTGAGAAGGTGCTGGGAAAGGAGCATCCATCTACCGCCACGAGCTACAACAACATCGGAGAGACCTACAGAAATCTAGGAGATTATCCCAAGGCACTCGAGTACCATTTCAAGGCGTTGGACATCCGTGAGAAGGTGCTGGGAAAGGACCATCCCGAAACTGCCACGAGCTACAACAACATCGGATTGGTTAACAGAAACATAGGAGACTATACAAAGGCACTCGAGTACTATTTCAAGGCGTTAGACATCTTCGAGAAGGTGCTGGGAAAGGAGCATCCATCTACCGCCACAAGCTACAACAACATCGGAGCGGTCTACAAAAGCCAGGGAGACTATACAAAGGCACTCAAGTACTATTTCAAGGATTTGGCAATCTGTGAGAAGGTGCTGGGAAAGGAGCATCCAGATACAGCCACGAGTTATAACAACATTGGAACGACCTACTACAACTTAGGAGACTTTACAAAGGCAATCGAGTACTATCAAAAGGCGCTGGACATAGTTAAGAAGGTTTTAGGAGAGGAGCACCCCTATACTGCCAGTTCATACAATAACATCGGACTGACATACAAAAAAAAGGGAGACTATACAAAGGCACTCGAGTACTATCAAAAGGCTTTAGATATCTTTGAAAAAGTGTTAGGTCATAATCATCCATCCACAAAGATAGTAAGAAAGAATTTGAACTCTATTAAATAAAGAATACAATATAGTATTATGAGCATACAAAACAGAATACGGATAAACTGGCAGGTCATTCTCAGAAGGGCTTGGACTTGGACTGGAATTGCGATGACCGTTCTGTGCTTCGTGGCGCTGTTCGTGCCGATGACCGAATTGATTCCCGAAAAGTGTCCCATTGTCTGCAAGGTGCTGATTGGCTGTGCGGCGTTCATCGCCTTGTTCGTGTTGCTTGCATTAGCATCCGCCGTGCGTGTCTTATTTACGAATAAGGTGTGCGTCCTCACCAAGGCAGGGCATCACGTGTATGTTCAATACGGTGACGTGTTTTCTCACAAGGTGGTCGGTAAGAAATACTCGGACAAACGGAAGATTGTAATAGATGTCAACAGGTGCTTTGATACGATTGTCGATGACCACCTTGTCTCACTTAATAGTCTTCATGGACAGTTGTTCCAGCGCTTCTATGATGAAGGGAAGTTCGACGAGGAAAGCCTGAACAAGACCATTCAGGATTCATTGGCTGGTAAACCCTACCAGCTGCTGACGACGGCTGTCAAGCCGAAAGGAAACCTGAGGTTTAGAAGAGTCTGAAATTCTTCGCTATCTGGTGAGTGCCTTTGAACTTAACAAGAATAGATTAAGATGCGACTTCCATATTGTTGTATGGGATAAACAGAAGGACTTGGTGCCAATCGATAATCTGTAACATCTATTGCTAACATTAACAAGAACGCCATGGAAGAGAAGACCATTAATGTATTTCTTGCATCATCAACTGAACTTTCTGACGACCGCGAATTTTTCAGCAGTTTCGTACGCCGTATCAATAAAACATTCAGACAGTTTGGAATCTTATTAGAACTGCAAATGTGGGAAGACTTTAATGCTGCATGGAAAGGTCATCCCGAACAAAAAGAATATGATATTTGTATTACACGTTCCGATTTGTTCTTGGCACTGTTCTACACCATTGGTGGAGAACATACCATTCATGAATTCGACGTGGCCATTGAGGAGTTTAACAGGAATAAGAAATCCCCGAAGGTCTATGTCTATATGAAAAAGTTACTGGAAGGGCTTAAACTGGATTCACAACTGGAAGGATTTCAACAGAGGCTCAAAGTCATGGGACTCTATTGGACGACATTTAATAGCCAAGACTATCTTCGCCTACATTTTATCCAACAGTTGTTGATTTTGTGCGCGAATGGTCTAATACACTTAAAATTGGAGGACGGGACCGTGAAATTAGGGGACATGCCCGTTGCCGAGATGTCCAACTTGTCCTTTGCCTCATACAATAAGGACTACCAGCGAATCAGTGCTGAACTGAAAAACCTTCCCAAAGAAATAGAAAATGCGCGGAAGTTCTTGGACGAACACCCGGACAATGATTATCTACAAGGGGAACTACAGAAGAAGCTGAACCGATACAACTATTTGAAAGAAGAATTCGCCCGTTTGCAGCAAGCCCTTTTCGAAACGTCTCAACGCATTGCGATAATGCAGAAAGACCAGTTGAATGACAAATTGCGCCGTGCCACGGAGGCATTCGAGTCGGGAAACATGGAAAGGGCAAACACGCTATTAGATGAAATAGCCAGCGAAGCAGAAACACATTATGCCAATCTGAAGCATGACCTCGAACTGGTACAACAGGACCGTGAACTGGTGCATAAGGACATAGAGGCATTCCTGTTGCAGGCGAAGACGAAAATGGCGGAGGTGAACACTCCCATTGAGGAGAGAATCAAGGAAGTACATGCCATCTATGTCAAAGCTGACCAATGGGCTGAGGACAGTGCCTTGCCTGATGGCAAGCTTGATGGGCTGCTGGACGACTATGCCCGTTTCCTTTATGACTATGGAAAGTACAAGGAAGCTGAGCCTATTTATCTCCGCCTTTTTTCCCTCCGCGAGGCGACACTTGGCAAGGAGCATCCCGATACCGCAACGAGTTGCAATAATATCGGAATGATCTACGATAATTTAGGCGACTATTCCAAATCACTCGAGTACTATTTCAAGGCGTTGGACATCCTTGAGAAGGTTCTTGGCAATGGGCATCCCTATACTGCCGCGAGCTACAATAACATCGGACTGACCTACTATAACCAAGGCGATTTTCCCCAATCACTCGAGTTCTTTTTCAAGGCATTGGACATCCAAGAGAAGGTTCTTGTCAAGGAACATCCCTCTACCGCCTTAAGCTACAACAATATCGGACTGACTTATTGCAGTCAGGGTGACTATCCCAAATCACTTCAGTACCATTTCAAGGCCCTGGCCATTCATGAGAAGGTTCTTGGCAAAGAACATCCCACTACGGCCTTAAGCTATAACAACATCGGACTGATCTACTACAACCAGGGTGATTATCCCAAATCACTCGAGTACTATTTTAAGGCTTTGTACATCCTTGAGAAGGTTCTTGGCAAAGAACATCCCACTACAGCCTTAAGCTACAACAACATCGGATTGACTTATTACAGCCAGGGTGACTATTCCAAGGCACTCGAGTACTATTTCAAGGCGCTGGACATCCAAGAGAAGGTGCTGGGAAAGGAACATCCCGCTACCGCCACGAGCTACAACAACATCGGTGGTTTCTACTACAGCCAGGGTGATTATCCCAAATCACTCGAGTATTTTTTTAAGGCGTTGAACATCCGTGAGAAGGTTATGGGCAAGGAGCATCCCACTACCGCCTTAAACTATAACAACATAGGACAGGCCTACGACAGCCAGGGCGACTATCCCAAAGCACTCGAGTACTATTTCAAGGCGTTGGACATCTGTGAGAAGGTTATGGGCAAGGAGCATCCCGATACTGCCACGAGCTACAACAACATCGGTAAGACCTACGAAAAACAAATCAATTATCCCAAGGCACTCGAGTACTATTTCAAGGCATTGGACATCCGTGAGAAGGTTATGGGCAAGGAGCATCCCGATACTGCCACGAGTTACAACAACATCAGTGAGATTTACAGAAGCCAAGGCGACTATCCTCAGGCACTCGAGTACAAACAGAAGGTTTCAGACATCTTAGAGATGGTTCATGGCAAGGAGTATCCCGATACAGCCACGAACTACAACAACATCGGACTGACCTACTACAACCAGGGCGACTATCCCAAAGCACTCGAGTACTATTTCAAGGCATTAGCCATCCGCGAGAAGGTTTTAGGCACGGATCATCCCAATACCGCTATGAGCTATAGCAACATTGGCAGTGTCTATGAAGGTCTGGGGAACTACCCACAGGCATTTCTGTATTATCAGAAAGCGTTGAGAATCAAAGAGAAAGTACTGGGAATTGATCATCCTTCTACTGCCACGACATACAACAACATTGCTGGGTTTTACTTAAGTCAGGTAGACTATTCTAAGGCACTTGAGTACTATTTCAAGGCATTAGCCATCCGTGAGAAGGTACTGGGAAAGAATCATCCAGATACTGCGGGAGTATACTCTAATATCGGTGTGGCTTACGGTGTCCAAGGAGACTATCCCAATGCACTCGAATATTTGCAGAAGGCAGTAGACATCTTTGTGAAAGTATTTGGTTCCAATCATCCATACACAAAAAATACAAAGGAGTTTTTGAAAATCTTCCAAATCATTAAGACGATACAGACGGGAGCATCAAAAGAAGAATTGGAAGGTTTTATAAAGAAATTATTATCCAAAGAACCCTCAAACGTCTCTTCAAATGAAGAAATGCCGTAGGCAATAACAAACCTCCCCCCATACCGCCCATTTCTAAGCCCATGCCCAATTCCCCATTCAATTTATAAAACAAGGAAAGTAGGCATTAAGTATCCAAAATCATGCTAATGTCTACTTTCCTACTTTCCTACTTTCTTACTTTCTGTTTATCAAACACGCTTTATTCCCTACAATTCCTGAACGAGCTTTTTATAGTTGCCTCGCATGGTTCGCTTAATGGCCTTGTCATTAATCAAGCGTTCCAATGTCTTCTGCCCAGAGCGATTGTTGGCATAGCCGAAGACTTGCGTAAACATATCCGTTGAAAACTCATTAGGTAGCTGACGGAAACACTCCACGAACTTATTCGTCCTACGACGTTGCTGTGCGGCCTCGCGCAGTTGGTTGTCGTAATACAGGCGGTGCAAGTCGTAGAACCAATGCAACTGCGTGCGATATTGTATATCCAGCACCAGGTCGCACAATTCGCGGTCTGTATCGTCAATCTGGTAAGTGCCTGTCTGTTCGCGCTCCTCCCAATGTCGCATCTCGATGTAGGGAGCCGATACGTTGATGCCATAGTAGGGCACGCGCTTGATGAGCAACCAGTCAGCCTGGTCTTCATTGTTAAACTTGGCTATGGCCCTACGCTCGTCACACCACTTGTGCACGTGTTCCACCAATGGCCACAAAGGCAGTTCCCCGCGTCGTTGATCCAGCTTGTAGCTCCATTCCCGCAACGTCTCATTGGCTTTGATGAACTTGTCGTTCTTGTTCTCCAGTGGTATCATCTCGAAGTCGGGCTTACCCATGGGAATGGTAGCCATACGGGTGTCAAGACCAGAGTTGAAGTTTCGCTCATTCACTAATCGTTTCAGCGTGGGAGGCGTACACGTCTCTATTTGGTTCCAATACACGCGAAACCTTCCGCTCACCGACTGGTTATTCGAATAGTGCTGCGAGTCATACTCATTATGAAACGCTTTCAGCACCATGATGTCGCGATTCTGCCAACCTCCCGATTTAGACATGTTGATAGAGTTGTCTTTCTCCGAGTCAACGGTAATGAGGTGGTTATTCATGTCCTCACCGTCCACCAGCGTCTTGCAGTTAATCATGCTACGGATAAACTCGGTGTTCGATGCTCTGGGACCAAACATGCGGTTATAGATTTTGTCGCGTACCCTCGTATCCTTATTGTTGGCCGCATTATCCTTCATCTCCTTCCAGTTGTTGGTGGCTTCGTCTGCCATCCTGTCCGACTCGATGATAGGAGCCAGCAATAGTTCTTGCAGGCGATTCAACGTACCCTTTCCGCTTGCGGGGTCACCCACGCCTAAGATGATATAGTTCAGACGACACCTGATGGTCTGGTCGGCATAAAACCGATAGTATGTCAACGTCATGCAAGTACCCATCATCGCTGCCGAGGCAAAGAGCAAGAAAGGCCACAACCTACGTGGATGGGGTTCGCACACCTCTCGCAGACAGGGATACACGTCGAAGAAACCCTCTATCCGCTCACACCATTTGTCGAAGGGCATGTCTGCCATGGGGTCAATGCCTTGTGGCACTTCCTCAGCTTGCTCCGCGTCTATGCCAGCCTTCTTCATCAGTTCTGCAAGTGCTTTCGGACGGCGACGCAGCAAGGGCTTCTTCTGCACCGTGGAAATGCAGTTCTCCAACTCATCTGGTGCCATGTCTGTCCAGTTCTTCACGTACCTCAGTTCCCGTCCTATGGCGAGTGCCTTCTGCGCATTGTTGTCCGTCAGCAGCAAGAGCCATTGAGCCGTCTCACCGAGGAATGTCTCATGCCTTCTGCCTACTGGCAATGCCTCCCCATAATAGCCGTCTATGGCTGCAATAATGGCCTTGTCACGCTCCGTAAGGGTGTCGGCAGAGGGTAGGGCAGTGGTATTCTCATTCGTGGCATTTGGGGCACTATCAGCCTTGTCTTGCGCTTGTGCCTTGCCCTTCACCGAACGAGTCTTCTTGCGCTGCTGTTCCAACTCCTGCCAACGGGGTTGTGTGGGAGCAGAATCTCCCTGACGGTATGCCTCGCCATATCGAGCCTCGTATGCGGCGTTCTCGTAATTGAACAGTTGTTCCCAGTCAACAAACCTGATGTCGTCGTAGCGGGGAATAAAATGGGCTCTGTCAGAGTTCTTACATTGCATGTCGGCATAGTCAAGCACACCCAACATCTCCGCCATCTGATACACGTTGTCCTGTAGGTTTCCCCATTCCTCACGCGCCTTAAACACCACCTTGATGCCTTTGCCCGAAGGGGTGATGAATATCCACACGATACCCAAGTCCTTGAAGTCCTCGCGTTCCAGCCACTCCTTCACGTATGCCTCGGGGTCTGATACATGGTCGGCATCAAGCACCGCCAACCCCGTCAAGATGCAATGCTCCTGTACGCGCCATTTGCCCTTGCGCCCCCATCTGTCCACGCTCTCCGTGAAGTTGGCCGTAGGGATGATGGCAGGCAGCGTACTCTTCATCTGTTCGATGTAGAGCGTAACGCGTTTCAATTTGTCCGTAGGAAACCTCTGCTTCTTTCTCTGCTCGTCTTTTTTCAGTTCTTGGGCGAGCCAAACCTTATACGCCTTACTCTTGATGACGGTAGCGCAAAACAGCTTTCTTTCCTCATCCGTCTTGGCCTCTGCCATCTGTTGCTTTGCCTTGCGGAAAGAGTCTATGGCATTGTTCACGATGCTCGAACGGCACAAGTCTTCCAATGCCTGCGGAGTGATTTCTCCGCAGGGCTTGTCGATGTTTTGCTGAAAGCTTCTCATCTCTGTCCTCCTTTCCTAATCAAGTTCATCAGTTTGTTAAACCTGTCGCTGATGGGCAACCTACGTACTACGAGTTGCACCTGCCGCAACACCTCTGCCTGCCAGTCGCGATAGTGCAAGGTGAGATTGATGGTACCCATGAAAACCATCTCGCTCTTATCCTCGTTGAGCCAGCATTGCAAACCGTCCTCACTCACCACGCGCAAACCTTTCGGCTCCCGTGAAATCTTCTGTGGCTTCACGCCCAACCTTTTCAGCTGGTCAACATATTCGTTCCACGGGTCAGGACAATCGGCAGCACAAGTCAGATGAGCCACCTGTAAGGGCTTCCGTGCGCTGGTTGTGGTAAACAGTTTGCCGCCTAAAGTGCTGCGAACATTCAGTTGCGTCGTCTCGCCTGGTTCTGAAGGCCTGAAAGAGAATTTTTCCCCGTCAAACGAGCCCACACCCCGAACTTTGCGGGGCTTGGGCGTATTATTTTCTTGATTCTGTGCCATACTATTTCACCAATTTAACAATGTCGTTAGCAACAATTTCCTGATAAAGAATGCCGTTCACCTCATGAACTTGGAAGCGCAACGAAGCCGCCACCAAATCATTTTCGTAGAACTTGCACAAAGCGAGATTGCCGAAAAGCGTACAAGCGTACTCGTTCCCGAATTTTCCACTTCCGAGCTCCTTGAGTCGGATAACACTCTTGGCCAATTGGCCGCCCTCCTGCTTAGTGGAGGGGATGTAGCTCACATCTCCCTGTGAAACTACTTTGAATAAATTATTTTTCATATAACAAATATTTTTCCACCTCACGTAAGGTGGGGTTTCACTTTTCGGAGAAACCCCTATAAAATCTCGGCTAAAATCTCGGCAAGAATCTCAGCCTTGTAATAAACTTTGGTGGAAAGAGTAAATACAAATAATAATAACAGACTAATTATCAGCCTGTTATTACAAATGAAGAAAAAATGAAAAATAATTGTTACTGCCGAGGAAACAGCAGAGGTTTAATCATCTTCTGGGTGATATTTAGTTTTCATGAGTATAAGAATATGACTCAAATTAGCTTGTATCTTCTTGCCTTTATACCCGCTATTCAGGTTAATAAGATAGTTGCCTTTTTCATCTGTAAAATGTGAAGAAACAATTTGCAAGTAACCATAACCATCTGGACAAGTAATCAATTTTTCATCAATTAACATCTTGAATAGGTCGTGCAACAATCCTTTTGCCTTCATCCAAACAATGGTCATCTCTGAGGCTTTGCCAGAAAACAAAGTATAAAAAGCGTCAGGATTAGAATTTGCTGCAATCCATTTATATTTTAGCAATTGTTGAAAAACAAGTGTTATATTAGCGTCTAATACTGTGCCAGCCTTTAGGAATGTCGTTGTAATTGGATTGAACTCTGGTTTATCTGTCTTATTATCGGCTCGAAGTTGCTGCGTATTAACCTTCTCTATTTCATCCGACAGCCATTCCTCGCTTTCATCATACTCATTTATCCAGTCCTCCAAACCCTCAGCGTGTTTGCATAGGTTTTTGATGATTTCTTCCTGTTCGCCATTTTGGAGAATATTGCCTTTTGCTCTACTATCTTACACAATTGCTTAACCATTTTTGTGTTGTAATATTCCCTCCAATGAAGACTAAGCACGGCAGCGACGATATAGAATAACACTCCACACACCGTGTTAAGGTCTTCTTGTGGAGGGGCAGGTTTCTCTCTTGTCTTCAACTCTATTTTCAAGTTATCCCACATTTCTTCTATATATTCATTGGCAAAAGAAGGATTGTCGAAAATAGCATCTATCACATTTGCCACCTCGATGAATAAATCCTCCGACGTAAAGTCAAACGAGTTCATTTCAGCCATGTAGTGGCGGAATACTTGTTGACATGTCAGCAACAAAGGGTGGTCATGAAATTTGTTTCTTATCCTTTGAGCTGGGCTTTCTTTTAACTTCTTCAATGTCGTCATATTCTTCTGTCTTTTGTTTTATTTCGTTAAGCCACACTGTCAATCTATACTTATGAAATAAATCGTGATGTCGTTCTTCAAATTCAATTCTGAGTGACTCGTCATTCATCGGGAATTCTGCACGTAAGTTATCATTGCACTTGTAGGTTACATCGTCAGAAAAAGTTACGCTCAAACTATAATTGCTGTTCATACATATCTCCACCATGTGTTTGATGTCAGCTCGTCTTCGGTCTTTCAAAAGCTCATTGTTTCTGGGTGGGGTAAGTTTTATTTCACCCTTACCAGCACCTATACTATCCACCAAATTCATGAAACTCTCAAAATGCCTCCATTCGGATGAAAGAGCCGACCTGAGGTCTATTTCAGGATGGCGTTTATAGTTAGTAAATGAAAATACCATGCTCTTAATATAAACCTTTTCCTTCTTTCGCTTATAATCCACATAATCCCAAAATTTGGAAGGCATCATCTTTGTGCGAATTGTAATAAACAAGCCATAATTGAGCGTATCAAGAAGCCTGTTCAAGCTTTCCTGTAATAAGTCTTTCACATCGTTGGTGTTTCTCCATGCAGCACTGTCTGACTGTATGGCTATCTGCCGTATACCAAGCCTGTTGTCTATAAAAATGTAGCAGAATGGTTTTGATGGCATCTTCGTCTTTTCAATTGTTGAAACTGGGGATGTAGTGGGGTGTTCCTCCCAAATGTTGACATTTTTATCATAGACCAAACGCAATAAAATGATATTCTCATCGTGGTTCAACACTTGGCAAGGGTATTTATCGGCTGTCCCATTTTTCTTTAATTTTTGCACACGGAGTTCTGCACCACGCTCTTTACCGAAAAGCAACTCAAACCTTGTCTCTGGTTTCATCTTCTCTATGGGGGCTTCCTCCGTCGTTAGAATTTCATTTCGTCGGGGCTTTTCCGTCAATTCGTAAGTGTAGATAGCATATTTGTTCATAGATGTTTAGTATATATGTTGAAATAAATAAATCAAATATCAATGAGCAAAAACCAAGCCAAAGGAAAGTCATGATAATTAGTGACCTTTGGCAGAACCTTTAGCCTGTTAAATATAATAGAGGCTTGAAATTGTACGAAAAAGGCTCTGCTTGTCCAACATCGAATGATTCTCTCTGATGTTAACGAACAGAGCCTTATTTGTTAACGTACAAAACCAATCAATTTACTCCTCCCTCGTTTCCAAATAAATAGGAACTTCTATTTACATAGGTTCGTTACATATTAGAGGAATTAGGCCAAAGGATTGAATCCTTGAGCTACAAGATTTGTTATAATATTATTGCATTGATTTGCAAAAGCGTCTACTGCTGTGCGGTCTCGGAAATTCATTTTTGTAACATCACTAGTGAAAAAAGCTTCCCTCTCAACACCAACATTAGTAGCTACTTGATTAAGAATATTGATAACAAACTCTTCTGTAAATTTAGATTGTGAAGATAAGGCTCTTTCCCAAATCTTAGGTAACAAGAGAATCATAAACTTAAGTCCGGCCATTTTAATTGCAGCACCAGCCTCTCGTGGCTTAGATTGTGCAAATTTAAAATCGGCAAACTTTTCCCATGCAACCAAGTATTTTTTTATTAAATCAACTTTTTGCTCATCTATAAGAGGTTGTTCATTGATTTCCAAATCTTGGATTTTTGCCTGTTTCATAGCTGCCATGATTTCTTTTGCATTTACTCCATTTGTAATCTTCTCAGCATTCATCTTAACATGGCCTTTTAATGGATACTCCTCACTTAGTTTTTGTACTACATTATAAAAATTCTTTTCTTCATCAGACAACATGTTAAGTTGAGCTCTAAACCACATCAAAAGGTTGCCACTAACTTTTTCTTGCTTCTCGTTACAGCTAACAAAAATACGACGACGAGCAAAAAGATCTGGACGGATATATAGAGTAAAACCAATTTCGAATGGGACGTCTTGTGGTAAAAGACAAATGTCTTCTAAGAATGAATATAAACGATGTTGTCCATCCATTACATCAATCTTTTCCTTGAAATTCTCAAATTCAGCATCAGATTCAGGGAAATTAATATATAATAAATGTGAACCAGGTTCAGTAATAACATCAAATGTGGTATCTTTTGTAGCTAAAGTAAGAGTATTCGGAAGAATGCCTCTCTCTATACCAACATATTTTGCTATATCTTTGACCCGTTTCTCATTTAATGGACGTTGGGCATCTTGTACTGCACTCATTTCCACTTTAGTGGCGACGCGTACTAAATCACGTGGATCAATCTTGCCTATATAGCAAATCGTTTCATGTTGTTCCACTTTTTGTAAATAGATTTTCTTCATATTAAATAAGTTTTACAAGGTTTCTAAACATATAATCTGTACGAGCACTTTTGCACTCATTACAAGTTTGACATAAACATTGGTAATTGTCTTTTAATTCATCTCCAACTAACATCCAAGGAATAATGTGATCTACATGTACATATTTCATCTCTTTTTCTAATGGTTCACCGCATACTAAACAAATGCCGTTTTGTTTTTTATAAAGTTTTTCTTTTAAATCAAGCGAAATAGGTTTCCTTTGGTTACTCTTTTTTAAATTAGCTTCAAACCATTGAAGCATAAGTTTGCAGTCATCATCATCTAAATCAAAATTAAGATTATTACGTATAATAGCTTTGACGGTAGCTTCTCTATTCGTAGATTGAGAGAACAGTTTTCTTATAGAAGATCTAAATGTACAATCCTTATTTATTCGAACAACTATTTTTTTGAACATATTTAAGAGTAATGCTTTTTTATATTCTGCTTTTACTTCTTCATTTTCTAAAATGTCTTGTATGCTGCTCATTCGGTTCATGCTTTAGGTTTTTATTCTGCAAAGTTACAAAAACAATTCGACAACACAAAATAATGATGTGGAAACATGTCATGGAATTGAAAAGACGACGGTTTTATCTTGTGCTAATATGGTAAGAATGTGAGGGTGTCTTGAGGTAATTAATAAATGTTAAACGTAAGTAGGAAAGTAAGAAAGTAGGAAAGTAGACATTTAATACTTTTAGTAATAATAATAGTAATAATAATAGTATTAATATATTAATAATAATATATATATATAAATATAAATTAACAAAAATCTGCTACTTATAATGTCCTGTTTCCTACTTCAAAACATGCTAATGTCGGCTTTCCTACTTTCTGATTAACTAAACAATAAACTATCAAAAATTGCCAACTAAAATACATTCGTATGATGGTTTGATATAATGTGTAAATAATTAATATTGAGTTTGTTACAATTGGATTGATAATCGTGTTTTGTTAACATTATTTATCGTAATATTCTTTGCTTATTATTTGGTGAAATGGATTTTTTTTAGTAATTTTGTACTTGTCAAAAGGTGTTAATCCGCTGGCCTTGCGACAATGGGCCCAAAACGTAGTGAATAGCAGCGGAAGAGTAAATTAACCACTAAAAAAATTTTAAGATTATGCCTACTTTTTATGTATTGTATCAGAACAAGAACCCCAGAAGTACGACTAAGGATCAATGGTACGCCAAGGCAAAGTGCTTGGGTTACTGGGACCTCGAGAAACTGGCCGACCACATCCAGGACAACGTAAGCGCAAAGAAATCGGATGTGATTGCGGTGCTCAGGGAACTGGTGGTAGTGATGGCGGAGGCGTTTGACGCTGGCTATGGCGTGAAGTTGGACGGTTTCGGTCGCTTCAAGGTGGGTTTGAAGACGAAGCCCGCAGAGGGTCCCGACAAGTTCTCTGCCTCGAAGAACATCGTGGGTAGTCGCATCAACTTCCAGCCTGAGACGCATTGGAGTGCCGCCGATGGTAACATCCGC
>OMWI01000032.1 GCA_900314715.1 uncultured Prevotellaceae bacterium | reverse complement strand
TGCATGGAGTTGCAGATATTCCTTTCTTTATGTATCGTATATGCACCATCTTTGGCTAAGACTATGCCTTAGTTTACCACGGAAGTTTTAAACTGCGCCAAAATATGATAAAAAAGGAAAGGCAACAAAAAAGATGAATAAAATAATCATCATTCAGTCTTCTTTCCCGTTTCTTCCCATGCAGGAACAAACACTTGCCTCATGAGATAAAATACCCAAATGGTGATGAACATTTGAAGAATTTGGGTTGCCAAATAATACCATGTGGATATTGGGGCTATATTTGTTGTGATATAGAATATGGAAAAAGCGAAAGGTAACAATTGCCATACGAGGATGGCAATGCCCAATTGCTTTAGCCTGCCACCGTGTCGTGAAACAAGGTGTATGCCAAAGAGGATGAGCGAAGCTGTGTATAGGGTGGAGATGACTCCTCCAACCAGATGATAGGTAGCTAAAGTGGGGGAGCCAAGTTCGGGCATGGGAACGATATAACTGTATAAAACATGAATCACATAGAAGATGAGTGTTGCCCATAACGAACCTTTTGCCCATTTCATGGAAGTGGGAAAACTCATGATGAGTTGTCCCAGAATCCAAACAAATGTTATCCAATAGAACATATAAATCAAGGTATTACCCCAAGATGAACGCAATATATGCTTCAGGCCAAGGATGGTTACGTCTTTGGAATCAATATGAAAGACCAAAGGCTTGATATAAATCAGCAAGATGGCTATGAGGGCTATACGAAACCAAATCTTGAACTGTTTGTCTTTTTGGGGTGAAACGATGAAATTGTTCATGGAATCTTAAAATGTTGCGGGTAAGGTAAGCAATTGATAAAACAATGTCTTTGCCATGCGCTCCTGTCCTTTGTCATTGGGATGGAGTTGGTCAACATCGGGTTTGGCAAAATATTGTAGGTGCTCATCCAACAAAGGATACAATCCGCAAGACGAATTCCAGTCGATGACGGGAACTGCCCAAAGGTTGCCTGCTTCTTTCAAACTCTGTACGTAAGCATCTACATACTCACCACATTTGTTTTGATAAGCCTCCGTAGGTTGAACGTTTTTGTCGTTAGGACCGAAATATCCACGATGAATAGGAGTAAGCAATACGATTTGCTTCGTGGGATAGAGTTTTTTTACGTGATTCAAAGCCTTGTTGATACGACCGCGATAAGTGGAGTCGGTCATAATGGGTGTGCGCATTTTTCGTGTTTGCAAGGTCTTCACTTGTCCACGAGCGGCATAGACTTGTTCGTTGCTTTCCGTGTACCATTCACCAATAGGAACGGCATTATTGAAATCATTCGTTCCGCAGAAGATGAGAATGGCATCAACATCATCTCCATGTTCATTGTGCAACTTATCCGCTTGGTTGGGAATGTCGTTCCATTGTCTTCCACTAATACCATATACAAAGGGAGTGATGTCGAGCCAGTCTTGCAGGAATCCCCAGTACTTTTTCTTCGAACCGCTATTGCGTGGGTCGGTGATGGAATCGCCTAAGTAAGCAACTTTCTTTCCTTGCCAAGGATGTGTGAACGTTGTTTGTGGAATGGCTGGTACTACCAAAGCCAAGCATGTCAAGATGATGAATATTCGTTTTACCATAAGATTGTTAGTTGTTTTATTATCACAAAATTAATGTTTTTCTATGTAATAATCTTTTAAATAACTATATTATTAATCATTTTTTACCAATCAACCCTTTGTTTTTAGAAAAAATGTCGTAAGTTTGCACGTATGAAACTATGGTTTTTTGTGTTTACGTTGCTTCCCTTATTGGGATGTATTTATGTAGGATGGCATATTTGGCGCATCCTTCCATTGGCGAATATTTATAAGTTTTTCATCATCGCCTTGATGTTTGGGTGTTTCTCCCTGTTGTTTGTGAATTTCTCTTTGGGACTTGAACGATTCCCTTTACCCGTAGCGCGTGTCATGTATGCGATAGGCACGTCTTCCATCTTCATCTTGCTTTATCTCGTCATGCTCTTTTTGGTGTTGGATTTGGGACGTTTGGTTCGTCTCATTCCATCTTCATTCTTGCATCATAGTGCCGTGGGGAGTTGGACGGTATTGGGAATCATGGTAGCCTTGTTCGTTTATGGCAATCTCCATTATTATAATAAGGTGCGCCAACCCTTGGAACTTACTTCTTCAAAACCATTGGCAAAACCCGTAAAGATGGTATTGTTGAGTGATTTGCATTTGGGTTATCACAACACGAGAGCGGATTTCGAAAAGTGGGTGAAATTGATTAATGATGAAAAGCCCGACTTGGTTTTGATGGCTGGAGATATTATTGACATTAGCCATAAACCCGTGATGGAGGAAAACATGGCTGAGGTGTTCCGAATGATACAAGCTCCTGTTTATACTTGTTTGGGTAATCACGATTATTATGCAGGTGAACCTCAATCAGAACAATTCATCAAGGAGAGTGGAATTCATCTGTTGCGAGACCAAAGCATTACTTTACCTAATGGAATAACCATCATAGGGCGAGATGACCGTACCAATATGCGTCGAAAGAGTGTAAAGGACTTGACGAAAGAGGCAGATATGTCGAAATTCACAATTCTTCTCGATCATCAACCCTATCATTTAGAGGATGCCGAACGATATGGTGTGGATTTCCAATTTAGTGGTCATACGCATTATGGACAGGTTTGGCCTATCAGTTGGATAGAGGATAGAATGTATGAAGATGCATTTGGTCCACTACAAAAAGGAAACACGCATTATTATGTAAGTAGTGGTATTGGTATTTGGGGTGGTAAATTCCGAATCGGAACCCATTCGGAATACGTCGTGCTTACTTTGAAATGAAGAGTGAAGAATGAAGAATGAAGAATCAGCTAACGCCATTGGCATCTGGCTAAGTGATTCTTCATTCTTCATTCTACATTCTTCATTTAAAACTATTTGAAG
Source organism: uncultured Prevotellaceae bacterium (assembly GCA_900314715.1). GTDB lineage: Bacteria > Bacteroidota > Bacteroidia > Bacteroidales > Bacteroidaceae > Prevotella. The sequence continues at coordinate 35,626 of OMWI01000032.1, read as the reverse complement.
TATCTCTTCAAGAGACCTGCAAAGCCTGCACCATGACGAGCCTCGTCTTTTGCCATTTCATGAACGGTGTCGTGGATGGCATCGAAACCTTCAGCCTTGGCTTCCTTGGCAATGCGGAACTTATCTTCACATGCACCAGCCTCAGCAGCAGCACGCTTCTCAAGGTTTGTCTTGGTATCCCAAACGCATTCGCCTAACAGTTCTGCGAAACGACTGGCATGGTCAGCCTCTTCGAAAGCGTAACGCTTGAAAGCCTCTGCAATTTCTGGATAACCTTCACGGTCGGCTTGGCGAGCCATAGCAAGATACATACCAACCTCACCGCACTCACCATTGAAATGGTTGCGAAGGTCGTTAATCATCTCTTCACGAACACCAGGCAACTTGCCATCACCAATCTTGTGAACGGTAGCGTATGTTGTTTCGCCTTCATCCTTCAGTTCTGTGAACTTGGATGCTGGAGCTTTACAAATAGGGCATTTTTCGGGTGCCTCTGTTCCCTCATAAATGTAACCGCAAACGGAGCAAATAAATTTTTTCTTCATAATGTTTTTTGTTATTAAGTTAATAAATCCATTCTTTCAATGTTTTGTGCAAAGATAGCCTAAAATTCATAAATAACAAATGTTTTCACATATTTTATTGAAATGTTATCAATTAGTCATTAATTTTACAGTTTGTGCCTTGAATCCTTCTCCCGAAATACGGAGGTTGACTTTCCCTGCATTCTGTCCAGCACGAAGGATAACGAGCGCAGAACCGTTAAATAATTTGCGTTGGTTGCCAGTCATCATTTCATCGCTGATAATGTTGCCGTTATCTACACCAACGATGCGAGCATCACCTTCAACTTCAAATGTCAGTTGCTGATTAGCGTTCCATACGCGTCTTCCTTTCTTGTCAACGGCATAAATGCGAATATGTTGTAAGTCTGTACCGTCTGCTTTCCATGTTTGTTGGTCGGGAATGGCAACGAGTTTCGTCGCCTCACCAGTTGTCTCAATCTTGTGTCTCGCCACGACTTTTCCATCCTTGTAACCAATGGCTTCCAACGTTCCTGGTACATAGTCGATGTTGTCAATACGAATCTTATTGCGGTTTTTGGGATTGAGTGTATTCTCTTTCTCTGCCACCTTCTTGCCATTGGAGAGAATTTCCACGCGGTCGCAATTGGTATAGACATTGATGGAAGCCTTTGAGCTAGGCTTGCGATTCCAATTCTCGCTCATGTGAGCCGTTCCCACTTGCACGTCGTTCCAGATGATGTTGGAATTGCCATCGTCAATCACGCCGATATGAATGGTTGGCTCATCCGAGAACATCGACTTCAACAGATAGGCAATTGGTTTGGGTTGGAGAGACATATCAAAAGACCCTTGTGCCCAACCTTTTGCTGGCCATCCTTGTGATTCACCGAGATAATCAATCTGTCCCCAATAGGCAAGACCGATAACCTTATCCAAATCCATTTCAAAGAAATTCGGTCCCATGTTGCTCGTGTTCGCTTCGCTTTGATAGAATACCATCCACGGATTGTTTCTTCTGTCGCCAGGGAAGTACATATACCGATAATTATACGCGGCAATATCGGTTTCGAAAACCAATGGGGCAGGGATGGAATCGGTAGTTAGGCTTCTTCCGCGTGGGTGCATGGCAACGGTAATCTTACGTGTTGGGTCATAACGTTGCAACACGGGTTTCATCATGCGATAAGGAGTAACGCCCCAGTCGCCAAATGGTAGGTTGGCGTAAGTCTGCAATTCATTACCTAAACTCCAGAACACTACGCAAGGATGATTCCTGTCGCGTTTCACCCATTCGGGTAAGTCGTATGGCCATTGTTCCATCCAAGGTTTACGTCCTCCCGTAAATTGGTCGAGCCATTTATCATATAGTTCGTCCACCACAAGGATTCCCAACTCATCGCAAAGGTCGAGGAACGACTTGCTATAGGGATTGTGAGAGGTACGAATATGATTGAAACCAAATTCCTTCAACATCTTCAATCGCTTCTCGATGGCACGTGGATAGGCAGCTGCACCCAAGGCACCATTTGTATGATGGTTGGCATTACCTTTGAGCAAAACTTTCTTGCCGTTAACTTTCAATCCAAATTCAGGAGAAATCTCAATCGTTCTAATGCCAAATCGCTCACAAGCAATGTCTTTCACGTTGCCATTTTCATCGGCAAGCGTTACAATAGCGGTATAAAGATAAGGATTTTCGCAACTCCATAGTTGGGGATTGTTGATGTTGATGGGTTCCAATGCCATTTCGTTGGTACGCATCTTTCGGTTGAAATTTTGGGTTGCGGTTTTCTCGTAAACTGTATTTCCTTCGCGGTCAAGAATCTTCGTGGTCAGTTGAACACGATCAGCCTTTGTGTAGTTAGCTACTTCTGCTTGAATGTTCACTTCGTGGTTGTCCTTCGTTGTAATGAATAGGGGATGACGGGCAAAGTAAAGATCGTTTCCCGTAACGATGATTTTCACGTCGCGAAACAATCCACCACCCGTATACCATCGTGAATTCAAGGGATTGGAAGTGCTGGCCTTGACGCCAATGATATTCTCCTTGCCGTATTGCAACTTTTTCGATAGGTCGATTTCAAATCCAAGATAGCCATAATCGGTTCCACCTATGCGCTCACCATTCAAGTATACATCGCCCACGTACATGATGCCTTCGAAATCGAGTAAGATACGCTTGCCCTTGAGACTTTCTGCTGGGGTATAGGTTTTTACATAACATCCCGTACCCATCTCCTTGAATCCTCGGGCAGAAAGACGACTCTTGAAGTTGGCAGCTCCGTCGCTGTTGTCAGAACTCTCATTGGCATTGGGAGCCACCCAAGGTTGTTCGATTTGGAAATCGTGAGGAACATCAATCGTTTTCCAACTGTTGTCAGACGTTGGAACGCTCTTCATTTGAGACATGTCAACGTCTCCTAAATGGAATTTCCATCCGAAATTAAAATTGATGACTTCACGCCCTTGTGCAGAAACGCCCAAGAAAAACATTGCCATTAGGCAAACGGTTAATAGTCTTTTCATGTTATTTTGTGTTATGATATGATTTGTATGTTTGTCGTTATGGTTACTATGATGAGAATTCGTCATTCTCCTTGCAAAGATAATGCTATTTTTTTCATTATCCAAATTTGTTGTCAAGCAATTTCGTAATTTTGCCTCAAATTCCAGCCGTTTTTTCAAAATAATTTAGAAGTGGTGCGAAATAACGAAAAATAGCGGTATGATAATAATTTGTTGACTATCAAAGAATTGTAATTTTGTACCATTAATAAAGAAGAAATAAGACCCTATTTTTCATCGAAAAAAGCAGTATTTTGGCATTCGTAAAGCATAGTTTTAGCCCTCATAAAGTAATGAGTTACGACCGTAACTCTATATGTTAGCAATCGTAACTCATTATATTTGTCTGAAAAACGAATCATTTCATTCGTTTGAACGCATTATTCCGCTTTTCTTTTTCTGGAATGCGAGAAAATCCAGACAAAACTTTGTAAGGATGTTTGATGTATGAATGATGAATTACGAAGTATTTCCTTCGTAATTCATCATTCCACCTTCATTTTATTTAACGGCAAATTTGTAACCGATAGAAAGTTGCAGGGTACGGTTCTTGTTCTTTTCTTCATACCATCTGCTGGTCGTTGATGATATACCAAAAGTATTGCCTGCTTTATCCTTAATCACATCTACGATACCGTCGTAATATTTTAACTCAATGTTCAGACCGAAAGGAAAGTCGTAGGAAATGGCTACAGGTAACGCCAAGTCGAATTTGTTGATGTCACTCTTTACGTTAATTTCCTCAGAATTACCAAATTTTGCTTTTGTGAGGAATCCTGGTTGAAGACCTGTGCTGAGAGCCAAGCCTTTCCATACGTAAAACCTGGCTAAGATAGGAATATTGATGTATTCGGTTTTCAATATGTTGCCAGAATCTTTGTGCTTGAAACCTTGTTGTTCATACATCAAACCTCCACTGAGTCCTAACCAAGTGTTTATTCTGTATTCTACTTCAGCACCAGCAGCAAATCCTCCTTTGTTGTCTATAATTTTACCGGCACCAGAAACGTCAGAGTAGTTAAATCCTACTTTAGGCATTACAGTTAGTGTACCTTCACTTACTTGAGCGCGAGTTGCCATCGTTGTAATCATCATGACGGCAAGTAACATTAATTTTTTCATATTCTATAAATTTAAAAATGAATAATAGTATAATTATGATGCAAAATACAAAAATCATGGGAAATAATCGGTGATTTATGAAAAAAAATTGGCCAGAAGCAATTATTATCATTTAATTGTCAATAATTATAGCATCGCATTCTCACTTTCACAAGCAGAGCTTGCGAAAGAAACTCTCTAAACTACATTCACTGGCTTCCCAGAAACGAATGCTTTCACGTTATCAATCACTATATCTAATAATCTAATACGTGCTTCGCGTGTTGCCCATGCTATATGTGGCGTAATATATGCGTTGGGACATTGGAGTAGGGGATTTTTGATAGAGGGTGGTTCGTTTCCCATAACGTCAGTACAATAAGCTAAGAGACGATTGGTATTTAGTGCATTTGCTACTGCTTGTTCGTCAATGAGAGGTCCACGTCCTGTATTGATTAGGATAGCCGACGGTTTCATCATTTGTAGTGAATCGGCATTGATGATGTGGTGGGTTTCGGGAGTGAGAGGACAATGCAAGGTTAGAATGTCGCTTTGCGTTAGAAGGTCTTCAAATTCCACTTTCGTGATTCCTTCCATAAGGGAAGAAGCAGGCTTGCTGGTCATTGCAAGAACTTTCATTCCAAATGCAAGGGCAATGGTCGCCACTCTTTGACCGATATTGCCTAATCCAAGAATGCCAATTGTTTTCCCCGCGATTTCAGTTAGGGGAGTGTCGCTATAACTGAAGTCGGCACAATTGCTCCATTTCCCGTTTCTGTTTTGTATGGAATAGTGCTCTACGCGATTGGTTACGGTCAATAAATGGGCAAATACCATTTGCGCTACGCTATCGGTGCTATATGCAGGGACATTAGTTACAATGATTCCACGCTCGTGTGCGGCATTAACGTCTATCACATTATATCCCGTACCTGTTACACCGATATATTTAAGATGTGGCAATTGGGCCAATTCTTCTTTGCCGAAACAAACCTTATTGGTTAAGACAATGTCTGCATCTTTGGCACGTGCAATGACGTCTTGGGGAGAAGTGCGTTCATAAATGGTTACTTCCCCCACCTCTTCCAAAGCTTTCCAAGATAGGTCGCCCGGGTTGGCCGTATAGCCATCAAGTATTACGATTTTCATTTGATTGTTCTTTAAGTAATGGTTTTTGATGAAAGGAGTTTTGAAGTTTTACAAGACTTCAAAACTCCTTAGTTGTGAGTTAGATGTTAGGTGTATCCCAAATCTTTGTTTGGTTGCATTGAATTTTTTGCGTAAGTTTTCCAATCTTTAAGATGAAATCACCTTCTTCCAACGTCCATCTACCATCTGCACCAACGAATGCCAAATCTTTTGTTGGTAATTGGAACGTAACGGTTTTCTTTTCACCTGGTTCGAGTGAAACCTTTGTGAATTGGCGCAAACGCTTATTGTCGGGCACCATTGAAGCAATTAAATCACTTGAATAGAGAAGTACGGGTTCTTTTCCTGAAACGCTTCCCGTATTCGTTACGTCTACCGATACCGTGATGATGTCATCGGCATTGAATGTGGTCTTATCAACGCGTAGATTGCTATAATCAAATGTTGTATAACTTAATCCATATCCGAATGGCCATTGCAAGGAAACTTTTGCGTCATAGTTGTAAGCACCAGCCATTGTCCCTACTTCTTCACTTACCTTATAGTCATAGTTGGCAAGTGAGTTGATTTCGCGTGGATAGGTATATGGCATCTTTGCAGAGAAGTTTGCATCGCCAGCCAAGAGATTAGCCAAAGCATCAGCACCGTAATTGCCTGGAAGGAAGATGTCTATGATGGCTTTTGCCAATGGTTCAATATCGGCAATCAGTCGAGGACGACCTTCATTCAATACCATAACGATGGGTTTGCCTGTCTTTGCCAACTCTTTCACTAAATTGCGTTGGTTAACAGATAACCAAAGGTCGGTCAGGTTTCCTGGCGTTTCGCAATAACTATTCTCACCAATGCAAGCAATTATAACATCTGCTTGTGCGGCGGCTTGAACAGCCTTGTCGATTTGTGGTGTGTTCTCTTCGTAATAGGCTCCATTTTCATTATATGTAACGCCTTGTTCCAAGATGATATTCTCTTTCCCGTATTTATTGCAAAGGGCTTCATAGATGGTGTTGTATTTTTCGGCTAAGTCTTCTGCACGTGAACCTTGCCAAGTATAACTCCATCCACCATTGAGACAACGCATTTGGTTAGCATTAGGACCTGTGAGCAAAATCTTCTTTCCCTTTGCCAAAGGCAGGATGTTTCCTTCGTTTTTCAACAACACCTCTGCTTCTTCAGCAGCATGTAAGGCTTTCAAGGCAAACTCTTCACTACCAAACTTAGCATAGTCTTTACCACCAGTATTGGGTTGTTCGAAGAGTCCTAAGCGATATTTCACACGAAGGATACGGCGAACGGCATCATCAATGCGTTCCATGCTCACCTTACCTTCATTCACGAGTTCTTTCAACAAAATGCAGAAGTCAACACTATAGGGGTCCATACTCATGTCAATACCAGCATTGATGGCAATACGAATGGCATCTTTCTTGTCTTTTGCCACTTTCTCACGAGTGAAAAGGTTGTTGATGTCAGCCCAGTCGGTAATAATCATTCCATCCCAATTGAGGTCTTGCTTCAACCATTTAGTCAGATATTCATAACTTGCATGAACGGGCACTCCGTTGATACTTCCTGAGTTGACCATAATGGTAAGTGCACCTGCTTGAATGGCTGCCTTGAATGGTTCGAAATATTTCTCGCGCAACATTTGTGGACTAACGTATGCAGGTGTTCTGTCCTTGCCACTGAATGGAGCACCGTATGCGAAATAGTGTTTTACGCTCGTTGCCACATTGTATTTACCTAAGTGATTGGGGTCGTTGCCTTGATAACCGCGTATCTCTGCTTCCGCCATACGGGCATTAACAATGGCATCTTCACCGAAACTCTCCCAAATACGTGACCAACGAGGATCACGACCAAGGTCAAGAACGGGATTATATACCCAAGGACAATTGCCTGCACGACTTTCGTATGCGGTTACTTCTGCCATTTCTTGTGCCAACTTGGTATTGAACGAGGCGGCAAGATTAATGGGTTGTGGAAATAGGGTTCCACCTTGTGTGTATGTGACACCGTGATTATGGTCAAGTCCGTAGATGTCGGGAATACCAATGTATTTCATCGACTTCTTCTGAATCAATCCAATCCACTCTTGCCATTGTTCAACGGTGGCCGCACGAGTACCTGGTGCATTCAGGATAGAACCGATTTTGTATTTGGAGATACAAGTGTCAACCATCGTTTCGTTCATTTGCCAGATCATTTTGTTATCGCTTGGCACCATCTTACCCATGATGTCAAGATTCAGTTCAAGCATCTGACCAACTTTATCATCAAGGGTCATTTTAGAGAGTGTCTTTTCTATCTTCTTTTCAATTGCCGCATCACGAGGAATGGCAGGTTTGATAGCACTTTGTGCTGACATACTGATTGCAACTGAGGCAAAAACAATAGTAATGAATGTTCGTTTCATGGTTTTATGTTGAATATGTTTATTATATTTCGCAAAGATAAGCAAATAATCTGAAAAAAGTACCTTCGCATTAAAAAAACGTGGCATTAAAACTAATAATGCCACGTTTTTGATGTTATTCTAATGTTCCCAGACATCGTAGTGGAAGTCTTGATCTTCCTCGTCGAATAAATTATTGCGTTTAGACCAGCCGATGTTTTCACCACTTGTCACCATTCCTCCAACAGGGATGCCATCTAATATGTTGCGTCTTCCACAGATGTCAAGCACCTTGATTTTTGGTTGAATATAATCTCTTTTCTTCATAATCATTCTTTTTCTATTATCGGTTATTATCTGTAATTACTAACTTCTTTCCATTAACGATGAAGATTCCTTTGCGGAGCGTGTTGACACGCAAACCGTTTAGGTCATAGATGATGTTCTCGTCCGTAGCTCGTACTTCATTGATACCATCTACAAATCCATCATTATCATTTATAATGGAATCATCAATAGCAAAGCCAATCTTGAATCCTCGAACAGGATTAATGGTCGGTACTGATGTGTCCATATAAGCTTTATTGGCACCAAGCGTAATGGTTGTAGAACCATCTGCTGACTTAAACTTATAGAATCCAACATTGCCGTTCACACGTCCGAGAGAATAATACGAGGTTTCATTGCTGAGGTCAAGTTTGGTAGGAACAAGAGTTCCTTTCAGCATGTTGTCTTCCTCTGAAACGATTGGGTCAAGTACACTTGTCAATTCGAGCGTTGTTTGGGCAGAAGCTTTTTCGTTAATAAGCACAACGGCAGTTTTTGCAGGTATTTTTCCTCCTGCCACTTCACTAAGTTTTGCCTCATCCTTATCGAATTCTTTAATGAAATATGCTTTTGTGTCCGCATCTGTCTGAACGTCGAATGGCACATAGAGCGTTGCATACGACTTTTCTCCGACAACATTCAACGCAAGTGGTTTGGCGAGAGTGACGGTAAAGTTGGCCAAAGACAGCCACTTGGAAGCATCTGTAGTGGTGATTGTAATCGTCGTAGAAGTTGTATTCAAGCCCGAGACCGTAAGCGGAGTGTATTCGTTGCCAAGGTTAGCAGGCGTAATTGCCGTACCATTCTCAGGAGTCAACGTGTAAGTTTGACCTTGATAAACACCCGTCTGTACTGAGTAGCCTGTGATGACATAACCCTCGGGAGCCGTCAGCGTCAGCGTAGAATTGGTGTTGGCTGCAGCAGGATGGTAAGCCAAATTGTATCGGGAGTTATAATTAGAGAATTTATTATAAGAACCATCACTCAGCGTCATCTTCAGTCCAGCAACTCCACTAGCTGCATTAGATGTCCAAGTAAGGCCGTTCCATGAACCGTTATTTGCTTCGCCAGTCAAACCATTGACAATCTTCACATCCTTTGAATCCAAGAAATCAGGCACAGAATAGTCATTCAGGGTTGGGATAAGGCTCTCAAGTTGTTCGCGAGTGATCTCGAGGAAGTTCAGAGGATAGTGGTTGTAGTCTGTGTAGCCACCTGCAGAATTAAGCGACTGATCCTCGTAGAAGAGGTAGAGACTACTGGGATTTCCCTCTGTACCACTACGTTCCATAGTAACATAACGTGCACCCTTTGTTTGTACGTTCAAAAACTCTGTCCAGTTGGCACCTTGGTCTGTACTATAATAAAGCTTCAGATTAGCGTGCTGACCTGTAGTCATAGAATGGATAATGACATCGGTCTTACCTGTCTCTGTCTCACGTTGGTAATAGAGGATGTCCTGGTTGTTCTGGCTATCCTGATGGAGTTGGTTATTATCCCATTGTGTACCGTACGTAAAACTGAGCGTTCCATCATTGTTCTTGGTATAGGTGGCGGTGTTGAAGCGACGTGGTCCTCCCTTGCGGATGGAACCAAATAGCGAACCGTCGTTCATCTCTATTACTTTGGCTTCATCGCCTCCTATAATCATGGGTGTTGGACTGAAATACCACGTTGCACCGTCATCAGTAGAATAGAACAGATAGTCATCCGAAGCAGCACCCCAGTAGGTGCCGTCGGTGATGGTATAGTTATTGGCTGTCAGGGTTTGTGCTGGGATAAGGTACATCAGTATGCCGTCGGATGTATAAAGACCCTTACCAGAAGTGACGAAGTAGTCATAGAGACCGTAGCCACCAGCAGCACCAACTCCCGTGGCGTTCTGAATAGCGCCTGTGGCGTAAAGATCTACGGGAGGGTTACTCTGGCTACTGCTCCACGTTACACCATTGTCCGTACTAGTGGACATACATACATGCTTCTGACCATAGAAGTAACCGAGATTGCCCGCAGCAAAGAGGCAGTAGAGTTTACCATTCTTACCCTTGACGAGGCTCGGGTCGCCATAACCACACCTATTATTATCGACAGTACCAACGCCTTTAGCAATGGTAATAGGGGCGCTCCAGGTCTTACCGCCATCGGTAGAGCGACGCACCACGATGTCGATGACGTGACCGCCACCGATATCGGTGTAGCTCTCATAACGCTTGTCGGCTGCAACAATGATGCTACCGTCATCAGCAACAACCATAGCTGGGATGCGATAGACACGACTTCCGTTGTCGCGTGGCAAGAACGGATAAGAATGAGCATTGAATATCATTGCTCCTCTATCTGCAGGATCGCCTACGGCTGTGAGGTCGAGGTTTGTCACATTGTCATTACAGGTGTAAGTGATACCTTTTACCGCTGCATCAATAATGGCTCCAAGTGTAGCGTCGCCCTTTACTGTTGCACCAATCCAATAATAATGTGTACCAGCTGAGAGGTTTTCAATACTGAATGTCGCTGTTGAACCAGAGATATTTGCATTGGCAATTACAGTCTTTGTAGGAGCACCGCTACCTGTTGAATAGATTTCAGGTGAGTTGGTTGAAGCCTCGTATAGCGTCAGAGCAGAAATATTGGCTTCTGAGCCGTCCTTGAGGTTGACATTCATGGTAACGTCGGTAGCTGCCTTAAATGGTGCAACGGTTACTTTTAGCAACATAACCTCGCCGTTTCTGCCTGCAGTCTGCCAACCTTGTGCTACATTAACTCCTCCTTCAACCATTGCAAGATTCGGGTTGTAAGTGAACGTAACTGTATGATTCGTGGCATCAACTACTACCTCAGTGGCTCCATCGAGGTTGAAATCCGTACTGTTAGGTGTCACATTGCTCGGCAGGAATATGTAGCCGTTTTTGTAAACACTCGTCAATCCATGTACATCACTACGTGTGCAAGAAACAATTTGAGTCTCTGGGGCATCAGAGCAAACCATCTGCCAAGCAGTCAAACCTGCTGTAGTGAGGTTGATGGGATAAACATCAAAATACCCTCCCGTGCCAGATGTTTCACCGATAAAGTATTTATTACTCAACAGATAAGCCGCAGCTTTATATCCGCCATGAGCGAACTGCATACCATTGGCACTATAGGTAATATTGACATTATTAATGACTTCAGAGGTACTTGTCGGGAAGTAGTTGCTGGAGTTCTTTCTCAAGTATTTACCATTAGGCAATATCCATGAATACCCATTGTTAGTTTTCTCGATACGAGTGTAGAAGAACGGGTCATCTTGTGCTGGTCGAATGTTGAGAGGTATGTTGAATGTTAAAGGATAATTGCGATTTGTTTGATATTCCACTTCATTCTCTGGCGCATATACAAAACGGTCAGCATGGTCACCCGTTTTTATTCGAATGGCGTACCAACCATCGCTTGTGGGAACTGCAGCCAATGGTGTACTGTTATGAATCAGTCTTCCAACAGCTGCCTCTATCTCCTGGCTTTGTGCCTCGGTGATTCCAGAAAGCTTGGTCATTGTAAACTGTGCGCCTATGTCGTTGTAGTTGATAATAGGACCAGTGTAATTGTTGCTTACAGAGAGGCAAATGTTACCGGTAGAAGTGAAAATCTTATACGTTCCATCGCTTTGCTCATTGAGTTTCACGGCAACGGCATCATGTGAGAACATCCAACTATATCCATTATAACTACCGCCCATAGTGGGGATGGCAAATTTTTGGGCACCAATATTATAAAGATAGTATTCTCCTGCATTGCCAGTCGGATAGAGCACCCACTGGCTATTTACATCTGTGCTATTGAATGTTCCGCTCTTACCACTGCTCCATACCCACTTCTCGCTTGCCGATGGATTGTAAATCAAGGCTCCACGGCTGGTGTTCGTATTGTTGATGGTGTACACTTCGAAAGCAGTACCGATAGATTCTGTCAAAGTAACAGAATAGAACTGCCAAGAGGCATTGGAATTGTTGCTGGTAGGAATCGTAGTACCCCATCCAGCCACTGTACCACCAACAGTGTTGGCATCCATGATGACATTGTTAATGTCTTGCAGATAGAAATACCCCGAGGAGATGTTGCCGATGGTGTAGGCAGCTTTCTTCTGATACGTAGTCCCGTTATTGTTGCCACCAACTCCACTACCGTCGTTGCCATCGATGAGCGTGTTGAAATAGTTGCCGAAACCTGTCTGCAAGTAGTACTTGCCATTTCCATCATCAACAAGGCGAACGAGAGACTGGGCATTGTTCGATGCATTGCCCGATGGTTTTGTAGCCTGAGTGTAAAGTTTGTGGTCCCCAGTCTTTTCATACAAGTAGCCATTGCGACCAACATTGCGCATGACATACCATTGTCCCGTGGTGAGACTGGTAGCAGCTGTCGATGACACGTTGATGTCATAGTTGTTCAGTTCGTCGAGTGCAGCACTTGAGAGGGGGAACGGGATGTCATCCTCGGCAATCTCTTCGATGACGTACTTGCAGCCTGTATCTGTAAGAGTCGTGCCACTGCCCCAGTTATAGACTTTGTAACCGCCAGAAATAGCAGAACTACCAATGTTGGTCTGGTTGAACTGGCACGAGCCAGAGGTAATGATAACATAGCCCGTAGCATCAGCTTTGGAGATAGTCCAACCTGCCGTCGGTTGTGTAGTTTGCGTCTTGAGGACAGTATTGTTAGCGCTATTTGGCGAGACAAACGAGCCGTCGAGAGCATTGATCATGTCCCATGTACTATCAGTGCGACTGACAAACTTCCAACACGAAGCTGCGGTCACAGTGGTTACACCGGCAAGTTCTCCACCAGCGTTAGATGATGTAGCATAGCGTGAACCACGAAGGGGTGTGCAGAGAGTGTAATAGTGTGTCTCACCCATTGTAGTTGCAATAGGTTGGTTGATTACCTGTGATGACAGACTATTCTTGAAAGCCTCAAAAGCACTCTGTAGTTCAGCCACTTGAGCCTCACGCTCAGCCGCTGTCAATGTGCTTTGTAGTGTGGCTTCCACTTCTGCAACCTTGTCATTTAACGTAGCAGCTGCACTTGTAGAATAGTATCCCACCTTATCGTTGCACACACTATTGATGAAGGTCTTGATTTCGCTAATCTTCGCTACAACGTTTTCAGCATTGGCATCAAAACTCTGTATGGGCGAATAGGTGATATTGTCAAGGGCATGTCGACCACTTGCATCTGTAAGCACAAAGGTAAACATCCACTTGTTAAGTCGGATATTGCTGGCGTTGACGTATGGTAGCTTCAACAATATCTTGTTCCATCCTTCACGCAAGTTGATACTGATGGGATTTCTTGCAGGGAAGTTCTCATTGCCCAAATCCACTTCGCTATTGATATTCACACCGCTATTGGTCCATGTGGGTGGAGCCACCTCATTATCGTTTACCCAAATACGTGAGCCCTTGCGGTCCCAATTACCTGTATCGGGAGCTTTGTCGTTCTCAGAACGGCTATAATTCTGGAATTCGATGAGTGCGCCCGCCGTTTGTGCTGTTGGGGAATACACATACGTCCAAGCGTAGGCGGTGGTGTTCAATGTCGGATTAGAGAAGAAGGCTGGCACAGTGGTTCCCCATACATGTCGCAGATAGATGCCTGCACCTGTTGCCATGCTTGTCGTATAGGTCTGACCGTTGTAAGTGAACTGATCAGGTAGCACATCATCCGTTGCCGTTTCAGGCGGGAATACTGTTGAAGCTGTACCTCCGTTGGGGAAGGGCTGTGTGATACGCCACTTCACGTTAGTCTGCTTGACATACGGAATAGGTTCGTTGGCAAGCCATGTGTCCTTGTAGTGCAGGAAGCGACGCTCCCAGTCGGAGAACTCTTCGAACTCACTTCCACTGTTAGGCAATGTGGTACCACCCACTTCGATGTAGGCATTGCCACCTCCCAACCAACCACGCTCTGCCGTAGCGAGTGCATGGGCATAAAGACCATTCTGACTGATAATATCAGTCTCTGTGGGAGTCTTACGGTCGTTCCAGATTGCAGTGATAGCACCAGCTACCTCACTGCTTCCCTGTTGGGCATAATAAACGTTACTCTTATAGATACCCACAAGGTCAGCAAAGACATCGAAGTGATTGATGTAGTTATAACGACAATCAATGTTCGGGAGACCGTCGATCTTGCGACCACTGGTACTCCACATCTCCGTCATGTCTATATAGGGTAAGTTGCTTTTACTGATAGTTACACCGCTAATAGGATTCCATACAATGCACTTTCGACCTAATGTTTCCTTAATGTACTGAGACATTTCGTTTACAAACTCTGCCGTCGTACCAGCCTCGTCGGCTCCCATGTGGATGTAAGGTGCCAGTGGGAATGCATCAGCTAATTCTCTTAGCAAAACCTTCAACGCCTCTTTACCTTGGGTGCTACTCATCGTGTAGCCCATTGCATTGGTGAAGGCCGTAGAGTGACCAGGCATATCAATCTCAGGGATGACAATGACACCGCGTTCAGCTGCGTAAGCCTCCAACTCGGTACATTGTGCCTGTGTGTAATAGTTGCCAGCGAAACGTGTCATGTTGGCGGCCTGGTTGAGCTGTGGATAAACTTTCGACTCAAAGCGGAAGCCTTGGTTGTCTGTCAGGTGCCAATGGAAGACGTTGACCTTGAAGCGAGAGAGCAGGTTAATCTCCTTCTTTAGTTCATCGAATGAGATAAAGGAACGGCCCACGTCATGCATGAAGCCACGCAGTTTAAAGGCGGGATAGTCTGTGATGTTCACGCCAGGAATGCTGGCTCCGTTAGTGGCAGCTTTCAACTGCATCAACGTCTGTGCAGCACGGATGACCCCCGTCTTGGTAGCAGCGGTGATGGTAATGGCATTATCCGTGACCACAAGCTTATATCCCTCATTGTCGAAGCCAGCCAACGTGTAATCGAAGGTGCCAAGTGTGGAAGCATCAACAATGTTGACCGTCACGGTAGCCGAACCATTGCCCGTAGTGAACAACGATGCCAATAGGCTTGAACTCGTGGGGTCAGTGAGACTAACCGTACGATTGAGGTCAAAACTTGTTCCATTCTCCGTCAGTTGATGAGGCTTAGGCATCAGAAGCGAAGTCGCCTCTGATGCTCTTATGCCACTCACGCTTGTGAAGAACAGTATGCAAACAAGCAATAATTGCCTATACATTTTTTTATAATATTAGTTCTTCTCTCACTTAACCACAACCTTCTTGCCATTCACGACGTAGATACCTTTGCGAAGCGTGTTGACACGCAAACCGTTGAGGTCATAAATTACGTTATCGTCTATGGCTTGTACTTCATTGATACCATCTACGAATCCACCATCTTCGCTTACGAAGGATTCATCACCAGCGAAAGCAAACTTGAATCCTCGAACTGAATTGCTCGAAGGAACAGGAATTTGTAGATAAGCCTTATTAGCACCGAGAGTGATGGTAGAAGATCCATTGTTCTTATATTTATAGAATCCAACATTACCGTTCACTACTCCAAGAGAGTAATTTGTTGTCTCGTCGCTCAAGTCAAGAGGCATTGGAACAAGTGTTCCCTTCAACAAATTATCTTCCTCTGATACAATTGGGGACAGTTCACTTGTCACTTTGAGCGTTGTTTGGGTAGATGCTTCTTCATTGACAAGAACAACGGCAGTGAAAGCGGGAATCATTCCATCGTCCACTTCAGTAAGTTCCGCAATATTATTGGCAACGCTCGATATGTAATAAGCCTTCGTATCTGCATCTGTCTGCACATCAACCGGTAGGTAGAGTGTTGCATACGACTTGTCGCCAACCTTATTAAGCTTAAGAGACTTGACGAGGGTGACAGTGAAGTTGGCCAAAGACAGCCACTTAGAAGCATCTGTCGTGGTGATAGTAATCGTCGTAGAAGTTGTATTCAAGCCAGAGACCGTAAGCGGAGTGTATCCATTGGCGAGGTTGGCAGGCGTAATTGCCACTCCGTTCTCAGGAGTCAGTGTGTAAGTTTGACCTTGAAAAACACCCGTCTGTACTGAGTAGCCTGTGATGACATAACCCTCGGGAGCCGTCAGCGTCAGCGTAGAGTTTGTATTGGCTGCATCAGGATGGTATGCCAAATTGTAGCGACTGTTCAAAGAAGAGAATCTATTATAAGAACCGTCACTCAGCGTCATCTTCAGACCCGCAACTCCGCTGGCAGCATTGGAAGTCCAAGTAAGGCCGCTCCATGAACCGTAAGTTTCCTCGCCAGTATAACTATAGACAATCTTCACATCCTTCGACTCTAGGTATTCAGGCAAATTATATTCATCCAGAGCTGGGATGAGGCTCACAAGCTGGTCACGTGTGATCTCGAGGAAGTTCAGTGCGTAGTGGTTGTAGTCGGTATAGCCGCCTGCACTATTGAGCGACTGGTCCTCGAAGAAGAGGTAGAGACTGCCGTTGGTAGGATTCTTGTCCATCGTCACATAGCGCGTGCCCTTCGTCTGCACGTTCAGGAACTCCGTCCAGTTCAAACCCTGGTCGGTGCTGTAGAAGAGCTTGAAGTTGACGTGGTTGCCTGTGGTGATGGAGTGGATGATGACGTCGGTTTTGCCCTCAGTTGTTTCGCGCTGGTAATAGTAGATGTCCTGGTTGTTCTGATGGGTCTGGGAAAGCTGGCTGTTATCCCATTGCCTGCCAAAGTTGAAACTGAGCGTCTTGCCATCGTCGTTCTTTGTGTAGGTGGCGGTGTTGAAGCGGCGTGGATTTTGCTTGCGGATGGAGCCGAAGAGCGAGCCATCGTTCATCTGGATGATCTTGGCTTCGTCGCCTCCCTGAACCATGGGGGTCTCGCTGAAGTACCACGACTCGCCACCGTCTCTTGAATAGAAGATGTAGTCTTGTGAATCGCCAGTGTGCTCGGTAGCACTGGTCATCGTCTGTGCCGGGATGAGGTACATCAGGATGTCGTCCTCGGGGATATAGAGACCGCGGCCGGAAGTCACGAAGTAGTCGTAGAGACCAAAGCCTGCTTCACCAACGGTGGAGACGTTTTTGATAGCACCGCTCCTGTAGAGGTCAACGGGCGGGTTACCCTCGCCGCTGCTCCAGGTCACACCATTGTCGGTGCTGACAGACATGCACATACCTTTCTGCCCTTTGAAGTAACCTTCGTTGCCAGCAGCAAAGAGGCAGTAGAGCTTGCCGTCCTTACCCTTGACGAGGCTGGGGTCGCCGAAGCCGCAACGACTATCTTCGCCGCCATTGGCTGTGGTATTCTCGCCCTTAGCGATAACGACGGGAGTACTCCAAGTCTTACCGCCGTCAGTAGAACGACGAATCACGATATCGATGACGTGGCTGTTGCCTATATCGTCATACCTGTCATAGCGCTTGTCGGCGGCCACCACGATGCTGCCGTCGTCGGCCACAATCATGGCGGGAATACGATAGACGCGGCTGCCGTTGTCGCGCGGCAGGAAGGGATAGCTGCGGACGTTGAAGACCATGGCACCACGGTCAGCAGGATCGCCGACGGAGGTCAGGTCGAGGTTCTGTGCCGTCTGGCCAGCCACTTGGTAGGAGATGCCCGTCACGGCAGCATCGAGAACAGCGCCGAGGGTTGCCGTGCTGTTCACCGTTGCACCTATCCAGTAGTAGTGCGTGCCGGCAGTGAGGTTGCCGATAGTGAAGGTGGCGGTTGAACCGGAGATGGATGCCGTAGCTACCTCCGTCTTCGTCGGAGCACCGTCGCCTGTGGAATAGATTTCAGGTGAGTTGTTGTTGGCTTCGTAGAGTTTCAAGGTGGAGATGTTGGCAGCTGAGCCGTCCTTGAGGTTAACGGTAAGTGTTGTGTTGGCGGCTGCCTTGAAAGGCTTTGCCGTGACCTTCAGCAACATCACCTCGCTGTCGCGGCCTGCCGTCTGCCAGCCCTGCTCCACAATCACGCCGTCGGCAACGATGGCCAGGTTCGGGTCGTAAGTAAAGGTGATGGTATGAGCAGTACCGTCAATGGTGACTCCACTGGCTCCATCCAGCGTGAAGTCGCTTTCCGCGGGCGTCACACCCGTCGGCAGGAAGAAGAAGCCGTTCTTATAAACAGCGGTCAGGCCACAGACATCACCGCGCGAGCAGATAATTTCTGCCGTCTCGGGAGCGTTGTCGCAGAGAACCTGCCAAGCCGTGAGGCCGGCAGCAGCGAGGTCGATGGGATAGATGTTCCACGTCGTGCGATAAGAAGCTGTTTCACCGATAAAGAAGTCACCGTTGCTGCTCACATACGGGTCGGCATATCTGCCACTGGCATAGATGTAATTACCATTATTATACCCGGGCTCAACAGCAGCAGGCTCGGTGGAAACTTTGGGGAATACGTTGCTGATATTTGCAAGATACAGTCCGTTCGTCATCTGCCAGTTGTAGTCTGTACCGTTCTTCACAAAGCGCGTAAAGAACGTAGCGTCGCTGATAGAAGGTTGCACATCTACGCCACCTGTGAATGTGAGCGGATAGTTGGCCTGATTCGTGGTACCAGGATAGATATAGCGGCCAGGAGAGGCGGTAGCTGTGCTATTGCTAGTGGTTCTGATACTAATCACATACCATCCGTCATCTGCTGTTACTGCTCCAGTTAAGGCAGTCTGGTTCTTCACCAACTTAGCAACAGCAGCATTAACTGCGGCACTTGCATCGCCTTCCACTTTCGTAATGGTGAAGTTGCCACCTTCATCATTATAGTTAATAATTGGGCCAGTATAGCCATTAGAGACAGCCATATAAGCAGCATTCGTGCCGCTAACAGGATTGTTGGCCATTTTAATCTTTTTTGTTCCGTCGTTTTGGTTCTCGAAGATTACTGCCACAGCATTGTCGCTAAACACCCATGAGTTGCTTGCACTTTGTGCTATGCCTGTGGGAATGGCAAATTTGTTGGCACCAACATTGTAGAGATAGAATTGCCCTTCTGTACCAGCAGGATATATTACCCACTGGCTATTGGCATTTGATGCATTAAATGTACCGCTCTTACCACTGCTCCAAACATACTTGGGATTCTCAGGATTATAGATAAGTGCTCCACGGTAAGCATTCGTATTGTTAATGGTATAAACCTCCGATGTGGTGGGAGCCCACGATTCAACTAATTCTACAGGATAGAATGCCCAGTCGTTGTTGCCGCCTGTAGAAGTGGGAACAGTAGTACCATAACCGACTACAGTGGCATCGCCATAATATGTTATATTAGCATCCAACACAACTCCTGTTGCTGATTGCAAATAAAAGTGACCATCAGTATTGGCTATTTTTCCAATAGTAATAGCATTGGAGGCAATTGATGTAACAGGAACTGCGGTGCTTTGAGTAATACTACCAAAGTAATTACAAAAACCCGTCTGTATATAGTATTTGCCATTTCCAGCATTCAGCAAACGTACCAAATACTTTGCTGTTAAAGATGTGGAGCCATTGGGAACAGTATTTGTGTTGTAGAGAGTGTGTGAGGATGTGTTCTCATACAGATATCCGTGATAAGCTCCTCGGTCAAACATTACATACCATTGACCCTCCGCGAGATTTGCCGCCTCTGTTGAACTAACATTGACATCCATCCCAGCTAAGTTGGAATATGCATTTGTAGAAAGGTTGGAAGCAGAGACTTCGTAGATGCTAACAGGCGAATCGCTCGTGTGAGCAACGAGTTTACTGCTACTGCGATTTGTATGGTAGCCCGAGCAAGTGAATGTGAATCGGTTTTCCGTGCCACTAGCAGCAATCGTCCATGTTCCGGCATTTGCTGCTGTTGTAGGTGCCATTGTTTGGCTATTTGATGTTGGAGTAGGCCAATACATGCCAGTATAGGCATTCTCTATCTTAAAACCGCCGTTACCATCGCTGATGAGATAATAAACGGCAGCTTGAGTGGCAGTATTATTGTTAGCCATACCATAATAATCTGTGCCAGTATCAAGGACATAAGGTGTTCCTGTAAGTGCATCCCATCTGAGCAGATACGCCTTACCGCTAACGATATTGTTGACATCTGTCACTTGCTCACCTACCGTGACAGCAACTTGTGCTTTCACTCCCACTACTCCCATTATCATGAGGAGCAGCATTAAATACATACTTTTTGGTTTCATAGATTTACGTATTAGTTATTATTTATATTCTTGTTAGTTAAAAAGGTATAATCGGTACAAAGATAGAAAATGTTTTTTAAAAATCCTAATAAAAGAAAGAAAAAATGCAATATATGTCACAATCATACTTTTATTCGTTGTATATGTATTCCCTTGATACTATATCAAAAATTTAAGTTACATTAAAGACGGTTAGTTTATTATTTTTGATGTAATTTTGCAAAAGGAAAACAAAAAACACTATTATTATGACAAAAAGAGTTATTCTATTGGCATTTCTTTGTATTGTTGCCATGGCCACAAAAGTGATGGCTGACGATTACGAAACGTTGCGAACAGGGAAAATCCAAAACCCAAT
The DNA here is from genome assembly GCA_900314715.1 of uncultured Prevotellaceae bacterium. GTDB lineage: Bacteria > Bacteroidota > Bacteroidia > Bacteroidales > Bacteroidaceae > Prevotella. The sequence continues at coordinate 15,083 of OMWI01000032.1, read as the reverse complement.
GTTATGGGCTGACGTTCCCGACCCAGACATTATTAGGGTAGGGGATACATTCTATTTGGTTTCAACAACGATGCACCTGATGCCAGGGGCACCAATCATGCGTTCGAAAGACTTGAAGAATTGGGAAACGGTGAGTTATATCTTCGACCGACTGACCGATTCACCTAAGTATGATTTGCAGGAAGGTACTGTCTATGGACGTGGCCAATGGGCAACCTCATTGAAATATCACAACGGTAAGTTTTATGCTTTGTTGGCTCCCAACGAACCAGGAGATATGGGAAAGACTTATATCTTCTCGGCAGAGAAGGCGGAAGGCCCGTGGACGTTGGTGTCAAGGATGCGTCATTTCCATGATTGTTCGTTGTTCTTCGACGATGACGACCGCGTATATGTGGTTTACGGAACGGGAGAGATGATGGAGTTGAAAAAAGACTTATCGGATGTCATAGAAGGTACTCACCAAAAGATTTTCCAACGTGAGGAAGACGAACGGGGATTGCTGGAAGGCTCGCGAATGATTAAGCACAACGGAAAATACTATCTGTTGATGATTTCTCATGTTTATGCGCCTGGTCGCCATCGTCGTGAAGTGTGCTATCGTGCCGACGACATTCACGGACCATACGAGAAACAAGTGATTCTGGAAAGTGAGTTCGGCGGTTTCTCATACGAGGCACAAGGCACTATCGTTGATACCCAAGATGGCGATTGGTACGGAGTGATTTTCCAAGATCGCGGTGGAGTAGGGCGCGTGTTGACATTAATGCCTTGTCGTTGGATTAATGGTTGGCCAATGTTGGGCGATGAGAACGGAAAGGTACCCGATACCATGCGCCCATTGGTAAGCGGACAACCTACTAAATCCATCGTGAATAGCGATGATTTCTCTGATGCAAAACTCGGTTTGCATTGGCAATGGAACCATAATCCCATCGACGAGGCATGGTCGCTTACCGAACGTCCAGGATGGTTGCGCCTGAAGACCAATCGTGTAGTGCCCAATCTCTTTGAGGCTCCCAATACCATAACACAACGAATGGAAGGTCCAACGTGTAGCGGTTCTATCGTGATGGATTTGTCTAAGATGAAAGATGGAGACTGTGCAGGTCTTTCTGCATTCAATGGAGATTCAGGTGTACTGACCATTAAGAAGGAAGGAAAACGTTGGATTCTTTCCATGACCGAACAATCGGTGAGTTTGACGGATAGGGAGAAACGAGTTACTGACGTGAAAATCACCGAGAAAGAAACCATAGAACTGAAACAGAAGAAGATATGGCTTCGTGTAGATGGCGATTTCCGTCCGTTCAAAGACAATGACGGCGTGAAAATCGGTGGCGATATGGCAACCTTCTATTATAGTCTTGATGGTGAGCAATGGGTGAAGATTGGTAGCGACTTTAAGATGCGATTCGATTACCGTCGTTTCTTCATGGGTACGAAGTTTGGCATCTTCTGTTATGCCACGAAGAAGAATGGTGGATATGTAGATGTTGACGAATTTAAATATACGAAAAACTAAAGATATGAAAAAGATAACTGTATTGTTGATGGCATTGATGTGCCTGGCGGTGAAAGCAAATGTGATTAAGAGTCCTGACGGACACATTCAAGTGACTTTAGACATAAGGGATGGACAACCATTCTATCAAGTGAATTATGATGGTAAAATCGTTATCGGTGAATCTCCACTTGGTATCATAACAAACATCGGAGATTTCCGTCAGGGACTGACGCTGAAAGGCGTAACGGAGAAAGAAGTGAAAGATTCATACGATGTTCGCAACATCAAGCAAAGTCATATAGACTATGTAGCGAATGAGGCAATAGCCAGTTATGAGCAAGATGGCAAATCGGTTATGGATATTACTTTCCGTGTCAGCAATCGCGACGTAGCTTTTAGATACACTATCCAACCGCAAAAGAACAGACTTGTTTGTGTGGTAGAAAATGAAATGAGTAGTTTTGTCCTGCCCAATGGCTCCACCACGTTTCTTTGTCCTCAATCGAAACCCATGGGTGGCTTTGCTCGCACTTCACCCAGTTACGAAACATCCTATACATGTGACGATGAAATGGGAAAGAATGGTTGGGGAGAAGGATATTCTTTCCCTTGCCTCTTCAAGACAACAGACCAGAATTGGGTGTTGATTAGTGAGACGGGCACCGATGGCAATTACGTGGGATGTAGATTGTTGAACGAAGGAGCTGGATGTTATCGTATCGGTTTTCCACAACAAGGAGAGATGAATGGTGCAGGTACTACGACGGCTTCCATGGCTTTGCCAGGCAATACCCCATGGCGCACCATTACCGTAGGACCATTGGCGAATATCGTTGAGACGACGGTTGCTTTCGACCTCGTACAACAAAAGTACAAACCTTCACGCGAATATATATATGGCAAAGGTTCTTGGTCGTGGATTATCGGTATGGATGGCAGTTGTAATTTCGATGAGCAAAAACGTTACATTGATTTCTCTGCTGCCATGGGGTACCAGAGTGTGCTCATTGATGCTTTTTGGGATAGGCAGATTGGCTATGAGAAAATAGCAGAACTCGCTCGCTATGGCAAGGAAAAGGGCGTAGGACTCTTCCTTTGGTACAACTCTAACGGTTCCTGGAATGATGCTCCGCAAACTCCTATCGGTAAGATGAACAATGCCCGAATTCGCAGGGAGGAAATGAAATGGATGCAGTCGTGTGGCATTTGTGGCATCAAGGTGGATTTCTTCGGTGGCGACAAACAACCGATGATGCAACTCTATGAGGATATTCTTGCTGATGCCAACGACTTCGGTCTGCTTGTCATCTTCCATGGATGTACGTTGCCGAGAGGGTGGGAGCGTATGTATCCCAATTATGCCGCGTCTGAGGCTGTATTGGCATCAGAGAACTTACACTTCGGACAAGGTGCCTGTGATGCTGAGGCTCGCAATGCCACTATCCATACTTTTGTTCGCAATACGGTGGGTTCGATGGATTTTGGCGGTTCGGCTCTAAACAAGCATTATAGTTCTGACAATCGTCGTGGTACCTTACGAAAGACTTCTGATGTCTATGCCCTCGCAACGGCAGTACTCTTCCAAAGTGCCGTGCAGCATTTCGCCCTTGCACCCAATAACTTGACCGATGCTCCTGATTGGGCTATCGACTTCATGAAACGAGTGCCAACAACTTGGGATGAAGTGAAATTCATCGATGGCTATCCTGGCAAGTATGTTATCCTTGCTCGCCGTTCGGGTGATAAGTGGTATGTGGCAGGTGTTAATGCAGAGAGTCAACCATTGAAAGAAACCATCTCTTTACCCATGTTTACAAAAGGCACATCCCTACAAGTCTATGCTGATGATGCTCAACTGAATGGTAGCGTGAAGACGGTGAAGCAAAACAAGAAGCAACAAATCACGGTGACAATTCCATGTAATGGAGGTCTTCTTATTACTGCTCAATAGATTTCAACTTCGCAAGCTCCAGTTAGAAGTGAGGTGTGAGAAGTGAGAGATTTGCTTAGAGTTATTGAGGAAGTGAAGTGAAAATATGTAATAATAAAATCCGCGTAAAGCCAATGCCTTACGCGGATTTCATGTGGAATATGAATAAGTCAATTTAAACAACCTCTTTGCCAAATGGTGACAATGCCAACTTTGCCAATCGGAAGTGCATCTTTCCAAAAGGAATACCGATAATGGTGATGAAGAATATGACACCGAAAAATATATGTGTGAGCCAAATCCAGATTCCTCCGATGAAGAACCAGAGCACATTCATGAACATATTCAAGCATCCTGGCTGTGGCTCTTTCCTCATTATTTTAGTGCCGAATGGCCACAAGGCGAGCAAACCCAACTTCATGCATTGCAACCCGAATGGAATGCCGATGATGGTTATCATCAAGGCTAAACCGCTCAAGAAATACTCAATGGCAATCTGTAGACCACCAAAAATGACCCAAATAATGTTTCCTAATGTTTTCATTTGTTTTATTCCTTTTACAAGTTTCTGTCAGTTAGACGTATGAATGATGCAATAAGTTGCAAGTTTCAAAATTTGTCACTTATGTCCATAGACTTGTGATGAACATCGGACTTGCATTTTCTGACCTCTTGAATCCACATGACTCATAGAAACCCAACTCTTCGTTGTAGGCTATCAAGCCAATGCGAAGGTACGACTTGTAATGTTCTTTCATCATGTCAAGCAATTGGTGCCCAATGCCTTGGTGATGATATTCAGGACGAACTAACATGTAATGGAGATACGCCGTCATGATTCCATCGTCCATAGCGCACACCATACCAATAAGTTTGTCGCCATCCCATGCCGAATAAACCGTGTCGAAATTTCGCATGGCAACAACCAACTTATCGGGAAAATGCCCTGATGACCATTCAACGGACAGGAATAAATCTTCCAATTCCTCTTTCTTGAATTCGTGAATGTCTTTGTATGTTATTTCCATAATTCAATGTTTTTTTGTAATGTATACTGATATCTTATGGCACAAAGGTACATCTTTTCTATAATCTAACCTCATGTTTTTCTGCTTTTCTGTTTCTTTCTTTGTGTAATAAGCCAACAAAGGCAAATATCACCCATGTCTCTACTACGTGGTTTCTATATAAAAAAAGAAGGTATAGAACACTCGTTTTCATTTCGTATAAGGGTGATGTACGAATCGTACATGGCTAATGTACGAATGGTACATGACCCTTATACGAAACGTACATGGCTGTTATACGAAATTAAAACCTATTGCAATAATGAAAAATCCGTGCAGTTCGATGAGCTACACGGATTTGGTTATAAGTTGTAGGCTATATGCTTGTTCTACATGTCTGGTTTCATCACATCATGGCACTTTACCGTATGTTGTTTCGAGAGATTGTATGATGCGGTGGCGCGGATGTCCTCTACGTTGGCTCCGAAACCGATGGTGTATTTGCCAGGAGCGGTTTCCCATGCTTGGGTAGCCTCGTTATAGGAAGCCAAGTCATAGAACGAGAGTTTCATGGTGAGCGTCTCACTCTGGTTGGGTTGCAGTTCACGTGTCTTGGCAAAGGCTTTCAGTTCCCGAGCTGGTTTCTCCAAACCACCTGCTGGAGCACTGACATAGAGTTCTACAACCTCTTTGCCAACTCTCTTGCCTGTATTGGTAACGGTGATAGAAGCCGTAAGACCATCCTTAGTGGCTTTGACTACGGGCTTGCTATAGGAGAAGGTTGTATAACTCAGACCAAAACCGAAGGGATAAGAGACGGATTTTTTGGAGGTGGCGAAGTAACGATAACCCACATTAATGCCTTCCACATGCTTTGTGTAATCCTGAAATTCCACCTTTTCGTTTCCACGTCTGCGGCCAGTCGGAGTAGGACGTACGTTGGGGTAGTTGGCACTGGATGGCAAGTCGATAAGGCTGTTTGGCCAGGTCATGGTGAGCTTGCCTGAAGGATAAGCCTTACCAGTCAGCACATCGGCTACAGAATAGCCCCCCTCTTGTCCTGGTTGCCAAGCGAGAAGGATAGCATCAGGCATCGACTTCCAAGAGGCTGTCTCGATGACATTACCCATATTGAGTACGACAACCACAGGCTTATTAGCCAAATGGAAAGCATTACATACGTCTGTAATGAGTTGGCGCTCAACGTCTGTGAGGGTGAAATCTCCATCTTCATGACGGTCAGAACCTTCGCCAGCCTGACGTCCTAAGGTGATAATGGCGAGATCAGACTCCTGTGCTTGTGCGTTGATGATAGGACGACTGACTGCCATCTCAGGAAGAAGTGCCTTTCCCCAGAACCAACCGCCTCGTGCTGGACCAGCAGCAGTAAGACTCCGTTGATAGGTCTGGTAGTTCTTATAAACATCGGCAAGTTTCTGATTTACCTTCAATCCTGCTTCCGTGAGTCCTTGCATCAGGTCGATGGTGTAGGCTTTGTTCACGTCGCCAGAGCCAGTGCCACCAGCAATGAAGTCGTAAGATGTGACACCAAAGACAGAAATGGTCTTCGTACCGTCCATCGGCAATGCCTGTCCCTCATTCTTCAGTAGTACCATACCCTCAGTGGCACTACGACGCGTTACGTCGGCATGGGCTTTCAAGTCGGGCTTGTTAGAGTAATTGTAGGCACGGAAGGCTGGTGTCTTGATGAGATATTGTAGAATGCGTTTGACGCAGATGTCAAGGTCGGCTTCCTTCAGCACACCGCTTTTCACCTTTTCTGTAATGTCTTTGATTTGCGAGTCGTTGCCTGGTTCCATCAGATCATTACCTGCCTGAATCTGGGCAGTCGTATTGCGCAACCCTGTCCAGTCGGTCATGACTATTCCTTTGAAGCCCCATTCATCACGTAAGATGGTGGTGAGCAACTCACGGTTCTCCTGTGTGAAAGGACCGTTCAGTCGGTTATAAGACGACATCACCGTCCAAGGTGCAGCCTCACGCACGGCAATCTCAAAACCTTTCAGGTAGATTTCGCGGAGCGCGCGTTGTGACATCACCTCGTCAACGCCCATTCGGTTTGTTTCTTGTGAATTGGCGGCGAAGTGCTTGACAGAGGTTCCTACACCCTGACTCTGCACACCTCGCACATAAGCGGCAGCAATCTTTCCCGTCACGAGAGGGTCTTCCGAATAATATTCGAAGTTACGGCCACAAAGAGGTGAACGGTGGATGTTCATACCAGGGGCAAGCAACACGTCGCAACCATATTCCAGCACCTCGTTACCAATGCATTTTCCTACTTCCTCAACGAGTTGTGTGTTCCAAGTACAGGCGAGTGCGGTACCCACTGGGAAGCCCGTACAAAAGTAAGTGTTCTGGTCATTGTCGCGACGAGGACTGATTCTCACGCCAGCAGGACCGTCGGTGAGAACCGTTGAGGGAATACCGAGTCTGGGAATGGCTTGTGTGGCACCGGCAGCACCAGGCACCCGTTGGGCGTGTCCGCCAATCATGCCATTGTTGTCGCCTGTAGCTATCTGACGGTTGCCACCTACAACGAGCATGGCTTTCTCCTCAAGCGTCATGGCTTTGAGAACTTCATCAACATTGTTCGCTTGGAGTTTCACCTGCGCAGTAATAGTGCTGACACTCCCAAAGAGTATCGCACAGGCTATTAAAAGGGTTCTTTTCATAATCGATGATTATTTAAACAGTAACTGGGCAAACTGATAGAGGCTGCGGCGCCATGTCTGCCACTCATGAGCGGTGCCAGGCGACACATAGCTATGGGCGTTGATGCCGATAGCTTTCAGATTGTTAGCTGCTGCACCTACGCTGTTTTCACCTTCCGCCATTCTGGTTTCCTTACCGCCAGCACTCATGAAGAGCACCTTGTTGGTCTTCTTGAAGTCAGCCGCGTCTTTCAGGTCCTCTGTATTGAAGGTGCCGCCACTGAACATGCCTACATAACCAAACGTCGTGGGATTTGCCAGCGTAATGCCATGCGTCTGCATACCACCCATCGACAGACCGGCCATTGCGCGGTGCTCAGCGTCGGCAATCACGCGGTAGTTCTTCTCAACCATCGGGATGATATCCTTAATGAGTACGTCTTGGAAGGCATTGAAGCCGAAGCCACGACGAGGACCGCCTTGGCGAGGACCACCCTGTGGACGTTGTCCTTGTGGACGAGGACCGCCAAAGCCACCTTGTCCTGGAGCTGGATCTCCTGGGCGACGCACGTCGAGACCATTATCCATGAAGATAATGAACGGCACAGCCTTGCCTGCGGCAATCAGGTTATCCATGATGATGCCCGTCTTACCTTGAGCGCTCCAACCCGTTTCATTCTCACCCATGCCATGCTGCAGATAGAGCACGGGGAATTTCCTCGTGGGATTCTTATAATACTCTGTGGGCAGATAGATGTATCCGTGACGCATCTTCTCCGTCACATCCGACCAGTAATAAACCTCATTGATAGAGCCCTGTGGCACGTTCTTCACCGTATAGAACTCCTCATCAGCTGCGGGGACATCAATGCCGCTTCCCCAACGGCTGGCACCATAATAATACAAGCTTCCTGGATCGGGCACCGAAGCACCGTCGATGTTCAACTGATAGTAGTGGAAACCCTCGTCTTGAGGTTCCGACGTTCCAGTCCACACACCGTTCTCATCCTTAGTCATCTCATAGATCTTGCCAGCGATGTCGAGGCCTACGAAGGTAGCCTTCGGTGCCTTAATCTGTGCACGCACCATGCGTTGTGAGTTCACCATCGGGTACTGCTTGCCGCCTTGGTTGGTCGTTGCAGGCTTGAAGTCTTCAACAACACCTGTCACTACTGAAGGAACAGTGGGGTTCTCTCTTGGAGTACCAAACTGAGCTGATGCCGTCAAACATGACATAGCCATCAAAGAAAGAATAATTTTTTTCATAAGTAATGAATTATTGAATTATAAAATAGTTTGATAATACTTCACCTCCTCAAAAAGACTCTAACTAACTATCAATGCGTTAGCATTGGATGTTTCGTACATGTCGTAAAATCAAAAAGAGTCATTGATAATCAATATGTTACAAACATCACTTGCAAAGATACATATTTCTCCCCAAACAACCAAAGGAAAACACAGAAAAATACACAAACTTGTCAAATTTTACGTAAGTTCGACTAAATTCAGAAAGCAGTTCACCCTCCGTCACTTGTATGTTAAGGTGAGATTGGCGAAATCTGACTGTCTAAAAATGTAGAAGACTTCACAAACATATTGTTTCTGAAGTCTAAATGTATCGTTTACGTTGTCTAAGTGTATCATTTGCGAGACGGAAATAAGTACAATGTTTCAACGGTGAAGGATGTGAAGGATAGTTTTGCGACTTTCCTTATAGGAAATTATTTACCCCCGACCTAAATGATTTTCCTTTATGCAAAAGTTACTATTCTATCCTTCACATCCTTCACCACCTCGCTCAGAAGGGCAGTTCTGACTCTTGCAATCTTCTAATATTGACTCACGTATATTTTATAATTCGGATTGGGTATGGAATGCGGAAATGGTAAACTCTTTTCATTACCAAAATCCGTCGATACTGACACTCATTTCGAATACATCGTACTTTAATACTTCATACAAGAATGCTCGTTATAGAGAATAAAAGTGAAGAATAAGATTAAAAGATGATAGAATTTTGCAGAAAAATTGATTATCCTTCTTTATTATGTGGGAAAATAATTAATTTTGTGCGTATATTATTACATTAAGGTACAATCAACAAAATAAGAATGAAAAATAGAATCAAAGTCGTTCTCGTAGATAAGAAGAGGACAAACAAGTGATTATCTGAACAATTGGGGTGTGCACCGACTACCGTGAGTAAATGGTGTACCAATTCCAACCAACCACCAATGGAGACATTCGTCAAGATTGCAGAACTCTCGATGTCGATATAATCGAGCTGTTGAGGACAGAAAAAGGCAAGGAATCGCATTAAAAGGTAGATAGCGTATTCCATTAAATGCAAAAACTGTAAGAAAAAGAAAACAAGAATGGAAAAAATATCATCAAAACCGATACAACGTTTCAAGAAAGGCGATGCCTTTGTAGAAATGGCTTCGCGCCCTCTCGTTTTCATGGAGGTAAACGAGGTGGAGGGGAACGCAGGAAATAAAGATTTCTGTATTGTAACATGGTATTCGCTTGACAAAAACGGTCTCAATGCTCAGCGTCGATTTCCTATGGTTGCTTGCGATGGTAAGTTTAGCGATTTTGAACCGATCTCTCACAAACTTCTCCAAGAGGCTAAAAACTTGATGCGTCAATACGATGCAGAAGCGAAACTTCTGACAGATAAGAAAAAAGCGAAATCATTGTGCAAGGAATATAATCGCAAGTTGATAGAGCTTCTCCCTGATGCAGAAGAAAGACTGGCACTTGCATTGCAAGTTGAAAAAGAGATTATCACAAACAAATGGCTCGACTGCGAAGAAGACAATTACTGGGCAGAAGAAGATTCTGAACAAGGTGGCATATATATTACTCTTGTATGTGTAACCTCTGAGTCATACGATGACATGAATGGTAAAACCATTACCGAGCAATCCATCTACCTACGTAATAACTGTCCGTATGGTTGGGGCACACTCGTTAAAAGTGGTGCCAAATATATGGTGATAGAGAAGCCAAAGAATGTAGAAAAACTATAACACTTGTCCTGATACTTCTTATGATGGATTCTGGACTTTGCTAGAACTTTTGATTAATGATTTAAATATAATTGGTTGATATGTCTCACAATCGTACTTGGCTTGCCTTTGCCAATAGAAAAAGGTGTCGTCATGCCGATGCTATTCAGAGTCTTGGTTTCATCAGTTGGAGAATGGGAAGAGCACGTTTCGACATTGGAGATGTTGTGTACCTGTTTATGTCCGATGAACGATGTGTGCGTTTCAAGATGGTGGTAACTACTGAAAAATGCAAGCGTGAAGATCAAGCATATTGGGTAGAAACGCCTCCAAATGATATTACTTACAAGCTTGAACTACTCGAGGAGTATGATGGCGCAAAACTATCTGAACAAGAGTTGTACAAACATGGTTTCAAAGGAGGTCGAGCGCTTGAGATTCCTAATTGCAATAATACCGAACTAATAACTTACATTAAATCAGTATTTTAAAAATGAAAGGTGATGCTCAACCATTAATAAAGTTCTTTGATGGATCGGACAAGCGATTCATTATCCCTCTTTACCAGCGTAACTACGACTGGAAGGAAGAAAACTGCGAACAGTTGTTTCAGGACTTGATGAAACTGCATAATAGCGACCGCAGAAGTCACTTCTTCGGGAGTATTGTGTCAAGCATCCAGTCAGGAACAGAAGACAGATTCATCATTGATGGTCAACAACGAATCACAACTGTTTCGTTGTTGCTGATTGCAATGGTGAATGCCAAGAAGGAAGGATTGATAGAAGCAACTGATGCTAAACTTGTAGAGAAAATCTTCAAGCGTTATCTGGTGGATGAATACCAAGAAGACGAAAGAAAGGTGAAGCTGAAGCCTATCAAGAAAGATATGCAGGCTTTTGATGCTTTGCTGTATAAGCCTAAAGAACAATACATCAAAGAGTCGAATGTTACTCGCAACTACGACTTCTTCTATGATAAAATCACCCGTGCGGGATTAACCATTGATGAACTTTTTGAAACCATCAAGAAACTAGAAGTCATCAATATCCGTCTTGACGAAGATGATGACCCCCAGCTGATTTTTGAGAGCCTGAACTCTACTGGCCTTGATTTGAGTGAGGCTGACAAGATACGTAACTATCTGTTGATGTCGTTAGCACCTGCAGAGCAGGATGACCTATATACTCGATTCTGGAATCCTATAGAAGAGTTCACAAAGTATGATCCATCTTCTTTTGTACGCGATTACCTGACCATGAAGCAAGGAAAGATAGGTCGTATCGATAAGATTTACTTTATCTTTAAAGAGTATGCAGAAGATATAAGTGTTGGCAGGGCTACACTATTGGAAGATATGCATCACTATGCCAAGATATATAGCCAAGTGGACAGCGCAACGGTAGGTACAGATAAACTGAATAGGAAGTTGAACCAGCTAAGGACGCTAGATTCTACCATTGCTTACCCGTTCTTTATGGCTTTCTTCGACTATGCATCAAAAGTTGGATTAACGGAAAACGAGATTTATCGTGTACTTGATGTCGTAGAAGCTTATTGGGCTCGAAGAATCATCTGTAATCTCCCATCAAATGCTTTGAATAAGGTATTTGCAACACTCCATAGGGATGTTTTGAATCATGTCACCAAAGCTGGTGTTGATACTGCACCTTCGTATATAGATGTACTAACTTATGTCTTGTTGAAGAAGGGACGTTCTTCTGTCTTCCCATCTGATGAAGAGGTAAGGGGTGACTTTAAAACTCGTCAGGTTTATAAGATGCCTGCCAATGCCCGTATGTTTATCCTGGAGCGTATGGAGAATCAGGATAACAATGAACGGCACGATGTAGTGAAGGAACTGACAGAAAAGAATATCACCATAGAGCATATCATGCCACAAACTCTATCGGACAAGTGGAAAGCAGCTTTAGGCGAAGATTGGGAAAGAATCCATGAACAGTATCTGCACACAATGGCAAATCTTACTCTTACTGGTTATAATTCTCAATATAGCAATCTCACATTTATTGAGAAAAGAGATATGGAGAAGGGCTTCAAGGATAGTGCATTCCGTCTGAATAACTCTGTGAAATCATGTGAGCAATGGACAGAAACAGAGTTGAAAGCACGGCAGAAAGAATTGCAGAATGTGTTTATGCGACTTTGGCCTATGCCAACTACAACTTTTGAACCGTTGAGACGTGAAGCAGAATCTGCATCGCTAGATGATGAAGACTATGAGTTCACTGGTAAGAAGCTGCAGGCATATATGCTTCATGGGGTTAGATATACTGTTAATACTTGGAAGGAAATGCTTATCCAGGTTTGTGGCCACATCCTTTTAGAGAAGCGTTCAACCATTGAATGGCTTTGTGCAAACGAAAAGTGCAGTTTCTCAACGACTCCAGAAGAGTGGAGGCGTGAACTTGCACCAGGGATGTTTGTATGGACAGACAATAGTACTGCCACCAAGATTAATATTCTTCATGGAATGTTTGAGGAATGCAATATTCCCGCATCGGAACTCGTTTTTGAATTCCGTTCTGATCAAGATGGGGAGGATGAGGAATAATATATGAAGAGTTGCAAAATGTAACATAAGCTAACATTCAGCAACAGTATCACTATACTGCCCCCGAGTACAGCCTCTAGATGCCAGCAATTCGGGTGAGAAGAAACTAGTTTACATATAGAACTTATAAATACTCAAATAGAATATGGAACATAAACTAATAATCAAATGCTTTATAGCTTCACCTGGCGATACTGCTGCAGAACGTGATATTTGCGAAAAAGTATTTGCGGAAATAAATAACGGAATAGGAATCCCATATGGATTCGAACTTCAATCATTAAGGTGGGAAAACGATGTTTATCCAGGGATTGGAGAAGATGGACAAGATGTAATTAATCGTCAAGTAGTAGATAAGTACGATCTATTCATTGGCATAATGTATACTAGATTTGGTACTCCAACAAATCGAGCAGAGTCTGGTACCGTTGAGGAGTTTAATATTGCTTATGAGAAAGCAAAAGAGTTAAAGAACATGGAAATCATGTTTTATTTCAATGACGAAGTTATCAATCCCAGTAAGATAGATATAGAACAATATCAAAAAGTACGTGTTTTTCGTGATCAGGTGGTAGGTCAGAAGTGTATGTACTCTGTGTATGATGGAGTTGATGATTTCGAAGAAAAATTGCGTAAGCACTTGAACAAATACTTCAACGATCATTATACAAGTGAGAATCGAGGTGAGGCTGAACGTATAACTCGTGTGCATTTCATTTTAGAGGAAAGGTTAAATAAGGCTTTAAAATTATTTAGTGGTCAACCTCGAATCTGGGTTGATCCAATTATCAGTTCAAGAAGTGAAATATCAATTAATCCCGATGATAATGAAGTTGAACATGTGGAGATTGACGATATTATTGCCAACCCATCATCAATAATCATTTCTGCTCCACCACAATTTGGTCTTACATGTTTGGCCCATTATATGATCCTTGAAGCATGGAAAAAAAGAGCACATTGGCTATATATTGATTCAAGAAAGCTGAAAACCAATAATGTAGAGCAATACATAAACAATGATTACTTTGATTTGGGGATTGACACTAACATCCCTATTGAGGCTGTAGTTTTAGACGAGTGGTCGCCTACAGAAAATGGAGCCATAAAAAAACTAAAAGCAGTTTGCGATGCCTTTGCCAATACTCCTATATTGTTAATGCGTACAGTAGAAGGAACAAAATTTCTTAAGGGAAAACTAGAGGATGTTAAAATAGAAAGAGAATTTAGTTCTTTTACACTCCTTCCAATGACACGTAGACAAGTCCGCTATGTAGTGACAGAGTATAACCGTGTAGCCAAAATAGCCGATGATGAAACATTATTGGAGAAGGTCGTAAACGATATCGCTACACTAAATATTCATAGAACACCACAGAATTGTTTTACACTATTGAAAGTTGATGAAAAAAGATTTGACAACAATCCTGTTAATAGATGCCAAATGCTGGAGGATGTCTTATATGTTCTTTTTGAATTTTCAGATTTGCCGAAGTATAACACTGCTCCTGACGTAAAAGATTGTCAGTTTGTTATGGGATGTTTTTGCGAAATGCTAATTCGTGATAATCGTTCAACATTTACAAATGATGAATTCTTTAGAAAAGCAAAAGGATTTTGTGACACCAATCTTATCAGTTTAAATGTTAAATCATTGTATGATATATTATTGCAAAATAACATTTTCTTTGAGATGGATGGATTTGTGTCTTTTAAATCTGCTTTTTGGCTGCTATATTTCGCTGCATTAAGGATGCATGCTAACAAAGATTTTGCTCATTACATCTTTATTTCAAAGAAATATTTAGATTATCCTGAAATCATAGAGTTTTACACGGGAATTGACCGTAATAGAACAGATGCGTTAACTGTTTTGTTACAAGATATCAAAAGTACGTGTGACACAGTATTTGCAAGAATGTCAATACCAGACTCTTTTAATCCTTATCGCTTCGCAAAATGGAATCCTGCACCTCAACATATAGAACGTATGCAGCAGGAAGTTAGTGATATGGTCTTGAGCTCTGGTCTTCCTGTAACAATAAAAGATAGATTTCAGGACAATCATTATAATCAGTTGACTCCATATAATCAGAATGTCGTTATTCATGAGTTTTTTGAGGAGTATTATGTATATAATTTGATGCAGGAAATTAAATCCTCATCTAGAGCCTTAAGAAATAGTGATTATGCTGATGCTTCTACAAAAAAAGAATTATTGCAAGAGATTCTTCGTGGTTGGTTACAGATTGCGAAAGTGCTATTTGCTCTTATTCCGGCGCAACCGACAAACCCTGTGGGGGGGTGTAAGTCGCTAACCCAAAACTGTTGCTAAACGGTACATGAAGAAAGGGATGTCTCTAACTCCTTTCACC
>OMWI01000062.1 GCA_900314715.1 uncultured Prevotellaceae bacterium | reverse complement strand
AGGTGAAAGGAGTTAGAGACATCCCTTTCTTCATGTACCGTTTAGCAACAGTTTTGGGTTAGCGACTTACACACCCCCACAGGGTTTGTCGGTTGCGCCGTATTGGAAGAAGTGATATGTTACGCGAGTTCGGTATAAGGAATCAGAAAAGTTCCAACTGTTTTGAATTTTCAACATGTACAGCCAAAGCTTCGGGCTTATTGTCAAAGAAGCAATATGCTGCGAGCCCAGCGCAGAGGTTCATGATGAAATTGTGCACCGACCTGTGCCTTGAATGCACGATGTTGGCCTTGTCCTTGAGCAGGTAGTTGATACATTCGATGACATACCTCTTTCGGAGCATGATCTTATCCCACATTGGCATGAGCTTGTTCTTCATGTTGCTCCGCAGTCCGTGCACTAGGTGTATGCCCCTGTCGAAGAGCCTGGGGCTGATGTACCCCCTGTCGGCGAACACCTTTCCGTACAGGTGCCTGGCGAAGACGGTCCACACCCTCTCGTCCCTGTCGTCCACGCTTGCCCTTGTGAGGCAGAACGTTATGACCTCCCCGCAGTCGTTGCAGAGGACGTGCAGCCTGAAGCCGTGGCACCAGCCCATCGTGCCCTTGCCGTTGTCGGCCAGCCCGTCGAACACCTTGTTGAAGTTCCTGCGGATGTTATGGCAGACGGGAATCATGGTGGAATCCACGAAGCTGATGCCCGAGCAGTGCCCGAAGCCCCACAGGTACAGGAACATCATCAGGGGGAAGAACATCCTCGGCATGAGCTCGACAAAGCGGTTGTACGATACGGCTTCGGGGAAATAGGACTTCATGTGGATCTGGATGAAATGCACGTAGTAATGCTTGAAGTTGCCGAATGTGCCAAAGTGGTAGCACACCATGATGGTCATGATCTCACTCTCGGAGAGCCTGCCCTTGCGGTTCCGTGTACGCTTCTCGGGGGGAACTGGGTAGGGCAGACAGAGGTTCTTGCGCAGTTCCTCGTCAAGATTCTTGGAGAATTCGTCGATAATACAGAAAATTTCCGTAACTTTGTCAGCGGTAATCATGGGCTTAATTCTTGTTTAATTCTTTATAAGTAATTGATAATCACATATAAAGGTACAAAAATTATCTCAGATTACCAAATTTCTTGAGAACTTTCTTATCCCGAACTCGCGTATATGTTCCATAAAAGTGAAGGACATGTTACTCGGTGACATCAATAGTGATAATGCAATAAGTATAGTTGACGTTGTTGGATTAGTAAGATATATATTAGGCGAACAATATGATAATTTCGTGGTTACAGCCGCAGATATCAATGGTGATGGTAATATAACTATTGCAGATGTTATTAACCTCATTAATATTATTCTCAATGACGATTCTTATGCCAAACCAGAAATTGTTTGGGATGAATAATATCATGAAAATGCAAAAGGGTATTTCTATGTATAAACAAATTAAAAAGGTTGAGTTCCTTTTCTTGGAGCTCAACCTTTTGTTGTGCGTTTTTTTCGAAAATAAAATATAGAGGACGCAAATAGTATCTATCGAATCATTTTCTTTCCACCAACTACATAAACACCTTTTGGTAATTGGCGAATATCAATTGAACCATTATTCAACGAAAGTGTTGCAACTTTCACACCTTGCAAATTAAACACATCTACTTGGTCGGTGTCTGTATCTAATGGAGCCATGATACTCGTTACATTATTGTCATCATGGAATTTAATACGAAGAGTTGGCTTTTCTTTTGGAGAAACAAGAGAACTGAAATGTTGATTTGAGTCTATAAAATAAGCATGGAAAGCGGGCACATCTTGTGATTCATTGTATATAAATGCATCGCCTTCTGCATTGATGAACCAAGCGTTATTAACGGTTTTACCAACAGTAGTTCCAATTAAATTATAAGCACTGGAGTGGACACCTGCATTCACATCTTTATATAGTGTAGCATTCTCGCCATAGAATGTCAATTCCTTTCCGCAAAGATTACGTTTCTTTCCCCAATATTCACTTGGGACATTATACAGATATGGTTCGTAAGCCTGCATTTGTTCCACATTATCAACAAAGATAATGTCACCATCCTTATCTAATCTTTCGAATCCTCGAACCCAGAAATCCTTTCCAACAGTTTCGTTGGGATGGAACCAGTCTATTTCTTTATTGTCAGTTGTATTCTTAACAGAGGTAACATCAAAAGGCAAAGCAATAGTATTCCATCCTACATTGCTGCCAGATATAGCCCCAATAGAAGGCGTTGTTGTAAAACTAATATTCTTAGCCGTAAAAGTCTTGGGTACAAAGAAGTCGCAACTATCACGAAGTGTTACGTTCTCTGAATATGTACCTTTAATAACATTAGCATTTGATAATCCTTCTGGTATTGTTTGAGATTCTCCCATGTAATATAACACATTGGGATTTGAATTAATATTCAGCGTCTTAATGGTTGTAGCGTCAGTAATGTCAACAGCAATTACATCGTCATCAATCTCCATTGTTTCCTGTGGTTCTACAGAAATACTTGTTCCATCTGATTTCCAAGTTGTTAGAGCTGGGAGAAATACCATGGGTAGAACTCCAATAATTAAACTGTTATCATCATATTCTACTCTTATATCGTATCGTGTATTTAATTTAAGGTTATCAAAAACTATAGGTATAGTATAATCAGATTGAGGGGGTACAACAATGTCAATAGGAATACTAATTGCATTATCTCTATAAGTAGTAAAACGAGGATTATAATTCCACGAAGGAGAGGTAATGCTATCATATTCACGTAACCATACTAAAATGGTCTTTTGTATAGTATAATCACTATTATTTTTTATTCCAATAATGTTTACAGAAAATGTGTTTCCCCATATCGAACGTAGCCCATTTTGAAAAACTGCAAAGTTTTTAGTAATTATAAAATCAACGTTTGAAATATCTAAAGAAGGGATTGTTCTGGAAGTAATATTCATTTTAGTCTGTCCAATAATATTATCACCATAACTATCAGTACTAATCCAAATATTATATGTGCCATTTTCGGATGGGATTATAGGAAAATTGATTGTAATATCTTCTGATTTATTCATATTTACTATAGCAGAAGAGATGGCTTCTCCCATCGTAGTGGTTGTGCTGGCAAAACAGTATAAAATATCAGAATATGAGTAATCATTGCTCGTATTTGATATTGTTGTTTTAATAATTTGTTCACTATTTATCAAACCATCGCCAATAAATTCAAAATTTGAAACCGATATGTTTTGTAAATTAGAATGAAGAGAACTTGAAATGCCATAAGAAGAATAATTGACGATAGCATAGTTAGCGCTCTCATGCTGACACACTTTCCACTCTTCGTGATCAATATATTGGAATAAAGGTACTACATTATATGTCCCATAATCCAAATCTGCATTTTGAAAGTCATTTGCAGATAAATTAAAATATCTTGTTGCGGAATTTGTGTTATTTAAATAGGCAAAAGCATTATTGAACTTTTTTATCAAAACAACTTCATTATTTTCATTCACGAATCCAACACCGTATTGGTAATATCCTTCCATTCCTGATTGATTATGAAATTTGCAAGAAAGCGTACTATTGGAAGCGCTTGTAATTTTACCGTTCAATTCATAATTACTTGTATTTACACATCCCATGCTTGCTGGAACAGCATAAAGTAAAGCAGAGTGCTTGTTCATGTATGTATCATTTGGTGATATGGATGTATTTATACCAGGTTGATACCTATTAAGGATTGATAATCTAAAATAACCATCGCATTTACCTTCCCATCCCCAATTAATATGGAAAAGTCCACTTGTATCATAACCGTCTACTAGTAATGTGTGACCAGTTTCTAAAGAAAAAGCATTGTAAACTACAGGTCTTTGATGGGCTAATTCGTTATAAATCACATTTTCCCAATCATCTACAGAATAATATTCTCTATCAATGTAAGCTATTGATGGGTCAAATCCAAAATAATTAATCAATGCTGGATGAAACTTTGCGGTGGAAGTTAATGTACCATTTGAGGTATATATAGAAGACATGGCCTTACCAACATAAAGCATCAAATTTGATACAGCATTCATTTGTTCATTTGTATAGCCACTATTATATGTATATTCATCTAACATGTTATCCCAATCAAGTATTGTTCCTTTTGGGACATTAGACAAAGTAATATTATTTGCGGTATATGAAGGTATTTCTGCTGTAGTTGCCTCTACGTTTTGATTACGATAATAGTATAGGAATTGGGCAAAACAAATAGGAGAACATCCTGGAGGGGTGTTTTTTCCATTGACAATTGGAGTAGCAGAATTAAATGGATATCCATATCCCCACTTCGACGTAGTCATTGGAGGAATAGCTTTTTTAGTTTTCTCAATCACCTTCCTTTTTGGCGAAGTTGATGATAGTTCTATCGTAGACAATGATTCTATCTCTCGTTCATATCCGCGTAGCCATTCCTTTAATGGAGCAGGAACATTATCTTCGTCGAAATTGCCAGAATCCACATAACCGAGGATTTTCTTAGTGCGATCATCGCCGGATACGATTACGAATCCATTATCATTTCCCACATTATATATATAATAATATGGATTGGCATCTTTAGAGTTTGCTTTGCGCGGAGCTTTATATGCCTCATCGGTCGTTTGCATGACGATTCCCTTTGATGATAAAAACTCCTTGGCTTCTTGAAGTGCCTGGGCTTTACTTATTGGGTTTGCCTCTACCATGAGAAGACAAAAAGTAAAGAATGAATAAAAAAGTATGAATCTTTTCATGATTTTTAGTTTGTTTAATCTAACAAAGATAGGAAAAAACAGGATAATAATTGATATTTAACCTTCTCTATTAAAGATAATTAACGAAAACGACAACAAACGTAATTGAAAAAGCATGTAAATATTGTTTATTCCCTTTTCAATTACGTTTGATTATTTGGCAATTTGCAGTTACTTATTCAATTTCCAGGTTGCTCCTTCTTTGGTATCTTTTACCTCAAAACCTAAGGAAGCTAATTCGTCACGAATGAGATCACTGGTTGCCCAATCTTTGGCGGCTTTGGCTTTGGCGCGAAGGTCGAGAACCATGTCTACCACTTTACCGAAAGATTCCTCACGTGCATCGTTGTTGGAACCCTTCTCGTTTTTAAGTCCCAGCAGGTCTTCTGTGAACAAATGCATCACTTCTGAAAGTTCTTTCAAGCAGTCTGCACAGATAGTTGCTTTACGATCAATAAGTGCATTCACCACATGGCAAGCTTCGAATAGATAACTAATCACGAGTTGTGTCATTAAGTCATCGTTCATCGCATCATAACAACGCTGGCGCAATTCCTTGACAAACTTTTCCGTAGCTGCATCACAACTCTTGCTTACAGGCACTCTTTCCAGATTAGCTAATCCATCAAACAAGCGCTCTAATCCCTTTTGGCTTGCCAACAAGGCTTCGTTAGAGAAGTCAACCGTAGAACGATAGTGGGCAGACAGTATGAAGAAGCGAATGGTCATGGGTGAGAAGGCTTGAGTAAGATTCTCATTGTTGCCCGTGAAGAATTGTTCAAGAGTGATAAAATTACCCAGACTCTTTCCCATCTTTTGTCCGTTGATGGTAATCATATTGTTGTGCATCCAGTATTTCACCATTTGTTCGCCTTGCGAAGCAACAGCTTGCGCTATCTCACATTCATGATGTGGGAATACGAGATCCATTCCACCACCGTGAATGTCGAAATGCTTACCCAAATATTTTCTTCCCATTGCGGTACATTCACAATGCCATCCTGGGAATCCGTCGCTCCAAGGTGAAGGCCAACGCATGATATGTTCGGCAGACGCTTTCTTCCAAAGCGCAAAATCAGCTTGGTTGTGTTTCTCGCCAACACCAGCAAGAGTACGACTTTCATCCTTGATGTTTTCCAAAGAACGACCGCTCAATATACCATATTTATATTTTTGGTTGTATGCCTCAATGTCAAAGTAGATAGAACCATTGCTTTCGTAAGCAAAACCATTGGCAATGATTTCCTTCACCAATTCTTCTTGTTCGATGATATGTCCCGTTGCATGAGGTTCTATACTTGGACGAAGACAACCTAATGCGTCCATGGCGGCATGATAGCGATTGGTATAATATTGCGCAATCTCCATCGGTTCCAACTGTTCGAGCTTTGCTTTCTTCTCTATCTTATCGTCACCTTCATCGGCATCATGTTCCAAATGTCCAACATCAGTGATATTGCGCACATATCTCACTTTGTAACCGAGATGTTTCAAGTAACGGAAGAGAATATCAAAAGTAATGGCAGGACGAGCATGTCCTAAATGTGGGTCGCCATAAACCGTGGGGCCACAAACGTACATGCCCACATGAGGAGCATTGATGGGTTCAAAACGCTCTTTCTTCCTACTTAGTGTATTGTAAACCAATAATATCTGTTTCATTTTTTCTTCGGATGATACTATTAAATTGCTGCAAAGTTAACGATTTTAATTGACATTCAACACTTTCAACCCCATATTTCATTAAAAAAGCTATGTATACAAGGTCTTTTCATAAAAAAATGATTAACTTTGCAGCCAAAATTCAGATAACAACGTTATGACTTACAGAAGAATAACGGCAGTAGAGGCTGCCGAGATGATTAACGACGGCGACATGATGGCGCTGTCTGGCTTTACGCCTAATGCCAATCCAAAGGCTATTTTCCGCGAATTATCTAAACGTGCCATCCGTCTTCACGAGCAGGGAATACCCTTTCAAGTGGGAATTCTTACAGGTGCTTCAAGTTGCCAAAGTGTAGAGGGTGACATGGCTGCGGCAAAGGCCTTGAAGTTTAGGGCACCTTTTTCTACGAATAAGGATTTCCGTACACACACCAACTTAGGTGAGGTGGATTATGAAGACATGCACTTAGGACACATGGCAGAACGACTTCGTCGTGGTTTTTACGGTGAAGTGGATTGGGCTGTCATTGAGGTGAGCGATATGGAAGAGGGCGAAACTGAGTGTAAGGCTTTCTTGACTTCCGCAGGTGGTATCGTTACGACCATTGCAAGATTGGCCAAGAAAATCATCATCGAACACAATACGTTCCACAATCCTAATTCAAGATACCTTCACGATACTTGGGAACCCAGAGAGGTTTGGGAAGATCGTGAAGTGATGGATATTCATTCTCCCTACGATCGTATCGGAAAGGATTACGTCTCTATTGACCCAAAGAAAATCGTTGGTGTTATCGAGAGTTGTATTCCCGAGGAAGCACGTGCTTTCAAGGAACCCGACGGGGAAATCATGAGCATCGGTCATCATGTGGCTGAACTTTTGGCAAATGACATGAAGGTGGGACGCATTCCTAAGCAATTCCTACCCATTCAAAGTGGAGTGGGAACCACGGGAAATGCCGTGTTAAAGGCATTGGGAACCAGCAAACTCATTCCACGATTCAATGTATATTCAGAAGTGGTACAAGATGCAGCAGTCAACTATATGCTGGAAGGACGCATCGGCTATGCTTCTGCAACGGCCATGACGGTGACTAACGAGGCTCTGCAAATGGTGTATAACAACATGGATTATTTCTCCAAACACCTTACGATTCGTCAAAGCGAGATTGCCAATTCGCCAGAGGTGATTCGTAGGTTGGGTGTGATTGCCATCAATACACCTTTGGAATGCGACCTTTATGGCAATGAGAATTCCAGTCACGTTTGTGGAAGTGCGTTGATGAATGGTATCGGTGGTTCGTGCGACTATGAGCGAAATGGCTATATTTCAATCTTTACCACGCCGTCAACGGCTAAAGGTGGTAAGATTTCAGCTATCGTTCCCATGTGTTGCCATGTCGACTCTACCGAACACGACGTAGACATCATCGTTACTGAACAAGGTGTGGCTGACCTTCGCGGTAAAGGACCTGTTCGTCGAGCATGGGAAGTTATCGAGAATTGTGCGCATCCTGACTATAAGCCATTGCTTCACGATTATCTTAAACATATTGCACCAATGGGTCATGAACCGCAACACATGCGTGCCGCCCTCGCTTTCCATGACACATATTTACGTAAAGGTGATATGCGATTGACGGATTTTAGCGAATATCTTCCAAAATAAGGAATAAAGAATCGGATGGAAAACTCAGCCATCCGATTCTTTTTTATTTGAATAAGTTTTTTATGCACTTTGGAGTTCACGACCGAATGAATGGAAAGCTTCTCGAATTTGTTGCACTCTCTGTTCACTGGGTTTGGAAATTCCATAAATGTATCTCGCAAGGAGACTTTTATTGATTCCAATGGCACGAGCCACTTCTGAGACGTTCAGCCAAGGAAAGCGGTTAAACATTGCTGCGACTTCATTTTGTGGATTGGGTTCTGTTGTTTCATAAAAACTGGAAATATGCATGTCTGCATCCAGTGTCTCCCATCGAATAGCCATTCCATCTTCATCTATTGTAAAATCATTGCGTTGTTCCGCAGATGCGTCTTTAAGTTCAGGATATGCTTCCAATGGTCTACTTAATAATCTATTTTCGGTTGACCTCATGTAAATTCGATTATTGTCAAACCAAATATTCTTAATCTTTTCCATATCTGCCCTATTTTTATTATCCAAACCTTTTATGCCATTCTTTAATAAAATCTTCACTATATATAAAGCAAGTGTCTATTGCCTTTTTCATTTCTTGTTCCTTTAGCCCGTGATTATAAACCACTTCTATTTTGGGTTCAAGAGCTATTTTTGCCTTTTTCCCACCGCAAGAAACATGCACATGAATAGGCAAATGCTCGTCCAAATAAAAGTAGAACCTAATCCCAAATATCGTTAACAATGTTGGCATTCTATTTCTTTTGGTTGCGAAAATAGGTATAATTTTTTATACTTCCAAATTTTTACTACTTTTTTCTTATTGTTATAATGAAATAACATATAGTTAAAGATATTATGAGAATGCGATAAAGGCAAAATGGTTTTTGATAGTTGTAAAACACTATAATCGTTAATTACTAATAACCCATTGCCAAATACTAAGAATGAAAGTTAAAGAATTGTCCTATTTTGGTATTTTCCATCTACTAAACCTTTAGATTTCTAATTTGTTAGTAATTTTGTCCTTGTAAACCAATAGCAAGGCATTATGCAACAGAAAACACTTACCAAGGGCGAGATGCAGGTGATGAACATCCTATGGGACATGCAGCGAGGAGCTTGCATTGCGGAAATACAGAAGCAATATCCCGAGCCTCATCCGGCATATACTACCATAGCCACGTTCTTGAAGATTATGGAACAAAAGGGTTTCGTGGAAAAGCGCAAGAGTGGTTCGGGCAAGACATTTGTTTACTCTCCGCTTCTAACTCGAGAACGCTACCGTCGATTGGTTGTGGATGATGTGAAAGACACATTCTTTGGGGGTTCTGTGAAATCGCTCGTCTCGTTCTTTGCCGAAGAGGAAGAACTCTCATTGGAAGACATTAACGAAATACTAACCATCTTACAAAACAGAAAACATGTTGACTGACTTCATATATTATGACTTGAAGGTGGCTGCATTGATAGCCGTTTTCTACCTGTTCTACATGTTGCTATTGGCACGTGAGACCACGCACACGTTGAATCGTATCGTGCTACTGAGTAGCATCGTCCTATCGGTAGTGTTACCCTTGTGCATCATCACCATACATAAAAGTCTTACCATCAATCCTTCTTCGATGGAAGAAAAGATCCTATACCCTCAAGAACAGATGATGGATGACAACCAAATACAAAATATAACTACCCCTTTTTCTCTAATAGAAGAATTGGGAGTAAAGCTACTGGCTGCAATATTGCTAATAGGCATCATCATCCGCTTGTTTTATTTAGTAAAAAGCTATTGGAAACTGAAGAAGATGATGCTCAATAGCGAGAAACATACATTGCCTTCTGGAATCAATGTCTGTGTGGTAAATAGTAATATTGCACCTTTTTCATGGATGCAATCCATCGTGCTATCAAATGTCGATTGGCAATTGCAATCAGCTTCTATCCTTGCTCACGAAGAGGCGCATGTGCGCCATCATCATAGCTACGACATCGTGTTCGTAGAAATACTCACGGCTCTGCAATGGTTCAACCCCGTGGTGTGGTTCATGCGTCAGGAATTGCGCATCCTCCACGAATACGAGGCTGATGCATCCGTCCTCTCATGTGGCTTTGATGAAAGCCAATACATCCACCTTTTGATGCAAAAAGCGACGGGCATTCAGGCCTGTACCCTCGCCAACGGCATTCACACACCCAAAACTAAAAAGCGAATAATTATGATGCTCAAAAAGAAATCGAAACGAAGCACTTGGCTTAAAGCCTTGTACATCGTACCTATAATTCTTGTCTCGTTGGCCATGAGTGCAAAGACCGTCATCGACTATGAGATAGTACCGAAAGATAACAACTCTGCTATACGTGTATACAATGAGAAAAACAATGACCGAGGAGATAGTTACCAGATTCGTCATCAACCAGGCGTTAAGTTCTTCCGTAACGGCAAAGAAGAACAGATTCCCGAAGGACGTTGCATTGCACTTGAAGTTTCGAAGACCACGATGTTGGTGAATGGAAAACCCATGGAACAACTCAACTTACTTGACATTCCTGCGGGTACACTCAAAGAGATTCATCTCACAGAGACCGCCCCAGGTCAGTATGTTTGCAATCTAATGACAACAAAGACGATGAAATACAACTCAAAAATGAACGATACTGAGTTTGTCATTTACGTGAAGAAACAAAAAGCAGCAGGGTTGGAACAAAGTGCTGTTACTCAAGCCATGTTGAATGAAGCTGGAAGTATCAGTCGTGCTCATATTCTCCATCTTAATGGTGTGTATGGTAGCAAGAAAGCCAACTTGTTTATCGTTGATGGAAAAGAAGCCTCACGAGAGGAGTTCAACCAAATAAAGCCTGATGCTATAGCCTCGGTAACGGTGATGGACGTTGGCCCAGCAAAGAAAATCTATGGAGAAAAAGGTAGATATGGTGCTACGATTGTCAAGACGAAAGGAAAAACGGCATATATAGTTGACGGAGAACTTACTTCGGAAGATGAGGTCGGTAAGATAAACAAAGAAGACATTACTTCTGTTGATGTGATTAGTTCTGCCGACAACATCAAGAAAGCCTACCACGTCGATGCAGATGAAGCCATAGTTGTGCAAACCAAGAAACAAGGTGACGACCCGATATTTGATTTAGTAGAGGAGTTGCCACATTTCCCTGGAGGCGATGTGAAGCTGATGGAGTTCATTTCGCGAAACATCAAATACCCTAAAATTGCGACGGAGAATGGTGTGCAAGGTCGAGTGATAGTGAGGTTCATCGTGGAAAAGGATGGAAGCCTAACAAACCCTGAAGTTTTGGCAACATCGCCAGGTATTGGTGAAGCCATTCCGATAGAGGTTACAAGTTACAAGACCGATAAGGAACGCCAAGACGCAGAGGATCACAATGCTGGCGTACAAGCCTTGCGTGATGAAGCTATCCGCGTAGTCAAGGCCATGCCTAAATGGACACCTGGTAAACAAAGCGGTAAGGTGGTGCGTTGCAGATATAGCATCCCTGTGACCTATAGATTAAATTAAGATAGGAATATGTTTGTTAGATTTTAGAAATAAGAGTAGGACCCGGGCAATTCTGGAGGTAGCAGTGATGCTCTCTTCAGAATTTTGCGAACTAATAAATCCCGTGTTTGAAAATGCTATATGAATCGTTTGGCAAATTCCCAAATCACGATTCCTGCCGTAACGGAAACGTTCATGGAGTGTTTGGTGCCGAATTGTGGAATCTCCAAACAAGCATCACTCATGTCAATCACGCTTTGGTGAACCCCTTTTACCTCATTGCCGAAGACTACTGCAAATTTCTTTAATGAAGAATGAAGAATGAAGAATGAAGAATCGTTTTCGCGAGGTGATTCTTCATTCTTCATTCTACATTCTTCATTTAGTTCGTTCAGCTTCGTACTCCCTTCCACTTGTTCGATGCTATATACGAAGTAATGGTTGCGGTGTAGTTCTTCTACGGCATCATTGGCGGTCTTGAAATATTTCCATTCTACGGAGTCTTCCGCACCAAGAGCGGTCTTGTGGATTTCCGTGCTTGGAGGTGTTGCGGTGATTCCACAGAGATAAATGGCTTCTACGCGAAAAGCATCACTTGTCCTGAATACAGAACCGACATTATATAAAGACCTCACGTCATCGAGTACAACGATGAGTGGCAACTTTTCCGCATGTTTAAATTCCTCAACGGAGAGGCGATTCATTTCTATGGTACGAAGTTTCCGAAATGAAGAATGAAGAGTGAAGAATGAAGAATCATTTGATGAAGAATCATTCTTTTCCTGTAGAGACTTGTCGCATGGTGTCTCTTTTTCATTCATGGTGCCAAGTGATTCTTCATTCTTCATTCTTCACTCTTCATTTTAAATGCCAACGCATACATGCGTATTTGCTTTACCATAGCGAGCAAACCATTCGAGCGAGTGGGGGAGAGATGGTCTTTCAAACCAATCTGCTCGATGAAATATAGGTCGGCATCAAGGATTTCTTGTGGCGTATGGTCATTCAATACGCCAATGAGGAGGGCGATGATTCCTTTTACGATTAATGCGTCGCTCTCTGCTTGGAAATGTAGTTTTCCGTCAGCATAATCGCATTGTAGCCAAACACGACTTTGGCAACCGTCAATTAAGTTTTGGTTATTCTTATATTGCTCATCCAAAGGGGCAAGATCGTTGCCTAAGTCGATAAGCATTTGATATTTGTCCATCCAATCATCGAAGGCAGAAAACTCCTCGATAATCTCGTCTTGTAATTCGTTGATTGTTTGCATTGTTTTTTTATTGAATGATGTTGGGGGTTATGGGGATAATGGGCTTTGTGGGGTTATATGGGACTTATGTTAAACAGAACTTGGGATTAATTTAAACAATTTATCGCCTGGCCTAACTTTCTCTGGTACGGGGATAGATACGCGTTGCTTTTGCAAAGCAGTCTCCACGGGTTTCAAGTCATAGCGAATCTCATCGGCATTGAGCCATAATGCTCCCGTTGTTGGACCCGTGATGAGTAATTTATCGCCAACGGAGAATGTGGTAGCTTCCACCGCCACTTCCGCAACACTCAGTTTAGAGAAATACTTGATGACCTTACCCACAAGCACTTTCTTTTCCGTGGCATTCGAACCATAGTTTTTATTCCATTCACCCAATCGTTGGCCTTGGTAATATCCATCCCAGAATCCGCGATTGAATACCGTTGCCAATTGTCTATCCCATTCGTCTTTCTTCTCTTCGGTGAATGTACCGTCGAGAACAGATGCAATGGCTTCCTTATATGCTTTCACTACCGTGTAAACATACTCAGGACCACGCGCACGACCTTCAATCTTGAACACCCTAACGCCACTCTTCATCAGTTTGTCGATGAAGCGCACGGTCTTCAAGTCTTTCGGACTCATCAAGTATTTATTGTCTACCTCAATCTCGTTGCCCGTTTCCGCATCGGTGAGAATATAACTTCTCCTACAAATCTGAATGCATTCGCCACGATTGGCAGAACGGTTGGCATCAGCCAAACTCATGTAACACTTACCCGAAACGGCCATGCATAGAGCACCATGACAGAACATCTCGATACGTATCTGTTCGCCTTTCGGTCCTCGTATGTCTTGTTCTTGTATCTGCTGGTAGATATAAGCCACTTGCTCCAATTTCAGTTCTCTCGCCAACACCACCACATCGGCAAATTGCGCATAAAACTTCAATGCCTCGATGTTCGAGATATTGAGTTGCGTACTTAGATGTACCTCCAAGCCAATGCGGTTGCAATAGTTCATCACGGCCACGTCGCAAGCGATAACGGCGGTGATATTGGCCGCAAGTGCCGCATCACAAATCTGTTGCATCACGGGAATATCCTCATCGTATATGATGGTGTTTACCGTCAGATAAGTCTTGATGTCGTGAGCATGACAAGTCTCGGCAATCTCTTGCAGGTCGTTAATGTTGAAGTGATTGGCTGAATGAGAGCGCATGTTCAATTGTCCGATACCAAAATAAACGGAGTCGGCACCTGCTTGAATGGCAGCCATCAATGACTCGCGAGAGCCTACGGGAGCCATTATTTCAAAATCTTTGATGTTTTGTGCAATCATGGTGCAAAGTTACGAATAATTTACTTAACTTTGCACAACAAATGAACAAATCAGTTATTTATATTACGGTCATCTGCTTTTTGTTCTTTGCATGTGGACAAAGACAAGTAAAAAAGCAAACCTCCTTTACGGATGAAGTGAGGTTGAAAACCACGCCCGTCAAAAGTCAAGGCAAAAGCTCCCTTTGTTGGATTTATTCCATATTGGCAACCATTGAGACCGAACACTTGATGCAAGGCGACTCCGTGAATCTCTCCGAGGATTATATCGCTCGTATGTGGTTGAACCATGAGGCGCGCGAGTGTTATCTCAATCAAGGGAAAACGTCTGTCAACATGCGTGGAACGGCTTTGATGACCTTACGCTTGTTGGAGAAATATGGTGCCGAACCTTATGATTCCTATCACCAAAAGAAGGATGTCAATTATCACGTGATTTGCAATAAGTTGACGCAAATCTCGCGAAACGCTTCTGTAAAACGATTGGGCTTCAAGCAACTGAACAAAGATGTAGAAGCGTTGATGGATGAGGAAATAGATTTCCTTCCTCGCTTTGTCTTCATGGCAGGTGCAGAATATACGCCATTAGAGTTTGGTCATAGTGTGTGTCGCCCTCATGAATATGTGGCATTAACCAGTTTTTCCCATCATCCTTTTGGTGAGGAATTTGTGTTGGAAATACCCGACAATCAATTGAAGGATAAGGTCATGAACGTTCCCATCGACTCGTTGATGTGCCGTATAGATTCTTCCATTCGCCACAACCACCCCGTTTGTTGGGAAGGTGATGTTACCGAACCGATGTTCTCTCATCCTATTGGAATCGGCAAACTCACCCCTAACCAGTCGAAGGACTTGAAGAAGACGAAAGACAAACAACAGTTAAGACAACAACAATTTGAACGTTTCAATACCACCGACGACCATTGCATGATGCTGATGGGCATTGCCCATGATGCGGAAGGCAATAAGTATTACATGGCTAAAAACTCATGGGGAGACAATCCATACGGTGGCTATATGTATATTTCCGAGGAATACTTGTTGATGAAAACGATTCTTGTGATTTTGAAGAATGAATAAACGCCTTGTCATATTTGATTTTGATGGTACTCTTGCCGATACCAACGCATTGATTACCAAGACAATGATGATGACCATTGATGAAATGGGATTCGAAAAGCGCACACGCCAGCAATGTGCCTCTTGTATAGGCCTGCCGTTGGCAGATTGCTTCAAGTCGTTGTTTCCCATTTCCGATGAAGTGAGTGCCCTATGTGCCGCCACTTACAGGCGGTTGTTTGAGATAAACAACGTACCTGGTATGGTGGAATTGTTTCCGCATGTGTTTGAAACGATTCAACAACTTCATGCGCAAGGTTGCATCTTGACCATTGCCACAAGTAGAAGTCATCTCTCGGTAGCGCAATTCCTTCGCGATTTCGAATTGTCTCCCTATATCACATACGTGCTTGGTGCCGACGATGTGGAACGTGCGAAGCCCGATCCTTTTCCCGTTCAGAAGACGATGAACGAATTAGGCTTTCCGCCAGAAGAAACGTTGGTCGTGGGAGATATGGTGTTTGACATTCTCATGGGACAACGTGCTGGGGCGAAAACCGTTGGCGTTACATACGGAAACGGCACCCTTGCCGATTTGCAAGAGTGCCGAGCGGATTATATCATTGATGATTTTGCCGACTTACTCCACGTAGTTGTTTAGTTTCCGCATGAAATAATCGCGGAAGTCATTCCATTTATAATACGGACCGCTTACGGCTTTCAATGGCAGGGTGGTCTCGTTCTCGTTGAGGAGAGCCTTTACCAAGATGTCGCCCGTACCTTTCTTCGGCTTGTAGAAGATGAGTTGCACGTTGCAACCCATTGGGAAGATTTCGTAATTGTTCCATCCTTCCATCGCCAATTGTT
This sequence comes from uncultured Prevotellaceae bacterium, assembly GCA_900314715.1. Classification (GTDB taxonomy): domain Bacteria; phylum Bacteroidota; class Bacteroidia; order Bacteroidales; family Bacteroidaceae; genus Prevotella. The sequence continues at coordinate 2,445 of OMWI01000062.1, read as the reverse complement.
CCAAGTCGGCGTATGGCTTGCCATAGTTGTTCATTTCCAACAAGCAAGCCAATGGCATCACGCATACTTCATGACCATAGCGAAGGGTTGCCCCAGGGTGGGAAAACTTCAAACAACTATCTGCCTCTTGTATCATCACGCGCAATAGATTGCGTTGAGAGAATGGTGCTACGCCACCGTTCAACGGATATGGGCCATAGTTGATATACCACCATGCATTGGTTTGCAACCAGTTTTCATACAATTCCTCTTCGGTGAAGAGGTCGTATAATGTCATCGTATGGCGCAATTCGGTGCTTTGGAGATTGCAAGCCAACTTAAACAAGTGGTAGTTCAAGTTTTCCGCATTCACTTCATTCTTCCAATAGTTCTCGTCGTTGAAGAGCAAGTTCATCACGCGGTCGTGCTTCTCGTGACGTTTGCAAAATTCGTCATAAGCCTTTTCCACTTCCTTCGGCATTTTCTTTTTGTCCAATGCCTTGTCTTTGAAATTCATATACCACATGTCATGCTCGCTGGCATCATGGCGTATTTGCAATTTAGGATTCAAGCTTTTCAGTTCTTGCAACGCATTTTCCATGGAGAGAATGCAACGAACCACGGTCGTACTCTTTGCGTCGATGTTGGTCTTGCCTTTGAATACCTCGGGGAAACGCTCGTACATTCTACGTGCAATGCCTTGATGCTGTTCCGCGCCAAGCAAAGTCAACTCACCGTGTCTTAGGTTAGCGTCGTTGCGAATGGTCTTCACCCTTTCCAGTATCTCCTTTCCGTAGGCCGTCAACTTACCCAACGAGTCTGCACGCATCAATGGCTTGTAAGCATTGTCGTAGTCACCGTTGTTAATCAAATGCCTACTTCCGTGTCTTCCGTAATGACTGATATAATAGGGTACGTATCCCTTCGGGGCCTTGGTCAGTTGAACTTGTTTCGGTCCAGGATAAGCATAATAGTTGCTTCCCGAACGATAGATGTTTTCCTTGAATTCCTGACGAGCCTTCTGGGCCGATGCCGTGAGGATGGTTGCCAGCATAACGAGCAGCATGGCCATCCTGCAATAGTTGAAGTGTGTTCTTTTATTCATGTTCTGATGAAACTTGAGATAGCGTAAGTTGAATGATTTTTGAATTACGAGTACAAAGTTAATCATTATTTTCTGATTTTTTTATTTTCGTGCAACGAATTGTTCGTTTTTTGCGTCTAACGAAAAGAAAACATATAATCTTATTAGTCATGAAACATCTTTATACTTCATTCGCGGCTCTCTTTATCGCGTTTACCTTCATTGCTTGTGACTTTATTTCTTACAAGACGAAAGTGTCGGTGAATGATTCCGTTGTGAAGGAGAAACAAGGCTCTTGGGGTTTTTCTCTTCATGAAAACAAACAAGTATCGGTTAGCAATTATCCCTACCGCAATTTCTCTTCCATCACCATCGGCGGTGCCGTGGAAGTGTATTATACCCAAGGTGCCAACTATTCCGTTCGCGTGGAAGAGGAGGGGGAGAAAAGAACCATCGTGGAATTGAAGGGACACCAACTGAACATCAGGTCTAAGAAGAGGAATAACATTCGTTTTATCGGCAATGCCAGTCGTTCGAAAATCTTTATCACCTCGCCTCATTTAGACGAAATCAAGATTAGTGGCGCATCAAAGTTCTGTTCCAAAACGATGAATCAGTCAAACATGAAGGTGGGTGTCAGCGGTGCCTCTAAAGTGGACTTAGGAAAGATAGATTGTTCCCAGTTCAATCTCTCTATTAGCGGAGCCTCCAAAATGTCTGGCGACGTCAAGGCTCAATATGCAACGGTGGACATGAGTGGCGCATCTAAGGCAGACATGAGTTTTATCGGCAAGAACATACTTGTTGAGAATAGCGGCGCATCGAAGTTGACACTCGATTTGGATTGCGAGAAGTTAAGCGCAAACAATAGCGGTGCCTCTAAATTCAAGGTAAGCGGATATGTAGACGATGTAGACATCAAGAAGTCGGGCGCCTCCCGAGTTGACCAATCAGATTTGAATAAGGATTAGCGTAAAGCCTATCCCCATCCCTTCCCCAAGGGAAGAAAAGCCCTTCCCCAAGGGAAGGGAGCTTTAGATGGTTGCGAGAGCCTAATTGTGAATTGTGAATTGTGAATTATGAATTGTGAATTGCCTAATGGTAACAGCACAGCACCCTATGGCATGAAGACAATAATCTTCAATAATCTTCAATAATCTTACGAAAAACTGTTCTGGTATCTGTACAGAATCATCATTTTTGTTAGATTTTTGAAGATTTTTGTTCGTGGTAAAGGAGAGGCGCTGAGTAGTTACGAGAGCCTAATTGTTAATTGTTATTTTTGGTTCATCCGACATTTCGAGTGATACGGCAGTCGTGTAGAGCGTAGAGCCTCAGGGTAAAATACCTGTCGTCTCTGAATCCGTATGCATTGCGTTTCA
>OMWI01000068.1 GCA_900314715.1 uncultured Prevotellaceae bacterium | reverse complement strand
CACGATGCAGTAGAACTCATCGCCAAACTGCCCGAATATCGCATTGGCATTGAGGTTTCTGAGGTCGGGAATGTAATACATCGGATGCTTGGGATATTGATTATTGCCGTAAATTTTCTTACGGTTATCATTTAGCTTGCGCTCTGAAACCTTTATGGTGATGGCGTTGTGTTCATAATAAATAGGTGTAGCTATGCGTTGTAATCCGTTGAGCTTGAAGTGGTGGATTCCATCGCTACTCTCGGCATCGAGTATCAGTCCTGGCAATCCTCCGAGTTTCCAAGGTCCTGCCGATGTGGGGATGTCATCCGCATAACGAGCCGTCCACTTCCTTCCATGCAACTCGCAAGTAGCCGTATGGCAAAGATAACCGCTAATGATTGCGGTATCCTCACAGAGTGTCCATTCTATTGGCTTTCGTTGCTCACACGTCTCATAATGATTAGGAAGAATCACGTCGCGCACCGTCATCTTACCATCAGGATAATTCGTCCACACTTCGGGCATGAAACAATACGACTCTGCTTTCCATATCAGATAGTTCTCGCCCGTCATATACTCATAGTCACTTGTATCCTCAAGAAATTTGCGATAGGGATAGCTACGCGTTGAGTGCTGTCCCACTTGCAGGCACACCTTCATTCTGTCCGTCACCGCCTTGCCATCCGCGTCCTGCGTTTGACATTCATAGTCATACACCACCACGAGACTCGATGTGTCGATACTGTCCTGATGAATCTTGGCAGCAATCATCGCCGACATCAACTCATCCAACCCGTCATTTTGCGCCTGCGCTGCTATCGTCAGCACGAGGAGCATCATAGTCATCATCATTTTCTTCATAGCCTTTTTGTCGCAAAGATAGGCTATAAAACTATCAAATGCCGCTATTTCCAGTTTGCAAACGATTTACAATTGATTTGTAAACTGAGTTTACAACCTGTTTCAAGTATTATTATTAATTTTGCAACCGTTATGAGACTAACAGCTACAATCCTTTGCATATTGACGATAATTCTGACATCTTGCCAATCGGAACACGATAGACAGGTGAAGATGATGTCTAACTTGATGGAATCTACGGAAAACTATGACGTGATGCCAAACGACTCGGATGCCCGTGCTGTACTCTACTACATGGAGAGACACGGTTCACCCAACGAGTTGCAACAAGCTTGGCGCATGATGGCGAAGATGTACCAACGACATGGAGCATTGTTTGGAGAGGATTTTGCCTATCAAATGGCTGTCGAGTGTATAGATACCACATGTATGGAGTACGACACGTTAGCCGTAGCGGAAATCCTCGGCGAGTGGAGTATGAATCAGTACTATTGTCTGGACAACACAAAAGCCGCTGAATTAGCACGCAAGGCAAAACATATGGCAAAAGCCATCGGCGACTCCGCAGCTTATTACAAATATATGGGGCAAGAAGCATACGTCTATATCATGTCATTTCAGGCAGATTATGCCACACCCTATTCCAATCATTCTTTCCGTCAAGATATTCTCAAGGCTCGTTCGGTTTCTGAACGCCTTAGACAATTGGGACGCAATGACTTGGCAGCAGAGGCTTTCTTTCCCGTGATGGCTTGTTATAATCGCGGTACGATGTCTGATTCTGTCAAGTATTGGCTCGACCGCTATACTCGTTACACCCGAAAGGACATTCATCATGCAGAGTCGTTGCCAGCCGTGGAATATTTCTTGCAGAAGGGCGACTATTTCAAGTATGAGGGTAATCTGGATTCCGCGCGTTTCTATTATCAGAAACTCTTCGAACAGTCGAAAAACTACGTGAAAGGTATTGCCAGTGGTCGAATGATAGACCTTTACAACAAGTTCTGCCAAGCGGATTCCACCTATAAATATCGTGCTCTTTACAACGACCTCTTCGTCAACAACTACTTCACCGTGAAGAAAGACAAGTTTTTGCAGAACGAGGATGAATGGCGACAACGCAACGAATTCATATCACACGAATTGGAATTGCAACGAAAAAGTACCATGTTGGTGTGCGTCATCATCGTGCTTTTGCTTGTGTGCGCCTTCATCGTTTATCGATTCTTGATGCTTCGTCGTCATCAGCGAGAGACGTTGGAACAAAACCGCGAATACGTTGAAATGTTAAACTCATTGCGAAATTCAACGGAACAGAACATCCTTGACACCGACATTGCCCACCGCTTCCACTACTTATCTTCGCAGGACTCCCATCCAACGGCCGAGGAATGGCAAACCTTACGCAACGAGGTTGACCATCAATACCCCCAACTCTTCACTATTCTTGATAGGCAATACGCAAGATACCAACCTTACCAGAGCATGACCCAACAAGAACGTAACGCCATTTGTCTGCTCACCATCCGTTGCACTCCCCTCCAAATGTCAGTCCTCCTCGTTTGTTCCAAAAGCAATGTCAGTAATCTTCGTCGTCGCCTCTACACCAAACTAACAGGCAAAGACGGAAGTGGTATCGACCTCGACAAATACATCATAGAATTATGCAAGTAGACGAATAAGCGCCCCATTTTACATTATTATCATCATCTGTTTTATTTCGTACAAAGGCTATGTACGAATGGTACAAAGGCTATGTACGAATGGTACAAAGGCTATGTACGAATGGTACATGGCTAATATACGAAATTGAAACCCTTGTTCTAACAAATTGAAATCGCAGAAATGGAAACACCTAAATGCAATGATGTAATATCTCAATGTCTCTTAAAAAATAACCGCATATCGTTCCGCTATTGGCATAAAAAGTTGTACCTTTGCATCGTGTTTCGTAAGAGGCGCATTTAGAGAAACCATAACGACAAAGGCAATATTGCACAAAACCAAATAAAAAATGTTTATGAATAAAAAGTATTTCTGGAGTTTGCTGACCTTTATGATGGTCGTAATGATGGGTGTAGGTTTCGCTTCGTGCAGTAAGGACGACGAGGACAACGGCAAGGAAGTAACTGCCGCAAACCTAAAAGGAACATGGGAGTTGTGTCACGTGAAGGGTAGCGCGCTGGACGACGACGGTAAGCGTATCACGTTCGATCGCGACATCACCTCTGCCTTGGCTGACCTTGCATGGCTCGATGAAACCGACTTTATTGACTACGTGCGCTATGAGTTCGGTCAGAACAACGAATTCACATGCTACATCAACTACGGCAGTGGCTTTACTGATAGTTTCCAAACCAAGTACACTATCAGCGGACGAAAGATTATCATTGAAGAATATATTGATCAAGAGCAATTCACCGTTGAATTGCTGACTAACACCCAGCTCGTCATTCACTCCATTGACACCGAAGAGGGTTATGATGTACATGCTACTTTCAAGCGTATCAAATAAATGGTAGAGGATGTGCCAACAGCACATCCTCTTACTTGATTTATCTGTTAGGGTGATTTTAGGATGATAGTTTTTTAACCACTGAAAATCAAAATGTTACAATTGTTTTTATCGTTCTCCTTTCCTTTTTGGTGTCTTATGATGTAAAATAAATATTAATTATTTTACATTAAAAAAAATAAAGTTGTATATTTGTAGCCGAATCTTGAATAACTAAAAACTATAGCATTATGAAACGTTTTATTCGCTTGTCAATTCTGCTCACCGTGGCTCTGAGTATGTTGGGGCTCAACGCCTCCGCATACGACATGGCGGTAAAGAACGCTAACGGTGTGACTATTTACTACAATTACAATAACGAGGGAAAGGAATTGGAGGTTACCAATGACGGAATTTCGCAGATGCCATATACAGGGAATGTGGTTATCCCAGAGGAAGTGACGTATGAGAACCAAACGCTTAAGGTGACATCCATCGGAGACAAGGCTTTTTACAACTCATCCGGTCTCACTTCCATCACCATTCCCAAGAGCATAAGAGCCATCGGAGAGGATGCTTTCAAGGGCTGCCGTAACATCTCATCAGTACATATATCCGACATGGCGGCATGGTGTAATATGGCATTATTTGATGCTTATTCAAACCCGATGTTTAACGATGGTTATGATATCAATCACCTATACTTGAATGGAAGAGAGGTGAAAGACTTGGTTATCCCATCAGGCGTGACATCCATCGGACAATGGGCATTCTATAATTGTAAGAGCATTACTTCTGTCACCATCCCCAATAGTGTGACATACATCGGGAAATCCGCTTTCGGTTGGTGTCCAAACATTGCTGCGGTATATATCTCCGACATGGCTGCGTGGTGTGGCATTACTTTCGTTTCAGGAGATTCAAACCCACTATATGTTGCCCACCGTATATTCTTGAATGGAAGTGAGGTGAAAGACTTGGTTATCCCATCTACCGTGACATCCATCGGCTCTGCTGCTTTTATGTGGTGTACAGGGATTACTTCCGTAACCATTCCCAATAGCGTTACATCCATCGGTGCTTCTGCTTTCAATGGCTGCACCAACCTACCCTCTGTCAACATTCCCAATAGCGTGACGTCCATTGGACCATTCGCTTTCTGTAATTGTACGAGCTTCACTACCCTTGACATCCCCAATAGCGTGACAACTATCGAGGAAGGTGCTTTCAGTGATTGCTCGAATCTAAACTCCGTTGCCATCCCTGCCAGTTTAACATCCGTGGGAAATGATGCTTTCAAGGGTTGTTCGAACCTCAAATCTGTACATATCTCCGACATAGCGGCATGGTGTAACATATCATTCTCCAATGAATCTGCAAGTCCCTTGCTTATTGCCCATCATCTATTCATGAATGGTAGTGAGGTGAAAGAGTTGGTGATTCCATCGAATGTGACAGCCATTTCGAATTACGCTTTCAACGGTTGTTCATATTTCACTTCCATCGACATCGGTAACAGCGTGAAAACCATCGGATGGCGTGCTTTCCAGGACTGCCAACGTCTCACCTCGCTCAACATAAGCAATAACGTGACTTCTATCGGGTTATGCGCTTTCAATAGGTGTACAAGTCTCACAAACTTGACCATTCCCAATAGTGTGACATCTATCGAAGAGTGGGCTTTCGCTAATTGTGCGAGTCTCGAAAACTTCATCATCCCCAATAGTGTGACAACCATTAAATCCAACGCATTCGATGGTTGTTCGAGCCTCACCTCCATGACCGTCCCCAATAGCGTGACTCATCTCGGAACCCTTACTTTCCAAAATTGCAAACGCCTTACTTCTATCACCATTGGCAATGGCGTGACTTCAATCGAAAGCGGAACATTTTGGGGATGTTCAAACCTTTCCAGCGTGACCTTTGGCAACAACGTGACATCCATCGGATACAATGCTTTCCGTGATTGTGTCAGCCTCCCTTCAATGACTATTCCCGAAGGTGTGACTTCCATTGAAACGTGTGCTTTCTATGGTTGTAAAGCACTCACTTCCGTGACCTTACCCAATAGCTTAACATCCATAAAATGGGGTGCTTTCTTTGATTGTCATAGTCTTACTTCCATAACTATCCCCAATAGCGTGACAGAATTAGAAGCATACGTTTTCAATGGTTGCAATAACCTTACCTCTGCCATCATCGGAGACGGTGTGACATCCATTGAAGAATGCACTTTCAGTGAATGCACAAGACTTTCCACCGTCATCATAGGCAATAGCGTTACATACATTGGAGAGGCAGCTTTCTCTCTTTGTAACAGACTCTCCTCTATCACTATTCCCAAAAGCGTGAAAGCTTTCGGTCCAGCTGTTTTCTTTCGCAGTACCAATCTTACCACCATCGAATCTCTCATAGAAGAGCCGTTTGCCTTTGGGAGTAATTTGGTGGACGATTTCAGCAAGGTGATTCTTTTCGTTCCTGCTGGTACAAAGTCGAAATACGAGTCAACCGATGGTTGGAAAAGATTCCATCACATTGTGGAAGGCAGTCCTGCACACGTTGACGAAGGTCTGCAAGTAGAGAATGACGTTTCCACCATATATAATCTAAATGGTCATCGTATCGTCTCTCCCCAACGTGGTATCAATATCGTCCGAACAAAAGACGGGAAAATAAAAAGGGTGTTGGTAAAATAAAACCTAACGGAAAATACAAGAAACAAAAAATCCCTTCGATTGGAAGGGATTTTATTGTTTTAGTCGGTCATTAGAAAGGCAGGTCGTCAGCACTCTCACCTTCAGAAGCCATGGGAGGGAATGGTGCTTGTCCACCGTCTTGTGCCACTGGAGCAGCAGGTGCGGCTGGAGTGGCTGGTGCACCTTGCACACCTAATGATGCAGGGTCTACCAAGCGCACGTCAAATGCGCGGATGCTATTAAACCATCGACCTTGGTATTCATGAGCATCTATATCAAATGATACCAACACTTCTTGTCCTACTTGAATGTTGAAACGTTGCAGGCGATCTGAACCAAATACCGAGAACACCATCTTGTGAGGATAAGACTCATGAGTTTCAACTACAAAATCTTGGGCTTTCCATTCTCCACGTGCCGACACTCCTGAACGCGGTTCAAGAGCGGCAATAATTTTTCCTTGTAATTCCATTCTTTTACTGATTTAAGCGTTTTTCGTTGCGAAATTAATAAAATAGTTCTAAAAAAAGAAACTTTTCATACTATTTTTTTGTTTTGCACGTTGCTTTTTTGTATTTTTGTGCCTATAATAAGAAACAATTAAAAAACACATAGAAATGAGATTTACCTTATCCAGTAGCTTGCTCAGCAATCGTCTACAGACATTGGCAAAAGTAATTAACAGCAAGAATGCGCTGCCGATTCTCGACAGTTTCCTCTTCGAAGTACGTAATAATCAAATCATTATCACTGCCAGCGATAGTGAGACGGTCATGAAATCCACCATCGTGCTCGACTATTGCGACGGTGAAGGAACGTTTGCAGTTCCTAATCGCACCATCTTGGACGCGGTGAAAGAATTGGCAGAACAACCATTAACCTTCGATGTGGACACAGAAAAGCGCAGCATCCAGATATCTTACCAAAACGGTATCTACAAGTTTACCACGCAAGACGCAGACGAATATCCACGCACGCAAAGCATTCCCGACGGTGCCAACGTGATTTCTGTTGACGCTTCCGTGCTCAACGATAACATCACCCGTTCTATCTTCGCTACGGCACAAGACGAACTTCGTCCCGTGATGAATGGTATCTACTTCGACCTGACGCCAGAAGGCCTTGCTATCGTGGCAAGTGACGGACATAAATTGGTTCGCAACAAGAACTTCACGATAAAGAGCGACATTCCCGCATCGTTCATCATGCCAAAGAAGCCAGCCAACCTATTGAAGAATGTATTGGCAAAGGATAGTGGCGACGTGGTGATTAAGTTTGACGACAGGAGTGCGGAGATTAGTTTCTCTGACGGTATGCTCGCATGTAGGTTGATTGAGGGACGCTATCCCAATTATAATTCGGTAATTCCACAAAACAACCCCAACCAGTTGACCATCGACCGCAAGTCGCTGATTGGTACGTTGCGCCGCGTATTGCCATTCGCAAGCGAGAGCAGCCAACTCATTCGTTTCCACTTGGAGGCAGGAAAGTTGGAACTCTCTTCAGAGGACATCGACTTTGCAACAAGCGCCAAGGAAGAAATCGCATGTGAATACACAGGCCAGAACATGAACATCGGATTCAAGGGTAGTTCGTTGTCAGAGATATTGAGCAACCTCGATAGCGAGGAAGTCATCATCCAATTGGCTGACCCCAGTCGTGCGGGAATCATCGTTCCTGCCGAGCAACCTGAAAACGAGGATGTATTGATGCTCATCATGCCCATGCTTTTGAATGAATAACCCTTTCAACCCATAGTTCATGAAACTTAACCTCACAAAGCCCCTGATAGTCTTCGATTTAGAGACTACGGGGCTTGATTTAGTTAAAGACAGGATAATCCAAATATCATATATTAAGGTATATCCCAACGGTGAAGAAGACAGAAAGAATATCTTTATCAATCCCGAGAGAGAGATTCCAGCGGAGGTTGTTGCCTTGACAGGCATATCCAACGATGACATCAAGGAAGCACCCACATTCAAGGAATTGGCTCCCACGCTCAACGAGACCTTCAAGGGTTGCGACTTCGCAGGGTTCAACTCCAATCATTTCGACGTACCGCTCTTGGCAGAAGAGTTCTTGCGTGCAGGTATAGACTTCGATTTCTCGCATTGCAGGCTCATCGACGCACAGACGATATTCCACAAGATGGAACGTCGCAACTTGGCAGCTGCCTATAAGTTCTATTGCGGCAAGAAGATGGAAGAAGACTTTGAGGCGCATCGTGCCGACCAAGACACCGAAGCCACGTATCGCGTGTTGCAAGGCGAATTAGACATGTATAATCCCGACACGCAAATAGAGCCCGACAAGCACTTGCCAAACGACATGGATACGTTGGCGGAGTTCTCGAAGACCAATAACAACGTAGACTTTGCGGGAAGAATCGTATGGAAAGACGTTTTAGACGAAAAGGGGAAACCCGTTGTTGACGAGAAGGGAAAGCCCGTGCGTCAAGAGGTATTCAACTTCGGAAAGTACAAGGGAAAGAGCGTGAGCGAAGTGTTGCGTATCGACCAAGGCTATTTCAGTTGGATTATGTCGGGCGACTTCACCAATAACACCAAGCAAGTGTTGACACGTATCCGATTGCGTAATTTCAATAACCGATAGGCAAATGAACATGAGAAGAATTGTATATTTACTGACCTTCATCGCATTGCCCTTCATGGCCAATGCACAAGAATTACAGGCGAAGATTACCATCAATCACAACCAGATACAGGGAACCGACGCCAGCGTGTTTGAACAATTGCAACAATCGCTCGAACAATTCGTCAATGAGCGTCAGTGGACTAACTTACAATTCCAGAAAAACGAACGTATCGTTTGCAACTTCAACATCACGGTGACGAAATACGACCAATCAACCAACCACTTCACTTGTAACGCACTCATACAGGCCAACAGACCCGTATACAATTCGGCTTATACAACCACATTATATAATAATAAGGATGCGAACTTCGATTTCCAGTTCGCTCCATTCGACCAATTGAACTATAATGACGAGACGGTAGACAATCAACTGACTGCCCTCTTTGCCTATTATGCGTATTTGATTATCGGACTCGATCTCGATTCGTTTGCACCTATGGGTGGCGAAGACGTATTGCAACTATGCATGAACCTTGCCAACAATGCCCAAAACTTGGACTATCCAGGATGGAAGGCTTTCGAGAACGACCGCAATCGCTTTGCCATCATCAACGATTACTTGGATGGTGCCATGCAACCGTTCCGTCAATTGCAATACGATTACTATCGCACGGGACTTGACGAAATGGCCAACAACGTGGAACGTGGACGTACCAACATTTCCACCGCACTTGAAAACGACTTGAAGAAATGCCACGAAGACAAGCCATTGAGTTTGTTGCCACAAATCTGGACGGACTACAAGCGCGATGAATTGGCCAACATCTACCAAGGCAAGGGAACGCAGAAGGAAAAAGAGACCGTTTACGACATTCTTTTCTCTATCAATGCCAGCCAAAATACGGCATGGGATAAAATCAAGCAATAATGTTAAGACAACTCCATATCAGGAACTACGCACTCATCGAAGAACTGGATATTCCCTTTCATCCTGGTTTTTCGGTGATTACCGGTGAGACGGGAGCAGGAAAGAGCATCATCCTCGGTGCCATCGGATTGCTATTGGGACAACGTGCTACGCATTTGCCATCTTTGCCAGAGGGGAAGAAATGTACCGTAGAGGCGCATTTCGACATCAGCAATTACGATATGAATGCTTTCTTTACCGACAATGACATCGACTATGATCCCGAAGACACCATTCTAAGAAGGGAAATCAGTAGCACGGGAAAAAGTAGGATGTTCATCAACGATACACCTGTCACCCTTTCCCTCATCCGCGAATTGGGAGAACAACTCATCGACATTCATAGTCAGCATCAAAACTTGCTTCTCAACAAAGAGGACTTCCAACTCAACGTCATTGACATCATGGCTGCCGACGGTGTTCAACTCAATGATTACAAGTCTACGTTCACCGCTTATAGTCAGGCCAATAGACAGCTCAACGAATTGATTGAGGAGATTGAGCGCAACAAGGAGAACGAGGAATATCTGAGATTTCAATTCAACGAACTCGAAGAGGCGAAATTGGTGGATGGAGAACAAGAGGAATTAGAACAGATGAGCGAGACGATGACGCACTCGGAGGAAATCAAGAGTACGCTCTACGACATCACCAACTCGCTTAACGGAGAACAAAACGGTATCGTCAACCTATTGAAATCCTCCGCCCAACAATTGCATCATATCGAAAAGGTGTTCCCAGCTGCCGAGGAATTGGCAACGCGATTGGAAAGCACGCATATCGAAATGAAGGATATTGCACAGGAAATGGAGGCGAAATTGGAAGATATCGACTTCAATCCCCAACAATTAGAGGCACTCAACGAACGTCTTGATAGGATTTACTCGTTGCAACAACGCTTCCACGTGAATAGTGTTTCGGAATTGTTGGAAATTCACCATACTATCCAGGAACAACTCTCACACATCAACAATAGCGAAGATGAATTGGAAGAGAAGCGCCAACAAGTGAAGGACTTGCTTGCCCAAAGCACGAAGAAAGCCAAGGCATTGACAGACATTCGCACGAAAGCGGCTAAGTTGGTGGAAAATGAGTTGAAGAAACGTCTCATTCCTCTTGGTATTCAAAACGTTAGATTCCAGATACAGATTTCCCCCAAGCCACTCGCACAAGACGGAGCAGATAAGGTTTCGTTCCTCTTTAGTGCCAACAAAAGTGGCGATTTGCAACCTATCAGTCAGATAGCATCAGGTGGAGAGATAGCCCGCGTGATGCTCTCCTTGAAAGCCATGATTAGCGGAGCCGTGAAGTTGCCTACCATCATCTTTGACGAGATAGATACGGGCGTGAGTGGTAGAGTGGCAGAACAGATGGCGCAAATCATGCACGAAATGGGCGAAAACAAGCGACAAGTAATCAGCATCACTCACCTACCCCAGATTGCAGCCATGGGCATGAATCACTATAAGGTATTGAAGGAAGATACTTCTACCGCAACGGTCAGCAAGATGTCGCTCTTGACGTATGACGAGCGCGTGGCAGAAATCGCCCAAATGTTGAGCGGAAGCGATATTTCACAAGCAGCCTTGGATAATGCAAGAGCATTGCTCAAGACAAATAAATCATAAAATTATCAAATGGAAATGAAGAATTCAACACGTTTTTTATTCGTAATCATAAGTCTGTTTCTCACGATTTTACCCCAACAAGCATTGGCTCAACCATCGTCGGTGATTCAAGTGGGACAATCCATTTTCTCGTTAACCACATTCAAGGCAGATGGTACTATCCTTGCGTCTACACATGGTTTCTTCATCGGCAACAATGGTGAAGCTATCAGTTCGTGGACACCATTTGTAGGAGCCGCCAGTGCCGTGATAGTAGACGCCGATGGCAAGAAACTGGACGTAGACGTGATGATTGGAGCCAACGAACTATACGACATCTGTAAGTTTCGCGTAAAGGGAAAGTCGCATCCAGTAACCTTTGCCAAGAATCCCTCAAAATCAGGCAACAAGGTATGGGTGGTTGGCTACTCCGTGAAAAAGCCGAAATGCAAGGAGTTTCCTATCAGCAAGGTGGAGCAATTCATGGAGAAATACAATTATTACATCTTCGAAGGCAAGGCGATGGAGAACACCGAAGGTTGTCCGTTTGCCAATTCCAATGGTGAGGTAATCGGAATCATGCAAATGTCGAAATCGGGCACGGAGATGCACGCTACCGATGCCGCATTTGCCAATACGTTCATTATCAATGCTTTGACCATCAACGAACGAGTATTGCAACAAACGGGTATTCGCGTAGCTTTGCCCGAAAAGGAGGAAGATGCCTTGTTGACCTTAATGATGGCAGCCAACAAGAACGACTCGTTGGCTTACGAAAGATATATCGATGATTTCATAGAAGCCTTCCCCACGTCAGTAGAAGGTTATTATTCTCGCGCTAAGAACCTATTGGATAAGAATGATTTCGATGGTGCCGATAATTACATGCAGATGGCTATCGACAAAGCCACGAAGAAAGACGAGGCACACTCTGATTTTGCCACGGTGATTTATCTCAAGGAATTATATAAGGCGAAAGTTCCTTACGAGAAATGGAACTTGCAAAAGGCGTTAGACGAAGTGGAAAAGGCGTATGCCGTCAATCCTATCTCAGCTTACCAACATCAAAAGGCGCAAATTATCTATGCCATGGGCGATTATCAGAAAGCCTACGACATATTCATGCAACTCACGCAATCTGACTTGCGTAATGGCGAACTCTTTTATGAGGCAGCACAATGCAAGAGTCAACTGAAAGGCGAGAAAAGCGAGATTATGGAATTGCTCGATAGTGCCATTTCCGTATCGCTAAGTACGGGTAGAAACAACGCTGCCCCTTATTATTTAGCAAGGGGAAGGCAATTCGACGAGATGGGAGAATACAAGAAAGCCGTTGCCGACTATAACCAATACGACACGTTGATGTTTGGAAGGGCCAACGATGAATTCTATTATATCAAATATAAGTGTGAGACAAAAATACGTCAATACCAACAAGCACTCAACGACATCGCTCATGCAATCGTAATCAACCGCCGAGAACCGCTCTATTATGCGGAAATGGCTTCGCTCCAACTGAGGGTAAACAAATTGGAAGATGCCATTGCCACTTGCGATATGTGCTTAAAAGTGGATCCTAACTATGCTGACCCGTATATCATCAAAGGCATTGCATTGGGAGAAATGAAACGCAAAGAGGAAGCAAAAGAGGCTTTCCTAAAAGCGAAGGAATTGGGAGACGAACGCGCCGACGGATTGTTAGAGAAGTATAAGTAAGGCCTCTCCCCGACCCTCTCCCAAGGAGAGGGAGGTATTTTTGAGAAGAGAAAATATAGAGAGTTAGAAGAAAGAGATTAGTTGTTGAGATTAATGGTCAATAACAAAAAGCAAATCTCTTGCTTCTAACTTTCTTGCTTCTTGCTTCCTAATCAGTATAGGCTCACGTATTTTTTAGTAGGTGTTGAAGGGACATTCTTCATTCTTCATTCTTCATTCTTCATTCTTCATTCTTCATTCTTCATTCTTCATTCTTCATTCTTCATTCTTCATTCTTCATTCTTCATTCTTCATTTCCCCAGCAATTCGTTTAGTCTCCTCTTTCGCTTCCTTCCATTTTGGGAAAAAGCGGTCCATGACAGCATAGAAATCCTTGCCATGATTGGGAACGATGAGGTGAGCCAATTCGTGAACAACCACATGCTCTACGCACCACTTTGGCAAGAGCAACAAATAGGCACTAAAGCAAATGTTACGTCTCTTCACGTCGCAACTACCCCATTTGGAGATTGTTGCCCGATAATACACCTGATTGGGTTTCACGTTCATCAGTTTGGCATATTTATCCACCATAGGAGGGATCAATGCCTTTAGTTTTTCCAAAGCCTCATCACACTTCTCTCGTGTATCTAAGGGCAATTGATTGAAAAAGTCGTAACGTTGTTGTTGTCGCTCTCTTGTATTCTCTCTCGCCTTCTCTATCCAAGCCTTGTTTTCCTCTATGAATTTCTCAACGACAGAACGAGGTGTGCCGATGGGAGCCGACACGTGAACATCCCCATTCTTGACTATGCTCATCCGCAATGCCTTGGTGCGTTTAAAAGTTACTACGATTGCCATACGATTCCTTTTGTTTCCGCAAAATTACGAAAAGTCGAGAGCAAAACAAAAAAATCCCCCTCTATTTTGCTATCCCAGATTATATTAGAACAAATTTCATATTATTGTTGTCCGCTAAAACTTTTCAAAATCGTCCGAAAAGCCTTTGTCTGCACACAATCCAATGATGTTCTAACATATAGAGGCTTACTAGCGGCCTGCAGGGCCAACAAGCATATAGCCCTGGGCAACGCCCTACCCTTTATACACATCTTTTAAACGTAACTGTAATTCTTTGATTATCAACATGTTAGTATATATTATTTAACATAAAACATTTGGCTAAGTCATTAAAAATCAGTATCTTTGTATATGAATAAGAGACCATTTACAAATACGATTTTTGGTGATGCTAGATTATCTCTGCGAGCCAATTTCGTTATGCAGGAAATTGTTTCCTCAGGAACATCAGTTATCAATCGGGTTCATACCACCATGTCCGAAAAAGTTGGTGCAT
>OMWI01000040.1 GCA_900314715.1 uncultured Prevotellaceae bacterium | reverse complement strand
GTGAAGGTGAAGTCCGAGGATGAGATTAGGGAGGAAGCTGCCTTGCACCTCTCCAGTCTCAGCGTTCCCCGTTCTGAGAGAACCCATGTATAACCATATAAAATGTATGCCTATGGAGAACTATCATTCTGAAACACGGCTCATCCTGTCCCTGTCGCTTCAGGACATTGACAATCTTGCCAAAGACCTGAAGCCAAGACAGAGGATGTTCCGTTTCTTCTCATTGCTCCGTCATGCTGCAGAAACCGATGGCACGCAGACAAAGCGAGGCATCGGTTACAGCATTCAGACGGGACAGGTAGGTGCTTCGCATTCTGAGCTTAGCAAGGAATGGAACTGCAACCGCAGTACGGTCACACGTTTCCTGAAGGAACTGGAGGCAGACGGACTTGTCAGGGTAAGCACGGGCAACGTGTCTTCCGTGACAGACATCAAGTGCCTGCTTGGATGGCAGCACGGAAACGAGGTTATACCGAACCTTTCGAGTGACAACGAACTTGTTTATCAACTAATCATCTGAATAACTATGGGAAAGATTGTATTATACACTAACGTAAAAGGAGGCGTAGGCAAGACAACCCTTTGTGGTATCTTTGCCACCAACCTTGCCAATATCGGCAGAAACGTCGCCGTAGTCGATGCCGACCTTCAGCAGTCCCTGTTCCGTCATCGTAAGCGTGACCTTCAGCATAATCCCGATGCCAGTCTGCCCTGGGAGATTGAAACGTTCTGGGGCAGGACTACAGAAGAGGTGACGCAAATCATGTCGAAACTGAAGCAACTGCCCTACGACATCATCATTGACTGTCCGGGTAACCTTGTTGACCCGAACCTCAAAGTCATCTACTCATGTGCTGACATTGCTGTAGTACCTATCCATTATGACAGCGATACGCTTGATGCCACCCAGATGTTCTGCGAGGTATTCAAAGCTCACTTCGGAGCGAAGATATTCTTCGTCCCCAATGGCATTGTGTCGGTCGAGGAAAGGCGTGAACACCTCCAGCAGGAAAGAGACAAGGCCATTGAGCAATTGAAAGCCTATGGCACGATAACACCGAGGATAAAGCGCAGCGTGGTCATCGGCGACTATAATACGCTGTTTCCGCTTACTACCTATCAGAGGAATGCAGTCAAGTATGCCTTTGAACCTGTTATCAATGAATTGCAGAAAGGAGGTGCAGAATAATGGATCCAGACAACGCTTTCAATGAAATCTTCGGCAAAAAGCCATCAACAGAGCAGAAAACAGAGCCGCAGAATAGTCTGGAAGATACTTCTGCCATTAAGGAGCAGAGTGAAGCAGTTCTCCAAACACTATCCGTGCAACAGCCCATGCAGGAAGAGCATGAACCTGATACGGCAGAGAAGCCTGTCCGCAAGCGTGGACGCAGGAGAAAAGGCGATGTCAGTGTCGATGGCTCAACCCCTGATAAGGTCGGCCACTTCTCTTGCATCTGTGACAAAGACATCATATCAAAGGTAAGGGCTATCGCCTGGCAGGAGCACTTGACTGTAAGGGCTGTCGTTGAAAGCATGTTCACCAAGTGCATTTGCAAATACGAAAAGAAGCGTGGCCCAATTCTGATTGAACCCAATCAGTCGTCTGAAGAACTCTTCTGACCGTTACACGATTCCTCCTTTTGTGCAGACACCGAACTGAATGTTGGTTCCGTGTCTGCATTTTTTTGTATAGCCATATAACGATGGCATACCTATACACTATGAAAGAGTATAAGCCTATAGGCATATACACATCCACAACGTATAGGGGTATATTCAGTATTAGCATATACCAAGTATAGGCTTATTTTCCGTATAGGGTTATAGCATGTATGAATGTACAGGGATATAGGCATATAGCTTTACATTTGGCGCGACGGCTTTGCAATGTATAGCCTTATATAGATATACGGTTATACATTAGCGGAGTTTCTGCAATCTCTTTTGTGGCTGCCATTTGTATAACTCTATATTGAGTATAGCCCTATAGGTGATATTCAAATCAAAGGCAAGAGTCGCAATGTTTGGTATTTTACGGATGTGGTAAATGCGCAGCAAATCTTGCAACGGCATTGGGCTTGCAATGCACTGCAGATTTCCAGATGGACAACCATGCAAATTGCTCATTTTCCTTTCCCTTCTGTCAAAGGTTTGCGACTGAAGGGAGTCGGCAATATTCTCGCTCTGTAACCGATGCGATGTCATGTCTTTCAAGCAACGAAGCCTCAGAAGCCTCAGAAATGTCCAAATTCAGAGTTTCGTCATCCTATAGGCATGATTACCCACGAAAGGATTTTAACGTGCCCTGAAGCCAATTCCTGAGCTTCAACGAGAGACTTATGGGCTGGCAAGGCCATCCGTCCACACCTGTATAGTCTTTTTTCAGACCTTCGGGGCACTGGGCTTGCCCATGTGCCACATTTTTCAAGTATCGGGAAGCTCATTACCCGTTCCGATTTTCATCGAACGGTGAATTGACCACATAAATCTGCAAGCAGAGGTCACAGAATCTGGCACGAAGGCGTTTCCACACATGGTCGGTCTTGAATAGCGGCGATGAACCCTGGGAAATTTTATCCAGTCTGTCTAATCGGCTTGCCGATGCCACTTTTTCAAAGTCATGGGTAGCCTAATTCCCCAATCCCCCTTCGGTGATTGGGAGGCTGCCCAGATAAAATAGCGAGCTATGAGGGTTACAACGACTTTGAAAACTCTTCAAGTGACTGTCATCCGCACGAATGAAATCTGATGGCACCATGCCATGACAGCAACGACTTTTCCATACATCAAACGAGCTTGCTCCGCTCAGCAAAAAGCCCCTGTGCTAACCGAGTTAATTTCTGTTAACTCTTATTAGGCTAAGCGTTTTTTCAAAACACCATTCAAAGCGGGCTTTCTACGGCTCAATTATGCGCAACATTTCGTAAGGCATCCGAAGGCCGTTTCCGACACGTCGGAGCTCGCTCCGTTAGCCATTCAAGGGTAAGGGTGGGCAGCCTAATACCCCTTCATCGCTTTGCTCGATTGGAGGCAGCCACACCACAGCAAGCCTTTGATGCCAGTTCTTCCTGACTAATAAACGTCACGTTTTGGACATCAGATATTAAATGGCCAACAGGTCTTATTGCTCAGCAAACATAAATAGTCACAGTTCGCATTATTGCGCAGCAACCATTTAATAAATCTTGACAGCCCCGTCACGTCATCACGACGAGACGGGGCTTTGATGCCTATAGGTCTTTGAACGTTTTCGTTAAGCCAAATGACCAAAAACAAACTTGTTTGTGCTTTGGCATGGCGAGAAAACGAAGGCGAAGCCAACAAAAATTACTTTGTTTAACTAATCTTCTTTATGTCTTATTTAATTACCTTACAACTTAAATGTTAGCCTCATTAGGGCGGTGCGGCCGCAGAGGCCGTAGTCATAGGTGTAGGTGTTGATGCCGTCGAAGACGGTGTAGGAGTAGCTGCGCTGGTTCAGGAGATTGGTGAGTTCCAGACGGAGGACGCACTGCTTCCACTTGTACTGTGCGGAGGCGTTGAAGAGGGACATTCGCTTGTACTGGTCGGTGGTAATCTGACGGCGCACATGGTCGTAGTCCAAGGATAGGTCGAGGGTGGCGATGGGAAATATGTGTATGGCTCCGCTATGGGTGAGGGAGGTTACTGTATTGCTTTCCTCGGAGTAGCGGGAGCGCGACCAGCCGTAGCGGATGTCGTAGCGCAGTTCGAGCCACTGGATGGGGGTAACAGAGGCATTGCCGTGGAGGTTGTAGTTGTTGGAGCGCACCTTGATGATGTTGGCCCCCTCCTGACCTCCCCCCATAGGGGAGGAAATGGCCTGCTCGCTGTCGCCGAAACCATACGAGGCATCCGCCCCGAGTTTGGTGAAGATGCTCGGGATGTTCTTCGTGCTGCTGACGGAGAAGTTGGTGGAGCGGCTGCGAGTATCGCGTTGTAGGGCAGAGCTGCTGATGTCGATGCGCGAGTTCATATGGAGCATAATCCACGAGCGAATGTAGTCTATGCTCAATGTGGCAACGAAGAAACCAAGCTGAGCAAAAAGGATTAACGTGATTATATTCAAATTACGTCCGTTGATGCCTTGGTCAACCATCGCCTGAGAGAGGAACGGCAGTATCATCTGTATCACGCTACCTACGAGCATGGCCAAAACCAACTGGCCTATCATGCTGCGGTAGGGTGTGAAATATCCGGCAAAAGACAGCATGCTGCGGCTGTTCTTTCGGTATTCGTCCTCTATCTTGCCGAAATCATCACCGGGTTCAAGCAGCAGAGCCACGCCATTGCTGTCTTCATGTGCCTGAGGTCCTATCCAGCATCGTTCAAACTCTTCCTTCGTATATGTCAGACGCTGTGAGGCTGGGTCTGATATATGTATTTTGAACCCTCCATGTTTAGACTTTTCAATGCCGTAGCACACGACGAAATGGTTCTGATTCCAGTGCAGGATACAGGGAAGGCATGCTTCTTTTATTAAATCTTCAATTGTAATACGGATTCCATAGGCCCGAAACCCCATGCTCTCTGCTGCAACTTTTATACCGTTTAAGGAGACACCCTCACGATTCGTATAACTCATTTCTCTCAATGTTTGTATGGAATATTCAGCACCATACCATTTAGCAATCATGCGTAAACAAGCTGATCCACAATCCATCATATCGTATTGTGGGTAGAATGGGAAGATTCTCATGCTATATAATTTACTCATCGTTTTCAAATAAACGTGAAAATATTAAGTGATAGTTATGGAAAATTTGCACATCATCAATCAACATCTCTTTATTTAGTAATTTGCATACATTGAGAAACTTTCTTAAAAGGGCTGCATGAGTTTTTGCTTTATTGTTAATCAGAAACACCAACAATTCGTTGCGAATCTTATCTGCGATAATGCTTTGCTGTTGATTATATATAATACTTGTTTGCTCTTTATGAATACGATATTCTAATAGAGGTTTGGGAATAATATGAATCTGCCCTCCCTTACAAGCAATCTCTGCCCATAGTTTGTAATCTTCAGCAAATATATAACTATAACGATATTTTAGTTTGTGCAAACGTAGAAAATTTGTACGAAGCATAACTGTTGGATGTGCAATGAAATTGCATAGTAAAAGTACGTGTGCAAACTCCTTTATGGTTCCGCTCAAAACAGTGTTGAGCAATTCATTGCTTCCTAGTCGTATCATCTGAGTAGAGCACAACACAATATTACTATTTTGTTCAAGAAAAGCAACTTGTTCTGATAATCGAGTAGGCATCATTCTATCATCGGCATCCATACGTGCGATATATTTACCTCTAGCAATAGAAAGACCATAATTAAGTGTTGAGATGTAATTGTGTTTACGTTTTATTAATCGAATACGGCAATCAGAATAGTTGAGTAAAAAATCTGTACAACCATCCGTGCTTCCGTCATCTAATATCAACAATTCATATGAATCAAAAGTCTGCTCAAGTATGCTGATTACACATTCCTTGAGATACTTACCTGCATTGTATACTGGTAGAATTATCGAGACTATTGGCGGCGGTGTGTTGAAATCTTTCATTTCAATCATATTTTATTCGATTTTTCTTTTGTGCTAAACTTATATACGAAGTGCAACATAAAGTAGCGGCTCAGGCTATTGCTCCATGTTTCTATTCGTCCATTTGTATTCACACTACACCGTATGTTTCGAATGTTGTTCAGAACATCGAACCCCGTAAATTTTATGGTCAGATTTTTTCTGCGCAGAAACGATTTCGAAAGCGATAGGTTCAGCACGACGCTGTTCGTGTTCATCGCCTCTTCGTGATATCCTCGAACGGTGTAGAACGAGCAATTGACATTGAACTGTACTCCCCACAAAAGTGGTGTTAATGCATTGGCTGCATAACAAAAGCGATAGGGGTTTATGTCCACTAAAGACGATGATGACGGAATGCCGTGTAACCACTCGCCTTTAACATGAATACAGAAAACCATATCCCTTGCTGCATATCTTATTCCGAGCTGTCCCAAGATGTTCAGTGTTTTCATGGATGTACGCATAACGGCCTCATCGGCCAGAAGCCCAGAAAATCCTACGGTTCGCGTCAGGCCCATTTGTGTGATGATTTCCGGAACGAAGTGTTTTTGTCTGTCGATCGCTTGAGACAAACTGCCACGTAATAGAAAATCATAAGTCCCATTGATATTTCTGGGCAAGAAAGTCGTGACACCAGTAGAAGCATCATAAAGTCGTTGCAACGTCACTTCATTTTGAACCATAATGAAATGACTCTGAACGCCGATGTTTCTTATTTTTTCTGCTTGTGTATGAGCATAATTCAGCATAAAGGAATGAGAGTTTTTGTTGATCAGACTTGTTGCTGATTGCATAATTTTGAGCGGATTACTGGTATCATAGAAACCAGTGAGATATATCATCGGAGGGTTCGCTTGGCTAAGAGTATAAGTAAATGCAAGACCTTTATTGCTGTTTATTTTCAGTGATGGTTCAAATGCTGTATATCTCCTACGAATGTGCACTACATCGTAGCGCTGCTCGCTGTACTTTATATCAGCAAATCTCACAGGGAGATGCAAGGATAACATCCATCTTGGTGAAAGATAATGAAACTGAAATTCAGGCGTATGGTTGGTACTGCGCAAATTCCGGTCATAACTATTCTCTCTGTCTGTTACGAACAGTTGCAGCGCATCTGCATCGGGGGCAATAATTAGGGTGTCCAAAGTCCGACTACTTTTACTATGTTCCAAACTTAAATTATAGTCGACCTTCAACTTAACTTTAGATAAAAGTCGACACATAGTTAAAATGGATTTTTGCATTCAAATCGTGCAGATAGCCATGCTCATCTTGTTGACGAGACGTTATTTGCGTTGGAGAGAATGATTTTAATACAAAGTGCCCATCACGTTCATTATGTTGATTTTCATAGTTTATTTCAGCATAAAGTGACATGGGGTTGCCCCGCAAAGGCTCTTTCCACTTCAACAGACTTGAAGCGACAAGACTTTTACGGCCAATGTTCTCGTCAGATTGCTCTACGTAGGTATTTACCAATGTGTGCAGCAAGGAATCGGAAGCCGTTTGCAGGAGCACACTATCGAGTGCCGACAAGCGACGTTCCTCATGTGGCAGACGGTTTAGCTCAATACTACTGGCGTGAGTCTTCTGGCGTGATTTTCCATATTCACCACCAAAGGTAAACTCTGAATACACTTTTTTGAATGGGATTCTGACAAAGTTGCGCCAATTAATTTCGGTGCGTCGCAATCTTGATGAAGAGCGAGCACGCGCGAAAGATTGATAATCACCTGACACGATATTTGAAGCTGTTTCTGTCAAAGTTTCCTCTTTGCGTCTGTTGACAGTTAGTACCGTACTGAAAGTGCGTTTTTGTCCCATGTCGATGAAATATTCAAAACCACCAGATATTTCAGTAATGGGCTGTTGGGAGAGTAATTCAGCTGAAGATTCCATATCCCTATCTGGCTTATTTGTATCCCCGACATTATTCAAGTTCGCAAAGGCGGTAAGGCGTTGTTTGTCAGAAAGAAACATACTAAACAGCCGTCCCAGGTAGCGCTCGTTACTGCCATAGCTAGCTTCTACATTTGATAACCAAGTGTTGTGGTGATCTTTTTTTAATGCAATATCAAGCACCAACTCGTCAGATAGATGTTCAATGGAGTCGCGCTTTATCAAGTAATCTGCTTTATCGCCTCGATGGTAAGCTTTAACTTTGTTGACCGTGTAAGCAGGCAGATTTCTCAGAGCTACTGTTGGATTCCCCTGGAAGAAGTCCTGACCATTGACAAGAAGAGCGCTTACGTACTCTTCATTCACAAATATTTGTCCACCGTCCGTTAACCGGACGCCAGGGAGCTGTGAAATCAAAGCGTCAAGCATAGAACCCTCAGCCAACTGGAAGGCCGATGCGTTATACACCACCGTGTCGCCTTTGCTAACCATCAAGATCTTTGAGGCTTTTATTTCAACCTCCTTCAATAAATAGTTTCGTTCCAATTCTATGTCCTCCGCCTCCCAGTCCGTAGTTCTTTTGCCGTATTCTCCTTCGGGTATTTCGATGTTTACGTATGTGTCTTGATGTTCCGGTGAACTGACAAATATGATATACTTTCCCGCCCTTGGCACAGGTATGTTATATGCTATGAGCACAGTACCATCATTGATACCATATTTCTTACACCAATCAATGGTCTTCCCTTGATTTACAATCGTACTGTCTTCAAGCATGAACACAACATTAACATCCACAAGGGGAACTTGACTTATCGCATCAACAATCTTGCCAGACACAAGAATGCTGTCATTCTGCATGGCAAAGGCAGAGCCGACAAAAAATAAGAATAGCAGCATTGTTGAATATAAACGAGGTAATATCATCAAAGTATTGCTATTGGCGCATCCCAAAAGATGCTTCATTTCCTCCTCGCTGAGGATCTTTGCCTTTTTTAAGGCAATTTTTTTGATTTGTTTCATTTTGAACAAATTTTAAATTAATAATGTTAACTCCAGCATCTGTGAAATTATCATGTACGCGGCCACTCAACCAATAATAATCTGTTTGCGCCCATGCCGTCATAGCGGTAAGGCAAAGGACGATGGTGTGAGTTGTCTTCTGTTCATTACTTTGCTTATATTACGAATTTCTGGGTACAAAGTTTGTCATAAAAAAGCAGTTAGGCTAGAAATTTCCATTCCACTTCGTTTCACTTCGCAAAGAAATTGGCACGTTTCCCTTTATTTATCGATAATTGCGTAACTTTGTACCTGATTTAAGATGAAACAAGCCAAAAGACATGAATAAGATTCTGATGATTTTGATGGTAACTGCATTTGTCTCCTGTGGGGATAGTGATGCACTGAAGACGATTGAACGCATAAAGGGCATTGGCGACAATGACCCTGAACAGGCTATGTTGATGCTTGACTCCATCCGGGGCAACATGAAGCATGAGTCGGAATACGTGCAGATGAGATTTGCCCTGCTCGATATTCGATTGAAGGATAAGGCAGACATTGTGGCAACATCCGACAGTGTGGCGAAGGTCTTAACCCGTTATTTCGACAAGCACGGGAAGGGGAATGATATGCAGGAGGCACATTTCTATGCGGGAAGCGTGTATCGTGACCTGCAAGATACGCCCAGTAGCTTAAGTCATTTTCTTAAAACTAAAGAGATAGCAACAAACAGCCATGACCACGATGAGATAATGTTGAGGAACACTTACTCTAATTTGTGGTATCTGTTATATAATGTGCAGGACTATCAGAACGCCCACATATATGCACTGAAAGAGTATCGGCAATCAAAGAAGATAGGAAAAACGGAGTTGACTTGCCTGATGCATCTGGGTATGACATTGGAGGTTCTTGACAGTCTGGAGCAGGCACATAGGGTCTTTGTAGAGACGCTCGATACAATTGTTGCTAATTCCAAACTAAAGGAGGACACCGAGATACTATGTTCGCTGCTTTTCCATTTTGCTTACCTGAATGACAGCGTGAATGCCACGAAGTGTCTGTCGATGGTGGAGCAGCAAAAAGTGCCAGATGAGTATGACGGCAAATTGGCTGCCTACGCTGAGTATTACGAATTGATGGGAAAAACAGATGATGCTATTCGTGCCCATAAGCGGATATTGGAAAACGGTACAGACCTCTTTCGGATGTATGACGCTGCAAAAGCACTCTTTCACATCTATCATGAGAAAAGATATTTGACTGAAGCAGACAAATTTGCTGATTTGTACATTCAGATAAGCGACTCCATAGACCTGGGTAAACGACAAGAACTGGCTGCGACGGTAAACAACCAGTATAAGTATCAGCGAGACGTGGAGGAAGAACGTCGCATCGTGGAGGTAGCACAACGAAGTCGCAATATGGCGTGGGCGGCTATCGTACTCGCTATCTGTGCAGTGCTTGGCGGGGCGGTCTACTACCAGCGGCGGAGAAACAAGCATCTGGAGGACGTGCTGAATCTTTCGAACGAACTGACCGATACGAAGGCAGAGCGTGACAAGATGAAAGACAGACTACAAGACATCAATGCGGAGATAGACGACTATCGAGACGAAATCAAGCACAAGGAACAACTGCTGGAGGAGAAATTGGAGGAGAACAAACGGTTTATTGCCTTGTTGCATAAGTCCGAACTGGAAGAACGAGCCGAGGACGTTATTGAGGCTATCCGCCAAGCCTCGTATGGCAAACACCGTATGTCGAAAAGCGACTGGCAGCGTTTCTTCCATGCCGTTGACGAGTTGCAGCCCGACCTGACGGAACGATTAGCCCGACATCTCGGCAAATTCACAGAGCAACAGCAACAAGTCTGCTACCTTCTGAGCATCGGCCTTACCAATACGCAGATAGAAAACCTAACCGACATTCCCCACGTCACCGTCTGGCGGTGGGTAAAGAAGATGGAATGGGTACAGGGAGATAAGTGAAATGGCCGTGAAGTAGGTCGGTTCGCTCTATCACGTACCTCTCCCCGTGCTTCATGCAGTATTCCCGCAGGTAATCGACGTAGTCGCTTCGCTAATCGAAGAACTCCAGAGCCAGCACCTCCTTGTAGGTGTTGAATTGCTTGTTCGTTGTCATATTCGCCAGTTATCTGATTCACGGGTACAAAGGTAGTCATTTTTCAGCACAAAGCGTTTCTATTTGTTATACCACAGCCTTGTTTTAGACTAAATTTGCTAAAATTACGCGCGAAACCGTAAACTGATGCTTTACTTTCGATAAAAATGAGTACTTTTGCAAGGTAAAAAGAGAATTCATATAAAATGGAATTAAAGACTCTGATAGCAGAATGTACAGCATACGACTTCAAGGTGATGCTTGAAGAGAAGAAACCTAAGAGTTGGTTGAAGAGCGTAAGTGCCTTTGCCAATGGCTTGGGTGGTTCCATTTTCTTTGGTATTGATAATGACGGGATCATCTTCGCTTCCACCGACACTCCCAATGTCGGAGATCATGACGGAGACATGTCGGAGACGAAACTCATTGAGCGTCAGCAGAAAATCCTCAATCTCATCAAAGAATCTCCGACAATCACCGGCCGACAAATGTCGGATACTTTGTCGGTGAGCCAACGTACCATCGAACGCGACCTCTCTACAATGCAGAAGAAAGGTGTTCTGAAACATGAAGGCAAAGACAATGATGGGGCGTGGATGATGTACGCAGCTTCTAAAAAACATGTTAACATTAAAGCCGTATCCTTTGTTACAGAAAATAGATTGAAGTCTCTGGATAGACAGCAAGAGCTGGGCGGATGGGTGGAAAGTTGAAGGAGATTTTCATGAAGTCCTTACTGCGGGACATAGGTTGCAGGAATAAAAATAAATTAGTTTAATTATGAAAACAAAAACGTTTTTATGCTAGATTGGGCACATGTTTGCCCAACTAGCTCAAAGAGTGAAAGGGCAGAGCTTTGAAGACTCTGCGAAGTTTGTATGTTCAATATTGCATCTACTTTATGTAGGTGGGTAGTTATATGTTGGCAAGCCAGATATAATGGAAATGATACCAGTTCCTGATGATATTAGAACAATATACCACTACGTCAAACAGATAATCAAAGGCTGAATCGGCCGGCTGAGGGATGAAATAAGCCCTCAGTTTTTTCCTCATTACAAATGACTGCCTGTGCAGAACGATACAACGGTGATATTAAAAAACAAAAATATTTTTATGGCTAAAACATTTTCATTGGCGGTTTACGCAATCACAATCCATACACATGGAAACAAGAATGACAAACAAGTTCTATCAGACTTCAACAATGGACAAGATTTTTTGGAGTATATGGACGCTATGATAACATCATGGAAACAAGATGTAGAACGTGGCGATCAATATGTTCCAGTCAATATAGATGCTGAACCCAATGCGCAACAAGGTAACGCTTATAGACTTTCACGTAAGCCTGACGGCACATATCATTTATACAGAAGAGGTCGTTACTTGTCTGGTATAATTGAATCAGGCGATTATGGTACTCAAGAAGATGGGGTTGATATATCAACAGGCGAGCTAAAATTTCAAAAAGGTGCTGGAGAGGCGTTGATGAAGCCATTCTATTTCATGTTCTATATTCCAGAGAACTCAAATATTGGTTTCCTATTGATTGAAAGAATTAGTAATTACGGAATAATGACAGTATTGAATAATGCGATTCTTAAGTTTTATCAAGCAAGTCCAAGCGACGGACGATATACTCTAAGAATAGTTCCTCTATCAATAGATGCATTAGTCCAACGTAAGATGCAAACTCTTAGATATGAAGCAAAAAAGATAGAATTGCGTAAGGTTACTAAAGACGATCTTAGCATTTCAAGAATATCTGGTAATACAATAAACGGTGAAGGTATCTCTACGACTGTGACATATAACATTGGAATTAATCAATATATGCGTATTTCTGAGTTTCTAAATTGGATTAGAAATAAGAGAAATGAAACCAATACACTCTATGTGATAGAAGAAGACCTAACTTGTAGTGATATTGCAGTAACCGTAAAAATTGACGGACAGGACAAGATCCTTTCATTACAAGATGTTCAATCTTTAGGCATGAGTATGGATATTTCTACAGATGCAGTTCTTGGATCGAACAGGTATCCTACATTTTCGTATGTTGACGATAAAGCCAACGAGCTGATAAGTTTCATACAGCAACAATTCAATGTTAGTTAGAGACATGAAAGAATTATTGACAAAGATTGCTTTAGCAAGTATTATTATAGGAGTTATATTATGGGGCTTCTATTCATATGTTGTTTTTAAACAATGGCAGTTCTGTGGTTACTCTTGGGCATTTATTAGTGATAATGTGTATGAACAATTATCTAATAATATAGGCGATTTCTTGTGGGGAACTATAGGAATCATCTTTACTTTTACAGCCACATTATTCTTATTCATAACATTCAGGGAACAAAGAGAACAACTTCGCGTAACCAAAGAGCAAAGTGATAAAGCACGTTTTGAAACCACCTATTTCAACATTTTAGGAATGCTCAAACAGGTACAGGATACCGTCAATGCAAATATTAGTTCAAACTATAATCATACTACTGCTAGAAATCTGATTGAATATTATAATCACTTCAGAGAATCGTATAGAAATCATCTCGTTTCGGACAGCAATTTGGCCGAATTTACATCTTCATTTGTTCCAGTTAGCGCCAACATTGCTTCCATTGAACAGTTACAAGGATTGTTGGCAGCAGAATATGAAAGCTATATAGAGTCTGTCAATTGTAATATTGGATATATGTATAGATATATTTTCAATACAATTAAGTTTGTAATTGACGATGAATATAACAAGAATGATATTAAATTGAGAGACAAATATTTGAATCTTCTTCAAGCCCAATTATCGAACGAGGAACTTTGTTTGATTTTCTATGATGCCATTTCGAAATATGGCAAAAACAAGGAAGGTCATTATTATTTTAGAGAGCTACTTGATAAAACGCATTTTTTGGAAAATATAGATCCGACGTTCTTATTGGATAGGAAACATTATAAGTTGTATCCTCATACGATATTCAAATTTTTGAATAGAGACGAAATCGCAAATGTCCTTTAAGTTGATTTGAATTGGTGTTTCAACGGATGCTTATGGCCATCAAAAACTTTGCCATTGATGTGTTCAGGTGCCAGCCTTGCTGTAGCTACGCGTCACGTATTTGAAGCATCTGCGCTCCATGAATGCTACCCACTGCGCAGGCTCGCCTGCATCCTCCAACGTCTCGCCCCGCTCGAACGTACGCAGTTCCCCGTGCTCCATACAGTATTCCCGCAGGAACTCCAGGTCCAGCCCCTCCTTGTAGGTGTTGAATTGTTTGTTTGGTTGGTATGTCATTGTTCTCTCTTATTTGTGAGTACACAAGATCATCTTTATTTCAAACTATCATTCTGTTGGATTATCTTCTTTCTTATTCTGCCACTCATCAGCAATTTGATTCCAGTTTATTTGACGTTCGCTATATCCCGTCCAAACATTCCAATAATCAGGGTCATCAGATTGTGGACATTGTGATTTAGGCAGTGTTCTCATCTTCACCATGACAGGTAATTCTGATGCCCAACCCAACAGAACTGCATATTGGGATGGAAGTGATGGCATCTCACGTAGAACACCTCTCATATTGTCAGGCAATAAACGATGTACCAACTCTTGATCACGATCATTTGATATTCGGTGCAACAAGAACGAATTGCATTGAGAAAGAACGGTTGGAGATAATTCTGAAGGTCTTTGCGAAGAGAGCACTAATCCCAGACCAAACTTTCGTCCTTCTCTTGCTATCTTCTCAAACACCTTACAGCATTGTGTAGTAGGGCCTGTATTTTCTGCATCGTCATTATAACGTTTAACGAAATAGTGAGCTTCTTCCATAACCATTACAGTAGGTAAGCACTGCTTGTTTAATTTGAGGTAACGTTGTTGAGCTTCAAACACCATACGAGCAATCACAGCAGTCACAATACTTGTAACATCAGAGGGCAGTAACGAAAGATCAATAATAGTCAGTGACTCCTTGTTATTTGAACCTATATAATTATTCAACCACTCACTCAGATTCTGATTCTCGTTGTCAATAACTTTTTTGACTCGAACATCTGACAACAAGGTTTTGATTCGAGGCATTAAAGAAACTACATATTCTGTGGTATTCAGTATTTCCGCATTAGCCTCGATTGAACGCACAAAATTTTCCCCCGTAAAAGGAATTGGACTATCTTCATCAGTTGGCAAAAACTCTTCTTCTTTACCGCCCGCTTTCAGAAACACGTCTTTCAATAGTGTAATTAAACTATCAACCTCAACCTTTGTGTAATCATAATGAGGATAATTGCCATTTCGAGCAGCTATTAGCCCTTGAGCTTTTGTTGAGAAAGCTTGAATAGCCTCCTGCAATTCTTCAGAATATTCATCAGCACTTTCTATACCCACTGCCCATTTCTCAACAGACTGATGGAAGTTCTTAGAAAGTGGGAATTTACCCCACGGATTACCTGCAGCCTTATTAACCTCAATAGTATCAATTACAGTCCTTACGTAACTTGCCAAGTCGCTTTGTTTGGAGACCGTTTCAAAAATATTACCACTTCTTACAGACTTCAACGCATGAACGATTGTTGTTCTATGTGTCTTGGGAGATGCTTTGGTAAAGCCACACCATTCATCGGTATTCCAAAACCAAAGTGGAACTTGCAATTGTTTCCTCCCATCTCCTTCTTCTACATTAACGGTGTAGATATTTGCATCCACCTTATCTTCAAATGCCTTGCTATATTCTCCATTTGGATCTAATACTATAAAGCGGCTATTGACGGAATCTTGATTATTTGTTTTTTGCTTTTCTGCACTTTCAAGCGACCATCTGATAAGGCCTGCAACCGAGCATGATTTTCCGCTACCCGTGTTACCCAAAACGGCAAGATGTCGTCCAAACAACCTGTCAGGATCTATCATCACCTTGGCATTACCCATAAGTGGACTAGTACCAATATACACCCTTCGGTTCTCTCCTGATTCAATGATAGATTTCAACTGTTCCTCCATTGGCAGGATTACAATATCTCCTACCGATGGGAAAGTTTCCATTCCGCGTTTAAACTTATAGCCGTTTTCTGTTGCCACAAGTGTTCCTAATGGCTGCAATTCCATTTTTCGCAGTGGGAAAGGCAGATCTATCAAGCCAAAGTCTTGAAAACCGCTACGCTTAGGATACGGGGAGCGTTGTATTGTTATCCATGAAACTTGTCCTACCACAAAACCCAAGTCAACGGGAATCATCACGTATCCATTTATACGTGGAAAACTACGTGGAGTCCCTGGGGTAAGAGCTACACTGTCAGGCGATTCTATGTCAAGTAATACTTCTATCCTGTCTGGCGATATAAATTCCACCGTGCCAACTCGAAGTGAGGCCAGCTGTTCAATAGGGGTTGTAATCATGTGCTATACGATTGGTGTTGTTGGAGTTGCTGAAATAGAGGAAGCTGGAGTGGTAGGTGCAGATGAAACAGAAGTTGTTGTTGCAGATGCCCTTGAATCAACTCCCATTCTATGCTGTAACAGTTCTGCCATTCTAATAGTAGTCCGGTCAATAGCAGACTTAGGTAAGTAGTCATTAGCTAAATTGGTAATGTCACCCAAATCCTTACCAATCAATACGGATATCTGTGCATAATGCGCTGACTCATAGTAAAACTTTAATATACGACCAATTGGGTCATTAAAAGAAATGACCACTAAGTGTGTGGAAGGGATTGTGAGCATATCATGAATGACTCGGTTGATGTGCTCATCTCCGAAGCCATATCCATACGTCACCAATGTGCTATTTGGTCTGCAAATTGCTGCTGCAAAATCACGGAATAACTCTACGTAGGGATATTCTGCCGTTTCACGGTCTTTTGCGGAGTTGGGATATATCATCAACTTTAGTGCATCAGAACCTTTCAATCCAGGTGCGCTCAAATATGGCATAATACTATCAGCACCAAAAGGTAATCCTACCCGTCTTATTTCATTACCATTCTGTATCCAGTCAACAGAACCATGAAGTTTAGTCAACCTCGCAACACCTTCAAGATAACGTGGTTCTCCTCGTATTCCTGGCGGATTATAATGAATGTCAAGATTCAACCTTGAAGACCGGAAAATCGGCATCATGGTTCCAACAAACCTGTCCATCATGTGTATGCCTGCCAATTCTGCCCCAACCTCAATCAGTCGGTCATAATTGGTTGTGAATATGTTCAATCTTTCTCTATTTCCTGTCCGACTTGCAAAACTGAGAAGGAAATTAACAAGTACAGAATAAGCGTTTTCCCGTTTATCTTCAGTAGCTGTTGCTATTCCATTCTCAGACAGCAATATTGATTTAGCAAATTTTGAGATAATATCATTCAATTCTGTTTCCAAAGCCGTTGCCTCTGTAACCTTCTTTAAAATTTTCAGTCCTCTCAACAGATCGTTAGCCGTCCTTATCTGGTCTTCTACATTGCCCTTCTTACGTCCACTGGCCTCTGCTGAAGCCTCTGCAGCCTCTTGAATCTCATCCTTAAACTGAGTGAATGTGGTTGTTCCCATCGTAGTACTGCCTGTTGCTCCAGCCAAGAAACTGATAGCATTAGTAATACCAGAGCCGCAAAGCAGTGATAGATGCTCAGATTGGAATAGAGAAGTCAACCATGGTTCAATACGCGTACGAAACACCGACTTATTAACTTCTCCATTATCAGGTAGCCACCCACAGTTGTCAGCATTCTGTACCTTCCCGTCTTTATCAACGAGTATCAGCTCACGGTCATCACGTGTTTTTATTATATTACCTTCTCCGTTAAGCACCGTTTGGGCATTTTCTATTTTTTGTTTTATATCCATAATAAACCTATATTCATATAATTGATACAGTACTTTATTACTTACCTCTTCGCATATTCGGTTGAAATGTCTGGTGGTTCTATTTCCTTTTTTTATGTTTCAGAATTTCCTTCTCTATACTGGGCAGCGAGTCTACGAATTTCTCAAAACGTACCTTGCCCATACGTTCGTAGAGTGCACCGCCCAGCTGATAGACTTTCGTCTGCAACAGTTCGGGCATATAGCCGTCTGGATTTGAATCTGCATTGCGGGCGTTCCCGATGGCATCGAGCATCAACGGCAGATACTTGATGTAGTAATAGCCGCCCTTCTCAATTTTGTCGAGTGCCTGTTTGGCATCATTAGCGGTTTGGATGCCAAGGTCTGTCAAGTCAGTCCGTTTATGATACAGGAGCCAGATTTCAATGCTGGGATTGCTGATGACCAGATGCCAGTTCTCCTTCTGGGCACAGAAAGCATGCAGTTCCTCTATCTGCTTCTGCGGCCAACGGTCAACATCGATGACGCACCACAGCGAGTCGCCATCATCGGCACTTAATTGGTTCTCGGCGATATATGTTTTCACCTTCTCCAACACTTTCGACGGAGAGGAGGCTTTTTTCTTTTCTTGCGCGTTTTCTTCGTCTGAAACCTCTGGTTCAATGATGTCAACCTTGATACGGTCGATGCCGTCAAATAGACGGAAGTAGTCTGGCTCACGCTCGGTTCCTTCTGTTGCTATGGCAAACAGGGAATAGTCGCGAACCTTCTCCTGAGGTACGTCCCTCGTATAGCCTCTAACTTTGAATCCCATATCACTCCCAATTTAAGTCGTTGAAACGTGCCAAGAAAGGAATAGCCCCGAAACGACCATTGAGGTAGCCTTTCTCCAGATCCAAATCTGCACGGGGCTTGAATTCGTCGAGCGTGTATAGGTGGGTGCTCTGCGTCTCTCGGTCTTTCTCTGCAAACCAAATCTCGTCGTTACGGAATACCTTTCCATCGAGCAAACCTGCATCGTGGGTGGTGAAAATTAGCTGACCCTTCATGTTCTTGTCGGTGACAATACGCGAAACCAGTGTCCGCACAAGCGTAGGATGCAGGCTTCGGTCCAGTTCGTCAATGACGTATGTGCAAGCCTCGCTCTTGACATTCTGCACCATCGGCACGAAGTCGAAAATACGCTGAGTGCCGTCTGACTCTTCCTTCAACTCGAAGTCATAGAGGTTGTCTTTGACCTTATGAAGGGCTTTGACACGGCGCACAAAATACTTGTTGCCTTCACGACGCATACTGACAGTGAAGGCACCTGTATCAATCATTACCTCCTCCGTGCCCTCGGGAGAACGGGAGAGCCTTTTGACAATGCCATCCACGCCCTGCACCAGTTCGGGCCATTCGGAAATGCTCTGCTTGAACGACTCAATATCCTCGTCTTTCAAGGTCAGTTCATTGATGCCGAGATCCAATGAAGAAATGAGAGCTTCCGACTGCGACTTAAATGTCTCGTCAGAATAACGGTTGTCGAAAATAGAGGTTGAGCGAGTTTCTGGGAAAATGACGTGCATCTTGGTGGTCAGCCACAAAAAGGCATCTGTAATGTGACTGTTCTTTACCACGTCATGCTTCGACAGCATCAGTTCGTTACCTTTCAGCAGATTATCTTCCAAAAGGGAAATCAACAGCTTGTTCTTTGCCTCGTCCTTTTTGTTGCCAGCCAATTTGATATTAGTCTTGCCTGTCTGTGCATCATACTTACGCTCGAATACACAAACGGGTTTCTTAATGGTAGAATACAGCCATTCCTCCACGCATAGTGTACTACGATAGCTTACTCCGTATGAATACTGGTCGGACTCGGTGCCAAATTCCACTTCAATGGTAACTGGCATTTCTGGGGCGTTGTACTTGTTGGCATCCCTGAAGGCCGTGGGAGGCAAACTGCCCATAGCCACCATGGTCTGGAGGCGTCCAAGTGCCTTTACCAGACACGACTTGCCAGCGCCATTGGCACCATAGATAACTGCCGTGCGCAACACATTGGCACCACGGCCCTGGCTGTGGACATGCCAGTCCTTTCTGCGGACATTCGATGACGGCAACATATTGAACTCCGTTTCTTGTCCGTATGACCTAAAATTCGTCGTTACAACCCTTATAAGCATAATAAAATGTTTTTAGTTTGGCGCAAAGTTACGAAAAAATCGTCACAGAACAATATTTTTGCTAAAACTTTTTGAATACTTTAACCGTTTTGTGCCGAAAATAGCTCGTTATTTTATATTGGGTGGCATTATATATGAGAAAACAGGTTGAATTGAAGTGTTCAGCACAATTGTTTCGCAAGTTGTTTTTATAATTGTACCAATGACTGACTGTTTTTTTGAGTCTTTCATTGCATGTGTCTTGTACTTTTTAAGAACCACCTTCAAAAAATGCACAGATACGCCGATTTTGAGGTTTACAAATGTTAAAAACGTTAATTTCAGGAATTCCTCACCCTCTACAGAATCCACGTCATCACTTTTCTACCGTTTAACACGTAAACAATTGAAATAAAGTGGCTTGCAAATACTCAGGTTTGTAAGAGTTTAACAACAGCTACATTACCCAATGGTATTACTACCATAGAAGACGGAGTTTTCTCAGGATGTGAAAATCTGTCAGCTATAACAATCCCCAATAGCGTGACTACCATTGGTTATTATGCATTTGAAAGATGTAAGGCCCTAACATCCATTGTAATCCCAAATTCAGTAACTACAATACAAGGAAATGCTTTTTCTTGCTGTTATAACTTGGAATCAGCCACACTTCCCAATAACATTAAGAAAATCCCCAATCGTTGCTTTGGTACTTGTAGTAGTTTAGCTTCCATCGTCATTCCAAATAGTGTTAATGAGATTGAAAAATATGCTTTTGACGGCTGCAGAAATCTCACCTCCTTGACTATTGGCAATCACGTCAAAGTGATTGGTAATGCCGCATTTAGCAGCTGTGAAATTAAAAATGTTTATTGCTATTCAAAAGAAGTTCCCCAAATAACCAATAATACTTTCTACATCATGACTCAAATAGGGAATTTATATGTACCCGCTAATTCACTTGAAAACTACAAGACAAATGACCTTTGGAATGATTTTAGACACATATATCCTTTAAATGGAAACGAGCCTACCAATATGATTTATCAAAAAGGTGACGTGAATGAAGACGGAGAAGTGAACGTTGCAGATGCCGTTTCCGTGGTGAACATGATATTGGAATAGGTTCAATTAATCGCTTAAATCGAGATGTATTACATTTCGCATTCGTAAATAGTATATTTATGACTCGTAAATGGTATGTTTACAACTCGTAAATAGTATATTTATGAGCGTCATGTAATACTCTACGATAATCACATGATATGTTCACTTTAAGCATATCCCATCTTAAAACCAAACAAAAATCCCAGCCATCATATTAGACGACTGGGATTCTCTATCGAAACGCTGTTTTACAGTGCGAAAATATATACTTCATTAAGCTTCTGCTTCGTCTTCAAGTTCGTCCTCGATATCCTCGAGTTCAGGAATCTCAACTGGAGCTTCTTCTTTCTTCTCCTCCTCTACTGGTGCGGGAGCAGGAACGTTCTCTGCAACAACCTTTACGGGAACAGCTACTTCAACTTCCTTATGGAAATGAACGATTGCCTCGTAGTCACCAACACGCTTTGCCTCGTGCATGGTAACAATCTTACGATCAATCTCAATACCCTTCTTAGCAAGAGCTTCAACCACTTGAGCAGCACCAACAGAACCGTAGAGCTGGCCAGTTACAGAAACCTTTGCAGGGATTTCGAGAGATACGCCTTCGAAAGCCTTTGCCTTATCTTCAGCGGCAGCCTTCTGAGCAGCGAGTTTATGAGCTTGTTGCTTCAAATTCTCTGCGAGAACTTTCTTTGCAGATGCAGATGCGATAACACCCTTTCCTTGTGGAATCAGGTAGTTACGACCATAACCTTCCTTTACATTAACGATATCGTTCTTGTATCCGAGACCGATAATATCTTCTTTCAATATGATTTCCATTCTGTTTCCTCCTCAATTAATTATTTCATCAAGTCTGTTACGTAAGGAAGCAGTGCAATCTGACGAGCACGCTTAACGGCTTGTGCTACACGACGCTGATACTTCAAGGAAGTACCTGTGATACGACGTGGAAGAATCTTACCTTGTTCGTTCAAGAATTTCTTCAAGAACTCAGGATCTTTATAGTCGATGTACTTAATACCACTCTTCTTGAAACGGCAATACTTCTTCTTCTTTGTGTCGATAGAAGGAGCTGTCAAATAACGGATTTCAGAATCTTGTGTTGCCATGGATTATGCCTCCTCTTTTTTAGCAAGCTTAGCGCGACGCTTCTCTGCGTAAGCAACGGCATACTTGTCAAGTTTAACAATCATGTAACGAATTACTTTCTCGTCACGGCGATAAGCTGTTTCGAGAGTTTTGATAAGAGATGGCTCAGCCTTGAACTCAAACAAGTTGTAGAACCCAGAGGTCTTCTTCTGGATTTGATAAGCCAATTTCTTCAATCCCCAGGCCTCTTCGTTCAAAATCTCAGCACCATTATCGGTGAGCAGTTTCTTGAATTTAGCGACCGCTTCCTTCATCTGATCATCAGACAAAACGGGAGTTAAAATGAAAACGGTTTCGTATTGATTCATACTACTTTTTTAATAAAATAAGATAATTAATTAACTAAATTGCAATTTGCGGGTGCAAAATTACAACAATTATTACAAACGACCAAAATATTTTTTGTATTTTTGCCACAAAATCAATGATTTATGAATAAAATACTCAAATATTTAGGACTTCCACTCGTATATATCGGTGTCTTATGGTTAGCTATTTGCTTTCTTGTTGGATGGACCGACTCAAATGCCTTATTGTCAATTGGCGTTATCATGATTGCCATCGGCATCATTACGTATGTCATTAAAATGAAGCGTGAGAGCAAATATTAAAAAATATGGGCTATATCCATAATAGATACAGCCCAAACTTTTATTAGTTGAATAAATAAAATTCAGTTAACCATTCAATATCCTTATGCTTCAGGAATCACGTTAACGACGCTCTTGTCGCGACGTCCCTTGTGGAACTCAACAACACCGTCTGTAAGAGCATAAAGAGTATCATCCTTACCGATACCTACATTCTTACCAGGATTGTGCTTTGTACCACGTTGACGAACGATGATATTACCTGCTACGCATTTCTGGCCACCCCAAATCTTAACGCCTAATCTTTGTGAAGCTGATTCGCGGCCGTTCTTAGAACTACCTACACCTTTTTTATGAGCCATTTGTAATCCTCCTAAACTTTAAGCGATAACTGATTTAACTTTAACTTCAGTGAATTGCTGACGATGACCGTTCTTCTTGCGATAGTCCTTGCGGCGTTTCATCTTGAAAACGATAACCTTTTCACCCTTTACGAGTGGATTCACTACTTCAACTACTACTTTTGCACCTTCTACAGTAGGAGCACCAACTGTGACTGCACCCTCATTGTCTACGAGAAGTACCTTGTCAAACTCAACAGTCTTACCTACCTCAGCATCCTTCATGTGATTTACATAAAGTTTCATGCCTGTTTCAGCCTTGAACTGCTGACCGTTAATTTCTACAATTGCGTACATTTTAATAATTTAAACGGTTAATCCGTAAGGCGAATGACATCGTGTCAATACTTAACAGAGCCTCCACGGCATCAAATATTTATCATTAAAAGCCCCATCGGAGCCAATTTGGAATGCAAAATTACGAATTATTGCTGACATTCATGGATTTGAATGGTTTCAAAATCAAATTTATTAACTCAATTTAACTTCTACAGCCTATTTCGTAAGTTCTCCTACTCTTCTTCTGGTGTAATCAACTTGTAGCCTTTACCATGGATGTTGATGATTTCGATTTGATCATCATCCTTCAAATGCTTACGCAATTTTGTGATATACACGTCCATTGAACGAGCATTGAAGTAATTGTCATCAATCCAAATGGTCTTCAAGGCGAAGTCGCGTTGCAGAATCTCATTTGCATGTGAACAAAGCAGAGCCAACAATTCATTCTCCTTGGTAGTAAGCTTGGTTTGCTTATCACCAATGGTCAGCAATTGCTTTTGCGTATCAAACGTAAACCTACCGATGTGATAGAGCGTAGAGTCCTTATTCTTCTTTCCATGAACACGGCGCAAGATAGCCTCAATACGCAACACCAATTCTTCCATAGAGAATGGTTTTGTAATGTAATCGTCTGCACCCAGTTTGAAACCTTCCAAGATGTCTTCCTTCAAGGTCTTAGCGGTCAAGAAGATGATAGGCATTTCAGCATTTGCCTGACGGATTTCCTGTGCAAGCGTATAACCATCCTTCTTAGGCATCATAACGTCAAGCACACAGATATCATATTTAGTCTTCAAGAATGCCTTATAGCCAGCTTCACCATCAGGACAAAGTTCGGTAACATATCCCTTTGCCTGCAAATACTCGCGAAGAAGCATGCCGAGGTTTTCATCGTCTTCGCACAACAAAATCTTCAATTTATCTTCCATAACTTTTAGTTTTTATGGAGTGCAAATTATCATCGGTGTGTTACTATCACGACAATCTTTCGCAACTCCTGGTTTATATTCTATGATGTTTCTCTAATTACTGGCAACTTAATAGTAAACGTAGTGCCTTTTCCGTATTCACTATCCACCTTGATTTCACCATTGTGTAAATCAACGATATTCTTCACGTAAGCCAATCCCAATCCAAAACCTTTCACGTCGTGTACGTTTCCAGTATGGACGCGATAGAACTTATCAAACACTTTCTTCAAATTGTCTTTCTTGATGCCGATTCCCGTATCTCTAACCGACAGGTACAAATTGTCCTTATCATTCCATGTGGTCAGATAGATGTCTATCGGTTGATCGGGTTTGCGATATTTCACGGCATTGTCGAGCAAATTGTTGATGACGTTTTGGAAATGCACTTCATCCACATAGATAGCGGAATCCACGGCTCCAATATCGGTATAGATTTTACCGCCTGTATGCTCAACGCGCAACGTAAAAGAGTTTGCCACGTTCTCTACCATTTCGTTCAAGTCGAGTTCTTTCTTCTTAAACACCGCCTTCTTACGATCGAACATAGACATTTGCAACACCTTCTCTACGAGGAAACGCAATCGCTTGGTCTCGTCATTGATAACAGTTCCCAAATGCTTCATCATGGCAGGACTCTTGTTGACACTATCGTCGTTCAGCATTTGCGAAGCAAGTGAAATACTGGCAATAGGAGTCTTCAATTCATGCGTCATATTATTGATAAAGTCATTCTTGATTTCAGAATATCTCTTCTGACGGAAAATGACGAATATCGTGAAAATAAACGTAATCAACAACACGATGGTGAAAATAACCGACGGTATCATGAAGCGAACCGACGAATAGATATAACTATTAATGTCGGGGAAATGTACCTTAACTACACCCATCTTCGATTGTGGATCGTTGCGGAATATCACTTGAGAATAGGTATATTCCTCACCTTCTTCCGAATACTCAGGACAACGATATACTTCACGACCATCTTGTGTTGAAACCCTAAAATGATAAGGAATCTTGATACCATTGTTCACCAACTCAGCATTCAAGTCTTTATCAAGCATCTTGAAATTGATTCTTTCCTTCAACGGCTTGTCTGAAGCAGAGTATAAAATGGAATAAACCACCTCATTGAGCAATGCCTTTTGATAGACAAATCGATTGCGAACAAGTTCTTGCATGGACTTGCTGGCTTCAGAGATTTCATTCTTATCAGGCCGCAAAATCATCGCCTTGGGCGTTTTGGATGGCTTTGTCGTAATGGTCTTCAACTCAAAAGGTGAATAGTTACGATTGTTTTCCTCACGACTTTTCTCTTTGAGGTCTTTTTCCAAATAGCGCAAAGTCTCATTCAATTCCAGGTTTCTGCTCGCTTGATAAAGCGCACGGTTCACCGATTCATCGAATTGCTCTTTCTTCATCTCTGCCATTGCACGTATGTATTGCAATTGAAGTAAAAGCAATGCAAGGAACGATAGTCCCATGATGACGGCGATAGTCCATATTGTTCTCTGCTTCATACTAAACGATTCTTTTGGAATTGATGTTGCAAAGATACAAAACTATTAATTAATTAACACATAATTGTTAATAATTTCTTCAATATTCACATGCATTAACATATTAATAATTTATAATTGTAAATATTAAATTTAAATACGTTCAGATAATATTAAAATTATTCATATTACACAAAGTAAATTATATCAAGCAAAAAACCATAATGATAAAAATTATCGACAACTCTTTTGAGATTTCATAAATTGTTCCTAAATTTGTATGGTCATTATCAGAAAAGCACTAACAGAATAATATCATGATACAAACACCACGTGAATTGAGAAATAGCAAATTGGCAGCCAAACTGATTACTAATTTGCAAATGAGACATTATGATGCCTATTATTGTCCTACGGGTGCAGACGTTATTAATAAGGTAAAGGAAATCATTCCCGAAGGAAGCAGCATCTCATGGGGAGGTTCATATAGCATTCGTGACATTGGTTTGACACAATTCCTGAAAAACGGGAATTACAATGTATATGACCGTGATGATGTAACCACACAAGAAGACAAGATTCGCATTTATCGCAAGGCTTTCGAGTGTGATTTCTATTTGGCTTCGGTGAATGCTATCAGCGAAGACGGAGTCATCATCAACATAGATGGCAACGGCAATCGTGTAGCCGCCATTACTTGGGGACCAGAACATGTTATCTTGGTGGTTGGCTTGAACAAAGTATGTCAAGACGTAGATGCTGCCATCAAGCGTGCACGTTCTACGGCTGCACCTTGGAACATGGCTCGATTCGACTTCAATACGCCTTGCCAGATTGACGGAACTTGTCATGATTGCAAGTCGCCTAATTCCATTTGTAATTACATTAGCATCCAACGCATGTCTCACCCAGCCAAGCGACACATTATTATATTAGTAGGTGAGGATTTAGGTTATTAATAAGAAGAAAACGAAATGATTGTTTGCATTGCGGAGAAACCGAGCGTTGCAAGAGACATCGCCAGGATTATAGGTGCCACATCTTCCAAGAATGGTTACATGGAAGGAAATGGCTATCAAGTAACATGGACATTCGGACATCTCTGCACTTTAAAGGAACCGCACGATTATACTCCCGCATGGAAACATTGGAGTTTGGCATCATTACCTATGTTGCCCCAACGTTTCGGCATCAAACTCATTGA
Source organism: uncultured Prevotellaceae bacterium (assembly GCA_900314715.1). Classification (GTDB taxonomy): domain Bacteria; phylum Bacteroidota; class Bacteroidia; order Bacteroidales; family Bacteroidaceae; genus Prevotella. The sequence goes on along the minus strand of OMWI01000040.1, from coordinate 5,794 downwards.
TGATGATGGTATCAAGAAACAGTTTGCCATTATCGAGAAACTCATGCAAAATGCCGATGGCATCATCAATTGTGGTGACGCCGGACAAGAAGGTGAACTTATCCAACGATGGGTGATGCAAAAAGCACAAGCCAAATGTCCCGTGAAGCGTCTTTGGATTTCATCCATGACTGACGAAGCCATCACCGAAGGATTCCAAAAACTGAAAGACCAAGCTGAATACCAACCGTTGTATCTTGCAGGCTTGTCTCGTGCCATCGGCGATTGGATTCTTGGAATGAATGCCACTCGTCTTTATACGTTGAAATACGGACAAAACCGTCAGGTGTTAAGCATCGGACGAGTGCAAACCCCTACCCTTTCCTTGATTGTAAGTCGTCAAAAGGAGATTGAAAATTTTAAACCTGAGCCATATTGGGTATTGGCAACCATCTATCGTGATACGCAATTCACTGCAACGAAAGGTAAGTTTACGAGTAAGGAGGAAGGCGAGAAAGCTTTCTCTACGATTGAAGGAAAACCGTTTACCGTTACTGACGTACAAAAGAAAAAGGGTTCGGAAGCACCACCAAGATTATTTGATCTCACTTCCCTTCAGGTGGAATGCAACAAGAAGTTTGCTTATTCCGCAGAGACAACTCTCAATTTGATTCAAAGTCTCTACGAGAAAAAGATTACTACTTATCCTCGTGTAGATACCCAATTCCTTCCCGATGATGTTTATCCCAAGTGTCCTTCCATCATGAATGGATTATACAAGACAACTTTCGGTAACACGCAACCATACGCACAAATTGTCAAGGCTTTGGGAGGAAAATCGTTGCCTAAATCCAAGAAGGTATTCGACACGTCGAAAGTTACCGACCACCATGCTATCATTCCCACAGGAGTGCCACCTGTTGCGTTGAGTGATATGGAACGAAACGTTTTCGACTTAATAGCGAAGCGATTCGTTGCCGTTTTCTACCCTGATTGCAAGTTCTCTACCACCACCGTATTAGGAGAAGTCTGCAACGAGGATTCGCAAGAAACCATCGAATTTAAAGTTACTGGCAAGGAGATTCTTTCTCCAGGATGGCGCACGGTGTATGCTTCTGATGCGAAAACGGTAGATGAAGACGATGCCAAGAAAGAGAATGAAGAACGAACATTACCTACATTCGTGAAAGGCGAAAGCGGTCCTCACCAACCCACATTAACAGAAAAATGGACTACTCCTCCCAAACCATACACCGAAGCCACATTGTTAAGGGCGATGGAAACGGCAGGTAAGTTTGTGGAAGATGAAAAACTACGTGCTGCATTGAAGGAAAACGGCATAGGAAGACCATCATCAAGAGCGGGCATTATCGAAACGCTCTTTAAACGTCATTACATCCGTCGTGAGCGGAAAAATCTGATTGCCACGCAAACGGGTATAGAACTCATTGATACTATCAAGGAAGAGTTGTTAAAGAGTTGTGAACTCACAGGAATTTGGGAAAAGAAACTCCGTGACATCGAGCATCAGAAGTATGATGCAGCATTGTTCGTAGAGGAATTGAAGCAACAAATCACTACCATCGTCAACGATGTCATGCGTGAAAACACCAACAAGCATATCACCCTTACCACCGAAGAGGATGTAAAAGCCAAGAAGCCCAAACGTCAAACCAATAAAAAGGAAACGCTCAAACCCTCCGACGACCTTATCGGAAAACCTTGTCCCGTATGCGGAAAAGGTACTATCATCAAAGGAAAAGCCGCCTATGGTTGTTCTGATTGGCAACATTGCAATTTCCGCCTGCCATTCGATAAGTAGTCCTTAGCCAATTCAACTTTTAACTATCTTTGCATCAGCCTTTACAACATAAATTTTAGACCAATTATCATAATCAATTACAATATGGAAAAAGTAACTATTGTCAAATATATAGCTGCAATAATTATTCTCGTTTTGTGTTCTTGCTCTGTCTTAAGCAAAAAGAGTATCTGGGAGAAAGATGACCTCGCTCTCTTCGAATACATCTTCGAGAAGTTAAACGAAAAGAGTGATTACGGCTCAGACCCATCCAGCCTCAATGATAAGGAAAAGGTTTTTATGTCAATGGCACTATTGGCACAAGAGGTTAATAACGGTGGTTTTGACCAATATTTCCTCAATCTCGGGGGCAAATTCAATGACATTTTGGTTTCATCCGCTGAAGCCATTAAAGCCTATGATATCGCAGAGATATGCAAGAAAGCATTGGCGGTATATGCGGAACACGCTGAGCAAGAGGGCATAATTGAGGAGTTGAATGAATATGATAAAGCTTTTTATGAATCTAAAGATCCAATTTGTGAACTTTGTGCGAAATACGCAAAAGAGAATAAAAAGTATTTCGAGTGATAGATATATATAATCGATTATAATAATCAATTAAACCATGAAAAGATATATTAAAAATTTTATTCCAGATTTTCGCTGTCAGAAAGGTCATGATGTTAGTTTTGAACTTACAGATTTTAGTCGGGAAGACTTCGTATGCCCCATAGGAAATAAGTCAGGCATTTACATTATATCGACAACAAACTCTTTTAAATTTAGATATGCCAATGGGAAGGAAAGTCCTATCATCTACATCGGGAAATCGGACAACCTACTCAGAAGGCTTAGAGACGAGCACTACATGAAGCACCTGAAGGTCTTGGAAGAAAATCCAGACTATGGAATCGCAGAAAACATCCAAATGGCTTCTAAATATCAGTATATGTATTACAATGGATGCCATGTAGACATTTACAAATGTCGAGGAAAACAGGAGTCAAAAAAATTGGAGTCAATGTTTCTCAATGCCTTCTATCAGCATTATCGTAGCATCCCTGTAGGAAACGCAGCTCGTTCTTTTTGGTCTTATTAGTTTTATATTCAACTTTTCGTTTAGGTTAAAACCATAGCTTTATATGCTACAAACAATTGATTAGTACGCTCCAGACGAATGGTTTATAGCAAACAAACTTATTGTTTACATCGTCTAAAGCTATGGTTTATACATTCAAAATGACTTGTTTTCTTACCTCTATCTTCCATTTACTAACCGAAGAACAACTACTGCCCAACCATCAAAATGCTAATCTAAATAGTGTTGCAAATTTTCGATAAAAACCTGAATTTAGATGTTTTTGTCAAGACCTCCCCTATTTTCATCTAAATATATCATTATCAACGGGTTATATTTTTCAAGACCTCATGTAAGACCTCCCATAGACCTCACCTAAGACCTCCCGTCTATGCTTGTATAAGTTCACATAAAAAATGTTCGATGAAGCAATACTCTAATACACTTGAAATGAACGAGCGGAAAAAGAATCAACCGAAAATCAGCTTGGTAAGAGGTGAGGTGTTAGGTGAGGTCTATGGGAGGTCTTACGGGAGGTCTTACATGAGGTCTTTCAAGCTTTTCCGTTTTACAACTCCTTAATACTTAATGATTTATGGAAAACAACGGGAGGTCTTGGCTGATATTTGAAGAATTCACAATTGATTGGAAAGCAAAGAATGTGATTGCTATTGTTGAAATCATTTTTTCCCGTTAACAATATCCTTCAGTGCAGAACCGAAGATGATATATTGCGTATTGCCCGCTATCGTTCCCTCGTTCTGTCCCCATAGGAAAGGCCAGTCGTCGAAGTTCTCGAAGTGGTCGGGTTGACGGAACAGCAATCCAGGAGCCACATTTCCGGGAATGAACGAGAAGTCTGCTCGGTTGTTTCCATAGAACACTTGTTTGGGTCTTGCTGCCCCTACTACCGCCACAAACGAGTAATTATGGTAAGGATGGCAACCATAAAGCCAATTAGACACACGGTAAATTTCATCCTTGCTCACGATGTCGGGGAAATAGATGTGGGCGTAGTTGATAGTAATACCAAAATTCAACACGGCATTCACGCCTGCCCAGTTGCCTAATCCGATAGGTACTCCATAAGGATTCTGTTGGTCGAACCCCTTCACGTATGCATCGTATTTCTCCACGTAAGGACGTAGTTTCTGCTTGTAAGCCTCATCCATATAAGGAACGGCATCAAGGGCTGTCTGCATGGTATTTGCCACATTACGGTTGAGCGCCTCCCATATCGACTGTTCGAAGTTGACACGATATTGTTGTTCTCTTGTGGCCGCGTAGAGTTGGAGATTCGTTGCCAAATCACTACGACTATTGCGCGCACGTGCCTGGCGTCTACGGTTGGCATTATTGTTTGTAGCAGAAGCATTTCCATCTCCAGTACCAGTAAGCCAATTAGCGTCAGCATCAGCTTGTGCATCCGTACGTTGTCCGCGACGTTGGTTCATCAGTTCGGTAGCTTCCTACATCAACCGTTTCGATTGCTTGAGCGCACGGGCAGCAAGGTCATCATTATATCCCGTCAAGGCACGACTGGCTGCTGCAAACATCGTAGCTGCTTGAAAATCAAGTTGAGGGTTGCGAGTGGTGAAAGCCCACATATCATCTGGCGTTCCGCTTCGTTTACCATCGGCAGACACCTCGTATGGTTTCAAACTGGGGTCGTAGTGCAATCCGTCCGTGATACTGGCAGCATCCCCCAAGTGATGGTAATTATCGAGGATGGAATTGGAAAGCGTTGAAGCCATGTGTCCTATTTGTTCCGCCTGTGCCACGAGATTCAACACACCATGTTCAATGAATTGCAAGATGTCGGGTACTCCGTCAGGACGATGCAAGTCAACATATCGCTGTTGCTGACTCACGAATGTTTCGTCACGTTGCGGTTTAAACAATTCCCATGTACGAATGAAATTCTGCACCACATTGATATTCGAGCCCGTCTCAATGTCGAAGTCGCCAGCATCAAAGAATCCCCCGACATTCAAGCCAGGAATCAACTCCAAAGGCTTATACTTTGTATCGGTGGTTGCACCTTGACGATGCAGGTCGAAGTGGTCGCTTGGTGGAGCTTGCAGATAACCTTCCTTGAATGGCTCACCATGCCAAGTGCGATAGCCCTCAGTTACGTACATGTGATTCATGTGAATAGGCACCCAAACATCAGTTGTGGCATCGGTAATCTTATCGTACACATGTTCGTCAATGAGGAAATTGTTGGTTTTCGTCTTTCCATATTGGATGTAATAGACACCCGTCTGCTTCACTGAAGAGAAATCAAACTTCACGTAATGGTATTTAAAGAAGTCTCCCCATGTTGTGATATTACCGCGAAAAGCCTCTTCCGTAGTACCGTCTTCCTTGATGCGAATGAGCGAAGCAGTAGTCTCTACCTTGTCTTTCTTGTCGAGTTCAATAACAGCCACCTTGGGTTGTTCTGGGATATAACCCACTTGCGAGAAACCGATGTTTGGTTCGCGTATCCATCCAGGAATGGCGTGTGGTTCTACCGTCCATGTCACCACCTTACCCGTCTTTCCCTTTGGAAGCACGCTTCGCAACACAAACCAACCATTCTGAGCCAACATCCTACCGTCGTACAACTTCAGTTTGGCATCATCGCTACTGATACGAATCATGCGCTCTGGCGTGTCTGTAGCCATGATAATACTATGTCCTGTCTCTATGGGAAGTGGGTCAACGAAGCGGTTTGTGCCTCTGTCATCGTAGGTCTTGAATCCTTTGAACTGGCGCGGTTTCTCACTATTGGGACGTGTCACCGTCAGACTGGTTGCATAACGCGGGAAACGATTCAACCGCCCATCCATCGTAAAGGTTTTCAACCAATATTGTGAAGGCAGAAACTCCAAATTAAAACCAGCCTCGCCAGCTAACTTCTCAGGGACGGGCTTGTCTAACCATACCGC
>OMWI01000035.1 GCA_900314715.1 uncultured Prevotellaceae bacterium | reverse complement strand
TTTCGCAAGCCAAGGATGCCCTTTGAGGCACTCAAACCAACTGAACTGATTCAGAAGGTACGGCTTCCACTCACAAATGTTAATTTTTAGAACTTACCTATAATGACTCCAACTCAATTTGTGTGACACTGTCGCACATTTTGGGAAAGCGAGATAGAATTTGCGCATATATGTCAACACTGAACGACTAAACCCACGACCTTTCAATCGTGTCAAGTCCTTGGATAGGTTAACCAATAGCCTATCTCCATACTTGGCTTTAGCATTACCACCTTGTTCGAACTCTACAATATACTGACCGGTTTGCCAGTTTGCATCCAGTAGTTCTGTATTGACTGCAAGAACTGCTTTAGTTTTCGCGTTCTCCCAAAGGTCTGAGATTTGTGTGACAAGTCTCACATATTCGGGATCAGTGGCTTGCAATTGCCCTGCTTTTTGTGTTGTTAAGTCGCTATTCTTCATATTTATACCTTTTTATTTGTCTTCTTTCGTTGTAATTTCCCAATAGCTACCACGTTCAGCTATTTAGCGTTTGATGATACCCGACTCGCTAACTATTATTATGATATATGCTTGCCGGATTCCAACCCTTCTTAAACTCAATCCTGTTTGACTCAATCTTCTGCTTATTCAATAGATCTTCTATGTTTATTGCCAGTGCCATAATTAGAATAACGGTTTTGTTTCTGGTTCTATTGCTCTAAAAAAAGATTGGGAAAGACATCCCGAGATACGAACTCATCTAATATCATTTACGATATTTAAAGAAAGCATATATTGTTTGCCAAAAACCATACGTTATTAATACTTTTGAGACGAATAGTATAATATATCCCCAAGTAGTCAACCCAAATGCTATTTTATCATTTATTCCTGTTAAATTAAAAACATCAAGCATAGATATATACCCTTTAACAACCTCTCCGAAATCGTTAAAGTGAATGTCAAATACAAAATAGGGAGTTTCCATTCCAAAATAGTTTAGAATGAAATATGATAGCAATGTGGTTATCAAAGTAAAGACAACACCCCTAAACCAACTCCTGTTGAAATTGTTGGAATATTTATTTAGCCACAAAAGAATTCCCTCACTTGATACTAATGATGGTACAAATAGAATAATAGCTTCCCATACTTTGTAAAAGAATCCATTTCGATGGTATATCCTCCATTTTGTCTTATTGCTTAAATAGTTTGCCCATCTTCTTAGTGTTGTTGCTGCGTTCCTCTTTAAATGCGAATCAAATACATCTGCTGTGTATTTCTCAGCAAGCAAAATGTCATTTTTAGTGATAGCGGCATTTCTAAATAAGATAGGAGCATCATTCATCAACTGGTTATATGAAAAACAAGATTCACGAATTATTCCTATAGAGGCGTTTACTATGCTCAAGCTATGAAGGTGACAATATTCTATGATGAATTCTTTTCCGATTCGACCACCATTTAAAGATATTGTTCCAACGTTAAGTTTTGTTTGGCATTCGTATTCATCAACACCGCTGTTAATCTTCTGGAATATGCATTTTTTTTCAAAATTACATGATAAATCTATTCTTCCTTTAGTAACAATCAAATTATATAATAAAAAATCTCCTTTTATAATAGATTTCTCTTCGCTCATATTGAATTTGGAGTTTTCATCAATCATTTTCAGATTTGATACTTTCACATCTCCTCCGAATGTAGTACCTTCAAAGTCAATTTTTACAGGAAAAGCCGGTTGCAAATTTGAATAATCAAAACACACATCCTCATAAATAGAACTATCAAATATGCTCAATTCAGTAACAGATGAATTCTCTATTTTCAAAGAATTAAGATCGCAAGTATGTATCCATAACGAATTAATGTGTGAACCTATGATTTTGAGATGCTTGCCAGCATTACTAATATTTATAAAAGTAACCAACAAAGATTCGCAATTGACACTTTCGAGGATCACAGGACATGCTAAATCTAATGGGCACTCATTATCAACTTTTTTGCAATATCCAGTATCTATAATTAATTTGTGAAGATCCAATTCAAAAGGGATATCTAAATCCCTTAAAATGAAGACACCTTTTTTCTTCTCATGTTTAAGTATTTTTACTAATTCAGCATACGTGTTTATAATACTTTTTTTCATACCGAATCTTTTATTAAAGTTCTTCTATTATTATGGGGCATAACTCTCCTATTGTATTTCCTCGACTATCTTAAAAGTCGCTTGTTGCTTTTCTTCATTGATACTTAATAGTTGTACTTTTATTTGCATGCCCTTTTTGTAGTCTTTTATGGATTTCCCTGTTTGTTTTAGATGTTTGACAGGAATCAGGGATTCTCCAATCTCTGGTATCTTTATAAAGACACCTATTTTGTGAAAGCCAGATACTTTTGCTAAATATATGGAATTGCTTTCTAACTTGGTTATATCTACTTTTCTTTCTTTACCAGAAAAGTTCACTACTTTAACAAGTTTTCTTCTTTGATTCCAATTCCAACCATAACCAATATTCCTGAATAGTCTGTATTCCCCTTCTGAATATGTTATTTCATCATACTCAAAAGGAATAACAATATTTCCTTTGTTATCGATACATCCCCACTGACCTCCTTTCTTTGCTTTAGCCTTGCCATCAACAAATTTGTCCAGTTCGTCAAATTCAAATTGAATTACGGTCTCACCTTTTTCATTGATAAAACCCCAGTTCCAATCCTTTTTGGCAATAGCTAAGCCATTAGAATAATCCTCAATCATTTGAAAATCTGGAGGAGTGATAATCTCATGGGAATTTGTCATGAGCCCCCATGAATCCTTTAAATTTGATTTGTATTTGATAAGACCATTACTTAAATCTTCAAAAACATCATATATTTCTTCCCCTTTTTCATTAATATACCCCCATTGACCAGACCTATACATTTGAACTTTTGCCTTCCCATCAATAAAAGCTTCAATTTTACCAAATATATAAGGAATTGTTTCTTCCCCTTTTTCATCAATACATCCCCATAAATCATCTTTCATTGCCCAAGCGAGCCCATTCTCAAAATTTTTAATTACAATAAACTCTAGTCCTGTTATAACAACCTTTTTGTCATTCATAAGGCCACATTTGTTCATAAATAAAGATTCATAAACAATTAATCCATTACTTAATGCCCTGATATTGTATATTTCTTCTCCTTTTTCATTAATATAACCAGTGCGGCTATTCTTTTGGGCTTCTGCTTTTCCTTCTATAAATTGGTTAATATAATCAAACTCAAAAGGAATAATTATTTCATTTTTCTCATTTAAGCAGCCCCATTTTTTGTTTTTCTTACACCTGATTATACCATTAATAGGCGAATAAATTGTATCGTATTCGCAAGGTATAATAATCTTTCCATCAAAATTTACCATTCCCCATTTTTCATGAGAAATTGTCCAATAGTTGTCTTTATAATAAATGCCGCCCCATCTGTTTTGACGACGAATTGGCCTGTTTTCGCGAGTATAGTTGATTTTAGCTACCCTCCAAAAGGCTTCACTGTCATCAACAATTTTATCATACTCAAAAGGGCAAACAGTATTTCCACTTTCATCAATTATGCCCCATTTATATTGTTTTGCTTTTGCTCTTCCGTTTATGAAGGCAGCTATTTCATCAAAAACGAAGGGGATTATCTGTTCGTTATTTCTATTAATAACGCCCCAACACCCATTTGATTTTGCTCTTATAGTTTTATTATGTTTTGGATGATATATATAATCATATTCAAATGGTATTACTATTTTCCCATCTTCATCTATAATTCCCCATTTTCCGTATTTTTTGGCTACAATTATGCAATTGCTATATTCACCTAAATCATCGTAGTCAAATGGTAATAAAATTTTACCATTTACATTAATTAGACCATATTCCCCATCTTTTTGGGCTTTTACAATGCCATGGTCATACTCTTCCAGATTATCGTAGTTTATTGGCAATAATAATTCACCTGTTTCATTAATCAAACCATATTTAGCATTCTTTTTTGCCTTAATAACGCCATTGCTACTCACACCAATATAATCATATTCCAAAGGAATAATAATATCATTGTTATGATTTACTACACCCCAGTATTCGCCTTTCTTGACCTTGAATAATTTATTTGATAATTCTTCTTCATCATCATATAAACACAAATTACCTCTTTGTACAAAAATGAAAAAAGTATTATCTTTTTGAGATAATTCATAATTGCCATCAGAAATCTTACGAACATTAGTGTTCTCAAAGCTGCAAATTCTGTTACCTTTATAATCAATGCATCCCCAATATCTTGCTTTTTTTACCCATGCATAACCTAAATAAAAGGGCTTTACCTCATAATATATTGGTGGAATAATATCAAAATCATTATATTTATAGCCCCAAAGTTTAGTCTTCTCATCTTGAAAAGCAATAGGTGTAATTTCCCCCGATTCTATCAAAGGATAATAGTAGGCTAATCGCTCACGTCTTTCTTTTCGTGCTAATGCCTGCTCGTATTGTATCTTCCTTTTTTCAATACTGTCAAATATTTTTTTCCAGCGATCAGCTTTTATGCGCATCCACTTGTCGATTAGTAATTGCTTTTCTGAGGAATAAGAATGATAAAAATCCAAATCACTATCATGATAATATGCTTCAAAACTATCTTTATCCAAAAGGATATCTTCAAATGCGACCAACTCAGGACCTTTCCATGAGATGGATACATTTCCTTTTTCATTAACTACAGGAACTTGCCAATAGCAATTAAGCATTAAGCGCTTTTGACGAATAGATTCTTCATAGGCATAAACATGATTGGGGTCCATGTTTCCAAGATAGTGTTTGCTACTCGTGTTTTTATAATATTCAAGTGAATCGAACACAAACACATTGCGCCTATTCATATAAAGAATATCTTTCTCACTCATCCTTTGGTGTTTGGTTGAGAAATTTGGGAACACCCACAGATAAAACATCTTTTGCATCTTGTAGAAAGCATTCCTGCCAACCAAAAGCCCAATTTGCGGATTGCTTACAAGTGCATCAAAACACACTTTTGTTTCATCATGGTATATGGAATAGAGAGATGGACGACGATAACCTGTTATCTCAGGGGTGCTTATTACTTTGTCAATCTCAATATCCTTGAAAGTCTGAGATAATTCAAGCACCTCTTTCAACTTAGTCACCATATCTTGGTGTAAAATTGATTCTTTAAATTGGTTCTCTGACGATATGACTAATCTGGTGGGATCTATTTCATTAGTTGTTTTAAGTGGACACGAATCATCACTATCTTGATAGTGAGAAAAGAAAGGAAAGAAATCTCCTTCGTTAGTTCTAACTTTAAGACCAATAGGCTCTCCACAAAATGGACAAACATATTTTGATTCGCCACTTTTGTATGCTGCCGTTAAAGTCGATCGCATATTAAAGATAATGTCTTGTGGCTTATCATCCAAAACTTCATCAGCGGTATAATCATTGCCTTCTTCCTCATCTCTGATAAGCCATAAAGAACGGCGCAGAGAGTGGGGTAAATTGATGTCGTCCAACATAGACATATTGTTCGTTATTCCTTCCATATTCTTTTCATTATTCGTTAAAAGAAAGTCATTATTAAAGTAATTAGTGAAAAATGATGATTACATACATGACTATTATTTGCTAGCTTTTTATCATTCTTCTATTTGTCTCTATATGAAATAATTCTGATATATCTTACGCTATTATTGTCAGAAATAAAAACTCTCGCAATATAGTATGGGGTGTCCTCGGCAATTACGTTGAGAAATAGCCATTGACTCTTTCTTAGAAAGAATGGTATACTATCAGCATTGTCGAGACCTCTAGATGTTGTCTTGGCATCATAATAGCAAATGGTTTTATTATCCTTTTCAATTCTAAAATCATACCTTGGTTCTCCCAAATCTCTACTAGCCCAAATAACATTATATCCTTTTTTCAAAGGATACTTCTTTTGTAAATCTTCCCACACAACTTGTTCTCCATACTCTCCTTCTTCTGAGTCTGCGTACGTTTTATCATCTATCACATCTGTTTTATGGCAAATAGCGGAACGTACTTTATCTATATTATCTGCCAGAAATTTAATATCTTCTCCAGACAAATCTGAGTCGGCAAGTAGTGACAAATATTCCATCTTTCCACTTCTAACTATTTTCAGAGATTGGTTCCGTTGTTCTTCCGTCATCATGTCAACAATAAGCGAGGCTCGTTTGGGATAGAACCATGGAAAATAAGACAAAAGTGTTTCTTCGTCTAAATTGCAATCTTTTGTCCATGTATATAGAGAATTGACACAAGGCTCATATTCAGTGGGAATCTGACTATCGTTGTCAGAATATATATCTTTTATATTGTCATCAATTCTATTCGCCAATTGCTTAAGAGTGAATTCTTTCAGATTAATTACCAGATTAAAATTTCTATTCAGAAGTTCAGAAGCAAGTTTGTAATGTCCTTCTGTTTGTTCATTTATTCTTTTAAGTGGAGCAAGCAATTTCTTGTCACAATATAGCAAATCCTTACCTTTTAACTCGCCTAATTGATTGGGCAAAATATTATAATTTGAACAAATATTCTTGTCACATTCTAATAAATACTTAAGGCATTTTTTTAACCAATTGAGAGCATCTTTGTTTGCGAAGCTCTTATTAGACTCTTGGATACTATATGCCAAGTCTTCATGTGAGTAAGACCGTTCTGTAAAGAACTTTAAGTTACGTCGCCAACCCGAATAATTCATTGGAAGAATATCAGAATCCAATTCTTTAGCAAAACTATAAAGTTCTTTGCTCGTTGGAATACATACATCGGTAACCTTTATAAATATTTCATTGATATTCTGTACCACTTTGTGATTAAGAATAACATCTTTAAGTTTTCCAACAAAAAAGTCTTTGAAGTATTCCTCGGATTCATACATCCCATTATATTTGTCACTTAATCCTACAATTTCATACGCATTAAGTATCTCGTTGTCTTCAATATACTCAAGAATTTCATCGTATAAATCGACGAATGATGTAAGAATTTTTATGTTTTGTTTGTTGCACTTTGGGTCTATTTCCACCCCTTCCCGCTCAGGTGTTGGCTCAAACTTCAAACTATTAACAATGATGGGTAATCCAATTTTTTCTGTACCTACCAAAGGCAAACCACAAAAAAGCTTTGCAATATCTATTGGTAATGGCATAACTTTGTTACCCTTAATACGGAAACATGACGATGCATCGTTGGTATTAAAAACTTTCATGGTGTATTCTTCAATAGAAGAATCGTTTTTAGACACATTGAATATGATGCTGCCTTCTTCACATTTAACTGATTTCTTGATAATAAACTTTCCTCCACTTTTCCTATTATCCAATATTTGAACTGATAGGATTTTAGGCATGAAACATAGTGTGTAAGGTAAGACTCGATATAAGTAATCCAAATCTATATCTAAAATATCAATGTCAGGTAAAGGCTCATCCGTAAAATATGTAAAAGATGTGTTGAACCCATTAGTACTTGTTATGGGCTTTATAGAGTTGGCAAATTGATTAATGCTATCATTGATGTCGTCAATTAAAAGTGATTTGGTTAAATAATTGCTTCTGTCCAAATCTACTTCAAACTCATACGTATGATCTTCGTCATCTTGTATAATTCCATTAACTTTAACGTGTGAGGAGAGAATATGTGTAGATACAAAACCAGACCCAAATTTGCCAATATTATCCTTTCTTCTTATATCATCTTTTTTATTTGAGTCGGGACGAATGAGATTAAAAACATCCGTATCAATAAAAGGTAGACCATCATGTTTAAATATGACCTTCTCGTCATCTACTATAAGTTCGACATTAACGCTATCGTTATAATCACTTGCGTTTTGCAACAACTCCCAAAACCAACGTTTTCGAGAGGCTTCTCTCCGATTACTAAGAAGCGACAACTTATCGATTAGACGTTGAGCAGAACTGCTTCTTAGTTGTTCTGCCTCACGTTCTTTTATTTTTCTTGAAAATAATATATCATTCATAGCGCTTTAATATAATTGCTCATTATAAGCTCGAGTTTCCCTAAATGTTATAACTGGTGTAACATTCTTCAATGTTTCCTTGTTGATAATCGAATCATAAAGGAGATATTCTTCAGATTTCATGAAGAATTCCATCGCTTCCTCATGATTCAAGGTCAGTATGTTTTTTGCAGTATTTGCCATTGGGTTAGGTAAGAATACTATAAGTTGTAGCTGTTCTGAATTCGAATTGTCATATTTTGAACACAAAGATAATAATAAATTATGTAACTACCACAAAAACGTGATAAATTTGTGGAATTTGAGTACAATTATCAAAAGTGCTACTAATGACGGCACTCTTTATTACTTTAGCCATCAGGAAATACGGGCTCAATCGAAATAACATAGGATTTTGTGATTTTCCAATCTTAAAATATGCATATTTCTTTTTTTTGCCAAGACCTCCCGTCGTTTTTCATAAATTCCTAAGTATTAAGGAGTTGTAAATCGAAAAGGCTTGAAAGACCTCCCGTAACACCTCCCGTAACACCTCCCATAGACCTCCCGTAAGACCTCCCGTCTTGCCGACTTGGTTTTCGGTTGATTCTCTTCCTGCTCGCTCATTTTAAGCGTATTAGAGTATTGCTTTATCTACCATTTTTTAGCGAACTTCCACAAGCACCAACGGGAGGTCTTACGGGAGGTCTATGGGAGGTGTTACGGGAGGTGTTACGGGAGGTCTTGAAAAAACTAACTCTTTGATAATAATGTATTTAGCTAAAAATAGGGGAGGTCTTGCAAAAAGATTGAAAATTTGCAATTCACAATTAATAATTCACAATTCACAATTCACAATTAGGCTATTATACTCACTCAACACTCAACGCTAAACACTCAACATTAAAACACAATCTTTAGACGATGTAAACCATTGCTTTGTATGTTATAAACGATAGCTTTGTTTGTTATAAACCATTCGTCTGTAACGCACAAATCAATGATTTGTAGCATATAAAGCTGTGGTTTCTAACTTAATGGCAGGCTATTTTTCATTTTCTATCTCCACAGTATTTTTCTATTCGTATGTATTCTATTCTTTTTTTCAATGTATTTTTTCTTTATAATATTGTTTTTTGTTGAAAAAAATCGTATATTTGTAGTCCTAAACAAATTGGAGGAAATTTATGAAAAAGAGAAAATTATCGCTATTGTTAACGTTGTTGACATGCTTGATGGGAACAAATGTCTATGCTTACGACATTAAGGTGGAAAATGATGATGGAATCCCCATTTATTATAATTTAATCAATGATGGAACGGAACTGGAAGTGACGTATTTGGTTGACCCCAAATACTTCATTGCTGAAGGAGACAATTCTTTCACCTACAAAGGTGATTTGAATATCCCCGAGACGGTTACCTATATGGGAATGACAAGAAAAGTGACAGCCATCGGAGAATATGCTTTTTTTAGATGTGTTTCACTTTCCTCCTTGACAATCCCCACCAGCGTGTCATTCATCGGTGAAAATGCTTTTTCGGAGAGTAAACTTGGCTCAGTACATATTTCCTCCCTTGAAGCATGGTGTAAGATTCAATTTAACGGTTCTTCTTCAAATCCTGTTTCTCGTTCGGGAAGTCTTTATCTAAATGGTGAAGAAGTGAGTAATTTAGTTATCCCCGATGGTATTACAGCTATCAATAGTTATGCCTTCTATAATTTTAGACGTATTGTCTCGGTGACTATCCCCAATAGCGTGAAGTCTATCGGAAGTTGGACATTTTGTGCTTGTTCGAATCTTACTTCAATTATCATCCCCAATAGTGTGACATCCATCGGAGAATCGGCTTTCAGAAATATTCGTAATCTTAAATCAATAACCATTCCAAGCAGCGTTACATATATAGGAGAGGCTCCTTTCGCTTATTGTGTCAACCTTACTTCCATTGAAGTGGAAAGTGATAATAAGGCGTATGATTCTCGTGACAACTGCAATGCCATTATAGAGACTTCAACCAACAAATTGTTGGCGGGGTGCAAAAATACGGTCATTCCTTCCACCGTGATGTCTATCGGAAGTTATGCTTTCGCTTATTGTTCAGGTTTCTCTTCTTTGAACATTCCTCAAGGTGTTACATCCATCGGGAGATATGCTTTCTATGGTTGTAGTTTCTCCTATGCAACCATCCCTAATGGTATGAAATCCATCGGCAACAATGCTTTTTGTAGTTGTAATTTTCTTAAATCCATAGATATTCCCAATAGTTTGGTATCCATTGGCGATAGTGCCTTCTATAATTGTAAGAATCTCGCCTCCATGACTATTGGCAGCAGCGTGAATTATATTGGCTTGCGTGCCTTTGAATATTGTGACGCTCTTACCACAATTATCTCCAGAATGGTGGAACCATGTGATTTGTATAATGATTTTTCATCAAAAGTCTATAGTAATGCCACTCTCTATGTACCCCGAGGTTCGTTGGAGGCGTATTTGTCCAAGAATTATTGGAATAAATTTCGCAACATTAAAGAGGGTGATCCCAATGATCCTAATGGTATAGCAAACGTTGAATCGTTGCCAGTGTTGTTGCCAGGCGAAGGGGGAACATTGCAGGTATCTGGAGTGCGGCAAGGTTTTCCTATTTACGTCTATGACATATCGGGGCGTTTCCTGAGTTATGCTCAAGCATCATCTAATGTCACTACCATGGAGACTACGTTAAAAAGAGGAGATGTGGGCATCGTGAAGATTGGTGGGAAGACGGTGAAGGTCGTGATGAGATGAACCACTTATAAGAGATAATACAACATCCAAAACTATAGATAAGATAAATAATAACCAAAGACGTTAACTAATATGCGAAAACTATTTGTCATTGCATTATTTGCCATTGCCCAAACCACGATGGCACAACGAACTCCCACGATGGGATGGAGTTCATGGAACACGTTTGCCCTCAATATCAACGAGGACTTAATCAAGCAACAAGCCGATGCGATGCACCAAACGGGGTTGCAAAAGGCTGGCTTTAAGTATGTGAACATTGACGACGGCTATTGGGATGGTCGTGGTGAAGATGGTCATTTGCGCCTAAACATGAAGTTGTTCCCTCATGGTATGCGCGCGTTGGTGGATTATATCCACTCGTTGGGCTTGAAGGCTGGTATCTATAGTGATGCTGGAGATAATACTTGCGGTTCGGGCAACAAACACGCATGGGGAATAGGTGTTGGTTTTGCAGGACATGAAGAGCAAGATTGTCAACTCTATTTCCGCGATTGGGATTTTGACTTTATCAAGGTGGATTATTGCGGTGGCAATCACATGCGACTCGACGAACGTGAACAATACACGAAAATCTCGAATGCCATCAAGAATTGCGGCAAGAAAGATATAGTTTATAATATGTGTCGTTGGGCTTTCCCTGGCACATGGGGCGCAGAGGTGGCTGACTCGTGGCGTACCACGGGTGATATCTATGATGCATGGAGATCGGTGAAAGGTATTCTTGCAGAGAATCTCTACCTTTCCGCTTATTGCCACGATGGTCATTACAACGACATGGATATGTTGGAAGTAGGACGTTCGATGTCGGAGATTGAGGATGAGACGCACTTCGGTATGTGGTGTATCATGGCTTCACCATTGCTGATTGGTTGCGATATGTCGAAGATTAAACCCGCAGCATTGAAGTTGATGACCAATGCCGACCTCATTGCATTGAACCAAGATCCTCTTCACTTACAGGCATACGTGGCTGACAAACAAGGCGAGTGCTTCATCCTCGTGAAAGACATTAAGAAACTGAATGGCAAGGAACGTGCTTTCGCCATCTATAATCCTTCTGATGAGACGCAAACGGTGAAACTCGACTTCAGTACCATCGACCTTGGCGGTACGGTGCAACTCTATGATTGCATAAAACAAGCACCGTATGCTTACGACCAAGGACCTGTTACTTTTACCATTCCTGCACATGGAACGATAATCTTCCGTGCCAAAGGTAAGAAACGATTGCTACGTACACGCTATGAGGCAGAGACTGCTTGGTTGAGCAAATATCAGGAATTGCGGAACAATGAACAGGCAGAGACAGCTATCTATGGTACGCACGAGAATGCAACGGGTGGCTATGTGGCTCGTTTTCTTGGAAAGAGTGCCGACAACGATTTGCAATGGCAACATGTACGGAAGAAGAAGGCGGGTCGTTATAACATGACTATCGGTTGCTTTGCAGGTGAGGACCGTGAGATGGATGTGTATGTAAACGGACAATTTGTAAAGACATTGAAGGTTTCTGCCCGTGATTGGAACACTCGCCAAACCGTCAGTTTGGATGTGAACTTGAAGAAAGGCGATAATGTGATTCGCTTGGCTAATGCCCGCGATTGGATGCCAGATATTGACGGCATGGAAATCTCAAGCAATCACTACATCCTTTTTTGATTTTTGATGACATCATAAAAAAGCAACGAGCGGCGAACATGATTAGTTCGTCGCTCGTTGCTTTTATGAATGTTGTTCTTAAATAGTCGTTTTCTTAATACGATTATGGTTGATAACACTTTATCTTCGTTCCATCGTATCCAACTGCCATGATATAAGCAGGATTCTCGGATGTGTTCCAAACCACATTGGTATAAGTAGGAACGTAATCAGGACTTCCATGACCGTAAGAAGTGCAATGCAGTAATTTGCCATTTGCATCGTATGTCTCAAATCCCACAACATTCTTCCAAGAGGAATGGGTAATCTTCACATTGTTTCCTGAACGTACGCAACCAGCATTGAGGGTGTTGCTAACAAGAGCAGCCTTGTCGCGGAATGCAGGCATATTGTTTACATCGAGATAATATAAGGCTGCTGGTGGTAATGGATAGTTAGCAGCTTCAATCTCAGTCTTCAAGTTGTTGAGCATCGCTTGCGTGATGGTGAGTTGGCGTGTGCTATAGTCACCAATAGATGCATCTACCGTCTTGAACATACCCACTTTCTCGAAGTATGGCAGATAGTTGGTCTTGGTAATATGGCACCATTGACGCATGAAGTTCACTTGTTTCTGTCCGTCGTCCATACCAGCGAGTGTCATCGTACGCATCTTCTCGAACATATCTGGATAAGCGTCGGGTTGAATACCTGCAATGCGCGTGTAAACCAACAATTGCCAGAATGGAATCAACGTACAGAATACGTCATTGTTGGCATGAGGAACGAATTGTCCACCCTTCATGATATTGTATTCCATGAAGTCGTAATAGCGGAAACCATTCGACTCGTTCTCCAATCTATGATACTTGTTGGGGCGCAACATGTGTTCCACGTATGCGGAATAGATGTTGTTGGTTACTTCGGTAAGACCAATCCACAATATACCGTTAGTTTGGTTCACGTGTCCAAGTTCATGAGCAGCCCCCCAGAAATCGAAGTACGTAGGTGAAGTCGGGTCTCTCAATGCATTAACGGGAACGCAGAATCCATCGTTGCTTGCATGATAGAGTCCACCACTCGTAGCCACGGTAATGACTGTCATGTGATTCTTGGGTTTGCGATTATACTTGTCAAGACCCATGATTTGATGCTCAAGTGCCACAATGCTATCGTATGTCTCTACAAGCCACTTACCATTAGAAGGACAATTTTGTCTCAATGTCTCCACGGGGAATACACCTTGAATGTATTTGCCTTTGAAGTCCATGCAATCGCCTTTCGCATTCGCCAACAGTTTCACCCAATCGTTATTGGTGTCTCCACGCTCAATGTCGAAGTAACCATTCTCATCACAGTTGACGAAGTGAATCTTCACGTTTGGTGCGTTTTTATAATCAGAGGTGTAATAGTTGATATAGCCATTTCCCTTATGCTTGCAACTAATCACGTTGATACCGTTGGTCAATGGGTAATAGTCGGTGGTGAAGTCGGTAGGACCGAAGTTTCTTACTTGCAGTGTAACGGGATAGTCACCAATACCTTCTGCAATCACCATGACATTCTCACCATTCTTGAAACTGATACCCGTAGGATTCTCGTGGTTGTTGTAGGTATAACTATTTCTCAATTCATTGATGAGGTCGTTGACTGGACGGTAGGCTTCAAACTCTCCCACACGATATTTGGTAGAATAAGTGCCTTCGTAAATAGCCGTGGCGAGATTGCGGATACCGTCAACGGCGATTTGGTCGATTTGTTCTTTCGTTACACCATCTTTCAACTGGGTGCAAAGGTTGTCGGCGAATATTTCGCTAACGATGTCATTGAAGAATGTGTCTTTTTGATAGAATGCCATTTCAGCCACACAAGCGAAACCATTGGCGCCACTATTGACCGTGAATTGAACGGCTTTCACGTTGTCAACACCGTTGTTTCCGAAACTGATATACGATGAACTTCCACTACCGCTGAGATTCATGGTGCGTAAGGTAATCCATTCGTTAGAACCTTCCACTTGGTAAGAAACAACCACTTCCTGGAAATTACCGTTGTTGTTTCCGTCTTGGCGAGGAGTGTAGATGGCATAATCAACGTGTGAAGGTTCGTTGAGAGTATAAGTAAGAGTTACAGGGAAACGTGTCGTTGCTGAACTCCAAGGTGAATGATAGAACGTGCTATTATCACCATCGAATGAACGAGTAATTGCATAGCCCGACTCAGCTTGACTTGCTGTTCCGCTCTTGATGGTGAGTTGCTTGTCAGAAGAGTCTTTTCCCTTTTGAAGAACAAAAACCATTGAAGACATCAAATTGCTCACCTTATCCTTATACGTAGGATCTATTTCAATGTTGAGATAGGCAGAACGCGAGTTGAGATTGTAGTTGGGTTGGGCAAAAATGGCGATATTGCCGTTTTTCTGGAGTTTCCATGTCAACCAGTCAGCGTCGCTATGAATGTTATTGTAAGGATAGTTGCTCGAAACGGCTATCGTTGCGAAATCGTTGTAATCCAACGTAATGACTTGGGGAGAAGCTATGATGTTAGCCGTATTGTTCTCAGGTCCCAATTTCAATGTCTGTGCTTGGGCTACCATACTACACACGGTGATGAGAAATGCCCAAAGGAATATTTTAGATGCTTTCATTTCTTCTGTTATTTCAAGTTAGCGAATGACGATTTTCTTTCCGTTGACAATATAGATGCCCTTTTGAGATGGTAAACCTAATGTTTGGCGACCCTGAATATCATATATACGACCCGTATCTATAGTGTTTTCGTTTTCAATTACGCTAATGCCTGTTGGGTCAATCACGTTGAACGGTTCTGTAGTCAGTGTAATGTCGGGATAATATCTGGATTCGGCACTGATAACAACACCAGGATGAGCTTTCAAGAATGTCAGTTGACCGCTTCTATAGGTGTAGTCGGTATTGCTTTCAAGTGTTGCTCCGTTGGCATCTGTCAAGGTCAGAGATGCATTTACACCAGCTGTCCATCCGTTGGTAACAAATGTTTCGCGCAAGGCGTATGCCTCGTTGATGTTGGCAACATCCATCAAGTGATAGGGACGTTGTGGCGTTAACTCTGCATCCATCGTATATTTACGTGATGAGTAATTATAGATGGTGGGGAAAGAGTTGAAGAACAATGCGTTATTGGCAAGGTTGACGTATGTGATATTGTCGTAAACGCCGTTGGTCTTGTTTGCCCAAGTCAACTCTTTCAAATTGTTTCCTCCAGCAGAGATGTGTTGTATTCCAGGATTACCTGAGAAGTCCAAAGTCTCTAATTGGTTGTTGTCAACATATAAATTAAAGAGGATAGGAAGGGCAGGGGTGTTGAGCGCAACCAATTGATTGTTGAAAGCAACAAGGTCTCGCAGAGCCTTACACTTTGAAATGGAGAGCGAGGAGAGTTGGTTGTTTTGGCATAAGAATGTTTGCATGTTGGTCATGCTGCTCAAATAAGAAATCGTAGACATGTTATTGCCTGCGCACAACAATGATTTGATGTTGCTTACGCCATTGCTCTTGAGTCCTGTAGATCTGAGTTGGTTGCCACTGATATTAACGTGTTCAATCTTCAGACTACCGATGGTGATACCTGCCAATTGGTTGTCTTGGCAATCCAAATGCGTTAGTTCCGTACATCTTGACAAGTCGAGTTGGGTTAGTGCATTGTCCGAGCAAAACAATCGTTTTAACGATGGTGCTGCGGAAACATTCAGTTCTGTCAGTCCATCCTCACAAACATAGAGGGCTGTGATGTCTTTGTTGGTAGTGATGGTTAGGGATTCTGATTTGACGGTCACTTCCCTTAACTGACCGTTGGAAGCGAATGTCTCTGTTGTTCCGTCTCCCCAAGTGAGGTTGACAGACATGTCGCCGTTAAGTGCCAATGACAGCTTTTCACCAACTGCTTTGTTGGTTTTCATCGTTACCGTGCCAGCCAATGCACTGAATGAAAAGCCGAGCATTATCGAGATAAGCGATAACAAATAAATCTTTTTCATATTAATAGTCAAATAAGTTAATTCTTAGATTTGGCAAATATAAGAAAAAGACTTGACTTGTGCAAAGATTTATCCTAATTTTTCTATTAATGCAACAGCAAATGCAGACATTCCTTCTTCTCTTCCCGTGAATCCTAATTTTTCAGTTGTGGTGGCTTTAATGGAAATATCGTCTTCGTCAATGCCCATGATGCTTGCCATACAAGATTTCATGGCAGGTATATGTGGATTGATTTTAGGACGTTCGGCGCAAACCGTCGCGTCGATATTGCCTACGTGATAACCTTTAGTGGCAATCAAATCTACCACTTTACGAAGCAATATCTTACTATCAATGTTCAGTGTTTCGGCAGAAGTGTCGGGAAAATGATAACCAATATCGCGCATGTTGGCTGCTCCGAGCAATGCGTCACAAATGGCGTGTATGAGAACGTCAGCATCGCTATGACCTAACAATCCCAATGAATGTTCGATTCGAATGCCTCCCAACCAAAGTTCGCGACCTTCCACGAGTTGGTGGACATCATATCCCATTCCTACCCTGATGTTCATCGCCTAAACAAGTCTTTGATTCCGTCCATGTCGAATGCCAACGTGAAACGAAGTGTTTGGTCCAATGGATTGTTCTTTGCCGTTGAGATAACATAACCAGCATCCAAAGAGAACACGTTCATACGGAATCCTGCACCAACGGTGAAATACTTTCTGTTACCTTTATTCTCTGCTTCGTGGTGATAACCAGCACGAATACTAAATTGGTCGTGATAAGTATATTCAGCACCTACACTCCATTGTATTTCTTCCAACTCTTCCTTGAAACCGTTCGGAGCGTCGCTGAAACTCTTGAAAATACCCGTAATGGAAGACATATCGCTGTATTCAGAAATCACACGACTACGATAGTCTTCGGTAGTTTCGCCTTCTTGTTGCTTGGGAATGGTGGGAACAAGCAATTTATTGGCATCTGCGGAAATGGAGAAGCGGTTGTATTCGTCAACGGGAATCATCAATGATGCACCCAATCGCATGTTCGTAGGAATAAACTGACTTTCTTCATCACCGCTGAATGTAATCTTACTACCAATGTTTGAGATGTTCAAACCAATGCCTAATTGACATTCACGACTTCCGATATTAATATAGTTTTGATAATAAGCAGACAAGTCGGCCGCAAATGCGGAAGCAGGAGAAGAGTCCTCCGAATAGTCGTAGCGCATATCGGAATAAATCCAACGCACACCTGCTGCCAAAGAGAATTTCTCGCTAAGCATCAACGAATAAGCCACGTCAAGTCCTAATTCGTATGGCTTGATGGTCATGTTGTTGTCGTCGGTAAGACTTGAACTCAAATACACTTCACCTAATGAGAAATAACGGAGTGAACTGGAAATGGCGGAATATTCGCCAATGCGATAATAACCAGCCAAGTAAGCCAAGTCGATGTCGTTAACCAATTGACGCAACCATGGCGTATAGTTCAATGCTATTCCTGCACGAGATATAGTGAACGGATACTTAGCCGGATTCCAATGTTGTGAGTTTACGTCAGGGTCGGTAGCCGCTCCAACGTCTCCGATACCAGCCGCACGAGCGTCAGGTGCAATGGTTTGCGAGATAATGGCGTAGTTAACGGGGTTGAACATATCCCGCTTGTCTTGTGCCGATACCGTGAGCGATACCGATAAGAGCATGAATACTGCCAATATTTTGAATCGTTCGTTCATTCTTTCTTTCTTCCTTTTGTTAGTATTGATTTCGCTAATACACTTTTATTTAACGAATATCTTGCTTAATTATTGCTTAGTATGACAAGTTTCTTGGCTTTAGTTGCCTGACTGCTACCGTCACTCGACAATCTGATGCGGTATAGATACACGCCTGTATTGAGTCTTCTACCTTCGTCAACGGTGAGATTCCAGTCGATGGTATAGGCATTGGAAGTAGCCGCTCCGCTCTCTGAATGAGACCAAAGCAACCTACCGCTCATGTCGAAGATGTCAAGTGTTACGTCAACGTTGCTTCCCATTCGGTCGTGGGTAACGATAAACGTTGTGGAGGTCTTTGCGGGATTGTTGGTGCAACTCACGTTGAGGATATTAGGTTCCAATCCTCTCACTACGTTGAAGGTTAGTTCGGTGGTAGATGAATTATTCAGAATGTCCCAAGCTCTGAATATCAACTTATGAGGACCAACCGTCAGTTCGGGAATGTTATAGAATGTCTTTCCGCTGGTGAAAGAACCGAAGTCAAACGTGAAGTTTCCGTTCAAGACGTATGTCTTTGCCATTTCACCGTCGATAATCAGTTCCATATCATGTCCGATCCCGTTTCCTGCCGCATTGATTCCGTCTTGGTCTGTGATTTGCGCAACGAAATAAGGTGTTGGATTCACGTCTCCGCCATTGGTGAAGGAAGGAGAATTTAGGTAACAATAGATAGATGGACCTATTGAATCGGTTCCGGAAATATCGCTTCCACCGATGGTAAAGTTATTGTTTGCACCATGCGCAAGTAGTGTATGCGAGTTGTTAACGGCATGTATGTTAATCAATCCGTCCTCTCCGCTATAGTTAATGTCTTTTGGAACGGCAAACGAAATCGAAAACTTTCCATTGCGCACACTATCACTACCGTTGAAAAGGGTTTTGGTACGGTCGTAGTAAGTAAACGGTTCATCAGCCATTTCTTCTGGCGTCTTGTCGTTTTGTTTACAAGTAATCAGTTCCTTGGAGTCTCTGACGGTCAAGGAAACGATTCCGTTGAAGTTGTCGCCATTCTCTATGTGTCCCGTAATCTTGGCTTTCGAACCAGCCTTCATCGAGGCGCGTACCGTAGATGAGTTGGCGGGAATGCCATTGATAGAGTCTATCACCGCCTTCATGGTTGGTAAGTTTAAGGATATGGCTGGGTCACCCAACAACGAATATTGTAATTTGTTGTCTGTTACGTCTTTACCAGTGGTTATCATTTCGTTTTTCGCAAGCATTTGTGCCTTTCCCAATGTGTTTTTCTTACCGTTGGGAATATCTAATACGTGTTTGATGAATGCCTTGTTTATCACTTTGTTGTAGTTGGCATAAACGGTACGGGTAGTACCGAAGAAGGCTACCGCTCCACCTTTGCTGTTTAGCACGGCAGATTCACCAATGGTTGATGAAGAACCATCCCAAGGCATGATGTCGCAAGAAGCGGTAATCCACAAGGGAAGATTGGCGTTGTTGAATGATTCGAAGTCGGTAAGTCTTAACACATTCTCGTGCGACATTTGGTCTTCTCGTCCATGACCAGCATAATCCATGATTAACGCACCATTAGCTTGGTATTGCTTGATTTCCTTGGAAGCTTCGGGGTAAGTGTTTCCCGTTGAAGATGATTCACGTTTGTAAGCATCCCACATCACCTTTTTAATAATATAGCCAGGATGCGCGGCTGAGGTTTCTTCCGCCGCTTCGTTTACATCGTTCATGTGGATGTTCTTATTGCCGTCATCGCCCATGAAAACCAACATGTTTTGCCAGGAACCAGCATTGGCATTCTCAACATAACTAATGGTTTTGTCTACCATGATTTTCGCTTCGCTTTCCGTGGTTACAGGGAATCTACCTACAGCCATATCCAACTTGTCTGAACTCATGGGATTGGTACCTTCACCGTCGTCAAGCAAGGCGTAGAAACCATCGTCTACGTAACAATGGATTTCGTTGAATGAGTTCTCGCTTTCATAACAGAGCAAGTAATCATCGGGAGTGGCGGTCTTCCAGTCGCTTGTGTTCATGCGGTTATCCCATGCACCATCACCGAAAAGCAACAAGTATTTTGGCATATCATCCTCTTTTTCTGCACGGTCGTACAGCATTTTCAAATACTTACGATAAGCATTGGCATCAGGTGTTCCTCCGCCAAACTCATTGATGAGTTCATCGGCTGGAACGATGCGAACGCGTAAATTGTCGTGCTTGACATGGAAATCTGCCAATCGTTGTGCTTGTTTCAACAACTTCTGCGAGGTTGGTATGATGATAATCATGTCGGCAACACTATCGGCATGGTGGTCTTGGTTGACGATATTGTAAACGTATTCTGGTGTCGGAAACGCAGAAGCAAGTAGATTGGGGGCTGCCTTGGCCTTGGCTAACGTGATGGAAATGTAGTCAAGACGAATGGGGCCACCCTTCAAGCAAGTGATTTTCACTTGGTTGCTTGCTTGTACTTCGTTAAGGGTGATGTTGGTAGTGCTTTCGTTGCCTTTGTCGTAACTTCCTAAGGTAATTCCCATTGTTCCCTTGTCTTCCCCGTTGACTTCTATACCAACTTGACTATTCGTTCCTGCTGATACGGCAATGCTCATTCTTCCAGAGGTGTTGGTTACGGATGAATTAAGGGTATAGGTCATCGATGAACCGAGATTGATGGGGGAATTCTCAAAAAGGTTTCTGCCACCGTGAAACCATGAAAAGTTGTCTACCTCATGTAATATGTGATAGTCATCGGGTGATGGGTAGAATGATTTGAGGAATGCGGTGGAGTCTACCGTTAATGGTGTGCTGTCGTTTTGGGTAATGAAATAATATCCGTAATCGGAATAAGGATTCCTTGTGCGAATAGTGGTGGTTGCCGTACTCCAAGAAACGGGACCTTTCGCATAGAATAGACGCTTGCCATTGACGGTACAAGTGGCTACTTCTTTGAGATCGTCGTATTTAATGATGTCTTCTTCCGTAAGTCGCTCATTTTGCAATGTTCCGCCATAACCGTAAATCTTCACCTTATTTAAATCGTTGAAGCCTGCCTGACGGATAAGTGCGTCGGTGAGTTGGTAAACACCAGTCGAAGGAACCCTAATTTTCGCCCAATTTCCTGTTGACAATACGGAGTGGGCAACATAACGTGATGCTGCCGATGCCTTTTTCGCTTGCAACTTGCGAGCGGAGCGTTTCAATGGCTTCGCTTCTACTTTCAGCATGAAGCTAACCAGTATTTGGTATTTGTTTTCTTTAAAGACCAATGGACAGAAACTGATTTCCAAAGAGGCTTTCTTCCTGCTGATAGATATGTTTTGGTTGATAGACGGCATTTCAGGAAGAAGCGCACCCGAAATGGAATTGTACTTCGCAATGTCGGTTTTTGACATTGCGATAAATTCTGGATATGCTATCGAAATAGAGTAGGTGGAATCTTGATAAGCTTCACCCAACGGAATGGAACAAGTGAAGCGCGGCAGAATGGAATCTATCTCCACGTCTTCTGCCGAGAGGTTATAAAACTTCTGCGCGCTTGCTCCCAAGGTAAGCACGAGAAGCAACCATGTTATCAAGAGTCTATGTCTCACTACGTCTTTTTCTTACTTACAATTAAAATCAAGTACCTTGCGGTCTTCCAAATAACCTTCCAAGTGGTCGTCGATATGAACGGGACCTACTCCTGCTGGTGTTCCAGTATATAGGATATCGCCTGTTTTTAACGTGAAATACTGGCTGATAAACGAAATGATTTCGTCTACCTTGTACATCATGTCGCTCGTACAACCTTCTTGGACGGTCTTTCCGTTGATATCCAAATGGAAGTGGATAGCCTGAATGTCGCGAAACTTATCCATGTCTACCCATTCGCCAATGGCAGCAGAACCGTCAAAACCCTTGCAGAGATCCCAAGGACGACCTTTCTCGCGGAGTTTCTGTTGCAATTCACGTGCGGTAAAGTCTATTCCGACCGTCACGGCATCGTAGTAACGATGGGCGAAACGCTGGGGGATGGACTTACCTAAACGACAAATGCGCACCACAACTTCCGTCTCGTAATCTATCCTTCCTAAATGGTCGGGGATAAAAAACGGCTTGCGGTCTTTCAACAACGCGGAGTCTGCTTTCGTGAATATCACGGGCTCCTCTGTCTTTAATAACGTACCATGCAACTCTTTATTGTGCAAGGCATAATTCATTCCGATAGCAAATATCTTCATTTTTGTAATAATTTTATGAGTAGTTCGGGAATTTTAGAGAATTCAAGGAGTTCAGACATTCATCTTTTTTCCATGAATAAAGATAAGCATTTGCCTGAACTCCCTGAACTCCTAAACTTCTTGTAACTCCTTTTATTCTATTCACTCAAGATGATTCCCACCAAATTAACTGCATCTGAAATGTTGATGTTGCCATCTTCATTCAAATCAGCTACATCTTCATAGAATACATCTGGCGTGTTTCCTAATATATGACTAACAAGTGCCACGACATCGGCAATGTTTACCAATCCATCACCGTTGACGTCGCCAAGTTTACGTTCTATGGCTTGTTGTGTTTCTACGGTCACGTTGATGGTGTTGATATTCTGTGTTCCAGAGAAGGTAAATGTCACTTCTTGCTCTTTGCCTGTCCATGTAGTAACAGCTTTTCCGTTGTTAAGAATGCCCGATACGGTTGTACCTGCAAATACTATTTTCTTGATCTTAGAATTCTCTGGTACAGATATTGTCATAGTACATGCTTTGTATACACGTAATTCAGTAGAGTTGTCGGTTTTTATCCAATAGCGAGAAGCGCTACTTCCACTCATCGTCAACGAGACTATGTCATTGGTTATAGTCGTGGGATTGGGGTTATACGTAGCAGAACCACCACTCACGGCAGTCATTCCATAGCCATTCGTCGTGAAATCAAATGTAACATCATTTTCCACAGGAGCATTTGGGTCTGGCTTCTCCGTAACGGTGATGGTATAAGATGCGGTGCCTTCCTTGAAATCTACATTGCCAGCAAATGTTGCCGTAATCACAGCTGTTCCTGGTTTTCCTATAGTGATTGCTCCCGTATTTTCATTCACCATTGCCACCTCTTCATTGCTTGATGAATAGGTAATACCTGTTAAGTTGTTGGGGTTGTTCAATACTGGAGCCGTGAAGTCTGTTTCCTCTTCCACTTCATACGCAGTCGTTGTATAGCTGATATTGGCATCTTTGCGTATGTCAATATTAGCCCTAACATAAAGTACTGCAGATTCTTGGTCTGAGGTGTAGTTCAAGAATCGGGGAGAACCAGCATTGTATTGAATTGTTCCAATGCTACTGTTTCCACTCACCGTATATCCATTGTTGCCAGCACTGATTGACCAGATGGTTGATTCATTTGATACTAATGAAAGAGCCTTGGCCCCTGAAGAGGTGAGATATTGGTTTCCTGTTTTGAGAGAATAGCCATTTGATGAGCCACCTAAGGTAAATACCGAAGCAGTGGAGTTATTATCAAGCGTTATGATGCTGTTGTAGATTTCCACATCAGTAATGTCGAGATAGTTCTTAGTCAACTTACCAGCTGCTTTCTTGTTTCCCTCATTTACAAAAATATACTCGTTACCTACGGCTATCTGGTTATTGGATGTTACCTTGACAAAGGTGTTTCCTGTTGGTGGAATCTCATTTTCCAAAATGATGTATGTGGCAACGACGGTACTACTTTGCTCACCATCTTTTTCAGCGTATGCTTTAAGTGTAGTTGTTGTTGATAAAGATATTATTTCGCCATTGTAAACACTATATTCACCATTGCCAAACGCATAGTATATCGTTGCTCCTTCGGTTGGTGAGCTTATAGTCACGTTTTGTGCAGTATAGTAAGTACCTGGTTCTGGTGAGAAGGATGGAGCATAAACATAGACGGTTCCTCCTGCGTAATTGTCGTAAATGAATGGTTCGCTTTTCTTATTGCCCCAGATATAGTCTTCCAACCCTGGATAATCAACAAATGGGTTACGGTTATTTTGCCTCTGCACGGCAGAAGAAGCAATCGTGTTATTGCGAGCAATCTCCACCTCGTCAATAGGGTCTTCCTTTGACCAACGCATCAGCATGGTAAGATACCAATCAGTGAAGCCTGGATAGGTGTTGCCGTCAAACACATAACTTGCCGTGGTATTGTTTACCCAAGAAGAAATCTTATCCTCATAGCATGTTGCCATATAGAAATAGATACGGGCAATGTCACCCTTCACTTCATCGTTTGGCTCAAACACTATTCCCGTGTAGCCACTGGTTTTGCATATTCCCAATTTGCTATATGCGTTATAGTCGTTATTGGGTGGATAAGTAATTATTCCCACTTCTGCCAATGGATAGTTTTGACGACGATTATTTAAGTAACCATCAGTGGGAACAACGTGTACAATATCACTTTTCATGGGTTCTTCCTCTCCAAACCAGCTTTGTGGCACCAAATGTTCTCGGTTGTATGCTTGCCCTTCATCAGAAGATGTTCCAAAATCACTACCAGGCACATATTGAGTGGAGTTAGAGTACCAATCTCGGAGGAAGCCATCGCTGCGCACATCGGTTTTCGTATATGCTTCTTTCAAATTATCATATCCCACTACGGTATTCTTTGTGGTTTTGATGATATTGTACAAAGCGTTCTTCAATGCCTTGCCACTCTTGCCATTTGCGGCTTGGTAATATGTTCTTGAGTTGTTGGGACCTTGTGCCCATGCGGCAGAGATGACCAACATGAACAAGCAAAAAAGGGAGATAGTCTTTGTTTTCATAATGAATAGTTTTTGGTGATGTATTGTTAGCTAAAAAGTCCACTAAAGGCTCGCACATATATATAATATATAATGTACGCGCGAACCTTCAGTGGACGCTTCTTATCGTTTAATAGACTTTTTGTTATTCATCCCATACGCTACGGCTTTCAGCAGGAGCAGCTTCTTCTTCCTCGAAGAATGCACCCTTACCAAGCTGACCGTCACCAATTTCATCATGGAGACTCATGGCTGCCATGATTACTTCGTCAATGTTTACCTTTGCTATGCTGGGCTTCAAATACTTTTTCATATCTTCTTGTTTTATGATGTTTCTGAATGATATTGAGAAAATTACTTAATCACGTACTTCTTGCCGTTTACTACGTAGATACCCTTCGTCAAGTTCTCAGAGTTAACGCGTACACCTTGCAAGTTGTAGATAGCACCGTTGTTAACGGCAACCTTGCTAACAGCATTGATACCAGTAGCTTGACCTGCGAATGCATAGTATTTAGCAGCAGCTTCATCTTCAACTACCAAGTAAGCTTTATGAGCACCGTTAGTGAATGCGGCACCATCTGCAGCTCCAAAGTAGAAGCCAACCAAGTCTTCACCATTGATTTTCTTAACGGTCAACTTGTAGTATTTGCCACCACCAGTAGTTTCTGCGGCCTCGTCAGAACCTTTCAGTGCGTTGTAAACTGTTGGTTCAGCTGTGGATTCTGTGTCAATCGTAAATTTATAGCTTCCTGCGGCTCCTTCAAGTACAACAGCTTCGCCAGCGGGAATAGTCAGCCCTGTTTCATATATGGTACCTTGTTGAATTTGTTGCTCATTAACGCCGAGAACAGTAAATGCTGTTACTCCTTCGGGAACAACCAAAGCCTTGTCGCTATAATACAATGTAGCGTAGCCAGCGTAGCTGATGCTTGCGGTAATAAATTCAGCATCTTCCTTAGCCTTTGCGCCGATGATGTGAACATCTGTCATATATGTGGACTTACCAGCAATTCTGTAAACGTAGATGCTTGACAAACCTGCGAGACCATCACCTTTCTTCACGGTGTAAGTCAATGTCTCCTCTGCATTCTTAGCGGAAAGAGTCAATGATACCAAAGGCTCACCATCCCTTGTGGGATACAAAGAAAGACCACCGCCATTGCTTGTTGCATAAGCACTGATGTTGATAACATCACCTACTTGAAGAGGTCTTGATGGCTTCAAAAGAGCGAACTTAGAACTTGTACCGTCAGCGGCTGCGTCGTTATCACACTTGTAGCCATATCCGCAAGCGGCTAAAGTTGATTCCTCGCGCTTGTCTGCACCAAAATAGATGGTACCATTACCAGCTTCCAAGTCTTCCTTCACGGCATAATTCTCATTATCCATAGAGTAAGTCAAGATTTCCTCATACACAACAGGCTCAACGCTACCGCTGTTAAGAACATCCAATACGATGTAGAAGCAGAGTTGGTCACCTGTGTTCTGGAAGTTAAATTGGGTCTCCTCACCGGTCAATGGGAATACGCGAACATCGGGTTCTGTGGTGGCAGAAGCACCCATAGGAACATCCTTGTATTGTGTGTCAACGTCACTAACGACTCTCCAACCACTTACTCTACCTGGAGTAACACTATTGATGTAGCTATAGAATGTGATTCTTGTAGCGGAAATTCCCTCTGGCAAATAGAGAGTGTTCTCTGCGCCATTGGAAAGTTTAATGGAAACATTGTCGTTGATGCGACCACCATTTGACCATGCTTTTTCAGAGTTGTTCAAAGTAATAGAATAACCCTCGGCTGCATCTTTGCCAACTAAAGTGGAAAGACCATTAACTGTCTGAACATCAAAATCCTCGTATGTCAATACGATGGTTTCGGTAGCGTTACCTTTATCAACAGCAGTGACTTCTGCAGAAGCCTCTGCAGAAGAGTCGCCACGTGTGGCGCGAGCGTATACAGTTCCATCTTCAAAGAGGGTAACAGGAATTGTATAAGGAACCCAAGTCTCGCCATCTAAGCTGTATTCGAGAGAAACGTTAGCTGTTTCGCAAGTAATGGCAAATGTTCCGTAAACTACTTTGATAACAGGAGCCTCAACGGTTACACCTGCCAACAATACCTCAACAGTAGCAACCTCAGAATTGGTGTAGTTTTCACCATCACCAAGGGCAATTGCCTTCACGACAGTTCCATCTTCAACAGTGAAAGACTCCTCATAGACCTCACCATTTGTTGCGGATGGATCAGTACCGTCTATAGTGTAGACGATGGAAGTAGTATTTTCATCGGCTGTAATGGTTACCTTGCCTGTTTCGTCATCAAACGTGATGACAGGAGTTTCAAGAACATCAAGGGATTCGCCCGTGTATTCAACGCTAATGTAGAAAATTCCACTTTCGCCACCACCTCTTGTGATAGAGTGTGCACCATCTTCGACATCGTTGAGTGTGTAAATCCTACAGTTTCCCGTGCCAGCTGCTGCACTTGAAATTGCTAATTCTGTGCCATCGAATTTGATGGTATTGCTACTCCAAGTGGATTGAACGATTGTCACCTTAGAAGTTGCAGTAGATGTAAAGTTCACATAAGTGGCACTTTCCATCTTAAGACCACTGGTAAAAGAAATACCAGCATACTCAGCACCAGTAAATTTACTGTTGAAATTGTGCTTGTCTTTGTTCCAACTGAAGTAACCATTAGTACTTTGTGAATTGCTGCCATTGAAGGAAATCGTGTAGATTTCCTGTGCTTGGCTTGTGCCCATAAGCACTGCCAGCAGTGATAAGAGCAAGAAACGTAATTTGTTGTTCATTTGTTTTAATTTTAAATTATTAATAATATATCTTAGTTCTAAGTTCTTCGTTTGTAGATTATTCAGATTTACACTTAATTGTGCAAAGTTAGTGTTTTTTTTTAATAAATGCACAATGATAATCAATATTTTACACTATTTTTTTGAAAAAAAATAAAAACTGGATGTTTTTTCGTTTTTTGGAACTTAAAAACCGCAAATAATAGTCTTTCGGCTTGAGATTGTTGGTTTGTTGTCTTATCCCAGTTCGGGATAAGGAATTCTAAAATGTGAGTTAGACGAAATCTTTGTTGTGTGTGACAGATGTGACAGATAGATATATAACTTGCGTATAAGGAAATCATTTAGTCTCGGGGTAAATAATTACCTATAGAGAAAGTTGCTGTTTTATCTGTCACATCTGTCACAGACCAACAAATCCAGAAGGTAAATCACCCTCCGTCACTTGTATGTTATGGTGAGTATGACGAAATCTGACAGTCTTCAAATTTGAAATTCATAAACATATCGTTTACGCTGTCTAAGTGTATCGTTTACGTTTTCTAAGTGTATCATTTGGCTTAAAAATCCCCCATCATTTCCATGAAGAAACGGTGGGGGATTGTTCTTGGTTTGTCATGATGGCGATTAATCGTCCATATCCATGTCTATGGGTAAGCCGTCACCATCGAACTCGATTTCCATGCGATTGTCCAGTTGCACCTTATACTTCGTGCTAAACAGCTCACGGTCTTTCTTGACAAAAAGGATTTTAGCATCTGGTTGATTCGTTTGGAGATACGACTTGGCAGCTGCAGGTAACTGATCTGGAGAGACTACCTTATCATCATCGCAACTGACCATCAGAAACATCATGGCAACGAATGCCATTATCAATTTTATTTGTTTCATGGTTTTTTATATTATTATTACCACTTTTTCGAACAAAATATTACTTAGCTTTCAAACCGATATAGAAAAGATTTCCTGTATCTGCCTTAGTCAACGTATGCTCACCAGCATCGATGTCAACGGTTAAGATACCATTGCTACCCGTTTGCTTAGTGCCGTCCACCTTAATGGTATATTTGGTGTCTTGACTACCGAACACGAGAGTGAGTGTCATCGCTGTTGTGGTTGTGAACGTCACTGAGGTCTGTTTTTCTATTTTCAGACACGTTGTGTAAGTCGTTCCGTTTACGGTAGCCGTGCCCTTGTCGCTCGAATAGTTACCTGCAATGGTGAACGCACTATTAGATGGTGCGCTATTTTGGAAGTTACATTCCACATCGCTACTAATATCTGTTCCAGGAGTGGGGTCGTCGGGGTTGTCAGGATTGTCATTGCCTCCTTCACCACCACCTGTTCCTTGTTGGTTAGCATCGCCATAGATACCTACCAACGTAGAAGTATAGTTGATGATAGCTGTCCGTAGGGCTGCAATAACTTCGGAGTTTGTGTCTTCAGAATCACTGAATGTCCACTTGAAGTCGCCATGATTGAGACGACCTGCACCGTAATAACCCACTACCTTGGCAGGAATGTCTGCAGCTGCGTCTGGTGTGTAGCTAAACATGAGGCTGCTATTGGTGTCGAAGTTGTCGTATGTTCGACCACCACCGAATGCCTTCACGTTGCTTGGTACTATCTCGTTGCGGCTTGTTGCCTCGTAAGCGTCAAAGTGAGTCTTTGTGTCAATACCCATCGAAGAGGCGGATTTTGTTGTGCCTTTGCAAAGGATATTGGTTGCGCCATACGCCCAATAGGAAGATTGTGAACCTGTGATAACATTGCCAAACGACTTGATAACACCGCCCTGTTCACCGCTGAACGTGCCATAATCTTTATTATACGTATTGGTTCCTGCATATACATCGTTGCCTTGCAAAGAAGACAGCATTGGGAACTTGCAATTGCGGAAGTAATTGCTTTCCACGAAAGCATTACTGTTCATTGCCGCTCCTACACCATACTTGGAATTACCATCGTAATAGTTGTTCCATACATGGACGGTCATCGTACGAATACGTGGATGGCGTGAGTCGCTATGGTCAAACCAGTTGTGGTCGTAGCTGATATAGTTAGGACCGCTCTCGCTCTTCATACCGCAAAGTGATGACTTGCCCGCATCCCAGAAGTGGCAATATGAAACGGTGATATACTTAGAGTCAGACTTAATGTCAATCGAACCATCGCCTTTCACTTGGTCAGCTGCACTTCCTTTCTTTCCATAGAACACATCGAGATGGTGTACCCAGATGTTACTGTTGTCTGTATCCATCGAAACACCATCGTCCATGAAGTTCATGATAGCGAAGTTGCGCAACTCCAAGCTCTTGGCATTCCTGATTAAAAAACCGAATCCCTTGATAGTAGCATCCTCGCCAATTCCTTCGAGCGTGATGTTGAGTTCGCTATCGGCATTTCTTCCCTTGATTTGCAAACCTTCCGCAGAACTACCGAAAGAATCCATGTCGTCAGCGTTGATGGTACCTATGATGCGGAAAGCAGTAGGAGTCTTGTCACTTCCTTTCTCGTATGCGGCGATGATGGCTTGCAAGCCCGTGCAAGCGGTTACTTCACCTTTATCGCCCGTAACGACATTACAAGTAATGGTCTTGGCTGTGGCTGCCGTTACATAGATAATTCGTGCACCACTCTTCAGAGAACCGTCGTTCTTATAAGCACCCACTCCCGCGTTCCAGTTGAGGAAAGCGAAACCTTCGCGTTTGTAGTTGATGACTTGCAAGTTATTGGCTACGCCATTGGCTGATAGTTCGTTGCCATCAGCATCTACGCCCACCACTTTCATCGAATAAGTGCCAGCAAT
Organism: uncultured Prevotellaceae bacterium; assembly: GCA_900314715.1. Taxonomy (GTDB): domain Bacteria; phylum Bacteroidota; class Bacteroidia; order Bacteroidales; family Bacteroidaceae; genus Prevotella. Next base: position 38,904 of record OMWI01000035.1, on the reverse strand, counting down.
CAGTCCTACCATGTCAGCGCGACCGTATGTACCATAGTTGCGCACCAATGGTCCGTCTATCTTTGTGTAATTGGCATAGTTGCCACCCTTCACATAGACGTTGTAAGATTTAGCATTGCTAATAGGAGTCCACTCAATATAGCAACTTTCATGCCATCCCTTGCATTCGGTAATGGTGATTCCGTTGTCGATAATGTCCCCTTCTTGTCCGCTTTCGGCTTTCTTGGTGAATCCGATATGCTTCACGTTTCCGTAATAAACATCGTTTTCACCGTCACCATTCACCAATGTAACGGTGGCAGCCTCTTTGTTGATGTTAACGGAAGAAAGATTTTTGGTGTTGTAATACTTGATGTCGCCATTGTTAAGTTGCACTTCCATTTGGTTGGAAGTCAAGTCTTGTGTTACGGCATGAGTGCTCACGTCAGCATAAGGTGTACCTTCTGTAGCTGGGTTAATCGTTACATTTCCGCTTGGTGTGCTTCCTCCTGCGGTAAACACGATACCATAGAGGTTGATATTAGAACCAGCACTATAAACATAAACGGTGGTTGCATCGTTGCCTGTATAAGAATAGGTAATGCTACCAATACTTTTTCCGTCATTGGGCTCAGAAGCTACCACGTTATTAAACGTACCTGTAGCGATATTCAATGTACGCGCATCCCCTGATTTACCGGAAATATAATAAGCGGTGATAGTGCCATTGCCTGGGATTTCGATGCTTGCATAACGTGTCGTTGACGAACCGCCACCACCAAACTTCAGCATCTTGGTGAATGTGTAACCGTCGATGGATTTACTGTTGGCTTCAACGGTGACAGTCTTTTCGGATGAAGCTGTAACGGTCAAACCATCTTTCGTGGTAGTGCTAGTATATGTGATAGCATCCCAGTTAGAGAAATCGTATACCGTTTGTGCATTCACAGACACTCCGCCTAAAAGGAGTAGGAGCGTAGATAATATAATATGTATCTTTTTCATGATTTCTATTCGTTATTGTTTCCGTTACTCATGCCCCAAAATGATATTCACCAACAAGGTAGCATCCGTGATGTTGATAGTGTTATCGGAGTTGATGTCTGCATTTTCCATGATAAACGATGGGTTCTCAACGTTGAGGATATGCTCCACTAATAGAACCACATCCGTAATATTCACAAATCCGTCTCCATTCACGTCACCTAAGAGGCCATCTGTGTCTATGGCCTCACCGTCGATGGTGAACGAGTTGATAGCCTCTCCGTTAGATGAGAGGTAAGCGCGGAATGCCTTGACATTACTGCCTTCGTCAAGTTTCTTAACCTTGTTGTCGGCGTCGATATAGTAATTGTTTCCCGTAGGAGAAACAGTTGACATCGTTCCTATGAAAGCATAATCGACTGTGTTTACCGAACCTCCAGCCGTGAGGTTTTGCAAATCCACGTCATCCAATGCGATAGTTGTAACTGAATTAGTAGGATTGATGATGCAGGGAATACCTGCCTCAATGCTCTCTGTGGTTGTGAAATCCAACACGCCATCTTGAGCGCTGGTGAGAGTTGCCACTTTCGTACCATTGCCAAAAACAGTTGCTATTTGACTGGCAGTCATGGCGAAAGGCAAGCAAATCGCATTCCATTGGCCTTTAGCGATGTTGCGGGTGAGTTCCACATCAATTGTCTTGTCACCAAACGTATTGAGCATGGTGGCATTGCGTGTGTCGTTGGATTCATCGAGCAGAGCCTTATACGAAAAGTCGATACTGAGAGTAGCTATGTCAACCATCTGGTTGGAACCATTTTCATACGTCAGTTGCGCATTGTTTCCGTTGAAGGTGATGTTCGTGATGAAACCATCGCTACTCGTTCCGTTAATCGAAATGCTTTCCGATGTTTGCGCAACGGCAAATAAGCTACTGAACAAGCACGCAAAGAAGATACTGATTTGTTTCATTCTGTTTCGTTTGTTAAATGATAGGGTTTCAAGAAGAAAAAAATCCACTAAGGCAAACACTTGTCACCAAATGAAGCCTTAGTGGATTTTGAATTAACGACGAGGACTATTCATCCCAAACACTGAGGTTTGCTGCTGGAGCCTCTTCCTCTTCGAAGAATGCTTCCTTGCCAAGTTGTCCATCGCCAATTTCATCATGGAGACTCATTGCAGCCATAATGAACTCATCATAGTTTACCATAGCAATAGATGGCTTTACATACTTTTTCATATCTCTTTTTTTGTTAAAAATATACTTATTTGATAACAACTTTCTTGCCACCTACAATGTAGATACCCTTGCGGAGCGAGTTCACGCGAGTACCATTGAGGTTGAAGTATTCGTTCTTGCTGTCAGAAGCAGTAACTTCATTGATTCCGTCAACGAATCCACCATCTTCGCTTACGAGGTCGCCAGCTGTGCCGAGAACGAAGAACTTAGCGTTAGAAGCACCAGCAGGAATTGCGAGGTAAGCCTTGTGTTCGCCACTCTCGAATGCTTCACCATTTTCTTCACCCCAGTAGAAGCCAACTTTGTCGTTCTTAACAGTGAGCTTGTAGTAAATGTCACCACCCTCTGTCAAATGGGGTACATCAAAGCCTCTAAGCAAGTTGTTTGCAGGAGCGACAGTCTCATCATTCACTACCTTGAAGTCGTATGTGCCTTGAGGACCATTGAGAGCAACGGCAGTACCTGCGGGGATAATACCATTAAGGTCTTCAAAATCGATTACATCATTGTCGTCAATTGCAACTACAATCTTAGCGGTAACGCCTTCAGGAATCTCAAATGCCTTGTCGCTGTAATACAATGTTGCCCATTCAGCAGAGCTGATAGTAACAGGAATAGTCTCTCCTTCTACTTCTGCCACCTTGCGGTAGATGCGTGGAAGTGAACCTGTAGTAGATGTAGATCCGTAGCAGCTGAAGATAGGTGATCCATTGTTAGGATTGAAACGCAAGGTATTACGTGTGTTTTCTCCTTGGAATACGATAGTTGCATCACCAATTTCATCAATAGTGATAGTTGCTTTAGCATTTTCATCAGCCTCAGCTTCTGTTCTCAACCAGTTTTTAGTTGTACTTGCAGCATAGAGATAGCCGTTACCTACATTGAAATTCCAACCCTCTGCATCGCCTTCAAGAGTAATAATTTGAGCAGTAGCGTCTGGTGTGAGAGTTTCATCATCATTGTATGTTACGTCAACTGCAGGGCGATTATTAGCTGCTTGTTCTGAGCCAATAGCTTGTGCTACAGTAGCTTCTTCACCAACATTAACATAGGCAATTAAGATTTCATCACCATCTGCCAATGTGCTTGCATCGGTAACGAGTTGATATTTGCCATATTCAATTGGTGTAACTTCGCCTTCTACTACCAGCAGATAAGATGCCTCACCAGCCTCGAACTCGCTTGTCTCATCAGATGTAGCGGTGATAGTTGTCTCACCAGCAGCAACGAGAGTGATGTTACCATCTTCGTCAATTGTTGCTACGTTCTCATCAGATGATGTGTAAGTTACAGGGAGTTCATTGGGGTTAGACAATACTGGGAATTCATTGTCCTCACCAATAGTAGCTGTGAATGTCTCAACTCCGTATGCCAACTCTGGATCGGCTAATACAACAGTACCGTCAGCCTTATAGACAATAATCTGAGTAACCTGAGAGTTGTAGTTATTGGTCACTTTCAGAGTATAAACAGTACCTGCTGTCTGATAGTTGGCAGGAATAATGTATTCGTTAGTTCCTTTAGCACCAGTTCTCTACCTACAACTTCAATCTTTCCAACAGGGAAGTCGAAGGCGGGCAATGTAATGTAAGCATCTGTTTTACCGAAAATAAGATATTTATCAGATGTATTATATTTATATCCTTCTGGTCCACCAACCTCTATGGTTTTACCGTTTGCAGTGAACTCTGCGGCTTCTGTAGTATAATCTGTCGGGAATCCCCACTCATTGCCAGGAGTATTGAAGAGGAATGTCGTCTTGTCTTCCTCAACGATGACAACGTCTTGTGTGGGAACTTCTTCCTTGATAGTGTATTTAGCTGAAACAACCTCGCTATAGTTGTCATCTTGGTCGTATGCACGAGCATAAATAGTGGTAGCTTCTGTAATCTCAATAGGAGCTGTGTATTCATTCCATGTATGCTGATCAAATGAATACTCAATACCTTCAGCTCCCTCAGGAAGTTCAATCGTTACTGTTGTGCCAGCCTCAACCGCTCCAGCTGCAGGATTGAATGTTGGAGTAGGAACAACTACAACTTCTTCTTCAGGTATGGGCTGAACAAAGATTTGAAGCTCTTTGGTTGTGTTATACAATGTCGGGAAACCAATGATGGTATAAGTAGGTTCAAGACTGGCTACAGATACAGGATTTGCTCCAGCTTGTCCGTAGAGCTGAACAGTCTCGTCACCAAGTTGTACATAATACTTAGTTCCATCTTTTGTGATTGTAGCACCTGTCACCTTGAAATACTGGCTCAGGACAGTTGCGATAGGAGTACTCCATGCGTCAGCAGCAACCTCTGTTGGTTCTGGTGCTGTACCATCAGTAGCTTCGATACCAGAGAGTGCGGTAATCTGTGGGTTAGAATTGCGAATCTGGAGTGTAACGGTGGCTGTACCATTGAGAACCTGTCCAGCTGTCAGACCATGACCACTCTTATACATTACCACTGCACCGCTTTCATCTTGGATGTAAGCATAGTTGCCATTTACGTATGTAACAACAGCGTTGTTCAACTTAACTGCATATTCGCCAGCCTCTGTCTGTTCTGTCAGAGCTGCAATATTTGCTAATGCCTGAACAGGGGCTTTTACAGTAATGGTGTAAGAAGCTCTTCCTGCATAGTAATCATCGGTTTCTTCTGAAGTGGCAGTAATGGTAACTGTACCTTCTTTGCTACCTATAACAACTTCACCGGTAGTCTCATCAACAAGTGCGATATCTTCATCAGAAGAAGAATACGTTACATCAAGTTCATTGGGATTATCCAACTCAGGGGCTTCGAAATCTGCATTTGGTTCAACGGTAAATGCCTTGTTTTCACCAAAAGACAATTCTGCGGCTTCCTTTTGAACGCCACCAGAGACTGTTGCTTCAACTTTTTGTATTCTCCAGTGACCTTGGCCAGAAGGACGAGTAAATGTTACTTGAGAAGCACTTCCTTCCCAAACGCCAGTTTCTGCATCATAAGAACCAGTATCAACAACATCGCCAGATTCAGGTTTGTAGGTACCAGAAAATGTAACAGTGATACTTGTGAGTGTGCCGCTTTTTGCTGCGATGGTCATAGTGCCATCACCGTAAACGCGGATACCAGAACCTGTTGTGTAATACTTACCGTCGTTGCCGCCTCCAGCGAATGTTACGGTAAAGTCTCCGCCATCGAATGGGTCAGTGTATTGCACACCGTTCTCCAATTCCAAATCGCCGAAAACAATAGTTCCAGCGAATCCTACGCTTGCCACTGCCAGCAGCATGAGCGTAAAGAAATAACGTAATTGTTTTAACATAATGTTTAAGTTTATAATATGAATAAAATTTAAGTCGTTTATAGTTTTTCCGCTTCCTCTACAGAGATTCCGCAGGCTTGAGCAATTTGCTCGATTGACATTCCCATTTTTTTCATGTTCTGAGCTACTTCCTTGGTTTTGTCAGCTCTACCTTTTTCTCTACCTTCTTTCGTTCCCTCTTCAATAGCTCCTTGAAAAGTATTGTAATTGTCGCGGTATACTTTCAGGGCATGGTCATATTGCATTTGCTCCTCTTTGGTGAGTGCCCTCACCTCGGCAATTTCTTCCAGTCTTTTAAATACGGCACTTTTTGCCGTCCATGGGAGTCTGTTGATAGTTTCCATATTCTTCAACACATAAATCCAACGTTCAAAATCATTCTCACATTCATCTGCTTCTTTGTTGAAATAGGGCAGTTGCAAATAGATGAGTCTTATCTTGTCCGAGAAGACCTCTTTAGTTCTCATGTCCAACAGGGCAACGTCAGTTCGGAATGTTGTTCCGATATCTTCTAAAGTGAAGTTCAAGAAAGCTATCAGATAAACAGCTTTAATGTCAAATCTCCACTCTCTTCCTTTTCTTGCTTGCCTTGAAATAGCTTCAGAGGCGTAAAAGATGCTTCTCTGTTTGAAGAAAGGTTGCCTTTGATTTTGCATTTCGACGATGATTTTCTCACCCGTTTCTGTCTCGCAGAGCACATCAATATATGATAGAGCGTTCTCCTTCAATGTCTCTTGGCATCTCTTTGTCAAGGAACGTAATGTTCTCAATCTTTCGTTCTCCCACCAGTAGGTTATTCAGAAAGTCCAGTAATAATGGCTTGGAGAATTCCTGCCCAAAGATTCTCTTGAATCCTATATCCGTAAATGGATTGATAAACACTCCCATGTTTTCCGTCGTATAATTATTTAAGATTCTGCAAAGTTACATATTATTTTTGTACCTACCAAATATTTAATGTGTGAATTGTGTTAAAATTGAATGGTTTGTTTTTCGCATTTGTCACTTTTGTCACTTTTGTCACACGTCACATTAAGGTGTATCAACATTCTACTAAGAAAGATACAAAATGCAACATTGCAACTTTGCAACATTGCAACATTGCAACATTTGGGGTGTTTGAATAATATAATCAGAAATGAAGGTAATATTTTTATATTTATATATTATTATAATAATATATAAATATAATATTTAGATTACTAATTTTTTTGAGAATAATAAAATAACGAAAATGTTACAATGTTGCAAAGTTGCAAAGTTGCAAAGTTGCAAAACGGATAGGTCCTTAATGTGACGTGTGACAAATGTGACAAAAGTGACAAAATTAAAATGCAAAAGTGGCTAAGCCACCGTAAATATGGTGTTTAGCCACTATAAACATAATGTTTGCGCCTTGCAAACCTATCATTTCAAGAACGGATTGACGGTCTTGTCGGGACCCAAGTAGAAGCCCGTTTCTGGCGGTTGGTTGTAGGCAACATTTTCTGCCGCCACACTCAACCTATAGGGGATGTCTTCCATCAGGCAATTGATGCGAAACTCCGATGAAATGGGCGAAATGTAGAGTCGAAGCTCCGTACTTTCCTCGTTTCTGATGAGCACTTCTTCGCGCCAATCGCCAAGAATATCGGCAGAAAGACAAGGATTGGATTTCGTTCCATTATTGAATTTTCCGTCAAATCGCATGATGGTTTCACTTATTCCATTCTTCCAATTATATTTCAAAACCTGTTCGTGGTCGAGCAATTCGCGCAATAAATCACCATCCCACCAGATGCCGAAATTCGTTGACATACCCACGTTTCGCCCTCTTCTTTGACTCAAATTAGGTTCATCGGGTTCAACTGGCTTAACAATTTCTCCCTTGATATTGCGGATTCCCTTTGAATCGCTGCTCCACATCTCCAATCCAGGGTTCGTGGGGTCTATATCAGCTGCCATACAACGTCCTACATCTATTGGACTGGGCAGTTGGAAGACTACTTTTCCCGTAGCTGCTTCTCGGAAATCCGAACCGTCGCGACGGTTTTCGTGGCAATCCCACACATGAAGTTTGTCGGTCGTAGGGTCGAATACCGTGAGATGAAGCGCATCACCATGTCCGAATCCCGTATTATACAATCCTCGTCCGTTGTTGTCCACGCACATCGAGCCGTAAGTGATTTCGTCGCAACCATCACCATCTACGTCAGCAATGCGCAAGTTATGGTTGCCTTGTCCAGCATAACTATGCCATTCAGGGTTATTGGTGTCGAAAGTCCAATGCTCCTTGAGCGTCTTTCCATCCCAATCCCACGCCGCTATCACGGTACGCGTATAATAGCCACGACAGAAGATTCCGCTCGGATGAATGCCGTCTAAATAGCCCACGGCAGCCAAGAAACGGTCAGAACGGTTTGCATGATCATCTCCCCAATACATGCTTTCGCCTCGTTGTGGGATATAGTTGGCTGTAGCAAGTGCGCGCCCCGTCAGTCCGTCAAAGACAGTCAGATACTCAGGACCTTCCAATATTCTTCCGTATTTGCCGCCCTCTTCCGTGCAACGCCAATCCTTATCCTTATCTCCAATCACGTTTCCCTGTCCGTCGATGGTACCGTCAGCCGTGCGAACCATCAATTCTGCCTTGCCATCTCCATCGAAGTCATAAACCATGAACTGCGTATAATGTGCACCCGAACGAATGTTTTTCCCCATGTCGATACGCCAAAGTTTCGTACCATCCAAACGATAGCAATCAATAAAGGTGTTATTGGTAAAACCAGTATGTGCATTGTCACGAGCGTTAGACGGATCCCATTTCACGAAAATCTCATATTGTCCGTCACCATCCACGTCGCCAACGCTACAATCGCTGGCAATATATACAACTTTTCTTCCATTTTTACCCATTTCATCGGGGATTTTGTCGATTTTAATGGGTATGTATCCTTCGGGAGAATTGGCCTTTAGGAGATAACTTCCGTTGACATTGCCGCCTTTTACCTCATATTGGGCATCAGTAGAAAGCGGATTTTCGTCGATAAACATCGAACCGCCTTTCGTTAAGGGCGTCTTGTTGAGTTTTTTCCCGTTTCGATAAACGTTAAAGGGTTCTGCCACCTTGTCGGAACGTAAAATTCGCCAAGAAATGACCACTTGATTGCCAGATTTGATGGCCACTACGCCACGATTTAGCTTCTCTCGTTGCATATTTTCGTAGTTGTAACGGGGTTGTGCAAGTGCCATTTCTCCCAATGCAACCAATAGCAACGTCATCATGCATATTCTCTTGCCCATTTTTTTATTGTTTTGGTTAATATTTTGCAAATATACGATTTTTTTTGATTGAGTGAGGGGATTGTAGGGATTTTTTTAGGGGGGAGAGGTTTGGTAGGTTTGGTAGGGGGAGTAGGGTTAGTAGGTTTGGTAGGGGGAGAGGAGGACTATTCTTATTATAAATTATCCACTGCTTGGGTGTTTTCTCAAGCAGTGGATAATTTTATTGTTTATTTGATGGGTTTTGGGGCTCTATGTCTTACCTTGAAACGGTCGAAGCCTTCGCCGTATACGCCAATGACGGCACTCTGAGAGACGAATGCATGGGGGTCTATCTCGTTGATTAGTTGGAAAATCTTGGGACTTTCACGACGTTTGGCGAGCACGAAGAGCATTTTTGTCTCCTTTCCCGTGTAGAAACCTTGGGCGCTGATGACCGTACAACCACGATGTGGGTCTTGGTTGATGCGCTTTCCTATCTCTTCGAATTTGTCGGAGATAATGAAGAATTGTACGCTTCGGCGCATGGAATTCACCACTTGGTCAAGACAGAAGGCCGTGATGTAAAGCACTACGTATCCGTAAATCACGCGCTCCCAATCTTTCAGTACGATGTAACTCGACGTGATGATGAAAACGTCGCAAATCATGATGATACGACCGAGCGACACATCGCGATACTTATTGATGATGGCGGCGATAATGTCTGTTCCTCCCGTACTTCCGTTATTGCTCAAGCACAATCCGATGCCGCATCCGCAGAACACCGAACCTAATACGGCCGCCATAAACGGTTGGTCGTGCAACAACGGAACCGCTGGCGTATAGCTACGAATGATTTGCAAGGCGGTGGTAAGTACCACAACGGCATAAATCGTCTTGACGCAGAATTTCCATCCCAATATTCTCAGGGCAATCAACAATAATACCGCATTGATGGCGAAATACGACCATTGTGCAGGTATGTGCAATGGACTCCATTCCAAAATGGAAGACACACCAGATACACCACCCGTGGTAATGTTGTTAGGCAAGAGAAATACCGACCAACCGATACAGTATGACAACATCGATATCGTGATGATGGCATAATCCTTAATCTCTCGCCACATCTTTGCTTTACTTACGCTCATTTTGTTTTCTCAATTTTGCATCCCACTTCAATAACTTGTTGTACTCCTTCTTGGTGATGCGCATGAAAGAGCCGTGTTGTGGAGCCGTAACACCCTTGATGTCAACGGGATCGTGGAAGTTGCGCAGATATTTGTCGGCCTTGCAGATACGATAATGCTTGGGGTTGTCGCTATACTGGATGTAAGCCACACACCACGTATCCTCGCCCATCAATTGGAAGGCACTTGAACCCTCGCAATTCTTTCTGCCCTCAAAGCTCACGTAGTCGTTTTCAACGGGTTCTCCCCATCCGCTCGTCAAGTTCTTCGACGTAGCTGTATAGATACCAGGCTTGCCGCCCTCTTTCTTGATAAGCATGTGATAGAGACCATCCGATGGCAGATAGTTGATGTCGGCGTCAATGGTAGCATACCCCCAGTCGAAAAGCAATTTTGGCTTGGTGAGCTTAGTGAACGACTTGTCTGCATAACTATAATACATACGGTCGTACTTCTCTTCGGGACGGTTGAGCATGGAATAATAGATGCAATAACCACCCTTGTCACCATTCTCCCATACATAGTTAGGGTCCCAGAAAATTTGCGGAGCCCACACGCGGTTGATGGTAGACCAATCCTTGTACACGCTGGGAGAGTTAGGATCGCAGAAGATACTCTCCCCCTTGCGGAAGTCGAACGTCACCGATTGCCAGTTGATGAGATCTTTAGATGTCAGCAAATCGATACCGTAATTGTCCCACTTGTGCGACTTACGCACGCACATGTCGGTGTTCACCATCACGTAACCCTTTCCGTTGTAGGCACGAGTGATATAAGCATCTCTCTGTCCGCCCTCGATACGAGCATGAACCTCGGGGTCCATGATAGGATTTCCCTCGTTGATGTCTTGGTAGTTGTAACCATCGCGACTCAGCGCGTAGGCAGTCCATTCACCCTTGTCGCTCATGTGGCAATACAAGTAACCATAATCTCCCTTCACCACGTTTTGTGCAGAGGCAGTCAAGGAAGACATCATGCAAATAGCGATAGAAATAAATAACTTTCTCATTGTCTTTATATTTTAAGTGTTTTTATCTTGTCAAACTTTGTTGATTTCGTTTCCCGTACATCCATATCTCGATGCTGTTGATGATATTTTGCCACAAGATATAACAACCAGGTCCCACGGAGGAGAGCGGATTGAGATAAGTATAGGCAATCCAAATGGCAAAAGCCGTATTCTTTTGTCCCAATGCCTGTCCTGATTCAATGGTCGTATCGAAATAATGTCCGATGAATCGTCCTACGGCAAATTGGATGATGCAAAGAATCAATCCCATGAAGGCGATGGTGAACAAGAAGGCCATTGTAGTATTCGCGTGTACGATATTCTTGACGGTCGTTCCCGTGACTATCATCAACGAGCATCCCCACATATAGTAAGAAAGGTCTTTCACGGATATTACCCACCGATGAAACCGCTTAAAATAATGCTTGACGATATACGCCAACAACATCGGTACGATAAGAACGATACAAACCTCGTGTAGAATCTTCAAGAAAGCCGTCATGAAAGTGTTATCTACCGAATTGTCGATGAGAGGAAAACAAACGGGAATCATGATGGCGGTAATGGTATTGGAGAGAAAAGTGTAGGTAGTCATCTCCTCCAAATTGCCTCCCAACTTCTGCGTAACCACCGCTGCCGCCGCCGCACATGGTCCGATAATGCAAGTGAGAATGGCCTCCATCAAGATAAGGCTATTCCCTTTCATGTGGAAGCCAAGGATGAGACCCACGATAATCAATACGAAAATCACTTGGAATATTCCCACCCACAAATGCCAATGAACGGGACGAAGTTTATGGAAATCCACCTTGCAGAATGTGACGAAGAGAATCAAGAACATGAACAACGGCAAGATGGTATCAAAGATTGGCGCAAAGAATACCGCAGCCTCGTCTAATGCCGGAATATAGGCAAAGATAAGGTAGATAATAGTTCCCGTAACCATAGAAACGGGTAGCGTCCACTCCTTGATGAAACGAATGATGCTCATATTTGCGACAAAGATAGCAAAAAAATGGGAGTTAACGCAATAGTTGGTTAGGAAAATGTTGGGAGAAATTTTACGATGTATACGGAATATACATTGTTTTCGTCTAAACGGAGAAAATAGAAGTCCAATGTCTGAAGCGAATGACGCCTTCCTCTCCAAACTTAGCAAGACTACGTTCTGCTTGCTCTATCGTTTTCTCGCGGTCGGGATGAGTCTTGCTAAAAAACTTATCGGCATAACAAATCACCTGTTCTTCCCATGTTTCGGGCATGAAATCTTGATGAGGCAAGGGCAAATTGCGTTTGATGATATCCTCCTTGCTCAATCCCGTACCCGTATGTCGTTCGCAAACACGAGCATGGAGAGGGTATCCGAGTTTTCGCAACATCTCTGCGCCAATCCTTCCATGACAAATATATGGTTGCGTTCCGAAACAAAAGATGCCAGGCGCATCACACTCGATGATGCCAATGTCGTGTAGCATTGCCGCCTCGCGAAGAAAAGTCAAATCAATGTGTAATTCAGGATGTAGAGAGGCAATCGCTAACGCCTTGTTAGCAACTGCCTCACTATGAGTCAACAATATATGTTTCAGTTCGTTGTCCTCAGGATAGAAATGATTGATAACTTGTAGGAAATCCATAGCTTTTTTGTTTAGTGTACAGTGTTTAGCGTTTAGTGATAATATGTAAAAACACTAAACATTCAACACTAAACACTAAACATTTAACACTCTTTCCTCTCAATGTATGCAATCACATCACCCTTGTTCATCTTGCTTCCTTGCTTGGCATTGATTTCCACCAATTTGCCGCCAAGAGCAGCAGGAATGGCAACAAACTCACCCCAAGGAGCTTGGATATAGCAGAACTCGTCGCCCTCTTGGTATTCCTTGCCGATATAAGGCTCTACGGTTGCAACAGCTTCACCATCGCCACCAAACTCCCAGAATATCTGACCCTTCACGGGAGCAACGATGGCATCAGCCTTTGCGTGCTTGAATTCAGCGATTTGTTCGGGAGTAAGTTTTGTGCCGAGTTTCGCATCCTTAGCAGCTTGTAAGTCAGCAAGGAAATTCTTCTTGGCTTGTCCACTCTTGTAATTGCGATATTGTTCGGGATGCATGGCAAGTTCAAACAACTCCTCATCATCTTGACCATATTCCCAACCATTCTCGTCCATTTCCTTGCGGAAATCATCCAATGCGTTAGGAATGAGCGTATGAGGATCTGCAGTCGTGAATTCACGACCTTGCTTAGCAGCCAACTCAATCAATTCTGGAGCAATCTCGCCAGGAATCTTGCCGCTCTTACCGAGAATCATTCCCCACATAGCATCGTCCATCATCACGAAACGACCCTTTCCTTGTTCCATCGTGAGCAAGTTCATGAGCGCAATGTTCTTGACATACTGGCTAAATGGTGTTACCAATGGAGGATAACCTACGCGTGGCCAAACATATTCAACCTCGTTGAAGAGTTTAACGAGCATATCGTCAGTAGACAAAGGTTCGTCGCCACGTTTTGTACGGATATTATTAATCGTGCCCATGATACCGCCAAGGTCGGCCATCATACTTCCCATCATTCCGCCAGGTAATCCACAACCTAACAAGAGAGAGCTCATCACCTTATTTCCTGGGTTGATGAAATAACCTAACCATTCATCGATGAACTCTTGAGTCAAAGAACGAGCTTTCATGTAGGCACTCATGTTGATGTCGGGAACATCAAAGCCCTCGTTTCTCAACATACTCTGAACGGAGATGATGTCTGGGTGAACTTTTCCCCAAGACAAAGGTTCAATAGCTGTATCGATGATGTCTGCTCCATTATTACATACTTCGAGAATACTTGCCATGGAAAGGCCAGGACCGGAATGTCCGTGATATTCAATAATAATATCTGGGTGCTTTTCCTTGATGCGCTTGGTGAGTTTACCTAACATAGCAGGTTGTCCGATACCAGCCATGTCCTTCAAACAGATTTCCTCTGCACCAGCGGCAATCACTTCATCAGCAATCTTACCGTAATATTCAACCGTATGAACGGGAGACGTGGTGATACAAAGCGTGGCTTGTGGAATCATGCCAGCTTCTTTTGCCCATTTAATGCTTGGGATAATATTTCTCGTGTCGTTCAATCCACAGAAGATACGGGGAATATCTACACCTTGTGCATGTTTCACCTTATACATAAACGCACGAACATCGTCGGGAACGGGATACATACGAAGGGCATTCAATCCTCTATCCAACATGTGGGTCTTGATTCCCACCTCATTGAAAGGCTTACAAAATGCGCGTACGGCATCATTAGGATTCTCACCAGCCAATAGATTAACTTGTTCGAATGCTCCACCATTGGTTTCAACGCGTGCAAAACAACCCATTTCGATAATTACGGGAGCGATACGCTCCAACTGATCCTTACGTGGCTGAAATTTACCAGAACTTTGCCACATGTCTCGATATACGAGACTAAATTGTATCTTTTTCTTCATAAATCCTTGAAATCGTGTAAAATATCTCTTTCGGGGTGCAAAATTAGATAAAAAAAACAAAATACGGGAGAGAACATTGTTTTTTTTGTGATTTATAAGTATCTTTGCAAGGTTAAAAAGATTTTTTATGAAAACAAAATACCATTCCATAGTACTTCTCGTGATTTTTGTAGTGGCTCTTCTCGTATCATGTGGAGGCAAGAATAATGATGAGAATTCACCAACAAGAGGCAAGATGAACGATGAATTGAAACTGGAAGGTGACAAGACTATTTACGGACTTGCGTGTGAAGGATGTTCAGATTCAACCGTCGTGTTGCTGCCTAATGATGGAAGCGACCCTGTTTATTACGATATCATCGATGCGACGCGCAACCACAAAATTATGGGTAAACCAAAAGTGGGAGATTGGATAGGTATCGTCTTGAATCCAGAAGACTCTACCGTTGCAGACTTAGTTATCAATCTTGACGAGTTGAAAGGTACTTGGTGCTATGTAGTTATGCCTAAGATGCGTGACTATGATAAACTAAGTGCGAAATTACAGAAAAGACTGATGCGAGATATGCCTGATTCCATCAAAGAAACTTTTATGATTCCACGCGAATATGGTTTTTCATTGAAACGACAATGGACAGCCCAGAGTGTTGGTTACGTGCGTGAAAGTTCGTTGCAGGAGAGTCCCGTTGTTTATCCAAGATTGGCTTATTTCACCGCTTGGCACATTTGGAATGGTAAGTTGGTCATGACAAGCGGTGAACCGAAATTCTCTGCAAAATCCAAGGAGATGTCTATTGATAATCTTCGTCAAGATACGTGCGACATTGACTATCTTGGCAATGATTCCTTAGTATTGAGTAGTGATGGTGAATCGCGTAGCTATTATCGTAATAGCGACGTGAAGAATATCAACAAGAAAGCCAAGGATATAGCTGCAAAGCAGAAACAGAAAGCCCTTGAGGAAATCAAGAATTAGCAGATAATTCTCTGTTCATCAACCGATATTCTGCCATGCGTTCGTATTTCGTTCCTGGTTGTCCGAAATTTGCGTATGGATAAATGCTGATTCCTCCTCTTGGCGTGAAGAATCCTGTAACCTCAATGTATTTCGGTTCCATCAAACGGATTAAGTCTTTCATGATGGTATTGACGCAATCTTCGTGGAAGTCGCCGTGATTGCGAAAACTGAACAAATAGAGTTTCAAACTCTTGCTTTCTACCATTTTCTTATTAGGTATATAGCAGATGCGAATTTCCGCGAAGTCAGGTTGTCCTGTAATAGGACAAAGAGAGGTAAACTCGGGACAATTGAACTGAACCCAATAGTCGTTTTCTGGATGTTTGTTTTCAAAGGCTTCCAATACTTCTGGCGCATAATCCATACTATATTTCGCCTCGTTTCCTAAGGCTTGCAAGCCTTCATCTTTTCTTGTATCGCTCATGAGTTAAAGGTTAAAAACTTTTAGGATGTCGTAATCAACGTTGTAATCGTATGTATCTATTCCCTCGTGTTCTTTTACGAGGTTAACTACATGTATGGTAATCGGTAAGATAATGATTTCGTATGCGGTTTTCAACACCACTTGCCAAACCATTAACATCGGTAATTCAGAGATAGGAATCACTCCCCAGAATGCTAAGGGGAAGAATACGAGAGAATCGGCGCTTTCGCCAAACAATGTACTTGCAATAGCGCGAAGCGAAAAATTCTTTCCTTCAGAATTCATCTTCATCTTGCTCATTACGTAAGCGTTGATGAATGAACCGAAAAGAAATGCTATGAATGAAGCTATGGCTATTCTTGGCGCAAGTCCGAAGATGGCATGAAATCCCTCGTCATTATCCCAATATGTCGCACCTGGTATAAAGTCGCATAATGCGCCAATCATGACAAACAAGAAATTCATGGCAAAACCCAACCAAATCAGTAGTCTTGCTTTTTGGAATCCCCATACTTCGCATACGCAATCGTTAATGATATAGGAAATGGGGAAAACGAGAAGTCCTCCTGTTACGCTGATAGGACCTATCGCAATTTGTTTTGTTCCGAATACGTTCGCCGCAATCAAGCAAACGCAGAAGAGTATACTGAAAAACATAAACAGTACACTCACCGAGTTGTTATTTGTTTTCATCGTCTTGTTTTGTTAAAGGGGGTTGCCAAGTACCCCTATCAATTTGAAAGTGGTTGCAAAGTTACGAATTATTTGTATCTTGAGCAAATATTTATTCAGAAAATGGCAACGATACTCACGTACCATTGCCATTTTGTTAGCTAACTTTTTCTAAGTAAGAGAATTATGTACAATTCCTTTTAACTAAATCTATCTTTCTAACAACATTTTAGTTATTCATCCATACGAGACAACTCAATATCGCAAGCGGAAAACCATTTAGCGCGCATGTTTGGAGTGTTCGTACTGATTCCATACGTAATAGTAGTCTCGTTCTTAACGATGATATTCTCAATGGCTATTCGTGTCCAACCAAATCCTTTACCGTCATTGGCATTACGAATGTTTTCTATTTCCTCCATTTGCGGGATTTCATCCGTGTCTTTGTTTTCCTTGGTGATTTTGTCGTATGCTTCGCAAGCATCTTTCCAGACACTTCCCCATTCGTTAGAGGTAATGGGAAAATCGATTTGTTTTGTTTCCCCGTTGATTTTTGCATAGAGAATCGGACCTTGATTTTCAGATCTGACGACCGCGGTCAATTTATATACACCTGGTTCTACGGTTTCGCTTTGTTCTATCTTGCATCTCATACTTGCATGTTCATTGTAATCATCCAAGTATCGTTCTCCCGCATCGCCAGAATAATGTTGTCCACAAGCGGTAAATCGGTCGCATCCAACGCTTTTTACAACTTCCCAACCATTTTCTTGCAAGTAATTAGCATCTTCCTTTGACATCCTGATATTGTTCATGATTGTTGTTGTTGCACGCAGACGTTTTTCGTGTTTATAATCATCGCTTATTTGCGTTAACGTAATACCAATCATGATGCTTGTAGCCAATGCAATAAGCCAAATCAACATCCACGTGATACGTTGCATTCCGCTCATTCGATGATTCAAACAATATATAATAATGTATGCAGGAATCAACAATGCCATGATGATAGCTACTAAGAATACCGCGAACTTTCCTGGATGATTGCTAAAAATAGGCATCATATCCCAATCAAAGAATTCTGGTATTGTGGTGGGAGAGATGAATGCGAGAATTGCCCATACTACTATGATTGCCCCAACGAAAAATAAACCGATGGCTAAGATGACTAAAATCACCTTAAAGCAATTGGTGAAGAATTTCAAGATAGCGTTCAGCACGTTTTTCGCACCTGAATAACCATCCTCTTTCATCTTATGGGTAGTTTCCGAAACACTTTGTACCACTTCGTTGGCAAGGTTGCTCATGTTAACGGGTTTCCCTTGCATTTTTAATTGTTGTTCGGGAGTCTCTGCTTCAGGCATGATAGCGGCAAAGATGCAATATGAAATAATGAAGAGGAACAATGCGCGGAATGATACGAAGCCTAAGAATGGGAAAGGAAATGCTCCTACGAAGATGGCAAATGCAACGACGAGCAATCGCAAAATGGTAACATCTATCTCAAACGTACTGGCAAAGCCAGAAATAACACCTGCTAACATCTTGTCTTTGGGGTTTCTATAAAATCGCTTGTTCCTAAAGAATTCCCTTATAGCGTCCATTCCCTTGCGCTCTTTATATTCCTCGTCTACAAAAGATGCACTTTCTGCTTGTTCTTCATGGTCTTTTTCCTCATTATTGTCCATTTGTTCAGGTTGACCAATACGATTGATGACATTCTTGATATGGTCGATATTGATGGCAACAATGCCATTTGCCTTCAGTTCATCAAGCAATTCAGCTATTCGTTGTTCAATATCATCAGCTATTTCATCGCCACCTATTTGTCCTTTAAAGTAATTGTGCAACGTGTCCATATAGTTTTTCAGCAATTCGTAAGCATCTTCATCTATATTGAAAAGTCTTCCGCACAAATTGATGTTTATATTCTTTTTCATGATTTATCCTCCTTGGTGTTTATACATTAATTATATAGTCCTTGTTTTTAAGATGGTTTACGGTGTTATACAATTCGTTCCATGCGGAATCGAGGCCATCTAAGAAAGTTTCTCCCATTTCGGTGAGTGCGTAATACTTACGAGGAGGGCCTTGCGTGCTTTCTTGCCATTCGTAAGACAACAATCCGTCGTTTTTCAAACGAGTAAGCAAAGGGTAGAGTGTACCTTCAACCACCAACAATTGAGCCTCTTTCAATTTCTGGATGATGTCGCTGGCATAGGCAGGTCTGTGTTTTAAAAGCAATAAGACGCAATACTCTAACATTCCTTTGCGCATTTGAGATTTTGCATTGTCTATGTTCATATTCCTATACTTTATAGTTATCTGCCGCAAAATTATGCAAAATATTAGTACCTTGCAATACATAGTACTATAAAACATTATATAAATAACATAAATTAACTATAAAGGAATGCTAAATACATGAATGATATGAGGAAAAACTATAATTTTGCAAGCAAATAACAACAAGGTAATCATCAAGAAAATGAAAAAGTTTTTATCAACAATTGCATTCATGATGGGAATAATCCCCATGTTTGCCCAAACCAACAATGGTGTTCAACAAGTAAAATATAGTGTTTCTGGCACTTGTCCTACTAATATTCAGAAAGTCTATTTGGTAGATGTAGCCAAAAGATATGCTCGTATTGATAGCGCGGAAGTGAAAGACGGAAAGTTTACTTTAGCTGGTTCTTTCGATAAAGACGCTTTCCTCGGTGTAGGCGTAGAGACTTATTGCTTGTTTATCAATGACGGTTCTAATGTGTCAATGGATTTGACTAACTATACATTGAAAGGTTCTGCTCTCAACATGAAGTTGAATATTTACGACCGTCATATTGATTCTCTCGGCAATAAGGCAAAAGAAATCATACAACCCTATCTGACGGCTCAAGCATCAGGTAAAACGCAAGAGGAATTGCAAGCGTTGCTTCCTACCATTCAACAAAATCTCGTTCCGTTAGAGGGTGAACTTAACTCTTATTGCAAGCAAATCATCAAAGACAACCCCGATAATATCATTCCAGCAGCATTTTTCGAGAATGTCATATATGAATATGAACTTAGCGAACTGAAAGCTTTGCTTGATCCAAAGTATCCCTATGTCAATCATCCCATGATGAAAGGCATTAAGGATTACGTAGCTAAGGAAGAGGCAAAACAAGCTATAGTAGGCAAGCAATTTATTGATATTGAGGAGAATGATGTTGATGGCAAACCTCATAAACTGAGTGAGTACGTAGGAAAGGGTAATTACGTGCTCATAGACTTCTGGGCTTCATGGTGTGGACCATGTATGGCCGAAATGCCGAACGTGAAAGCCAATTACGATAAATATCATTCAAAGGGATTTAACGTGGTAGGTCTTTCTTTCGACCGTAATAAAGAATCATGGGTAAAGGCTATCAAGGAGAAAGAATTGAATTGGACACACCTTTCAGACTTGAAGTATTGGAATACCATTGCGGCAAGTACGTATGGAATCAATGCCATTCCTTCAAGCTTGTTGGTTGACCCAACGGGAAAAGTGATTGCTCGCGATTTAAGAGGTGCAGCCCTTGGAAAAAAATTAGCAGAGATTTACGGAGAGTAAACAGTATGTTTAGCACCAATAAAGGCTATGTTTAGAGTTCGTAAACATAGCCTTTATTGATTGTAAACGATATGTTTGTCAAAATCAAATGGCATTGGCAATCAGCCAACCGATATATGCGAAGAAGACAGCCAATAATAAGAAGCCTTCCCAACGCTCAATCTTGAACTTTGTATATGAGAAACACCAAAGCAATAACATGGAAATCGCCATCACGCCATAATCTACAAACGTGATTCCCTCTATCTGTAGTGGTGAAATGGTTCCCGTTATACCTAATATCATTAAGATATTGAACACGTTACTACCCAAAACGTTTCCGATAGCGATTCCGCTCTGACCCTTATAGGCTGAAACCACGCTGGTAGCTAATTCGGGTAATGATGTTCCACCGGCTACTATCGTCAAGCCAATAACGGCTTCGCTTACGCCTAACAATTGAGCTATTTCGGTGGCTCCGTTTACGAAGAAGTTGGAACCTGCTATCAAGCAAGCCAATCCCAATAATATATATAATGTGGCTTTTATCCCTGTGTAGTTCTTCTTGATAGATGGTTCTTCCGCATGACTTCCCTTTGCGCCCAGAACGGTGTAATACATGAAAACCAAAAACAAGATAAACAATACGATAGCCTCTATGCGAGAGATGTCTCCACCCAAATAACACATCCCCATCAACAAGATGGAAGCAAACAAGGCAAATGGAATGTCTTTCTTTACCGTTGACGTAAGGATAGTCATAGGAGAGACAACGGCAGCTGCACCTACGATTAACAAGGCGTTATAGATATTGGAGCCAACGACATTACCTACGGCTAAGTCGGCCGTTCCCTTAAGAGCCGAAACAAGACTTACACAAAGTTCAGGCATAGATGTGCCTAAAGCCACAACGGTTAAGCCGATGACGATTTGTGGCATATTGAGTTTCTCTGCTATTGCTACGGCTCCGTCGGTCAAACGATCGGCTCCCCACAATACCAATATGACACCAATAACGATAAATATTAAGTTCAACCACATAATGTTTGATGTTTAGACGATGCAAAAATACAAATTATATTTTACAATCAATGTTTCGATAGGATAAAAATCGCCAATTCGTTTTCAATAAATACCATTTTATTTGTTCTTGTCGTAATAAATTCGTACTTTTGCGAAGACTTTGAAGTCATGAAAATCAATCGCTTATGAAATACATTTTATTGGTATTGATGAATATTTTCGTACTCGGAATACAGGCAAATCCAGTTACCGATATGCTTGAACGTATCGATAAGGGGGCTTCCAAGAAATTCAAGATAGAGTTAAAGGCGTCGGAAAAAGACTATTTTGAACTTTCACAAGACGGAAAGAAGATTGTGGTGAAAGGCAATACGTGGGTAAATATCGCCACGGGAATCAATTGGTATTTGAAATATCATGCGGGCATTCATCTTTCGTGGAACAATATGCATCAGCCGTTGCCTGCCGAAATGCCTCGCGTGCTTCAAGCAGAGCGACATGAAACAGACCTTCGATTGCGGTATGATTTCAATTATTGCACATTCTCGTATTCTATGGCGTTTTGGAATTGGAAACGTTGGCAAGAAGAA
This sequence comes from uncultured Prevotellaceae bacterium, assembly GCA_900314715.1. Classification (GTDB taxonomy): domain Bacteria; phylum Bacteroidota; class Bacteroidia; order Bacteroidales; family Bacteroidaceae; genus Prevotella. The sequence goes on along the minus strand of OMWI01000035.1, from coordinate 17,165 downwards.
ATCGATTGGATGGCTTTGCATGGAGTAAACTTACCGCTTGCCATTGTAGGTGAAGAATGTGTGTGGAGAAACGTACTTCTGAAACTCGGATATACGAAAGATGAAATCAATAAGTTTATCGCTGGACCTGCTTTCTTGGCTTGGTGGGCGATGAACAACTTGGAAGGATGGGGAGGACCATTGCCTGACTCTTGGTATATACAACATGAACGTTTGCAAAAGCAAATCTTGAAACGCATGAAAGAGTGGGGAATGCAACCCGTTTTACCTGGTTATTCGGGCATGTTGCCAAGTAATGCCAAGCAGAAATTGGGTGTTAACGTGGCTGAAGGAGGTAAATGGAATAGTTATACACGTCCTACATTTCTCCAACCAACCGATGAGAAGTTTCATGAAATTGCCCAATTGTATTATCAAGAACTAACTGCATTATTCGGAAAGGCTAACTACTATTCGATGGATCCTTTCCATGAGGGAGGCAATACGAATGGAGTAGATTTAGGTGCATCGGGAAAAGCCATCATGAAGGAAATGAAATCGGTGAATCCCAAAGCCGTTTGGGTGATTCAAGGTTGGCAGAACAACCCACGAGAAGAACTCGTTGGAAACTTGTCGAAAGGAGATTTGTTGATACTTGATTTGTTTAGTGAGTGCAGACCTAAATGGGGACATACTTCTATCTTCCAAAACAGCAAGGGATATGGTATTCATGAATGGCTCTTCTGTATGTTGGAGAATTTTGGAGGAAATGTTGGGTTGCATGGACGTATGGATCAATTGCTCAATAACTTCTATCAAACGAAGACAAATCCAAAGGCTGCTCAGATAAAGGGTATCGGCTTTACGATGGAAGGTTCGGAGAACAATCCCGTCATGTTTGAATTGATGAGTGAATTACCATGGAGAAACGAGCCTTTCACTAAAGATGAATGGGTGAAAGAATATTGTTTCGCTCGTTATGGAGTGAGAGATGAAGCGATAGAGAAAGCGTGGATATTGTTGGCTAATTCCATTTATAATTGTCCGAGAGGTAATAATCAAGAAGGAACGACAGAGAGTATCTTCTGCGGAAGGCCTTCAGCGAATAAATACCAAGTTTCCAGTTGGTCTTCCATGTCGAACTACTATGACCCAGATGATATTCGAGAGGCGGCTCTATTGATGGTAAGCGTGGCAGATAAATACAAGGGCAACAATAACTTTGAATACGACTTGGTGGATATAGTGCGTCAAGCAATGGCAGATCAAGGACGTGTGCAATATTTAGAGGCAATGGCCGATTACAAGGCGTTTCGTCGCAAGGCCTTTATGATAAGTTCGCAACGCTTTCTTGATATGTTGTTGGCACAAGATAAACTCTTGGGAACACGTAAGGAATTTCGTTTAGGTCGTTGGATAGACATGGCAAGAAATCTCGGGAACACATCCGAGGAGAAGGATTTATATGAATGGAATGCTCGTGTGCAAATCACCACATGGGGCAATCGTGTTTGCGCCGACCAAGGAGGTCTTCGTGACTATGCGCATAAGGAATGGCAAGGGCTATTAAAGGATTTCTATTACATGCGATGGTCTGCTTATTTCAAAGCTATCAATGATGAAATGGATATTAAATCCAAACCAGATATTGAGAAGTTGGGAGACGGTAAATATAAGGGCTTATCCCAAAATGAACTCTTACGATTAGCTCTCGAAAAAGAAGTAAAGCTCGACTTCTATGCGATGGAAGAGCCATGGACATTGCAACATAATCCCTATTCTCCACTTGCTGAAGGAGATTGTGTGGATGTGGCAAAGGAAATAGCAAGGAAATATCTGTTTGGAGAATAATCTTACTCATGTAATTGATTCTCTTGATAATAATTGAGCGAACAATTGCGTTAATGTTATAAAAACGTGCTGAAAAGTCAGGTTTATTTGTTATCTTTGCAGCAATTAATTAGAAGAATTAACATTTTTGTATGAATATATTAGAACTGAGTGAACAAGAGATTGGCCGTCGCCAGAGTTTGCAAGAATTGCGTAATATGGGGATAAACCCATATCCAGCCGCCGAGTATCCCACCAATGCATTTAGCACAGAGATAAGAGAGAGCTTCAAGGACGATGAAGAGAAACGTGAAGTTTGCATCGCCGGTAGAATGATGAGTCGCCGAGTGATGGGAAAAGCATCGTTTGCCGAAATTCAAGACTCCAAAGGAAGAATTCAAGTATATGTTTCCCGTGATGATTTATGTCCAGGAGAAAACAAGGACATGTATAATGTCGTGTTTAAACGCTTGCTTGACATTGGCGATTTCATTGGTGTAAGAGGTTTTGTGTTCCGCACTCAGACGGGCGAAATATCTGTTCACGCTCAAGAACTGACACTTTTAAGTAAGAGTTTGAAACCACTTCCCATCGTGAAATACAAGGATGGTGTGGCTTACGATAGTTTTGACGATCCCGAATTGCGCTATCGCCAACGTTATGTTGACCTTGTTGTGAATGATGGAGTGAAGGAAACGTTCTTGCAAAGAGCAACGGTAATACGCACCATGCGTAAGGTTCTCGATGATGCAGGTTATACTGAAGTGGAAACTCCGACGTTGCAGATGATTGCAGGTGGTGCTTCCGCTCGTCCATTCATCACTCATTTCAATGCGCTCGACCAAGATATGTACATGCGTATTGCAACAGAGTTGTATCTGAAACGTCTTATCGTAGGTGGTTTTGAGGGTGTTTATGAAATCGGAAAGAATTTCCGCAACGAAGGAATGGACCGCAACCATAATCCAGAGTTTACTTGCATGGAGCTTTATGTGCAATACAAGGATTATAATTGGATGATGTCGTTCACGGAAAAACTATTGGAAACCATCTGTATAGCCGTAAATGGTAAGCCAGAGAGGGAAGTTGACGGACAAATCATTAGCTTTAAGGCTCCTTATCGTCGTCTTCCAATCCTTGATGCCATCAAGGAAAAGACAGGATTTGATTGCGATGGAAAGACGGAAGAGGAAATTCGCGCATTCTGTAAGGAAAAGGGAATGGAGGTAGATGAGACGATGGGCAAGGGAAAACTTATCGATGAACTCTTTGGAGAGTTCTGTGAAGGAACCTTCATACAACCTACATTCATCACGGATTATCCCGTTGAGATGAGTCCTTTAACCAAGATGCATCGCTCAAAACCAGGTTTGACCGAACGATTCGAGTTGATGGTGAACGGTAAGGAATTGGCAAACGCTTATAGTGAGTTGAATGACCCGATTGATCAAGAAGAACGTTTCGTAGAACAGATGCGTTTGGCAGACAAGGGCGATGATGAGGCAATGATTATCGATAAGGATTTCCTTCGTGCCTTGCAATACGGAATGCCTCCAACATCAGGTATCGGAATCGGTATAGATCGTTTGGTGATGCTCATGACAGGTAAGACGTTTATCCAAGAAGTACTCTTCTTCCCACAAATGAAACCCGAAAAGAAGATACCACAATCCTCTATTGCTGAATGGGATATGATTGGCGTTCCTGAACAATGGGTTTACGTGTTGCGAAAAGCAGGTTTCAACCTCATAAACGATATATCTACCGAGAAGGCACAAGGTCTTCAACAAAAGATAGGTGAAATCAACAAGAAGTATAAGTTGGGTTACGAGAAACCCAGTTTGGATGAGATCCAATCTTGGATTGATAAGGCGCAATAAAAAGATGGAGTAGGGGGCTTTATGTACGATTGCGGTAAGATAGCGATTATTGGTGGAGGAAGCTGGGCAACAGCTATAGCGAAGATAGTGGTTGGTCACACTCACCACATTGGGTGGTATATGAGGCGTGATGACCGCATCGAGGACTTTAAGCGTCTCGGTCATAATCCCGCATATCTAATGAGCGTACATTTCGACGTGAATGAAATCGCTTTCTATAGTGATCTCAACAAAATCGTGAGTGCATACGACACGCTTGTATTTGTCACCCCGTCTCCTTATCTGAAGAATCACCTCAAGCGATTGAAGACACGCTTGCGTGATAAGTTTATCATCACCGCCATTAAAGGTATCGTGCCCGATGAGAATTTATCGTGCTCTGAATATTTCCATCAAGTATATGATGTTCCTTACGACAATTTGGCATGTATCGGTGGACCTTCACATGCTGAGGAAGTGGCGTTGGAACGTTTGTCTTATCTAACAATCGGTTGCTCAAATCTCGACAAGGCACAGGCTTTTGCTGATATTATCGTATCAGATTATATCAAGACAAAGACCAGTAGTGATGTGATAGGCATTGAGTATTCTTCGGTTTTGAAGAATGTCTATGCCATTGCCGCAGGTATTTGTAGCGGTTTGAAATATGGAGATAATTTCCAAGCCGTATTGATGGCAAACGCCGTTCAGGAAATGTCGCGTTTCCTCACGGCAATCCAACCCATTGAGCGCAATGTTTACGATAGTGTGTATTTGGGAGATTTGTTGGTTACGGGATATTCCAACTTCTCTCGAAACCGTACTTTCGGTACAATGATAGGTAAAGGCTATAGCGTGAAGAGCGCTCAGATAGAAATGGAAATGATAGCTGAGGGATATTTCGGCGTGAAATGTATGAAGGAAATCAATCATCACATGCACGTGAACATGCCTATACTTGATGCCGTTTACAATATTCTTTATGAACGCATTTCCCCACAGATTGAAATCAAGTTGCTAACCGACTCGTTCAGATAATGAGTCTCATGAGAGACAACTACATATTTTATTAAATAGAATACCATTGAATTGACAGATGAGATACAATAACCATAGAGGTGAGTACGATTATTATGAAGTTCATGAGAACGCTCCTTTATTAGAGTGGCTTTTGGCAAATGTCAAAGGCAGTAAGAATAAGATAAAGGACACCCTGCAAGGAAGAGGCGTTAAGGTGAATGGAAAAGTGGTAACGCAATTCGATACTCCCTTGAGTCCAGGAATGAAAGTGTCGATTAGCAAGACTAAACGCAACGACCAACTCAAGAGCCGATACATGAAAATCGTGTATGAAGACCGTTTCTTGGTAGTCATAGAAAAGAATGTGGGTATTCTTTCAATGGCTGCTGGTCACTCTTCGTTGAACGTTAAATCATTGTTGGATAAGTATTTTGTGAAGACTCGGCAGAAATGCAGGGCACATGTAGTACATCGTCTTGACAGGGATACGAGTGGTTTGATGATTTATGCCAAAGACATGGAAACAGAACAGATATTGGAACACGAATGGCACGATATCGTTTATGACCGTCGATATGTGGCTGTTGTATCAGGGGAAATGGAGAATGATGAAGGTACCATTGCCAATTGGTTGAAAGACAATAAGGCTTATTTCACCTATTCTTCTCCCGTTGATAATGGTGGCAAATATGCCATAACGCATTATCACACTTTGGACAGAACTGTAGATCATTCTTTAGTGGAATTCCGTTTGGAAACGGGGCGAAAGAATCAGATTCGCGTACATACGGCGGACATGGGACATCCCGTTTGCGGAGACGTGAAATACGGAAATGGAGACGACCCCTTGCATCGTTTGTGTTTACATGCATACGTGTTATGTTTCTATCATCCCATTACTCATGAACCTATGGAGTTCACCTCTCCAATTCCGTCATCGTTCAGACATTTGTTTAAGTAAATCATAAAACATGGATAGTAATTTTCTTTATTACATATTTATTCTGGTCATCATCATCGTAGGAGTGTTGGTCGTGAAGAAAATCGCCAGTTGTCTCATCAAGTCAATTGTGTTGGTTATCTTGGCGGCCTTGTTGGCTTTCATATATTATGCTTATTTCTACGCGGGATGATAAGAGAACATGAAATAAAAACATCTACATATTAAAAAACAACGAGAATGAAAAGTATTAGTTTAGACATCACGAAGGCTGCCCAATTCCTAAGCGAAGGTGCAGTAAAGGCTTACGAGCCGAAAGTACGTGCCGCTCAAGAGGCATTGGAAAATGGTACATGTCCAGGTAATGACTTCTTGGGATGGTTGCATCTCCCATCAAGTATTACACCAGAGTTTTTGGATGAGGTGCAAGCCGTTGCCGAAACGATGCGCGAGAAATGTGAGGCTATCGTCGTAGCTGGTATTGGCGGTAGTTATCTTGGTGCTCGTGCGGTGATTGAGGCTTTGAGCAATTCGTTTGCATGGTTGGTAAACGACAAAAAGAATCCCACGATTCTCTTTGCTGGAAATAACATTGGCGAGGATTATCTTTTTGAACTTACCGAGTACTTGAAAGACAAGAAGTTTGGTGTTATCAATATCTCTAAATCGGGTACGACTACAGAAACCGCACTTACTTTCCGTTTGTTAAAGAAGCAATGTGAGGAGCAAATGGGTAAGGAAGAGGCAAAGAATGTGATTGTTGCTGTGACCGATGCCAAGCGTGGTGCTGCCCGTACATGTGCCGATAAGGAAGGCTACAAGAGTTTCATCATCCCCGACAATGTGGGTGGTCGCTTCTCTGTTCTCACTCCAGTAGGATTGTTGCCTATTGCTTGCGCAGGATTCGACATCAAGGCTTTAGTTGCTGGTGCTGCCGACATGGAGAAAGCAACGGCATTGGACGTTCCATTTGAAGAGAACATTGCCGCTCAATATGCTGCCGTTCGTAATGGACTGTATGCTCAAGCTGGAAAGAAGATAGAGATCATGGTGAACTATCAACCCAAGTTGCATTTCATCGCAGAGTGGTGGAAACAACTTTATGGTGAGAGCGAAGGTAAGGATAAGAAGGGTATCTTCCCTGCAAGTTGTGATTTCACGACCGATTTGCACTCTATGGGTCAGTGGATTCAAGATGGTGAACGTACAATCTTCGAGACAGTGATTAGCATAGAGAAACCAAATCGCAATCTCCTTTTCCCAAGCGATGAGGAAAACCTTGATGGTTTGAACTTCCTTGCTGGCAAACGCGTAGATGAAGTAAACAAGATGGCAGAATTAGGTACACGCTTGGCACACGTTGATGGTGGTGTTCCCAATATCCGCGTTAGCGTTCCCGAATTGAATGAGTATTATATCGGTCAATTGATTTATTTCTTCGAGATTGGTTGTGGAATTAGTGGAAACGTTCTTGGCGTGAATCCATTCAACCAACCAGGTGTGGAAGCATACAAGAAGAATATGTTTGCCCTGCTCAATAAGCCTGGCTATGAGGCAGAAAGCAAGGCCATCCAAGACCGTTTGGCTAAAGAGGTTAAATAATAGGCTCAAAAAGCCCATAAACCCCATTCAGCCATTTTCCTCATAAAAACTCACATGCCCTACAAGAAAATCATCAATCAATACTTAACGAAGCATGGCTTTGAGGCTTTCGTCCCCAAAGCCGTGCTTTTTGACATGGATGGCGTATTGTATAATTCTATGCCCAATCATGCTGTAGCTTGGCAAGAATCCATGAAGCAATTTGGCATTCAAATGACCGTTCACGATGCATACGCTACGGAGGGTGCAAGGGGTATAGATACGATTCGCAACATGGTAAAGGCGCAGAAAGGGATTGACATCTCACTTGAAGAAGCGCAAAAGATGTACGATGTAAAGACGCATATCTTTCACAACATGCCTGTTGCCGAAATCTTCGATGGTGTCGTTCCACTCATGCAGAAGATTCAACAATTGGGAATGAAGATTGGTGTCGTTACGGGAAGTGGACAACGACCGCTCATCAAGCGTCTTCTCGACGACTTCCATGAATTTATAGATGAAAGTAGGATTGTCACGGCTTACGATGTGGATTGTGGCAAGCCTGCTCCAGACCCATATCTCATGGGCTTGCGTAAATGCGGTAACTTGCAACCGTGGCAAGGTATCGTCATTGAAAATGCACCGCTTGGCGTTCATGCTGGTGTTGCCGCGGGATGTTTTACCATCGCCGTTAATAGTGGACCTCTATCCGATGACGTTCTGTTGAACGAGGGGGCTCACGTCATTTTTCATCGGATGACCGAATTGGTTCAGGTATTTGAAGATATTGTTAAATCATCATTATAGATTATGTTCGGGATGATGCGTCTCACGTTCTTTTTCTTTGCTTTATTCTTATCGTTTTCGGCGCAAGCTCAAGTGGTATTAGTTGGTTCTTCGGCAAACAAGAAAGAAGTAAACGACTCTACGAGTAAGAAATCGCGAACTGTTCGTTTGTCTGGTCGTGTGTATGATTCCTTTACGAAGGCTGCCCTGAAAGCGCATGTCACCTTGATGCGAAGCGACTCTTCGGTCGTAGATACTACCACTTGCTGGATGTGGTCGTGGGGAACATCTGATTCATACTATTCCTTTACCGTTCCACGAACTCCGCAAAAGTATATCATCAAGGCTGAAAGTGATGGCTATCATACGGGATATTTGGATTACGACTTGAAACATATTGCCCGTAATAGGGAAATGGACCTTCCGCGCTTGTTGTTGAAGAAGAAGGCTGAAGACGACATATTTGCTGAAGGTTCTTTGGATGACGTGGTCGTTACGGGAACGAAAGTGAAGATTGCCTATCGTGGCGATACGGTGGTATATAATGCCTCTGCCTTCAACCTACCCGAAGGTTCTATGCTTGACGGACTTATCCGTGAGATGCCTGGGGCAGAACTGAAAGACAATGGTGATATCTATGTCAATGGCAGGAAGGTAGATTTCCTTACGTTGAACGGTAAGGACTTTTTTAAGGGAAACAATAAGGTGATGCTCGACAACCTTCCGTATTACACGGTGCAAAATGTGGAGGTCTACGATAAGTCGTCTGAGGAAAGTCAATGGAGAGGGGAGGAATCTTCTGCGAAGGACTATGTGATGGACGTGATTCTCAAGCGTGAGTATAATCGTGGCTTACTCGTTAATATGGAAGCTGGTGTTGGCACTTACGACCGCTATCTGGCTCGTATCTTTGCCTTATATTATACAGACCATACGCGATTGTCGATGTTTGGCAATACCAATAATGTCAATGAAGACCGTAGACCAGGATATGAGGGTGATTGGAGTCCTGCTAACCAACCGCAAGGTCTTCGCTCTACCAAACAGGCTGGTATCAATTTGACCACGGAGGATGGAGACAGGAACGTCGAGGAAAGGTTTGGCGCAACATTGACTTGGAATGATGCTGACGACCAGACACGTACGTCGCGTGAACGATTCTCTTCCGAGAACAATGTGTTTAGCGGTTCTGAATCTTGGAGCCGACAAAAGGATTTCCGATTCAATGCATCCAATTACCTTGTTTTCAACGTCCCTTTCAAATTGCGAATGTATACGAGTGTAAATTATAGCAACGGTGACCGTCTTTCCCAGAGCAGCGATTCTACGTGGAACAAATCTTCTCTTTCGTCGTTGATTAACCGTACCTATAATTTGGGTTTCAACAAGTATCGCACCATATCCTTGAGCAATTCGCTCAATTGGTACCATAAATTGAAGTGGGGCGATTATATCACGTTGTCCTCAGACGTTAATTATTCTAACAATAAACCATCCGACTCTTTTAGTCAAAACTTGGTGGAGTATCTTCAGACGGGTTCCCATGACTTCCGCAATCGCTATACGGATGCGCACAACAATAGCTATAGCTATGACTTCCATGTAGGCTACGACCTCTCGTTGTTGAATGGTTGGGGTATCTACCCAAAAGTTGGCTACAAGCAGTCGTTTAATTCCTCGCATAACTTCAGCTACCGATTGGATAGGTTGGTGGTTTCGCAATCGAAACGCAGCACCAAGGCGAAAAACAAGGTGAAGAATCGCGTTCCAGAATATTCTATTAACTCAGAACGTCCTATTGGTTGGCTTCCGTCTAACGAACAATTGTTCACGGTGCTCGATAAGGATAATTCGGATTTGTCTACCGATATGGAACACACTTATTCCGCAAGCTTGGAATTGACAAAGGATGTGGGAGACGATGAAGGGTGGATAGCTTTCAACTTCCCTTTGGAGAAAATCAATGAGACCTTACGCTACGATGATGGCTCTCTCGATACCATTGCACGCCGTTCAGACATTATCTTCCAACCTTCGTTCTCTTTCTATCGCTGGGGAAAGAGGTATCAAAGAATAGAATACGACATGGAAGTGGCGCGTCCTGATTTTACGTCGCTCATGCCTACCGACGATACCACGAATCCCTTGATGTACACGTATAACAACCCCAAATTGAAAAACAGGATTACCCATAATTTTGGTGCCAACTTCAATTTCAATAGCGATTCCACAGCACAGAGAATATCCGTTTGGGCGAATCTCAGTATAGTGCGAAATTCATGGGGTACGCGTAGCAGCTATAATGGCAAGACAGGTGCCTATTCGTTTACGCAAGACAACGTGAACGGCAACTGGAACGGAAGCGTAGGAGTGGGATTCGAACGTCCGTTGGGAAAGGCACGACTCTTTATGGTGTCTTTGAACACAACGTGCGATTATAACCATAGCGTCGACTTCGACCTTCTTCAGGATGCGGCTGCTGGAACGCAAGAGGCTCAATTAATGGAAATATCCAGTCCTCTTTCTAAGGTGAACACGACGAACCTCTCTGAAGAGTTGCATCTCGATTACCAGAAAAACAAACTCTCTCTCTCGGTAATCGGTAAGGTCAATTGGCGAAATTCGCATGGCACGAGCGCCAACTTCACCACTATCAACGCATGGGATTATAGCTATGGAATGACGGCTAAATATACCATCCCTGCCGTCAACATTGATTTGGCAACCGACTTAAAGATGTTCTCTCGGAGAGGTTACAATTCATCAATGATGAATACCGACGACTTAGTATGGAATGCCTCACTCTCTCGTGCATTCATCAAGGGCAAGCTTATTGCAAAACTTATGGCTTTCGACATCCTTCACCAACTCTCCTCCACGCAATATAGCGTAAATGCGCAAGGTCGCACAGAAACATGGCACAACTGTATCCCTCGTTACGCCCTGCTCACCCTAAGCTATAAGTTCCAGAAAATGCCGAAAAAGAAATAATAGCACCCCTCCCTTGGGGAGGGGATGGGGGTAGGCTTTTCTAAATCACCACAGCCGTTCCGCTCACGGCTACCATGAGCATGGAGTTAGCTTCACCAATAGTTTCATAGTCGATGTCAATGCCTACGATGGCATTGGCTCCTAATTGTTCCGCACGTTCTTGCATTTCCTTCATGGAAGTATCCTTTGCCTCACGAAGAACACGCTCGTAAGCACTACTGCGACCGCCTACTATATCGCGGATTCCTGCCAGAAAGTCCTTAAAGAGGTTTGCACCGATAATGGTTTCGCCAGTCACTACGCCCCTATAATCACGGATGGGCCTTCCTTCAATCGTTGGAGTTGTCGATAAAATCATAATTGTACATTTTAAAGTTCACAATTATAAGACGAATGAAGTGTTGAAAATGTTGCAAGAGATGGCAAAGATCTTTTAACATCTTTGAGGATGCATTATTAAGGAATGGTATTTATTTGCCAAGTACCATATTAACAATAGATGTAACATCAGTGATAGAAATTTCCCCATCTTGATTAATGTCTGCCTCTGCTTCATAGAAGCTATTAGGCTTCTGATTTAATATATAGCTGGTAACACTTGTAGCATCCACAATGTTGACCTTTCCGTCATGATTAACATCGCCTAAAACAAATTCGTTTTTATAATTCATTTGTTCATCCATAAGTTGTACCTTCTTTGCAATCCAATTTCTAATTCTTTCAAGACTATCATGTACACCACCTTCATATGGATAAACATTATAAAATTTCTCAAACGGAGCATTAACTAACCCATCAGCTCTTTCACTCAAACACGTGTCTTTAGTAACCGTGATGGTTTGTCCTTGGGGAACTTGGAATTGATAAAAACTATTATAACCATCATATACCATCTCGCCTTCATGGTATGTCCCTTCTTTTACACATAGATCTTCCCAATAATCTTCTGATCCCTTTGCTTCAGGTATATGATTAGAGTTCGCTTGTATACATCTGTAAAGCCTGCGATTTTGCTTGATGAGATCTCCAACTTCATATGTGGTTCCCTTACTCCATACCGTTTTATAGTCAGAATAATATACCTTGTTGACCCTTGTGTATTTCCAATTTGTATTTATATGGGAATCTCGATTACAAGGCATGTTTGGCCATTTTTCAGCCTCATACGTATAATGCTCTGCTCCAACCCGATCTACCCAATCCTTAATCAAACTATATGCTGAATAAAAAGATAGAACACCAGCTCTTCTCAATTCTGCATATCTGGCTTTCATTTCGTTTAGATAATAATCCCAAACATATCTTGCAGGTGTATTTGTTGTTTTGCCAATAGAACTTTTTTGTGGGGTTCCTAACGAGAACGCCGTGGTAGCAACAACGCCAAAAGTAGCATCCATATCGTATGGGTTAGGATAACATTTAAGATGACCATCAATCTCTCCCCAAGTTGTCCATTGCCAATTTTTCTTAGTTGCATCATAATTTTGGGTGAAATCTATTAAGATGATATAGTCTATTAACCATTCCATTGAGAATCTCTTTTCTATTTCTTCTTTTAATTCCGTAAGTGCTGTAGCCTTATTATTAGAACTGCAATTGTTGTATGTTGTCTCAAATTCTGCAATTTCATTCATATAATTACTAATAGCCAAGATGTTACTCTTGGTCTGTGCTGACTTAATGCAATTTTCATCTGAACTATCATAGAATGGCGAATCCGTACCCATCAATTCCTTTGGATTATCACCGTCATAATTTGTACCATCTTGGCAAAGCAAAGTCCATTTACTTGCTTTTGGCTTAGGATTACGTACCTCAAATGAAGTCCATTTCACATTTCCTCCCCATATTTCATTCCAACCAAGCATTCCGTCAAGGTGAATATTATCCTCCTTATTTCTACCCATGTTGTAATTGTCACGATGTTTTTTCAATTGCCAACTATAAATGCCGTAATATTCACCATTAAGGTAAACGATACATGGAAAACCATCAGAATAGCATCTTGCTCGAAACTCTTCACTTCTTTCAGATTCATCCACGCTCATGGCAGTTGCAATTTCATCGTCCGAATAATAATCCATGTATGGATATTGTCGGTTTAAAGGCTTTGTTGACCGAAACTTGTCATACAATTTATAGCTTACTGGACATTCGCCTTTAGTAATACTTGTATGAAAAGCCTTAAAATGAAAGCCGTCTTGAGTCACCCAGTTACCGATTCTAATATCAGTGGTTTTATCCCCAATCCATTCATCTTCACAAAAATCTACCGCAAAATTCTTTTTCTCGTGGGAAATAGATGTATTGCCTTGCCCATCTATGATAATTCGCTTTTTGAAATAAATACCTTGTTTATCCCAAACTTCCATCCATGCATGGGCATTCACATTTTTCTTTGTTGGCATTGATTCTATTCCTGTTATGTTAACCACCACAGAGGAAGGTTGATAAGGAATAACTATTTTAGATTGATTACTACAATCATTATTAATAAACAAATGCTCAACCTCTATATTTTGACCAAATATATTACCGAGCATGATGACTAAAAGGGTAAATAAAAAAAACAACTTTTTCATTTTTATAAAACTGAATGATTAATAAATTATTTAATCCCGAAAAACAAGAACAGGATTTTATGTCAGTTTTTCTACTTGTCATTAGTGTTGAGAATCTAAAGACAGCGAAAAACAACACGACATGGCAAAGATAGCTATAAAAACTGTAAAATTCATGCTTTTGAGTGGAATTTTTCATAATAAAGCTAATTTTCCCTATTAACTAAAACAACAACTTTGAATATAGCTTAAACCAAATAGCGTATGAAGTTAAGTACAAGCATAACTTGAATAAAATGAATGACGTGATGAAAAAGTTGCAAGACTCTTAAAAGCCAAATCAGTCATTCTGTAAAATGAATGAATTTTGCGGATTATCTTAAGACCTCCCGTTTTTTAGGTTAATTAGTTCTTTATCAGCGATTTAACATTTTTAAGACCTCACCTAACACCTCCCGTAAGACCTCCCATAGACCTCACCTAACACCTCCCGTTTGTGCTTGTTATAGTTCGCAAAATAATGATCGATGAAGCAATACTCTGATAGACTTGAAATAAGTGAGCGGAAAGAGAATCAAACGTAAACCAAGTTAGCAAGAGGGGAGGTGTTAGGTGAGGTCTATGGGAGGTCTAACGGGAGGTCTTGCATGAGGTCTTTCAAGCTTTTCTGTTTTACAATTCCTTGATACTTAGGGGTTTATGGGAAATGACGGGAGGTCTTGGATAAAAAATCAAAAATAGAAGAAATTACAAAATTTCAATTACAAAATTACATTTAGGTAGTTATCATTTTCTGAGGGGTTAATTTGATAGATAAGGTTATAATTATTATAAGTATATATATTATATTAATATATTATTATAATATTATAATAATATATTAATATAAAAATTGTATCTCACAATATCTCCCCCTACTAATAAGGTACTAAAATGTAATTTTGTAATGTAATTATGTAATTTTTTAGCGTAACCATTCCTGTATAAGATACGCTTCACATGATGCAAATATAATGTATAGCGACTGCAAATATATCATTTATCGGTCGCAAATATAGTGTTTGTCTTTTTTACATGAATAACACCCTCGTTGATGGTGACTGATACCCCTATCAGAGGGTGATTTCGCCCGAGCCAAAACAACGATGAAAGTCCTTGTCGTAAACCACACAGAACTGGCCTGGTGCTACGCCTTGCACCCAACGGTCGGTATGGACGATGTAGCTTCCTTCTCCCGTTTGTTCCAATATGCCATCGAAATAGTCGGGAGTGTGTCTGATTTTGAATGTTACTTCTTTGGGTAACTTTCCTCCTTCGGGTGTGAGATAATGGAAGTCCTTGAAAGGGAACTCCTTGCGATGTGCCTTAATAGGCTCATATCCCTTGATGACATAGAGGATATTCTTTTCAATGTCTTTCTTTACAACGTTCCACGGTCCGCCTCCCAATCCAAGTCCTTTGCGCTGTCCGATAGTATGGAACCAATGTCCATGATGCTTTCCAAGCACCTTGTTTGTTTCCATGTCGATAATGTCGCCCTCCCATTCGCCAAGGTAGCGACGCAGATAATCGTTGTAGTTGATTTTGCCGAGAAAGCAAATGCCTTGCGAGTCCTTGCGCTTGGCATTCACCAAATGCTCGCGCTCAGCTATCTCTCGCACTTCTCCTTTTCGGTAGTGGCCGATGGGGAAGAGCGCCTTTTTCAGTTGCCAATCGTAGATTTGTGCGAGGAAATCTGTCTGGTCTTTTACTGGGTCAGGACTGGTAGTAAGCCATTTCAGTCCGTCTATCCATTCTGTCTGTGCATAGTGCCCAGTAGCAATCAAGTCGTATTCCTTCCCCTTCTTCTCGTCGAATGCGCCAAACTTGATGAGTCGGTTGCACATCACGTCGGGGTTTGGTGTCTGTCCTGCGCGAACCTTTTCCATGGTGTATCGCGTCACGTTATCCCAATATTCCTTATGGCAGTCGATGACCTCCAGCTTACAACCGTATCGTGAGGCAACGGCGGTAGCCATTTCCATGTCCTCCTCGCTCGAGCAATCCCATTCCTCATCCTCGTCGGGTCCAATCTTGATGTAGAAACAATCGGGTTGAAGTCCTTTGCTTGCCAATTCATACAGCACCACGCTACTATCCACGCCTCCCGATAGCAGCACGGCAATCCGCTTGTCTCTTATTTCCTGTTCGTTTATCATGTCGCTATTTTTCCGCAAAAGTAATCATTGGTTCTGAAACTTCCAAATTATTCTTTCAAAAAAGTAGGAGATTCACCAGAACTACTGCTACTTGCGGTAGTTGAGAAGTTTAATGAATTGCGATACATTTGGCTGATTCTGAAGAAAAGATTATCTTTGCATTCGAAACACCAATTGATGATAGAAATGACAATCAAATCACTCCTTGGTTATTTATATCGGATGATAGAGATGAGCGTAATACTCTCTATCACCATCGGCATTCTTTCCATAGGACTGAACAGCCATGATCATGCAGAAATGGGAGGGTTACTGAGTCCTATCATTGTAGCCATTTTATGGATGTGGATTGTTTCCTTGCCGCTATTCATTATCTACGTAGTATCATTTATACGTTCATTTCCTCCTGTTTCTATCTACAAGAAAGTTGTACTTTCGCTCCATATTCTCAATATCGCTTTATGGATTCTGTTCTATCTTTTTCTTCCTAAACCAGAACCATGTGATGCAGCCTTGATGGAGAAACACTATATGGCACATCATGACGACATGTATGATTTAATCAGATATGTTAACAGTTCCATAGATGACAGTTGTTCGATAGACCTTCAATATAGGAATAATGAGGTGGTGACATTCACAATCAGGAACAAAGGACGTTTCCAGGAACTCAAAGGAATAGAAAACGAATATGAACTCGACACAAAATTGCATTCTATAGGATTATCGATACAGGAACTAAAAGAGATTCAAAGTAAAATGCGCAAGGCTGGAGTTATTGGTGTCGAGGTTGATAAGAATCCCATATCTGTCTGGGATGCAGGCAAAAGCATATTGCTGTTTAGATGGTATGGAGTTAACAAGTATCAATTTGCCCTATATGACCATTCTATGACGGAAACAGAAAGAGACGAAGTCATGAGATTGCATCAGTTTATCCTATATAATGATAGCGTGGTATTTGAGTCCTATGGAGGCTATCCAGGTGGAAGAGGTTTCCCTGATAAAGAAACTTTCCAGTCGCAGCATGATATCCATTAATCCTAAAATCCTTAGACAATAGATTTCAGACCGTCATTCAGAATTATAACAAAAATAAGGGTAAATATTTGGATTATAAGCACTTTTGATGTATATTTGCATAATGAAAACAATAATACAATAATACCATGAAAACCTGGATTTATGTACAACGACTAAGCAAGGCAACGTATGTAGGGATGCAAAAGATTGTATTCCTCATGCCATTGTTTTTGTTCTTGTTGATGACCAACGTCGCCTACGGTCAGGAACAAGAAGGGAAGGATGACAATCCACGCAAGGACATTGAGCTCAGCGACGAGGAAAGAGAATTGGTGAAGAAGAACAACGACTTCGCCTTGAACCTATTTCGTCAAGCACGAGACAAGGAAAGTCA
>OMWI01000039.1 GCA_900314715.1 uncultured Prevotellaceae bacterium | reverse complement strand
AACTGGTTCAATAGCATATCTCTAATTTCATGTCGCCTGCAAAGGTACTAAGAAATTTTGACATAGCTAAGGCTTCGGGAACTCTTCACCATACGGAGATATCTTTTGATTGAAGGTTCAAGAACACGGACACTTTCAACAATTGGAACAATGGAAACACTCAGCGAAAAGACAAATACTCCACATTTGCACGTCTCCAATTCTTTGCATAGAATATTTGTCAAGAAACATCATCAATACTCTTTATCATCTATCATTGATTACCAACACTCCCCTACTTCACTATCAATTAACGATGAAGATGATAAACTAACAATTTCACAATGGTATGTTGACCATCATTTTTCAATGATATTTCCACGTTTACGAAACACTTTGAGTTATCAAATGGGTTGTACCTTCCATCATCTGAATGTCGGAAAAAGATGGACGAAATACGTGATAGATGGTGAAACGCGATGGGAAATGAAACGCAAACACATTACTTGGCGCATGGTGTTACCTATAAGATGGGAATACTATACACCTACCAATAAGGGATATTTATGTCTAACACCCCATGTTTTTATGGATAAGACATGGAAAAAGCGTCATGAAATCATGTTATATACCCAATTCAATCAACAAGTTGACGAATGGGATAAATATCTTTTGCCACGATATATTCAAGATTATCGTACTACGGTTTATTCAAATGTCATAATCCCAATTAATAGACAAATATCTGTATCAGCCAATTATACCTACAAGCGACCTGTCAAAGAACTATTCATAACCTTTCGTGGCAATTGGTCACACGCATGGAATGGCTCTATGATAGATATGCAAATCATTGATAGTCGTTATTTGATGACAGTTGTTTCCAAAAAGAACCAAGTAAACACATATAGGATAGGATTTGACCTATCGAAAGGATTCTTCGATTTACACTTAAATAACAAGATATCTGTCAGTTACTTAAAACAAAACGGCAAACAATTATCATTTCACCAGATGTACGACTATCATAACTATAGTTTGAACATCATTCCAGAATTTACCTATTCACCTACATGGTGTGACATTACTTATCAATCATCATACTCGTTTAATCGTAGCAAGACAGGGAATTCCCATTTGTCATCTATCTTCCAATGTAAACAAAGTCTTTCGTTTATAAAGACTATCGGAAATATTGACGTAGGATTATCTACTGTTTATTACCACAATGAAATACAATCATCCTCACCTATCAATACGTTATTGTTTGACACCCAAGCGGTATGGCGAATCAAGAAAATGAGGTTGACTTTGCAATTAAGAAATCTATTTAACCAAACAAGTTATGCCATCACTACATTTAGCGACATTCATTCATCAACTACAAATTATCTTCTCCGTCCGCGAGAAATGACCGTAAAGATACAATTCTCGTTATAAAGTCAGGTTTTATTATACGTCATTATTTGCGAATGTTGTGCGTTAATCTTCCAAAAATGCTCGTTTTTGTCAGCTATTCTTAGTAAATTTGTCGCCAATTTACGTAAAAATAGTTTATGGCCATAGAACAAGCAATTTTTCAACGTACGGAACTACTGATAGGTGACGAGGCAATGAAGCGATTGTCTTCCAAGCGCGTCATTATCTTTGGCGTTGGAGGAGTTGGTTCTTGGTGTGCGGAAAGTCTGATTCGTTCGGGCATTCGACAACTAACAATCGTTGATTCTGATGTTGTTTGTGAGAGCAATATTAATCGTCAGTTGATGGCAACAACTAAGACCATAGGACAAGCAAAGGTAGATGTGTTGCGTGAACGATTGCTTTCCATCAATCCCAATGCGGAAATAACAGCCTTGCAACAAGTGTTCAACGAGGAAACGGCAGATAGTTTTCACATGGGCATTTATGATTACGTGATAGATGCTATTGATTCTCTCAAGGACAAAGCACTTTTGATTCTCATGGCGTGTAAGGAAAACGTAGGTTTCTTCTCGTCTATGGGTGCTGCATTGAAAATGGATTCCACTCGCATACGAGTTACAGAGTTTTGGAAAGTATCTGGCGACCCACTTGCACGCGCCTTGCGCAAGCGTTTCAAGCATAACGGACAATACCCAAGTCGTAAGTTCCTATGCGTGTATTCAGATGAATTGCTTCAAAACCTGGGAGAGAAAACCGATAGGGGCAATGGTACGCTCGTTCACATCACCGCCATCTTCGGATTTACGTTAGCAGGACTGATTGTACAAGATGCCGTGCAAAAAACATTGTAATTGTACTTTTTTTAGTAATTTTGCAAATGAATATCAAATTTATCAATATGAGGAGATTTTTCTTACTGATTGCAATGATGATGGTAACAACAACCATAATGGCTAAAGAGAAACTGGATATCAAGTCGATTACCGATGGAACGTTTGCCGCCAAGCGAATGAGCGGAATGATTCCTATTGAAGGAACAGACCAATATGCTCGTATAGAGAATGAGGGTACCACGATTAAAACATACTCATTCAAGACGGGCAAGGAAACGGGCACGTTGTTTGATGCCAACCATACACAAGGCGAAACGGTGGAAAGCATCGACGGTTATATTATGTCGCCCGACGGAAAGAAGATGTTGATACAAACAAACACGAAATCCATCTATAGGCGTTCGTATACTGCCGACTTCTACATCTATACGATACAAAGCAGGAAATTGGCAAAGCTATCCGATGGAGGACCACAACAAGTACCTACTTGGTCGCCTGACGGTACGATGGTGGCTTTCGTGAGAGATAACAATATCTTCTTGGTTAAGTTGTTATACGACAACTCTGAGAGTCAAGTAACCAAAGACGGAAAGTTTAATGAGATTATCAACGGTATTCCTGATTGGGTGAACGAAGAGGAGTTCAGTTTCAACAAATCGTTGTGTTTCAATGCCGATGCCTCAATGATATGTTGGATTAAGTATGACGAAACAGCCGTCAAGGAATATTCTTTGCAGATGTTCCAAGGCATGAATCCTGCCAAGGAAGAATATGCCGTTTATCCTGGAGAGTATTCCTACAAATACCCCAAGGCTGGCGAAGACAACTCAAAGGTTACGGCTTGGAGCTTTGACATCAAAAGCAAGCAAGTGCGACAATTAGACGTACCCGTAGATGCTGATGGTTACATGCCCCGTATCTTGCCCACCTCAGAAGCAGATAAGATATTGGTGTATTCCATGAATCGCCATCAAGACCGATTGCATATTTATTCCGTGAATCCAAGGAGTACCGTATCGCAACTCTTAATCAAGGAAAGCGTTTCCAAGTATGTGAAGGAAGATGTCATGTCGTCAACCATCATCGGTAAGAGTCATATCCTCATGCCCAGTGACCGTGACGGAAACATGCACCTATATGTATATACGATGAACGGAACGATGGAAAGGAAGATTGGCGACGGAAAATATGACATTACTAATGTATATGGCTATGACGAAGCAACAGGAGACGTTTATTATCAGGCAGCTGCATTAAATGCACACGATCGTCAGGTATACGTGAACCATAAAAATGGTAAGACGGTAAGGCTCACCCAGCAAGAGGGATGGAACCAAGCCATCTTCTCTGGAGATTACAAATACTTCATCAACACATGGAGCGACAAAGACCATCCATATATCTATACGATAAGGGACAATAATGGAAAGATACTCTCTACACCTGTAGACAACAAGGAATTGGTAGATAAACTCGCCAATTATTCTATCACCCAAAAAGAGATGTTTAGTTTTACCACCTCTGAAGGAGTGGTTCTCGACGGATGGATGATAAAGCCTGCTGACTTTAATCCTAACAAGAAATATCCCGTCATTATGTTCCAATATAGTGGTCCTGGTAGTCAGCAAGTAGTAAACTCATGGAATATCGGTTCGATGGGTGGCGGAGGCATGTATGACTACTATCTGTCACAAGAAGGTTTTATCGTGGTTTGCGTAGATGGTCGCGGAACAGGTGCAAGAGGTGCTGAATTTGAGAAATGCACCTATATGGCATTAGGCAACTTAGAAGCTAAAGACCAAGTGGAAACTGCCATTTGGCTCGGAAAGCAAAGTTACGTAGACAAAGATAATATTGGAATATGGGGATGGAGTTATGGAGGCTATTGTACGTTGATGAGTATGAGCGAAGGAAGAGGCGTGTTTAAGGCTGGCGTTGCCGTTGCGCCCCCAACCAGTTATCGCTTCTATGATAGCATTTATACCGAACGCTACATGCGTACGCCTAAGGAAAACCAAAAAGGTTATGAAGACAATCCCATCAGCCGTGCAGAAAAGATGCATGGTGCATTGTTGCTCTGTCATGGATTGGCAGACGATAACGTTCATCCACAAAATACATTTGAATATACGGAGGCTTTGGTGCAAGCCGACAAGGATTTCAAGATGAATATCTACACCAATCGCAACCATAGTTTATATGGTGGCAACACGCGTAATCACCTACTCCGTCAAATCTCACAATTCTTTATCGACAATCTCAAATAACAAACGACATGAAAATTAAATCTGCTATCCTGTCACTGATATTGATGTTGCCTATGACTTCATGGGCGGGAAAAACCGTAACAATCACCGTGACAAATGACGAGAACGAACAAAGGCAAGAACTCGTAGAGATAGACTTGAAAACTATCGTTGACAAGTTGGCTCTCGGTGAAGACGATGCGTTCGTAGTAAGAAACGCCTTTGGTCAACAAGTGGATTATCAAGTGACATACGATGGAAAACTACTGATTGACGTGTCGGTTCGTCCATGCGGAAAGGCACAGTTCACCGTGAGCAAGGGTGTTCCAGAACCCATGAAGACTTGGGTGAAAGGAAAGATGTACCCCACTCGTAAGGATGATATTGCTTGGGAAAACGACCGTGGCGCCTATCGCGTGTATGGTCCTGCGTTGCAACGCACGGGAGAGAAGTCGTTTGGTATGGATGTTTGGACAAAAAACACACCAGAAATCGTGGTGGAAGACCGATATACAGCCGATTATGACGGCAATATTCTGAAAAATATCTATCACAAAAAGGGACAAGGCGATAAGTGGAGAGACGAAGATTTGCACACATCATTCCATTTAGACCATGGCAATGGATTGGATTGCTATAGCGTAGGTTCTACGTTAGGATGCGGAACACCTGCTTTGATGGACGGCAACACACTCATCTATCCCTATTGTTACAAGGATTATGAGATATTAGATAATGGTCCTTTGCGTTTCACCGTGGCTTTAACCTATCATCCTGCAAAAGTGAAGAAAGATGAAAACGTAGTGGAACATCGAATCATGAGTTTGGATAAGAGTAGCAACTTCAACAAGATTACCGTATGGTATGAAGGGTTGACTAAGCCATGTGATTTTGCCTCTGGCGTAGTGATTCATTCTGAAGACAAGGAAAGCGTAGTACTCGGAAGTAATTACGTGCATTATGCCGACCCAACGGATAATCCCGCCAAACACAACTTCCAAGTTTACGTAGCAGCATTGTTCCCATACGGTGACGTGAAAACCAAAATGCTCAAATATGATACTCCTAATAAAGGCATTGAAGGTCATGCGTTGGGAATCTTGAAGAAATTAGAAAATAACCAGAAATACACCTATTACGCAGGTAGTGCATGGAGCAAAGCTGACGTAAGGACGCAAAGAGAATGGCAAGTGAGAATAGATAGTTTCTTGAACGCCATCGCCATGCCTTTAGAAGTAACCATTGAATAAGTTTTAAATCAATCATAACAATGAAAAAATTATTATTAGGAGACGAGGCGATCGCACAAGGAGCCATTGATGCTGGCTTGAGTGGTGTGTATGCCTATCCTGGAACTCCCTCAACTGAGATTACGGAATACATCCAAACATCAAAGTTGGCAAAAGAACGTGGAATCCATAGTCGTTGGTCAACCAATGAAAAGACCGCTATGGAACAAGCACTCGGTATGTCGTACATGGGAAAACGTGCGTTGGTATGTATGAAACACGTTGGATTGAACGTATGTGCCGATCCATTCGTGAATTCAGCCATGACAGGTACCAATGGTGGTTTGATAGTATTGGTAGCAGACGACCCTTCCATGCACTCTTCACAAGACGAGCAAGATAGTAGGTTCTATGCCAAGTTTGCCATGATTCCTACGTTTGAACCAAGTAACCAACAAGAAGCTTACGACATGATGGCGGTAGCTTTCGATTATTCGGAGAAGATACACCTTCCAATCCTCATGCGCGTAACGACAAGAATGGCACACTCACGTGCTGTGGTTAACGTAGTGGAAACGCCACGTGAACAAAACGAGATTAACTATAATGCGAAAGCATCTGACTGGGTATTGTTACCAGCATTTGCACGTAAGAGAAATGATATCGTGACCGCCCAACAAGAAGCATTGGAACACGATGCCGTTATCTCTCCTTTCAACGAATACATAGAAGCAGCCGATAAGTCGTTAGGTATCATCGCCAGTGGTATTGCATTCAACTACTTGAATGAGTGCTACCCTACAGGTTGTCCTCATCCCGTATTGAAGATTTCGCAATATCCACTTCCCAAGGAATTGGTTTTGAAGATGACCATTGAATGTAACTCTGTACTGATTGCAGAAGAAGGTCAACCATTCATCGAAGATATCGTAAGAGGCGTAATGCCTGCTTGTGCCGTTATCAAGGGTAAGTTGACTGGCGAGTTACCACGTACTGGAGAATTAACTCCCGACTTGATGAAGAAGGCACTCGGTTTGCCATCTTCAAATACCTACGAACCGTGCGCGGATGTAGTATCTCGTCCACCAGCATTATGTAAAGGATGCGGACACCGCGATGTTTACGCTGCATTAAACGAGGTGTTGAAAGACTATCCCAATGCTCGTGTATTTGGTGACATTGGTTGTTATACTCTTGGTTTCTTACCTCCATACAAAGCCATTCACTCTTGTGTGGATATGGGTGCAAGTATCGGTATGGCAAAAGGAGCTGCCGATGCAGGTCATTGGCCAGCTATCGCCATTATCGGAGACTCTACGTTTACACATAGCGGTATGACTGGATTATTGGATGCTATCAATGAGAATGCCAATATCACCGTTATCATTAGTGACAACTTGACGACAGCCATGACGGGAGGTCAAGATAGTGCTGGTACCAATAAGTTTGAGGCTATCTGTAGAGGGCTCGGAATGACTGACGAGCACTTGAGAGTAGTTGTTCCTATTCCTAAGAACATGCCAGAGATTACGCAAATGATTCGCGAGGAGATAGACTATCAAGGAGTAAGCGTCATCATCCCAAGGCGCGAATGTATGCAAACATTGCAACGTCATTTAAAACAAAAGAGAGCAAAGGAGGCCAACAAATGAAAACCGATATCATCTTATGCGGTGTGGGAGGACAAGGTATCCTCAGTATCGCAACCATCATAGGCGAAGCAGCCATGAAAGAAGACATGTATATCAAACAAGCTGAAGTACATGGAATGTCTCAACGTGGCGGTGACGTACAAAGTAATCTTCGCATCTCATCAGAACCAATCAATAGCGACTTGATTCCATTGGGTTGTGCCGACGTGATTATCTCTATGGAACCGATGGAGGCTTTACGCTATCTACCGTTCTTGAATAAGGAAGGCTGGATTATCACATCGAGCACTCCATTTGTCAATATCCCCAACTATCCAGAAATGGAGAAGGTGACAGAAGACTTGAATGCCTTGAACAACGTGATTATGTTGGACATCGAAACATTGGCAAAGGAAAACGATGTTCCTCGTTCTGCCAATGTCATCTTATTGGGTGCTGCCCAAAAAGCATTAGGCATTGACTATGAGAAGTTGGAAGATGCCATCAGAAGCGTGTTTGGTCGTAAGGGAGAAGCGGTAGTTGATGCCAACATCAAGGCTTTGGCTATTGGTAAAGCCGCACAAAAATAAGAAACACATGGAAACACCCATCAAGAAACAACTGATAGACCAAGCCATACAAGACTTTGGCATTCAAGATTTTGCCAAGGCAACTATTCGTGAGGTGAAATCCATTGCCGCATTTGCCGAAAAGGAATCGGGAGTGGAATTCATCAAAATGGAAATGGGTATTCCAGGATTGCCCGCATCACAGGTTGGCGTTGACGCACAAATCAAGTCATTGGAAGATGGAATCGCCCATAGCTATCCTGACATTCAAGGTTATCCTGAATTGAAGAAAGAGGCATCGCGCTTCGTGAAGGCATTTATCAACATTGATATTTCACCAGAGTCATGTGTACCAGTATGTGGTTCCATGCAAGGCACTTTCGCCTCATTCCTGACTTGTAGTCAAGCTAATCCAGAGAAAGACACCGTCTTGTTCATCGACCCAGGTTTCCCCGTTCAAAAGATGCAATTGCAAGTAATGGGCGTGAAATATGAAACATTCGATGTTTACGATTATCGTGGCGATTTGTTGCGCGAGAAACTGGAATCCTATCTGAAAACGGGAAGAATCTGTGCTATCGTATACAGCAATCCCAACAATCCATCATGGATTTGCTTCAGAGAAGAAGAACTGCAAATCATTGGCGAATTGGCAACACAATATGATGCTATCGTGATGGAAGACTTGGCATATTTCGCCATGGATTTCCGCAAGGATTTAAGTACTCCTTTCGAACCTCCATACCAAGTGTCTGTAGCCAACTATACGGATAATTACATTCTCCTTATCAGTGGTTCTAAGGCATTCAGTTATGCTGGAGAGCGAATCGGTGTTACATGCATTTCAGACAAGTTGTTCCATCGTCATTTCCCAGCATTGGCTAACAGATACGAAGGATTACCATTTGGTTTGGTATTCTCTACAAGAATGTTGTATGCGCTGAGTTCAGGAACGAGTCATAGTGCACAATATGCTATGGCTGCGATGTTAAAAGCTGCTTCCGATGGTACATATAATTTCAGGGAGGAAATCAAGGAATATGGTAAACGCGCCCACTTGCTCAAGAAGATATTCTGCAAGCATGGTTTCTACGTGGTTTACGATAAGGACTTGGATGAGGATATTGCCGACGGTTTCTATTTCACCATTGGTTATCCAGGAATGACAAGCGGTGAGTTGGCACACGAATTAATGTATTACGGCGTGAGTGCCATTTGCCTGATAACAACGGGTAGTCATCAAGAGGGACTACGAGTTTGTACATCTTTTATTGCCGATCATCAATACGACCAATTGGAAGAGAGGATGGCAATATTTGAAAAAAATAATCCGAGGAATTAAGCTCCTCGGATTATTTTTTATTCTTCGCAAATACCTGCCTTAATCCATTGCTCTGAAACGGTCTTTGAATCTGCGAGAGCCGTTTCTTTATCGATGTCATATTCTTCGGTAAGCCATTGTGCAAGGTCTTCAGCCGTGAAAGACTCTTGTTCCTGTGACTTCTTCCAAAGATATGCAGAACTTTCGTTCATGCTAATGATATTACTGAAATCGATATTCTCTTTTCCTTCTGCAACAATGATATTCTCACCACAAACGTTGCGAATGTTGAAACCTTTTTTTGTCTTCATACTAATATATTATATAAATGTGTATTAAATTGGACCGAACAATCTTAACCAAATTCTCCTATAGAAAGCCAATAAGTAACGGCGAATGGGAAACAAGCGAGTCCAGATATATGAATAAACACGCCATTTCAAGCCATTGGTCTTATCCAACTTGGTACGACCTTTACGATAGAATCCAATGACGAATCCCTTTACATCTTTCAACTTACAATTTTCAACTCCTAAGTTTCCATCACCACGAAGCGTAACATTTTCACCATCAATCTTGATGATTCTATGCAATACGAAAAACTTAGGTCTTACCTCTGCAAGTACGGCATCGCCTACTTTAGGTGATACAGCTTTAGTCATAAGAGCCTTATCACGGTTATCTTCCAAGAACGGACGCATACTGAATCCTCTCAAACGAAGCGTAACCGTATGTCCCTCTTCCATCATCTTCACGATTTCAGGAAGGATAAGCGCATTCTGAAATTGTATTTCTGTTATTTCGATATCGTTTTGTTGCATAATACTGCCGCTTCTTTATTCGGTAAACAATGTAATGTGTAGATACCTGTTGTCTCTACAAGTTTTGTAACGGCATCACATACCCTGGCGAAAATCACTTGATCCCACTTCATGGATGAACAAGATGGTAGAATGGACGCAAAGGCATCTATGGGTGATAGTTTTTCTATGCTATTTTCAAGAGCACGGTCGATACGTGTGATAGCACCTAATTTTGCCTTGACATTTCTATAACATGGAGTCTTACCACTCCATGGACTACCATATATATATGCTTCACCATCTATGATTCTAATAATGGGGTTGTCATCGTTCATCAAGTCGCAACCTGGAAGATGACGAAGCCACATGCTCACTTGCGTACTCTTACCTGTTCCACTCTTGGCTATAAACGCATAACCATAACCGTTTTGCCTTACCAATGAAGCATGAATGAGAAGCGTTTGTTTCAAACTACCCGCAAATGCATAAATGAGCATCAGCGCATTGTTTAAGCCAAAACAACGCATGTTATAATAGCCGTTCAATGCACACTTGCAATCGCTAAAGTCCTTGTTGCATTGCAACAGACAACAATCACGATCTTCGATGTCGCGAATAATATATTGATAGCCGCCATCAGGCAACATGTCTACTACGGTTTCTCCATTTCCCGTATCAAATGCGCGTAAACGCTCGCGCTTGTCTTTTGGAACTGGAGGCAATTCATCGTCTACCGTCAACTGGAACAAGAATTCTCCGTCCTCCTCTTGTGTACGAAACGGTTCAAATGAAGGAATCAATCTCATACTATTGTATGGCGATTCCTTGAACTGTATCTTGATAAGATGACCAGCAACGTTAAACAAATTCACGTCTGTTTTTTCCATTGATATATTTACTTTCCTTATGATGTTCAATTCTCGGCATTATCATGCCTTTTGGTTGTTATTATTTCTTCTTAGTCTTGTCTTTCTTCTTCCCTTTAGGTGTTTCCTCTACTTCTACCGTAGATTCCAACTCTGTTGGTTTAATAGGAGAAAACTTAAATTCGTCTGCTGCCAAGTATTTGATAATATACTTGTCTTTATCAGCATACTTCTTTCTGATTTTGCTATACTTCTTTTCAACCTTATTCTTGTTGAATCCGTATATCGTGATACATGTGGGATTCTCTACCCCAGCCTTCTTGATATAGTCCTTGAGTTGGTACGAATAATTCTCTCTGCTATACAAAAACTTGGTTTTCTTGTCGATATATGCAGAGTCAACCAGTTGAACCTGACTCATGTATAATACACTATCATTGAATGAAGTGACAATACCAAACATATATACGGGTGATTTTTCGTTGATGGCAGAAGCACTATCTACCTTTCCAAAAGTGAAAACAATAATACTAATACAAATAAATACTATCTTTGATAATTTCATATATACTCTTTCTATTGTCCAAGATATGTTTTTAGTAACTTACTCTTTGTGTTTTGGCGTAAGCGACGAATAGCCTTCTCCTTGATTTGGCGCACTCGCTCACGTGTCAAGCCAAACTTATCGCCAATCTCCTCTAATGTCATCTCAGGTTGGTTGATGCCATAGAAAGCCTCAATGATATTGCGCTCTCTATCGTTGAGCGTTTGAAGAGCCCTGTCAATCTCATTTCTCAAGGACTCTTTCACCAATTCATTGTCTGCCATAGGTGCATTGGCATTGGGAAGCACATCCAACAAGCTACTCTCTTCACCATCGCTGAAAGGCGCATCTACAGAAACCTGCTTTCCTGGAACCTTCAACACATCTGCAATCTTGTCTTCGGGTAGGTCTATCTTATCCGCAATCTCATCAATACTCGGTCTTCTTTCGTTCTCTTGTTCAAACCTATTGAGTATCTTATTGATTTTATTGACCGAACCGACTTGATTCAGCGGTAATCTAACGATACGACTCTGCTCCGCGATAGCTTGCAAGATACTTTGGCGAATCCACCATACAGCGTATGAGATGAACTTAAAGCCACGAGTTTCATCAAACTTTTCCGCAGCCTTTATCAATCCCAAGTTTCCTTCGTTTATCAAATCAGGAAGACTCAATCCTTGATTCTGGTATTGCTTGGCAACGGAAACCACGAAACGCAAGTTAGCCTTCGCCAATTTCTCCAAAGCCTTTCTATCTCCCTTTCTGATACGTTGAGCCAACTCCACCTCTTCCTCTACGGAAATCAATTCCTCATGGCTGATTTCCTGTAGGTATTTATCAAGAGATGCACTCTCTCGATTGGTAATCGACTTGGTGATTTTTAGCTGTCTCATAAAGGTACTTTCCTTAGCTTGCTGCAAAGTTAGCGGTTTATTACGAAATGTACAAATATTTTAACTTATTTATCAATAAAATACCCAAATATCATGAGTATTCAGTAAATCTCAAGAAACTATATAGAAAGAAGCCTCTCCTCAGCGTTCTCTCAAATAGATGGAGTATAGATGAAACAAAATCCACTCACCACAAAAGGGCTGATCACTTGCTTTAAACTCTCTTACTTTCTTGCTTCTAAAGCAACATCATATAATTGTTCTTTGACAAACTTACATGCTCTATAAATGTATGTCATCGATTTGGAATCTCAACGTACCAGCAGGTACGGTAACTTCTACGGTATCGCCTGATTTCTTGTTTAGCAATGCCTGGGCGATGGGCGATTTGATGGAGATTTTGCCTTCATGGATATTCGCCTCATGGGGATTGACAATGGTGTAGGTCATTTTCTTGTTATTGGATAGGTTTGTCATTTCCACTTTACTGAGCAGTTGTACCCTACCCGTTTCGAGCCTTGACATATCAATGACGCGCGCATTCGCCAGCACCTTTTGCTTGAAGCGAATCCTACCCAATAGTCGCGATTGTTCGCGCTTGGCAGCATGGTATTCGAAATTCTCACTGAGATCTCCCTTGTCGCGTGCCTCTGCAATAGCTTCTCGCACTTGGGGCAGTTCTACACTCTCCAACTGATGGAGTTCAGCCACGAGCTTGTCGTAACCCTCTTGTGACATATATTCAACACTCATATTTGCTACGTTTTTGATGGTTAAGGGGAATGAACGGTGATTATTTCACCTCCTCCACAATTGTCTTGATTCCCTTGATTTTCTCCCCTTGTACGTTGCGCAATACCGAATGGAGCTTTTGGCGCTGAATGGCTACGTATGTAAAACGCTCCTCCACGCTAATCTTGCCAATCTCCGACGATTGCAAACCGCCTTTCTTGCATAGGAATCCAACGATGTCGCCCTTGGAGAGTTTATCCTTCTTGCCTTTTCCAATGTACAATGTCACCATCTTAGGAATGGGAGCAGATAACGTAGTAGGATTCACGGAATAGTCTTTCAACTCACCTTCCACGTAGGCGGGAACCGTCTCTTCGGTATTGAGGATGAAAAACGCCCTACCCTTCGATTCCCATCGTGCCGTTCTGCCCACTCGATGAACATATCCATGTTCGCTCTCTGGCAAGTGATAGTGAATGATATTGTCGATGTCGGGAATGTCAATACCCCTACTGGCTAAATCGGTGGCAACCAATACGTTGGCAGAGCCATTGGAAAACTTATACAATGCGTCTTCACGTTGTCTTTGTTCCAATCCACCATGGAAGAAACTGATAGTAAATCCTTGTTCATTGAGATAGGAAGCCACACGCTCCACGCTTTCCCGATAGTTGAGGAAGACGATACTGCTCTGTTCGCCCAACTCACACAATAGCAGGCGAAGCGTGTTCAACTTATCCTTCTCAGGACTCTTGACTTGGTAGATTTCCACGCGATGCGACACCTGTTCCTCTTCCATGAGATAGTTGAGTCGTTGCGTCTTTCCCATCTGTACGAACTTAGGAATGGAATCCGCATCGGTAGCAGAGAGAAGCACTCGTTTTTGCACGTATGGAAGGCCATGTAAGATGCGCCCCATCTCTTCCATGAATCCCATTTCCAAGCACTTGTCAAACTCGTCTATCACGAGATAGCGAACGGTGTTGGCTTGGATGTTCCCTTTGGAAAGATGGTCTTGCAATCGCCCTGGCGTGGCGAATACGATTTGCGGTTGTACCTGTCGCAACATGCGATGCTCGTCCATCGCTGCCCTACCGCCATAACAAGCACACGCACGCAAGCCACATTTCATGTCCTTGAGTACGGTAGCAGATTGCAATGCCAATTCACGCCCAGGAACGATAACAACGGCTTGCACGTCGTTAGACTTTGCGTCGAGCATCTGCACCAACGGCAAGAGGTAAGCCAATGTCTTTCCCGAACCCGTAGGCGACAACAGTACTACATCATCGTCGGTACGTAAGATGGCATTCATAGCTTCCACCTGCATGTCGGTAAGTTGTTGAATGCCCAATTTATCGAGTATCTCTTCTGTTTTCATTATTCTAATGTTTTTCTCTTAATAACCTGTCTATTTCGTCGAACTCATCACCCATATTCAAATTGAGGTAGATGGTATATAATGTCAACCCCCACTTGCTACGCTGGTCGGGAGCTAACGCACGATAGCATTTTAAATAAGGTAATGCCTTGTGATATAAATCCTTAATCTTGTTTTTCTGCTTCTTGCTCAACTGGATATTCTTGTCGAGTTCCACAGCCTTCTGGAAATACGCCATCCCAGCATCATAGTAAGCATCAGCCAAACTGTCGTTTTCTGCAATCAACTCGTCGCTAATGGCGATACACTCGTCGTATTTGCCCAAGTTCAATAAAGCCGTTCCCTTGCTCAAGCGATATATCTCGCTTTCAGGGTTGTTGGAGATGGCGCGTTCGGAAATATCCAACACCGTTTCCCAACGCCCATTCTCACCGTAATATTGCACGAGACGAGGGAAGAAAAACTCAAACGTGGGATATTTCTCAAACCCTTCGGTGAGCGTCTCAATGTATCTCACCGTATCTTTCTCCAAACGATAAGTCTCTGCCAAGTATTGCAACATCATGCAATAACGAGCCGTATCCTTCAAGGCAAGATACGTATGGTGAAAAGTTGCCTTGGGGTCTTTCATCTTATATCCACAATAGACAGCCCAATAAGCTGCCTCGGGAATTCGCTTGTCGTTGGCATTATAATCGAATTGCGTAAAGAGTGGTTGGTTGGCACAGTCAATATACGCATCAAAATATTTATAAGCCTCCGCATATTTCTGTTTGTTCACGAAGAAAAGACCGCCATTGTACAAGTTAGGACGATACTTGTGAAGCAAGTCGGCATGCTTCTTGCGATGCTTCAATTCTATCTTTCCGTTCTTGTTAGGACGAGCATCCACCGAGTCAAGACTTTCGGCGGTGCGAATCATTTTCATCGTTAGATTGAAAAGCTTAGTGGTGTCATAATTCTGTCGTAAGTAAAGTTTCTCGTTTCCCTGTACGTATTGCTTGAAAATGGCATCAAACATCGTACTCCATATCCTGTCGTTATATCGATTTGCCGAATCCTTCAACAAATCATTCATGCTTTTCTCTGCCTGTTCTAAATTTCTGTTTTTCTTGATGTTATCCCGCGCATTGGAAATTTCCTTCTTTTGGGCACTTGCGCACACGAACAGCAGTAGCATGAAAAGTATGCTATACAATCTTTTCATCTTGTTATTGAATATGTTATCCATCATGCCCATTGATACAAAAAAAAACACGGAAGGATACGAACTCTATTCGTATCTTCCGTGTTATGAAATGCATTAAAATTATTTCAGTATATCCTCCAATTCCTTAGTACGAGGATCTGTAGCGCTATAGTTGATGTAGTAGCACTGGTAGAGTGGATATGCCCAGTTAGCCTTCTCGCGAGATGGGTCAATCTCCTTGGCTCTTTCAAGGTAGCCCATAGACTCCTTATAGAGAGCCTTCTGTGCGGGGATGTTACCCTCGATACCAGCAGCCTTAGAGTTCATGCAGAAGCCGAGGTAAGTGAGAACAACAGGGTTGGTACCGTCGATGTCAACAGATTTCTTGAAAGACTCGATGGCATCATCGTACTTCTGCTCGTTCATTTCGGTTTGTCCCTTCAAAGCCCAAGCTGTAGAGTTGTTAGGATCTCTTGAAATCTTGTCGTTAACGAGCTTAACAACCTCATCCTTCTTGTTCATTTGGCTATAGAGATTGCACAAAGTACCGAAAGCAGCCTCGCTATCAGAATTCTGCTCATAGAACACCTTCAATTCGTCAACGAACTTCAATGTGTCTGCATGAGTCTTCAAGTTTTGCTGACCGATGGTAAACTTCATGTTCTGAGCCTCTTTAGCTTGCTCTGGGTCTTTCATGGCCATCTCAAGATACTTCATGGCACGGTCGATTTGCTTGTTTTGGTTTGCATAGAGAGCGGTGAAATAAGCCACCTGTCCCAGATAACCCTGTTCGCTACTCTTATCGATAGTCTTCAACAAATCGGCATCTTCGGTGTCAAGGAAAGTACCCCAATACTTCAACACACCTTCATCATTGCTATGCTGTGCAGCCCATTGACCGCCATTTACCAATTGTATACGAGCATTGGGAATGACTTGAAGTAAAGCATCATGGAACTTAGGTTTCACTTTACCCTTTGCATCTGGCATGTTATCATACTTATTACATTCGATAGCATTCATCAAGGCATCATAAGCAGCATTGTAATAACCAAGTGTATCAAAAGGCTGTTCTGCTTTTTGAGTCAATTTTGCTGTTTGATTTTCTGTCTGGATGGTAGTTTCGTTATTGAATTTCTCCATAGCGAGTTGTACCAAATGGTTGTAAGCCTTGGCTTTCTCTGCATCAGATGCGAGTTGAGAGAGAGAAGATTTTACAAGAGATGCTGCTTCAGCATAACCCTTAGCCTTGAGGATAGCCTTCAAAGCGTCGCTGTCTCCAGCAAAGGCGGTAGATGTACCGAGTAACATCATAGCCGCAATCATTAATTTTTTCATAAGCTTTTTAATTAAAAAGGTTGATTATATTCTTATTCATTGTTGGGTTCCTCTTCTGAATCTATGAAAGGTTCTTCGGATTCGCCTTCGTTTGTTTCGTTTGACGTTTCAACGTCCCAATTAGTTGCAGCAGTAGAATCTTTTAAGATTTCAGCATTCTTCTGCGCCCATTGAGCACGACTTTCCTCTTCTACGGTAGCTTCCAATTCAGAACTCATCACCTTGCAAACGCTTGCAATGACATCGTTCTTCTTGGTCAAGTTGATGAGACGAACGCCTTGCGTTGCCCTACCCATCACGCGTACTTCTGCTACCGCCAAGCGAATAACGATACCACTCTTGTTGATAATCATCAAATCGTTATCGTCGGTAACGTTCTTAATGGCAACCAATCTACCCGTCTTATCGGTGATGCTCAAGGTCTTCACGCCCTTACCGCCACGGTTGGTCTTGCGATAGTCTTCCACTTGCGAACGCTTGCCATAGCCTTCCTCACTCACTACCATCACGGTCTCGTTGCTGGCATCGTTGACAACAATCATACCAACTACCGCATCGTCGCCATCGTCGAGTTTCATACCTCTCACACCCGTGGCAACACGTCCCATTGTACGGATAGTACGTTCATCGAAACGAACGGCACGACCATTGCGGTTGGCAATAATCAATTCGTTTCTGCCATTGGTCAAGCGAACATCTACCACCTCATCGTTCTCTTCGATGTTGATGGCAATCACACCGTTTGTACGCGGACGAGAATAAGCCTCCAAGCAAGTCTTCTTCACCGTACCGTTCTTCGTACAGAACACCACGTAGTGAGAATTAATGAACTCTTGGTCTTGCAAACCTTGACCACGCAAACGCAAGAACGCATTCACGGAATCAGAAGGTTCAATATTGAGCAAGTTTTGGATCGCCCTACCCTTCGATGTCTTGTCACCCTCTGGAATGTCATAGCACTTCAACCAATAGCAACGACCTTTCTTGGTAAAGAACAACATGGTTTGGTGCATCGTAGCAGGATAAATGTATTCGGTGAAGTCCTTGTCACGCGAACTGGCTCCCTTTGCTCCTACACCGCCACGTGCTTGCTCGCGGAACTCCGACAATGGAGTGCGCTTGATATATCCTAAGTGACTAACCGTAATAACAACGGGATCATTGGGATAGAAGTCTTCAGCGTTGAATTCATGCTCATCGGGAATGATTTCCGTACGACGGGCATCGCCATATTTCTCCTTCACCTCAATGAGTTCGTCCTTCATCACCTTCTTGCAAAGTTCGGGGTCATCAAGAATGCTCTGCAAGTATTCGATGGTCTTCATCAACTCCTCGTACTCAGCATGCAACTGATCCATACGCAAGCCAGTCAACTGACTCAAGCGCATGTCTACAATAGCCTTGGATTGTAATTCGTCCAATTCGAAACGCTTCTCCAAGTTGCGTTGTGCATCAGAAGGAGTTTGTGAAGCACGGATGATATGAACCACCTCGTCTATATTGTCGCACGCAATAATCAATCCTTCCAAGATGTGCGCACGGTCTTGAGCCTTACGCAAGTCATACTTGGTACGACGGATAGTTACGTCGTGACGATGCTCAACGAAATACTTAATACATTCCTTCAAACTCAACGTACGTGGACGACCTTTCACCAAGGCGATATTGTTCACGGAGAACGAACTTTGAAGGGCGGTCATCTTAAACAACTTATTCAAGATAACATTGGCATTCGCATCGCGCTTCACGTCAACTACGATACGCATACCTTGACGACCAGTTTCGTCGTTGGCATTGGAAATACCGTCAATCTTACCTTCCTTCACGAGTTCGGCAATATACTCAATGAGTTGTTGCTTATTTACGCCGTAAGGAATTTCGGTAATGACGATTCTATCTCCATGTTCATCACTTTCTATCACTGCCTTTGCTCGCATCACGATACGTCCTCTACCCGTCTCATAGGCATCCTTCACGCCTTGCAAACCATATATATATGCACCTGTAGGGAAGTCGGGAGCGGGAATAAAGCGCATCAATCCTTCGGTGTCAATGTCGGGATTGTCGATATAAGCACAACAACCGTCGATAACTTCACCCAAATTATGCGTAGGCATATTGGTTGCCATACCCACGGCAATACCATTTCCACCATTAACGAGCAGGTTAGGAATCTTGGTAGGCATCACACTTGGTTCGGTGAGCGAGTCATCGAAGTTGTTTACCATGTCTACCGTATCCTTCTCCAAGTCGTCCATGATTTGCTCACCCATTTTGGAGAGTCGGCACTCCGTATAACGCATAGCAGCGGGAGAGTCGCCGTCGACGGAACCGAAGTTACCTTGTCCGTCTACCAAGCAATAGCGCATGTTCCAGGATTGTCCCATACGAACCAACGCACCGTATACTGATGAGTCACCATGTGGGTGATACTTACCTAACACCTCACCTACTACACGGGCACACTTCTTATAGGGATTGGAACTTGTATTGCCAATGCCAAGCATACCATAAAGGATTCTGCGATGCACGGGTTTAAATCCGTCACGTACATCAGGAAGCGCACGAGCCACAATCACCGACATCGAATAGTCGATGTATGATGACTTCATCTCTTCCTCAATGTTGATTTTAATAATTCTGTCTTGATCAAATGTTTGATTTTCGTCCATTTTGGATTTGTCTCATTTTTATGATAATTCAACGAGAAGGGCATTTATTTTCGCTCTGTGCGATTTTGCTCCTTTTCTTTCAAGTGACAAAATTACAAATATTTTTCGACGTAAAACCAATTATACGCAAAAAAAAGCGGTATTTTAGGTTAATTTAGATAATTGAAGCCTCTCCCCAGCTCTCTCCCAAAGAGAGGGAGCCACGAATGGAGGAGTGAGAAGCAAGAAAGTTAGAAGTAAGAAGTAAGAGATTAGTCTTCCATTTGCGAGGCATATCTCTTGCTTCTTACTTCTAACTTTCTTGCTTCTATCTAACAACTCCCTTCCCTTGGGGAAGGGTTGGGGATGGGTTTTCCTTCCCTTGGGGAAGGGTTGGGGATGGGCTTTTATTTCCCAATCACCTTCTTGGTCTTCACGCTACCATCGGCAGCTTGTGTCTTGATGATGTTCACGCCACGTTGGGGAGCATTCAAGCGACGACCATCCAATGAATAGAATTCCGTAGCATTCAAACGAGCAACTTTTTCACCGACACCCTTAATAGAAGTAGGAATATCCTCGCTTTCATAGAAGAGTTGGAAATTGTCAAGCTTAAACCATCCGATACCACTTGTTCTCTCTTCACCTTGTGGGTCAACATTGTTGGTACGGAAACCAATCTTGGCAACACCGCTCTCATCAACACCAAATCTTAGTGTCATCAAACGTGGGAAGTGT
Organism: uncultured Prevotellaceae bacterium; assembly: GCA_900314715.1. Lineage (GTDB taxonomy): Bacteria > Bacteroidota > Bacteroidia > Bacteroidales > Bacteroidaceae > Prevotella. Next base: position 12,442 of record OMWI01000039.1, on the reverse strand, counting down.
GTATATGGGTCGCCACTCTCGCAAGAATAACCTGCATAGTTCAAGAACTTAATATCGGTTGGATTGTTCTCATCGAGCAATTTTGCAGCTATAGCATCTGAAGGCAGATTGATAGCATGTGTTTCCTCACTACCGAACATCGTAACAGAATTATTGGCGAAGATACGTTGGGTGGTCAAGCAATTACCTGCCCATTGATGTTCTACCATCACCCATGCAGACAACACGTAAGTTCCTTGTGGTAAACCGGTCAATGTCTGTGAGAGTTCAACTTCAGGAATGCGGTCATTCCAGATACCCCACAAGCGTTGTCCGTCTACTACCTGACTGGTCAACAAATTGCCTTCGTCATCGTAAGCTCCATGTTGATCCATTCCACCATCACCGCTATTGATACCACACCATCCGAGAGAAGGAGTACCCGTTACAACTTGTCCATCGAGCATCAACGTCCATCCTGCTGGTGCAGGAGAAGCACCACCCGACTCAGCGTTACCTTGTGCAGACATGTCCTCGAAACTTGGGTTCTTAATCAAGTCGGTTACGTAAACATCAACAGCAACACCCGAGAGTTTCAACGTATTCAATCCTTCATCGAGTTTGGCAAGCATTTCCTCAATTTCCTGTTCATTGGCAAGACGGTCATAATATGTGTCTTGAGCTTCCAAAATCAAGTCGGCATATTCGTCAGCACCTGCATAGTTGCTATAATCATTCAGATTTTGTTGAGCCTCGTTGATGGCTTTATCCAATTTAGCATAAGCATCAATCGAAGACTTAATGCCTGAATATTCATCCTTCAACTTCAAGAAAGCGTCAACGATTTCCTGTTCGGTATTGCTGGCAGATACTTCTGTGCTATTGATTAATTCTGCCAAATGCTCTTCCACCTTATCTTGCATGGGTTGTCCTTGCAATTCGGAAATCATGTTCTTGTAGAATTCATAAATCTTCAAAGGAGCATCGATACTTGCCGATTCCTTATGGATGCGGAAGTTGTCAATCTTAAACCAACCATCACCTCCAGCACCATTTGAGTTAGTACGACGAGCGGCAGCGATATTGTTATCAGTACGGAATCCGAAAGTCAACGTTCCATCATATACGTATGCCTGTACACTCATTTCTTGCAATTGCGTGTCAGTAACGGGTTCTGCTAAACCTTCAAACTCATACACTTCTCGTTTATCCAGTTTATCGGCATCATACTCACCTTCAGCACCAAAATACTTAGCATTCAAATTACCGAAGATACGTTGGGTTGTTCTACGCGAACCACTACCATTAGCACCAACCATCACAGAGGCAAATACGGTATAGGTTCCATTCTCCAATCCTTCCAATGTTTGCGACAATTCGATAGAAGGCATTCCAGAATTCCAGATACCATAGATAAAGTTACCTTCCTTGGCACCATCACCATCACCGTTGATACCTGCCCAACCAGTAAGACCTGCAGCTCTCAATTCTTCAACAGCTGATACTTGTGTACCATTGACATAGAGATTCCATCCAGTAGGAGCAGCGGCAACACTTGTAGTTGTGTTTCCGTCTTGAGAAGACAAATCCTCAAAGCTCATGTTCTGACCTAATTTGGTTAAGTCACCTTGACTGAGATTGTAATTTCTCTCTGCCTCATAGAGAGCCGCCAAAGCAGCTTGAAGAGACTCTGCGTCATTCTTGGCATTAAACTCAGCTATAGCCGCATTGATGGCAGATTGAAGAGTTGCGTCGTCTCCTTGTGAAAGCAATTCCTGGGCAGTTTGGATTTCTGCAAACAAATTGTTCTTTCCCTCTATAATTGCCATTGCAACATCATAGTCTTCATCCGTCAGTTCCTCCTTATTATAATATAATGTGGCGGCATCAATAGCACCTTGGAATCCTGTACGATAGGTTTCATCTGCAAGATTCTCGTCTTCCATCTTCTTAATAGCGGTATAAAGTAGGATTTTCTTGCTAAAAGAGGGAATATCCCCAACTTCAGCAAAAGCCCAATTCTCTGAAGAATGGTCGAGAGGAATAAACTCGCTATTCTCGTCTTGTACATTGTATGGCATTCCGTCGTCACCTATTTCCGTAAGAACACCACCATAGAAATCTGGGTACCATGAATTGGTTGGTTCAGAGATTACCAAAAACTCACCACTACTATTCAAGTGCAGGTATCTACCATAAACATTGAAGTTCAAGTTACCGTCTCCAGCTTTCAAACGATAGAATCCTTCTACATCGCCATTTTCAAGAGTGAAGTAAGCGGGATCTTCCAAATTACCATTCAAGTTGTCTGTTCCAATGGGAATACCTACATACGTGGTAATATCATCATTCGTCAAAGAGAAATACCATGAACCATCAGCGCTTTGATGGGCAGTAAAAGCGTGTGTCTCATACTGAGAGTCTGCCAAAGGACGAAGATAATAAGCTCCATCCCAAGAAGTACGAGAGAAAAAGAGGTTTGGTCTTGCGTAATTAACCAAAACATACGAACCACCATCAACAGGTGCACGTCCAATCTTGGGGAAGTCGATGGCCATGGCATTTGCAGTGGTCAACAACATCGCCCCAAGCAACAATGATTTTAAAGTAATCCTTCTCATAAATTTATAAGTTATTAGGGTTATTATGAATTATTATCACCAAAGGTCGAGACGTTCACTCTTTGGAATAAACATCTTGTCGCCTTCCTTCACGCCAAATGCTTCGTACCACATATCGATGTGTGGTAAAGCACCGTTTACGCGCCATTCACCCAAAGAGTGTGGGTCGTTCTTCACGCGTTGGCGAATTTCCTCTTCCGTAATATTCTGTCCCCATACGCCAGCGTATGCAAGGAAGAATCGTTGGTCAGCCGTGAATCCGTCTTTCACTTTCAAAGGCTTCTTTTGCGTAGCGTTCTTATATGCGTACCAAGCTACTTGAAGTCCTCCGTGGTCAGCCAAGTTCTCCCCAAGCGTCAAACGACCATTGGAATTCAAGCCAGGCAATACTTCAATTGCAGAGAAGAAACGGTCGTAGAGGTCTGCACGTTCGTTAAAACCAGCCGCATCAGAAGCTGTCCACCAATCATGCATGTTTCCGTTAGCGTCAAACTGTCTTCCTTGGTCATCGAATCCATGCGTCATCTCATGACCAATCACAACGCCAATGGCTCCATAGTTGAATGCTTCATCGGCTTTGGGGTCAAAGAAAGGATATTGGAGAATACCAGCGGGGAAGCAAATCTCGTTGGTGGTTGGATTATAATAGGCGTTAACCGTTTGTGGTGTCATAAACCACTCATCACGGTCAACGGGCTTTCCTGCCTTTTCCTCGATGTGCTTGTCATTGCGCCATTTGCGACAAGCCATCACGTTCTCAAAGTATGATTTGTTGGGGTCGATTTTCAATGCAGAGTAATCTTTCCACTTGTTGGGATAACCAATTTTTACGTAGAATGTGGAAAGTTTATGGTGTGCATTTGCCTTGGTAGAATCACCCATCCACGCCTGAGCGTCAATACGTTGGTCGAGAGAAATCTGTAAGTTCTTCACCAATTGCTCCATAATCTTCTTGGAAGTAGCTGGAAAATAACGGTCACAATACATCTTTCCAAGGGCCTCTCCCATGGCACCCTGAACGGAGTTGGTAGCACGCTTCCACAAAGGATGGTCTTCTTTTCTACCCGTCATCGTGCGACCATAGAAATCGAAGTTGGCTTCACGAATCTCATCACTCAATAATGACGAAGCACTTCCAATCAAGTCCCATTCCATATAAGCACGCAAGTCATCTGCGGTCATGGCAGCAATCAACTTATCTGCACATTCCATGAACTTAGGTTGTCCAACAATAATCTCTTGGATATACTCGCTCTTGATGCCTTCCGCATTTGCCATCGACTCAAGAGGAATACCTGGATAATTGGATTGGAACTCCTTTAATGTCATTTTGTTATAGTTGGCTTGTGGGTCGCGCAACTCCGTACGACTCTTCGACACAAGTGCCAATGATGTTTCGAAACGGAAGATAGCATCTCGCTTTGCCTTGGCTTGTTGTTCGGTAAATCCGAAGAGTTTGAACATTCTCACGATATGTTCTTTATAGGCTTCACGAATCTTCACTGTTGCCTCGTCATTGTTCACATAATAGTCTTTTTGTCCGAGTGTCAATCCACCTTGACTGATACTCAAGATGTTCATGGTAACATTCTTTTCGTCTGCACCAAAGCCATAACCAAATGGAACACCATATCCAAAGACAGCATATTTATGTTGTATCTTCTGCAAGTCTTCCTTGGTCTTCGCTGCTTCCATCTCATCAAGAATAGGTTTAACGGGAGCGATGCCTTCCTTGTTCCTACGGTCAACATCCATTGCCAACTTGTAGAAATCAGACAACTTACGTTCGGTACTTCCCTCTGCAAACGTCTTCTTTTGCAACTCGTCCAAGATGCTATTGATACGTTTGTTGTTGTCTTCCTGCAATTGGTCGAAACTACCGAATCGCGAATAAGCGGCTGGTAGTGGATTCAATTTCTGCCAACCACCTGTTGCAAACATGTAGAAATCATCAGCGGGTTTTACTGTCTTATCAAGATTCTCCATCTTGAGACCAGATTTGTTTTGCGCCATTCCCGTTACTGGCAAAGCCATCATCAATGCCATCGGAATAATTTTAGTCATTTTCATCATGTATAAATGTTAAGTTATATATATTTTGCAAATGTACACATTATTTTTGACAAATCATCCATTTTTTAGAACATTAACGAAAATAATGATGAGTGTTGAGTGTTGAGTGTTGAGCGTTTAGTGATGTAAGCCTCTCCCCGACCCTCTCCCAAGGAAAAGACAAGGCCTCTCCCCAACCCTCTCCCAAGGAGAGGGAGATTTAATGGACGAGTGAAAAGCGATAATGAATAGATAATTGTCTAATTGTGAATTGTCAATTGTGAATTGTAACATGTGATTTGCCAATTCTTCATTCTTCATTCTTCATTCTTCATTTCCCTACTTCATTCTTCATTCTTCATTTAATACTTGTTCCCGTACACAGAAACGGATGACATAAATCAAGAATAATAGACGTTTTTCGTTCGTTTTTGAGAAAAAACTAACTTTTTTACACTTTTTCATCAAAAAAACTATCTTTTTGTTTGGTATTTCAAAAAATTGCTTTACCTTTGCAATCGCAAATCACAAACGCTATTATTTAATACAAATTAAAAGTAAAAAGATTATGAATGCAACAAAAGTTGTTGAGAATCTAAAGCAAAGATTCCCCAATGAGCCAGAGTACATCCAGGCAGTTAGTCAAGTGTTAGGAACTATCGAGGAAGAGTACAACAAACACCCCGAATTCGACAAAGCTAATCTTATTGAGCGTCTTTGCATTCCTGATCGTTTGATTCAATTCCGTGTAACTTGGACAGACGATAAGGGTAACGTACAAACAAACATGGGTTATCGTATCCAGCACAACAATGTGATTGGTCCGTACAAAGGTGGTATTCGTTTCCATGCATCAGTAAACCAATCCATTTTGAAATTCCTTGCTTTTGAGCAGACATTTAAGAACTCACTCACCACACTTCCTATGGGTGGAGCAAAGGGTGGCTCAGACTTCTCACCACGTGGTAAGTCTAACGCAGAGGTAATGCGTTTCTGCCAAGCTTTCATGAGCGAGCTCTATCGTCATATTGGTCCTGATGAGGACGTTCCCGCAGGCGACATCGGTGTAGGTGGTCGTGAGGTTGCTTATATGTTCGGTATGTATAAGAAACTTACACATCAATTCCAAGGCGTTCTTACCGGTAAGGGACAAGAATTCGGTGGTTCTCTGATTCGTCCTGAAGCTACTGGTTACGGAAATGTATACTTCTTGCAGAATATGCTCGCTACAAAGGGTATTGACATCAAGGGTAAGACCGTTCTCGTATCTGGTGCTGGTAACGTGGCTCAATACACCATTGAAAAACTGATTCAATTAGGTGCTAAGCCTGTTACATGTTCTGACTCTGACGGTTATATCTATGACCCAGACGGAATCGATCGTGAGAAACTCGACTATATCATGGAACTCAAGAACGTTGAGCGTGGTCGTATCAGCGAATATGCAGAGAAATATGGCGTGAAGTATGTTGCTGGTGCTAAGCCTTGGTTTGAGAAAGCCGACATCGCACTTCCTTCTGCTACACAGAACGAAATCAATGAAGAGGCTGCTAAGGCACTCGTTGCTAATGGCGTAATCGCTGTAAGTGAAGGTGCAAATATGCCTACCACTCCAGAGGCTATCAAGGTATTCCAAGATGCTAAGATTCTCTACTCTCCAGGTAAGGCTGCCAACGCAGGTGGTGTAGCAGTATCAGGTCTTGAGATGAGCCAAAACTCTGAGCGTCTGCACTGGAGTCGCGAGGAAGTTGACCAGAAGTTGCACGACATCATGAATGACATTCACGCTAACTGTGTGAAATATGGTACGGAAGCAGATGGCTACGTAAACTACGTAAAGGGTGCAAACGTAGCAGGATTCCTGAAAGTTGCCAAAGCTATGATGGCACAAGGAATCGTATAAGTAAGCTTTCATCAAACCTAACAAAAAGGCTGTTCGAAATGAACAGCCTTTTATTGTTATAAAACTCCCTAAAGCCCATCCCCAACCCTTCCCCAAGGAAATGAAAGCCCATCCCCAACCCTTCCCCAAGGGAAGGGAGTCTTAAATGGAGGGGTGAGAATTGAGAGAATTGCCTAATTATTTATTGTTAATTGGGATTATAGGATATCGGGATAATGTGATTACGATATTATGTGAATTGATAATTGTGAATTGTGAATTGTGAATTATTAATTGTGATTTGCCAATTCTTCATTCTTCATTCTTCATTCTTCATTCTTCATTTCCCTACTTCATTCTTCATTTCCCTCCTCTTCCTCCTCCTGCAAGTCTAAGATAGGTAATTGTCTGTCGATGACGGCATTGAAGGCAACGATGGTTTCGCTCCTTGCCAAACCAAGCGGTTGGAGTTTGTCGTGGATGATGTTGAGCAAGTGGTGATTGTTGTAGGCGTAAATCTTGATAAACAAGTCGTAGCCTCCCGTGGTATAATGACATTCCACCACTTCGGGAATCTTCTTTAGTTCCTCAACCACATAATCAAACGTTTCGGGAGCCTTGAGGAACAAACCAATGTAAGCACATGTTTGGTACCCAATCTTCTCTGGATCGATGATGAACTGCGAACCTTTGAGTACGCCAAGGTTCGTCAACTTTTGAATACGTTGGTGTATGGCAGCACCACTCACATTACACACACGTGCCACTTCCAAGAACGGAATACGCGCATCTTCTGCTATCAGTTTTAGGATTTTCCTATCTAATGAATCTAATGGATGTTGTGTCATGATATTTATGATTTTTCCGCAAAGATACTACTAATTAACGAATTTCGCAATTTTATGGGCGAAAAAATGATAAATTAAAAGTTAGAAGCAAGAAAGTTAGAAGCAAGAAGCAAGAGATTACCCTAATTTTCAATTTTCAATTCACATTATATCGTTATCACATAATCACATTATCCCGATTAACAATATCGCAATTCTCTCATTTCCCACTACTCTCATTTAAATCTCCCTCTCCTTGGGAGAGGGCTGGGGAGAGGCTTTCATTTCCCTACTTCCCGAATAACTAATCCGATATGCTTTGGCATTGCGCAAGGCACGTTTTACTTCGGTGATGATTTGCATGGGAGTATGCTTGTCAGCCTTGATGGAAACGGTGGCTTGCTCCAAATCCTCTGGCGACATTCTCGCACGTTCTTCCTTGATGTATTGACTCAACTCATTAAGGTTGACAATCTTGTCATTCACCTGAATGAAATACTTCGTCCTACCCTCTTCGTCCGTTTCGCCTTTGGTGCCGATGTGGATATTGGTAATCGATGATTTATTTGCCAATCGAGTTAGTTCCGTTCCTTGTGGCTTTTCGTATTCCACCTTCACGGATTCGTTTCTCATGTGCGTAACAATCATGAAAAAGAAGAGCACGGTAAAGATTAGATCTGGCAAAGATGCCGTATTCAGCATGGGCACCGAACGCCTTGTATGCTTGCGAAACTTAATCATCCCTACCTCCTTTCTCGTCTATCGTGTGATACTTCTCGGCAATGTGTTGGGGAATCCGTTCTCTAATATCCACTTTCTGTTGATACGTCAACAGGTCGAAACTTTTGCCGAATCGTCTAATGGCCATCGTATTCCGTACGTCCTTATACGCTCTTATCAATTCGTTTTGTACATGGAAATACGTATCGTATGTGGAAGATGGATGTGCGTCTATGGAAATTAAATGACTCTCTCCTACTTTCAAGATAAATTCCGAGGCACGAGAACGCAGTTGCTTTATCTGAGCTACTTGTCCGTCAATCAGCAATTGGTCGTTTTCCGTTATCTCCAATGCCAATAGATGTTCCTTGTTGACAAACGTCTCTTCCACCACGTGCTCTTTCTCCATCGGAGGCAACTGGCGCGTAAGTCCTTTGTCAATGTCCATCGACGACACCACCAAGAAGAATATCAACAACATAAACGAGATGTCTGCCGTTGACGTGGTATTCAATTCTGGCATTTCCAATTTGTGCTTACGTCTTATCATGCTATTCAGTCTTTTGAATGATTACTCCTACGCCAATTGCGCGATGCACCGAACACGACGGCTCCCGTGGCTATCAGAATCAATATGCCACTGGAGCAAATGAACATATCTGATAGTTTGAGCCACCATACATTAGCATATTCCTTACCATTCACTGACATGGGATTGGAAGAAGCCAAGAGAAAGGTACATACCAACAATAGCAACGTACCCAACACCACCAAATAGGCATTGCGTTTCACAGGTATACCATTATATAATTTCTCTCCCTTTCCTCGTTTCTTCAGCGATGAATAAACCGACCAAATAGCCATGCAAATGGTAACGAAGAACAACAAGAACATAAAGACAAGCATCACATTGGTCATCTTTGGCGCATTGAAATCTGGGTCTTCCCAATATGGCGCATGAAAACCAATGAGATAAAACATGGAAAACACCACCACTATCAAGGCGATGATTCCATAAAACACTTGCTTGGATAGTTTCTCTGTCTGCTTCATCCCCTATTGGCGTTTTGTTGCTTTTTCATGTTGTTGATGGAGTCCATCAACGAAATAGCGGATTCTTCCATTTGGGAAGTCAAATGGTTAATCTTCGACAGAATGTAATTGTAGAACAACTGCAACACCAAAGCCACAATAATACCAAAGATAGTGGTAATCAATGCCACTTTCATACCAGCAGCCACCACGGAGGCATTCAAGTCGCCAGCCATCTGAATGTCGTTGAATGCCATTACCATTCCAATCACCGTACCCAAGAATCCCAACGATGGAGCCATAGCAATAAACAGGGTAATCCACGAACAACCTTTCTCCAAGTTGGCAATCTGAACCGAACCGTATGAAGAGATAGAACGCTCAATGTCGTCTAATGGTTGGTTGATACGTTCCAGTCCTTGGTAACAGATAGACGCTACTGGTCCGCGCGTATTCCTGCATTGTTCCTTTGCCTGGGCTATCTTTCCAGTCATAATCTTCTCATCTAAGTCGGCAACGAATTTCTTCGCATTGATTTCGGATAGGCTCAGATAGATAATCCTTTCGATGCAGAACGCCAAACCCAATACCAATGCCAATGCCACAAGCGACATAAAGCCCGCATTGCCTTCAATAAACTTCTTCTTAATGGCTTTGTACATTCCGCCTTCTTCCGCCTCGTCAATGTCAGGCATCTCTTCGTCAAACCCAACCGATGATAAGGAGTCCATTACCACGCTATCCAACCGTGCCTCTTCTACTTCCGCTTGAGAGGGAGCACCCGACTGAGCGGCCGCAAAAGCCTGATTCGTCATAAACGACAACGTGAGCAAACAAACGATGCAAAGCATTCGTCTCATTTCATCAATAAATATTCTCATGTCTGTTTTTTCTTTTCTAAACCAAATTTGCTTGCAAAGATATACAAAAAAAAAGATTTAGAATACACATTTCATTTTTTTATCAATATTCTTCACACGCTTCGAAGTTTCTGCAAGGAAAGGGCAGCAACAGTCTCTTGATCAATCACATCATTTATTTTTCCATCAAAGCAGTTAGTTTCAGTTGGGTAGTGGCACTAACCAACTCACTTTGTTTCTTCTTTTATTTACTCAAGTTATCTGATTATAAATATTTATTTTTTCAAGAATGAATTAAAGAATAAGACTTAGTAAATCCTCCTTATCCAGCGTTTCTCAAATTCCATTCCCCATTGAACATGCCATATTCTTCCATCGGTTTTATCCAACAGAATGAATTGGTACATGTTCTTTGTTGGGTACAACTCAAAGGTTCCAGAACCGTAACCTAATCCATAACTTAAGTCTTCGTCATTTATTGTAACGGAGCCTTCCTTGTCTGAATCTAATGACCATTGAACTTGCATAATTTGTCCTGTTTTAGTATCCAACTGTAGAAAAGTGTATATATTATCAGTTTGGTAGAGTTTATAACGTTGTTTCAATGACAAATCGAGTTCTATATTCTCAAGCCACGCATTATTATCCCGAAGCAAGCTTTTTATTTTTATTAATGTGGAATCATTACTGGCAACTTTTTGCTTTGTCTGCGCACAAGCTGATAAGATTCCCATCATAATGGTGATTGTTAAAAATACTTTCTTCATAATCATAAAAGTTTATTTGTTATTTCATTCCAATGTTTACTAAATGCAATTTCGCAAGCATCATCGAGATATTCTTTCAAGAATTTAAATGGGAATGGGTATGTCATCATTTCATTCCATCGTCCAAATCCAAACCTCAACATATCCATTATCTCATAAATATCTTTCTCCACATTAGCTTCATTTTCTTTATGAAGAATGAATATGCGTCGTACTCTTGGCATTCGGTCCATTTTAGTACTCTTCATTATTTGCATATTTTCGCTATTTGTTCCAGAGATATATGAATATGCGCCATCAGGTTCTCCATTTAGTCCTTCAGTTTTCCACAAATGCAGGCCAATATAACCTCTTAAATATTTATGCGATTCTGCTTTTCTTTTAAATAAAGACAAAGGCTTTCCTTCGTTAACAATGCCACTATAAGCCTCATCAATAAGGCTTACATCCAATATTGGAATTTCATCTGTATCAATTATTAGATATATATACCCATTCTTCTTCAATGCCATATAATCTCTACTTCCACGAATCTTATTGGGCTCGTTATAGTTCAAATAATTGTACGCAAATTCGTCGAAGAACACTGGCAACTGCTCTGAAGAAAAGCCAAAATCTTTAATGACCAACTTTCCGCTATCTGTTATTTTCAGTGATGCGCCAATAACACAACCATCATGAATCTTATATCTGCAAAATTCCCATTCCTTAGAAAGATTGCATAATTGCTGTGGCATTTGTCTGTTTATTAAACAGTCTTTCACCAATAACTCTATCAGTATTCTACGAGCCTCAGAAATAGAGAGTTTATCCTCTTTCTCACTATTATAGAAAATCTTATGTTGTAACACTGTACTGGAATGCGCCAACCTATACAAGGATTTCTCGTAATGAGTTTGTGGAAGCAACTCATCTGTTGGTTCACATAACTTAATTATCAAATCATTTGCAGTTCTCTTTCGATTGAAGGAAAGAGAGCCTTGCATGATTTCTTGAATTTGTATTTCCATTTGAGAAATCAAGTCTTTTGCAGATTTGCCAAACGGATTTTCAATATAGATAGACTTCCCTTTAAGATATTCAATAATAAATCTAAGCAAATCCTTACTAGGCTTATACTCATCATAATACAGAACAGCAGACTCGGTAAAATGAATGGAAAGCATGCCTTGATACTTCTCATTTACAGAATCGATTATCTGATATATAGCAAATAGTTTACCATGTGAATAATCTTCAGGATTATATGGCCAATACGGCACGATATTATGCTTGTCAGGGAATCTTTTCTTTTGGACGTAAAGGTTTCCAAGTTCTGGTGTAACTCCTTTTACCTTCTTTATAACAACTGGTTTTACTGCTAAGCCAGACCACCATTGCCCATGAATATCCTTGCTAACTTGAAATACACACGTTTGTCTCCTTTTTAGTTCATCAACACTTTTGGGATTTGAGAAAGATGTTGTTTTTGCTGTCAGATTCAAGTATTCGTTTACTTCAATTTTCAAACAAACCAACTCTTTCCGACTTTGAGGAATCAGGAAGTTTTTATCATCACACAGCAACAGGACACCATTATTATACATCATCCTATCAGGTTTAGTTTTCTCCGTATGGTGAAGAGTTCCCGAAGCCTTAGCTATGTCAAAATTTCTTAGTACCTTTGCAGGCGACATGAAATTAGAGATATGCTATTGAACCA
>OMWI01000044.1 GCA_900314715.1 uncultured Prevotellaceae bacterium | reverse complement strand
ATAGAGGCATTCGGGAAAGCTTGTCAACAAACGGACATTCCCATCCAATATTTGTTTACAGGATATTTGGAATTGTCACCACAACGAGAATATATCCAAAAACTATTGGTGAGATATCACATTGAAGACCGAGTGAAATTCTTGGGGTACTTGGACATTGATGAACTTAGACGGTATCAACGGCATTGTTCGCTCTGTATCATCAACAAATATAAGACCCTACAAAACAAATACTGTTTTTCTACCAAATTAGGAGAATATTTGGCATTTGCCCGTCCAGTCATCATCACAAACGTAGGTGAAGCAATGAACTATCTAAAAAATGGTGAAAATGCATACGTCATTGAACCCAACGATACGGATTTGATGGCGAAAAAGATTTTAGAGGTGTTCAACCATCCAGAAGAAGCTGAGAAAATCGGGAAAACAGGCCAAGAGGTCGCTAAGAATGTTTTCAATTGTGATATTCAAGCCCAACGACTGATTACCATTTTCCTATCCGCATGAAGATTCTCTATATTATTCCCGCTTTGTCATCAGGAGGTGCTGAACGATTTGTGACTGACTTGACTAATGAATTGAGTAAATACGATGATTGTCAAATCACCATAATGACGCTAAAGACAGAATCGAAGGAGAATAGTTTCTACAAAAATGAATTGTCGGAAAAAGTGACATACAAAAACTTAGGGATAGAAAAGATCAAAGTAAAAGATTTGTTTAAGATTTATCGAGCCATCAAAAAAGAGCAGCCAAACATCGTTCATTATCATTTGGCTAATACAGTCTATATACTTTTACTCACCATCCTACTCTATCGCAAGCCCAAATACGTAGAAACCATCCACAGTGACATCAAGGCGATTGTAGGAATAACCAAAATTGACAAATGGATTAAAGCCTTTTGCTATAAGTATGGTTTGGTAAATGTATGTACCATTACCCCATCCAATGGAGTTGCTTTCAAAGAATATTATCATCGTAATTGTGCAGCAATGATTGTCAACGCTCGAAAAGTAGCTGCACCAAGCAAACTATTTGATGACCGAAAAAAAGAAATCGAGAGTTATAAAAAAGACGACAATACTATGGTATTCACACATATAGGTAGATTCACAAGGGCGAAGAACCATAAAATGTTGATAACGGCATTTAATCAATTTGTTGAACAAGGCTATAATGCCATATTGCTCATCATTGGTAATGGCTTTGACACTCCCCGAGGAAAAATATACCAAGCACATGCATGTGAAAACATCCATTTCTTGGGTGAACAACATGACGTTCAAGATTACCTGATGAATAGTGATGGCTTTTGTCTCTCCTCCATTTTCGAAGGAATGCCCATCACTTTGATTGAAGCATTTGCCTGTGGATGTATTCCTATTTCTACGCCTGTGTGTGGAGCTATTGACTTTATTGAAAACGGGAAAACAGGATTTCTTTCCAAAGACTATAGTAAAGAATCGTATTTAAAAGCATTAGAAGATTTTGCACATCGTCATCAGTTAATTAATAAGGATGAATTGACAAAATTATTTCACAATCATTTTTCCATTGAGTCTTGCGCAAGTCAATATCATACTTTATACACGAACACCCTCAACATATACTGAGCCACAAGTAATTTCGAAACATTTCTACATCTCATCACTCAATGGATTATAAAGCAAAATTAATGAGAAAGCTGTTTCATTGGACGCTCTTCCTATATGAAAAAAGTTCTACATTTATTGCTCAAATAAAATTCATATTATGGGGTGTTATTTATGGGAAAGGAGTTCGCTAACCACCCGTGTATTTTGCAAACAGGAACTCCACATGCTATGATTATGATTGGCAATCATGTAGAAATGTCTGGTACGAGCATTGTGTCGAATCATTCTGTAACTATAGGGAATAACGTCTTAATTGGTGCAAATTGTCAAATAGGCGATAGAGACGGCCATTCAAATAAATACAAATCTTCACCTAAACCTATAATTATCGAAAATGATGTGTGGTTAGGAATGAATGTCACAGTATTAAAAGGCGTTACAATTGGAGAACATTCCATCATTGGCGCCAACAGTGTTGTTACGAAAGATATTCCCGCCAATAGTATAGCAGCAGGAAATCCGTGTAGTGTTATAAGAACAATAAACTCAATTATATAATGTCAATATTTAAAGACAAAATCCTTCTGATTACAGGAGGTACAGGAAGTTTTGGTAATGCGGTATTACGCAGGTTTCTTGATTCTGACATCAAGGAAATTCGTATTTTCTCAAGAGATGAGAAAAAACAAGATGATATGCGCCATTTTTTACAGGCACAACGTCAAGATGTATTTCACAAAGTAAAGTTTTACATAGGCAACGTGCGCCAACGTGAAGCCGTAGATTTTGTGATGAATGGTGTTGACTATGTATTCAGCGCTGCAGCATTGAAACAAGTTCCCAGTTGTGAATTTTTCCCCATGGAGGCAGTACGAACAAATGTTGATGGTACGAACAACGTTCTCTTATCTGCAATAGCACATAAGGTAAAGAAAGTAGTGGTATTAAGTACAGACAAAGCAGCTTATCCTATCAATGCCATGGGTATTTCTAAAGCCATGATGGAGAAAGTTGCCATCGCCCAAGGACGTGCTTTGGGCGAAGATGCCGAAACAACTATCTGTTGCACCAGATACGGAAACGTGATGGCAAGTCGCGGTAGCGTGATACCTTTATGGGTAGAACAGATGATGGAAGGAAAGCCCATTACCATCACCGACCCCAACATGACACGTTACATGATGACGTTAGATGACGCAGTTGATTTGGTAATTTATGCTTTTACACATGGTCATAATGGAGACTTGTTTGTTCAGAAGGCTCCTGCTGCTACTTTAGAGACTTTGGCCATTGCATTGAAAGAGATATATGCTCAGATTGACCCAAAATACGGTGAAACCGAGATTAAAGTAATTGGTACTCGTCACGGCGAAAAGCTCTATGAAACATTAGTTACACGTGAAGAGATGATTCGTTCAGAAGACTGTGGTAATTATTTCCGCATTCCTTGTGATAACCGCGACCTTAACTACGACAAATATTTTACAGAGGGGAATGATGAGATTTCTCGCACAGAAGACTATCACAGCAATAACACAAGACGCCTAGATGTAAAAGGAATGAAAGAACTTTTATTAAAACTTCGTTTCATTCAAGAAGATCTCGGTTTGATTGAGAGAGCAAAAGCAAGAGACATTCGCTCAGAATAAATTATTTCATTATTTTAATCAGATAAATTCTTTATGAGAATTCTTGTGACAGGCGCTAAAGGCTTTGTTGGTAAAAACCTTTGTGCAGCACTCAATAATATCAAAGACGGGAAAGATAAAACTCGTCCAAATCTCCATATAGATGAAGTTTTTGAATATGATATTGACTCAAATTTTGAACAACTCCAAGAGTATTGCCAAATAGCAGACTTTATCTTTAACCTGGCTGGTGTCAATCGACCCAAGGAGCAAAGTGAATTTATGGAAGGAAATTTCGGTTTCGCTTCCATCTTACTGGACAATTTAAAGAAACATAATAACAAATGTCCAGTAATGCTTAGTTCATCCCAACAAGCATCTCTTACAGGGAGATTTGGCAATTCCGAATATGGAAGAAGTAAAAAAGCGGGTGAAGATTTATTTCTTAAATATCAAGAAGAAACAGGGAGCAGGGTATTCATCTATAGGTTTCCCAATCTCTTTGGTAAATGGTGTAGACCTAATTACAGAATGACCCGAAGGTTGAATTAGAACTGTTATATATTGACGACCTTGTTCAAGAAATGTTAGACGCCCTTGAAGGAAAGGAACATCGATGTGAGTTTAACGGTTTAGAAGTAGTTGTTGATCAAACATCCCAAGGACGCTATTGTTATTGTCCTATAACACACAAAGTGACATTAGGAAAAATAGTGGATTTGCTACATGAGTTTGCAGAGCAACCTAAGACTTTAATGATTCCTGAGATTCCTAACAATTCATTTGAGAAAAAACTATATAGTACCTATTTAAGCTATCTGCCCAAAGAGAAAATAGCTTTTCCGCTGAAGATGAATGTGGATAATCGCGGATCTTTCACAGAACTGCTTCACACATTGAATAACGGACAGGTAAGCATCAACATTTCTAAGCCTGGCATTACGAAAGGTCAGCATTGGCATCATACAAAATGGGAGTTTTTCATTGTCGTAGCTGGTCATGGTCTCATCCAAGAAAGAAAAATTGGAAGCGATGAGATTATTGAGTTTGAAGTTGATGGAAACAACATCCAATGTATCCACATGCTTCCTGGCTATACACATAACATCATAAACCTTTCAGATACAGAAAACCTCGTTACTGTGATGTACTGCAACGAGATATTTAATCCAAATAATCCCGATACATTCTATGAAACAGTTTAAGGAAAATGGAAAACTGAAACTGCTGATTATCGTAGGGACACGTCCAGAGATTATCCGATTGGCAGCAGTTATCAATAAGTGTCGCAAGTATTTTGACTGCTTGTTGGCTCATACAGGTCAGAACTATGACTACAATCTGAACGGGGTGTTTTTCAAAGACCTTAAATTAGATGCACCAGATATTTACATGGAAGCTGTGGGAGATGACCTTGGGGCTACCATGGGTAACATCATTGACAAGAGTTATAAAGTAATGGTGGAGACCAAGCCCGATGCCGTTTTGGTATTAGGTGACACCAATAGCTGTCTTTCGGTAATAGGTGCCAAACGCTTGCATATCCCTATTTTCCACATGGAGGCAGGTAACCGTTGTAAAGATGAATGTCTGCCAGAAGAGACGAATCGCAGGATTGTGGATATCATATCAGATGTAAACATGGCATATTCAGAACATGCGAGACGATATTTGGCAGAATGTGGATTACCCAAGGAACGTACGTATGTGACGGGAAGTCCCATGGCAGAAGTACTGCATCAGAATCTTACCGAAATAGAAAACTCGGATATTCACCAACGTTTAGGTTTGGAGAAAGGCAAGTATATTCTTCTATCAGCACACAGAGAAGAAAATATCGACACAGAAAAGAACTTTATGTCATTGTTCTCAGCCATCAATATAGTTGCGCAAAAGTATGACATGCCTATACTATATAGTTGTCACCCACGTAGTCGTAAACGCCTCGAACAAAGTGGTTTCCAATTGGACAAACGAGTTATCCAACATGAACCACTTGGCTTCCATGACTACAATTGCTTACAAATGAATGCTTTTGCGGTAGTATCAGACTCTGGCACCTTGCCCGAAGAGAGTTCGTTCTTTACCTCTGTAGGACATCCTTTCCCTGCCATTTGCATTCGTACCAGTACTGAACGTCCAGAGGCTCTCGACAAAGCTTGTTTCATCATCGCTGGTATTGATGAGTCCTCATTACTACAAGCAATAGACACAGCTGTGAGTTTGAACCAAGATGGGAACTTCGGTATTCCAGTTCCCGACTATATTGAGGAAAATGTTTCTACCAAGGTAGTTAAGATTATCCAATCATACACCAATATTGTCAATAAAATGGTGTGGAGAAAATAAAAAACTCAAAATAATAATCATAGACATTCATATCAATATAGAAGTAAATTAATGTTCTATTTTGTAATTTTTTCATATCAACCTAATACCGCTCCTACAAATCGAGTAATTGGCATTTGGAAAGCATTGTCTGAAATGGGAGTTCCTACTCGAGTAGTTTTTTTTGGCCCAGATAAGCATTTAAGTAGATTTAATGAAAATCTCCCCCATGTAGATTTTGAATATTTATGGGACAGACATTATATTAATCTACCTAAACTTAAATTATTATCGTTAAGATTATATCTTCATCAGTTCGTCAAAAGACTAAAAACAGGTGATAAGGTTTATGCTTATGCTTTCCCAGAATTGGTAGTTGCATTATCTAAGCGCAACGACATTGAGGTGTATGAAGAACGTACAGAACATAATGAAGCTTCGTTTATCAGCATTATAAGGAAGACTAAAATACCTGAATTTCTCGAAGCTTGTCGCCGTATAAGTGGGATGTTCGTGATTTCACAAGGTCTGAAACAGTATTATATTGAGAATGGGTGTGAGCCTGATAGAGTGCATGTACTCAATATGTTTGTAGATACTACTCGATTCCAAGGATTAAAGAAACAACCATCAGAACCTTATATAGCGTATTGTGGAACTGCATCCAACAATAAAGATGGTGTAGATCAGCTTATCAAGGCCTTTGCCATTGTAGTCAAAAAGTATCCAAAGTATAAACTTTATATTATAGGGAACACACCGTCAAAGCAACAACGTTTTGATAATTTTGAATTAGTAAAGGATCTTGGCATTGAGGACAATGTGGTATTTACAGGAGTCGTTTCCTCATCAGAAATACCTCAAATGCTAATGAATGCAACCATTCTTGCACTTGATCGTCCTAATAACCTTCAAGCGAAATATGGATTTCCAACTAAGTTGGGCGAGTACTTACAAACAGGAAATCCTGTTGTAATTACCCGAGTGGGTGATATTCCATTATTCTTGAAAGATGGAGAGAGTGCATTGATTGCTGAGCCAGGGAATCCAGAAAGTTTTGCAGAGAAACTATGTTGGGCAATCGGACACCCTGTTGAATCAAGAGAAATAGGGAAAAAAGGGAAACAGGTGGCAGATTTTCATTTCAATTCTATTTTTGAAACAAAAAAAATAATTAACGTCATAAACAACGAATAACCATGTCTATTTTTAAACGTATCAAGAATTTTTATTGGAATCACATTGCCTCTTGTGAAGAATATGCCAAACATAAAGGAGCAATCATTGGCAAAAATTGCCTCATTTTAACACGTGATTGGACATCAGAAAGCTATCTTATAAGGGTAGGTAATAATGTTAACATCGCGAAGGGTGTTGCTATTCAAACCCATGGAGGAGCTGGATGTGTGAGGAAAGAACACCCAGATTTTGATGTGTTTGGAAAAGTGGTGATTGAGGATTGGGCATATATAGGTTTGAATTCTCAAATTATGCCTGGTGTGACTATTGGAGAGGGAGCATTAGTGGCTGCAGGCAGTATTGTAACCAAATCTGTAGCCCCACATACTGTAGTAGGAGGAAATCCTGCAAAGTTCATTTGTACTACAGAGGAATATTACGAGAAGAATAAACAATACAATGTAGGCAGCAAAGGACTTAATGGACTTCAGAAGAAAAAGCTATTATTATCTTTACCAGATGATAAGTTTATTAAAAAGTAATTATCTGATAAATGAATAGTGTGAATTGATATTTACACAATGGAAGTTTTTACGTGTAGTTCCAGATGAGAGGGATAATAATAGTTTGTTTGGTAATTTGAATAAAAATACCACATAATAAACTGGATGTCCATGAAACGAAAAATATTAATCTTCACTCCTGGAGGAGTTGGTGGAGCAGAACGTATGAGTGTTCTAATTGGTAAACTTTTACCTAAAGACCATTTCGATGTAAAATTTGTCATCATTGGACGATTACGCAATATATTCAACATTCTACCCTGCGATTATCCGGTTGCATGTATTCCTGTACGTAATATTTATTGTTTCTCAACTCTCCGCATTTGGTGGAAGATAATTCGAGAAAAGCCTGAAGTGGTTTTTACTTCACAAGCTGCATACAACCCACGAGTTATACTTGCAGCACGATTAGCTGGCAAAAAAGTTGTAGTGCGTAGTTCTGGTATGATTGGATCTTACAGACCAAGAGTTTTCCGAGATGTAAAAATAACATATCCATTGGCAAATATTATAATAGCCCAACAAGAAGAAATGCGAAATGAAATAATTCATATTCTAAAGATTTCTCCAGAAAAGGTAAAAACAATACACAATCCTCTTGATTATGATAATATTGACAAATTAAGTAAAGCTGACTCCCCATTTCCAAAAGATGGTAACCTTTATTTTGTTCAAGTTGCAAGTGTTAATCACCGAAAAGCTCAAGATGTAGCAATTAAAGCTTTTTCTATTGTTAACCGATCAATCTCTAAATCACAACTATATTTTGTAGGACCTTATGATAAAAATAGTGATTATTTCCAGGAATTAATTACTCTAATAAAAGATTTAAATCTTGATAGAAAGGTTCATTTTGTTGGCTATGACAAAAACCCATTCCGTTGGGTGAAAAATGCAGACTGTTTTATTTTTCCTTCACGAAATGAAGGGCTTCCTAACGCTTTGGTAGAAGCTTCATATTTGGGTACGCCATGTGCCGCCACTCGATGTCTAAATATTGTTGACGAAATCATTAAAGATGGAAAAAATGGTTTTGTAATAAATGTTGATGATATTGGAGGATTGGCTCAAGCTATGATGAAAGCGGTTGCCCTTAAAAAATGTGAAATGATTTACGCTCCTTCATCTTATCATGATTTTGTTAAAGTATTTAACTCTATTTGCTAATGGTTAAAGTTATCACATACGGAACCTTTGATTTGCTACATCAAGGTCACATTAATCTTTTACGAAGAGCCAAAGAATTAGGTGACTATCTAATTGTTGGAGTCACAAGTGACAACTTTGATCGTAACAGAGGTAAACTAAATGTCAGAAATAATGTTATTGAACGTATAGATGCTGTTAGGGCGACAGGATATGCAGACGAGATTATTATAGAAGACTATATAGGACAGAAGATTGACGACATTCAACGATATAACATTGATGTATTTGCAATAGGCTCAGACTGGCAAGGAAAATTTGATTATCTTAACGAATATTGTAAAGTTGTATATTTACAACGAACAGAAGGAATTAGTTCAACGATGCTTCGGAAAAAGACTGAAAACATTATCCGACTCGGCGTAATTGGTTCTGGACGAATAGCAAAGCGTTTCATACCAGAAACGAAAGTGATGAATGGAATTGATGTCGTTTCAGTGTATAATATTAACAAAAAGGATGCCGATATTTTCAAGAATTCTCTTAATTTAAAAGCAAGTTATTCTGATTTTGATGAATTTATCAAAGATATAGATGCAGTTTATATAGCTTCCCCTCACTTAACACACTATGAGTATTCAAAGAGAGCATTAGAAAAAGGTAAGCATGTTTTATGCGAAATTCCTTTTGTTTTGTCAAGTACTCAAGCTCGTGAGTTATATACACTTGCAGAAAGTAAAGGGCTTGTCTTGCTCGAAGCAAGCAAAACTGCTCATTGTCCAGGCTTTATGCACTTAGTTGCACTTGTTAAAAGTGGTATAATTGGTGATGTTGTAGATGTTAAAGCCTCGCTTTCAAAAATGGTTTATCCTCCTACTCGAGAATTAGATGCGACACAAGCAGGTGGGAGCATGACAGAGCATGCGCCTCTAACTTTGATGGCTATTATCAAATTATTAGGACATGACATTGTTGACTTTAATTTTCATTCACGAATACAAAATGGTGTTGATATTTTCACAAAAGGCATACTAAATTATCATCATGCGACAGCATCTATTACACTTGGAATAGGTGTGAAAACGGAAGGAAATTTGGTAATTTCAGGCACAAAAGGATATGTTTATGTTCCTGCACCATGGTGGCTAACAGATTACTATGAAGTTCGGTTTGAAAACCAAACTAACAATAAAAAATATTTCTACAATTATGATGGTGATGGATTGCGTTATGAGATTCAAGAGTTTATATCCATGATTGTAAATCATCGTTTAAGCTCATATCGATTACGACGTCACGAGAGCATAGCAATTGCAAAGATTATTGAGAATTACAGAAATGGTATTAACGTTACAGAAATATGATTAAAAGATTATTAGTGGTTGGTGGTGCAAATGGTATTGGACTAGCCATTTCCCAAGAAATGGCAAAGAGAGAGACATCTGAGATTATTTATATTGTTGATAAAGTCCCTTTACAGAAAGAATATTCCCATAAAAAGATTGTATCTTTCCAATTTGATATCACTAATTCAGATTATTCATTTTTCAATCGATTCAACGATATTGACGCATTAATGATTACAGCAGGTATTGGAAAGTTATCTTTATTCAAAGATGTCAGTCAACAACATATTATTGATTCTTTTAATGTTAATACCATTTCTGTGTTACGGATTGTCAAACAATTCTATTGGAAGATTGAAGGAAAAAGTGATTTTTATTGTGGCATCATGGATAGCATTGCAGGTTGGATGTCTTCTCCATTTTTTGCTGTTTACGGAGCGACCAAATCTGCTTTAAAAATATTCATTGAAAGCGTTAATGTAGAATTAAGTAAAAGTGGGACATCTAATAAAATTCTCAATGTTTCTCCTGGGAATATAAAAGGTACAAGTTTTTATAAAAAAAAGACTGACCTCAGTGCTTTAACATATTTGGCATGCAAGATTATACAACATTTAGAGGCTAAAGAAGATTTATTTATTCCCGATTATGATAACATCTATAAAAATGTATTAGAACGTTATTATTCGGATTTTCGTAAAGAAGGCATACATAGCTACGAGTACAAATTAGACAGGATTAATGAAACTAAATTGAATGACAGAACACGAAGAATATAAGATGAAAGAAATTGATAATATAGATATTATTCATACTATTTTACTTGAGATAGCTAAAGAATTCCATAATATATGCGTGAATAACAAGATTCCTTACTTTATGCTCGGCGGAACGATGCTCGGAGCTATAAGACACAAAGGATTTATTCCATGGGATGATGACATGGATTTTGGAGTTCCACGACCATACTACAACAAATTATTGGATATTTTAGAAAAGGATCTCCAATATCCATATCGATGCTGTACATACAAGAACAATCAGGGAGTTTTTGCTGCTTTCATTAAAATTGATGATTGCCGAACTGTTGCAAACGACCCACGTGTTAGGCTTCCAATAAAACAACAAATAGGAGTTAATATTGACGTATTTCCTCTAGATTATTGTAAAAAAGATGATAAAATTTTAAAAAAAATACATAGAATGCTTTTTATTTACCAAACTATTTATGTTGGAAATAGTTTCGGTTCGGTTTGGAAAAATACCATAAAAACCATATTGTCTTTTATATGCCCAATATCTAGAATAAAAATGCTTGACCTCATACATCAAGAATTGTCAAAAATGAACCAGGGACCAATTTTAACAAATGTATTTGGAGTATGGAAAGAAAAAGAATGTGTACCTTTAGAATGGTATGGAGAAGGTGTTATGTACCCATTTGCAAATACTAAATTTTATGGTTTAAAAGAATATGACAAATATCTATCACAATTGTATGGTGACTATCTAACCCCACCAAAGGGTGACAAACATATTCACCTTAACAATATATATTGGAGATAGGATAATATAAAAGACAATATCTAACTCTTTTTTCACCATAATTATGAGTAAAAAAACTTATCTCACATTCTCTTATTATTTGGTAAATAATTATTGAAATGCACATATGAGAATAATTAACAAATAATTTATTATTATTCGTATCATGATAAAAACACTTATCGTTGCTACATCACCCTTAACACATGGTGGTATCACTTCTGTAATTAATTTGTACAAACAGAGTACAATGTGGGAGAAGTTTCATTGTCGATGGATTGGTACTTACCGTAATGGAAGTAAAATTCTCAAAATATGGTATGTATTGAAAGCAATGGTACAATATATTGTATTATTACCTTTTTACGATATTGTACATATCCATTTCAGCCTTCCAGTTTCAGCAAAAAGGAAATTTATTTTTTTTATTCTTGCAAAACTTTTATATAAGAAAACCATCATCCATTTGCATTGTGGCTCTCAGATTAACGAGATTTGGTCAACTGTCTACCAATACATGTTTATTCATTGCGATTGTGGAATTGTACTTGCAGAAAATATCAAAACGACTATAGAACAACATATTGGTAAGAGCGATAGAATCCATGTGGTTTATAATCCATGTCCAGAAATATCAAATGAAGCTAATTATAACAAACAGAATTACATCCTTTTTTCAGGTAGAATTAAAGAAGGTAAGGGATACAAGGATTTTATTAAGGCTTTTTCTATGATTTCTCAGAAATACCCCTCTTGGAAAATTGTATTGGCAGGAAATGGTGAAATTGAGCAAGCTCGACTTTTAGCACAAGAGTTAGGCATTTCCAAACAAGTCATATTGCCAGGCTGGGTGGATGGAGAAATGAAACACAAAATTTTCAGTGAAGCGGAAGCATTATGCTTACCCAGTTACGCAGAGGGTTTTCCAATGGCAGTATTAGATGCTTGTGCGTATAGTCTCCCTATTATTACAACTCCAGTAGGTGGAATACCAGATGTCGCCATTGACAATGTTAATATGTTACTATTTAACCCACCAGGGAACATCGAACTATTATCGCAATGCCTTGACCGAATAATATCTGATATAAATTTGAGAAAGAAATTAGCAAAAGAAGCTAAATATTTAGCTGATACAAAATTCAATATTAATACCATAGTTAACCAAATCGGTGATATCTATGAAGAATTGAAATGACGTTATTGTCATAGTTATAAAAAATGTTTTATGGAACAAGAAATTAATTCTCTATATTATCGTTTGAGGATGATTCCTTCCAAGATAATTCGGAAAATACGTTATTGGAAACTGAGTATGATGGGTTATGACATTCACCCTACAGTCAGAATGGAAAGGAATTTAAACTTGGACAGAATCAACGCCAAAGGCATTCATATTGGACGTGATACAGGTGTAACATCAAGGGTTACCATTTTGTCACATAAAGTTATACCACATGTATATATAGACAAACATGGAAACGAACGTACCAAGACAACGGGTATATTATGTGACACATATATCGGACATTCTTGTCTAATAGGGACTGGAGCGACCATATTGCCTGGCGTTCGTATTGGCAATTATTGTGTTGTTGGAGCTGGCGCGGTAGTCACGAAAGATGTTCCAGACAACACCATCGTTGCAGGTAATCCTGCGAGAGTTATTAAAGAGAACATTGTCTTTAATGGCATGAAGATATAATATTAAATTTGATAGATTTGAGCGTAGCATCTATATGAACAAAAACAGATTCCGTATCGGAAAAGCATATATTAACGTTACAACCCCCTCTGAGTCACAAAAAAGCATAGAAAAGATGGTAAAAGAGGGAACTAAAGGTTATATCTGTGTGAGTAACCCTCGTACAGTTGTATATGCAACATGGAATAAGGAATACAATCAAGTAATGGCAAATTCTTTGATGAATATACCTGATGCCGAACCCATTTTATGGGCTGCACGTTTGTGGGGACTCAAAGATGTGCAACGCACCATGGGGCCATTACTTTTCCGAGACATGGTATGCCATCCGGAAAATGGTATTCGCCATTATTTACTTGGTGACACGGATGAGACTTTAGAAAAAATAACTCATAAGTTTACTGAGGAAGCGAATGCTAATATTGTGGGATGCTATTCGCCACCTTTTTGTAAATTGCAAGAATATGACTATAAACATATAGCCAGCGAGATTAATAAAAGTGATGCAGATATAGTTTGGATTTCGATGCGAGCACCCAAGCAAGACTTTTTTGCTACGCAATTACTTCCCTATCTTGACAAAAAGATTTGCATCGGTGTAGGCGCAGCTTTTCGATTTAATCTTGGCGAATATAAGATGGCATCACCACTCATTAAGAAGCTTGGCTTGATGGGACTGTTTTGGGGGAAAAAGAATCAAAAATGGATTCCTTTTATATGGGGGTATCTTAAAGACAATGTACCTTATCTCTTCTATTTAGCAGCCATACCCATCAAAAGAATAATTGGGAAAAAATATTATGAATAAAATTTAAACATACATATTTTATGAATAAAATAAGAATTGGAATCATTGGAATGGGCCGTATGGGATTAACCCATTACTCGATTATCAACACGCATCCTGATGTTGAAGTGACCGCTATTGCAGATACTTCTTCCATGATGTTGAACATGCTAAAGAAATTAATCCCCTCCCTAACCGTCTATGAGGATTATAAAGATCTTTTAAATAGCGGTTTAGTTGATGGAGTTATCGTATGTACACCATCTTCACTTCATCATCCCGTCTGCAAGATGGCATGTGAGAAGGGTATTCACGTGTTTTGCGAGAAACCTTTCACAACAGATCCGAAGCAGGCATCTGAACTTGCAGATATGTTTGAGGAAAAAGGCTTGGTGAATCAAGTAGGATTTGTATATAGATTTGATACCGTATTTAAGAAAGTCAAGGAAATCCTTGATGAAAAGTTGATAGGCAAGGTTTGCCATGTTAATGTTCAATTCTTAAGCTCTACTATTAGTAAGATGCAACCCGAGAAGGGATGGCGGTCGAAACGTGAAAATGGTGGAGGCGCAACTTTTGAAATGGGAAGCCACGTAATTGACTTGATGGAATTCTTCTTCGGTAAGCCCCAGAAAATAATAGGAACACTAATGAGCCAAGTTTATTCTGAGGCTGTAGAAGACATCACAGACGCTCAAGTTGTGTATGCTAATGGTATTTGTGCCAACATTCACGTTAATTGGAGTGACTACACCTATCGTAAACCAATGCTTAAAATAGATATTCATGGAACTCAGGGTAAGATTCAAGCAGATCTATACGGTTATAAACTCTTCCTGCGTCAAGAAAACCAAGAAAAAAGATTACCAGAAGGATGGACAATCGTTCCAATGAATATGATTCCTGATGAATGTCCATTCTATGTACGTGGAACAAGTTTCACAAACCAATTGTATGAGTTTGCAAACGCTATAAAGGAATCGCGTTCATCAAAAGGATGTTCTTTCCGTTCAGCATTAGACACACAAGAGTTTATACACACTATTTTTGAAAACAATTAACATAATGGAGACAATAGATAAAATCATATTGGGAGATAATCAATTTTTTGGTATCAATCACCGTTCTCAAGAGAAATCTGAAGAGATGTTGAAACGATTCGGGAATATTGATAATATTTTCGAAGTGTATGACAATGCTTTTGAATGTGGCGTTAAGGCTGTTATGTTGAATAGCAACGAAAAGGCTGTTGCCATCTGTGACCGCTTCAGGGACAACAAAACTAAATATGGTGACATTGCATGGTATCCTTCCATACCATACGCCTACAAGTATGCGAACATGGTGAATGAGTTAGGCATTTTCCCTGCTATTAACGAAACCATATTCAAAGGCAATTCTGCAAAGGGGGTGCTTGGGATGATGGCAAAAGGCGTAACAGCTGCTATTACTAAGGATGCCATGAAGATGATGGAGATGTTGATAGACGTGGAATATAAGATGTTTAGGGGACTGAATGTGAAAGCATTCTTTCTTCAAAACATTGTGACAGACTTAATCTTAGGATATAACATCAAGGAGGTGTTTGAACATTTCTGCGAATATATCCGTAAGAAATACAAGGTTATCCCAGGCTTTGTCACATTGAATTTACCATATCTATTGAGCAAGTTCCAAGAATGGGGCATTGAGGAGGTGGTCATTAGTTCTTCTATCAATGCCGCAGGATTCAATATGCACCCATCCAAAGAAGAATGTGAGAAACTGATAGCTGCAAATGACCCAAGCAAGTACCAATTGATTGCCATGAATGTATTGGCATCTGGGTCGATTTCTCCGAAGGAGTCGTTTGACTATATTAATAGCTTAAACATCCAATCGGTTGTATTTGGAGCATCTTCAAAAGCTCATATACAAAGTACTGTCAATTCAATAAAATTATAGAAGAGAAATATCATTGTTTATTGTTTCTTATAACCATCATTCACTATAAGGGTTTACTTTAAAAGATGAAGAAAGTCATGCTGGTTTTCGGCACCAGGCCTGAAGCCATCAAGATGGCTCCCCTGGTGAAGGAGTTTGAGAAACACGATAATAAGTTTAAAACTATCGTGTGCGTTACGGGACAACATCGCGAGATGCTGGATCAAGTGCTACAGATATTTGACATAAAACCTGACTATGACTTGAATATCATGAAACAACAGCAGGACTTGTACGACGTGACAAGTAGAGTGTTGTTGGGAATGAGAGATATTTTAAAGGAGGTTCAACCTGATGTTGTTCTCGTACATGGTGACACGACAACCTCCACTGCCTCGGCGTTGGCTGCTTTTTACCAACAAATCCCTGTAGGACACGTGGAAGCTGGTTTACGTACATATAATATATATAGTCCTTGGCCAGAAGAAATGAACCGCCAGATTACGGGCCGCATCGCTACATACAATTTCTCTCCTACCCCATTAAGCAGACAGAATCTACTCCACGAAGGGGTAAAAGAACAATCTATCACCGTTACAGGTAATACGGTGATTGATGCCTTATATTGGGTGGTGGATAAGATAAAGAATGACAAAAGGTTGCAAGATGAGCTCAAAGAGTCTTTAATCCATGCTGGATACGACACAGGACGTTTGGAGGGTGGCAAGAAACTTGTATTGATTACTGGACATCGACGGGAGAATTTCGGAGAAGGATTCATTAATATGTGCAATGCCATTAAAGACTTGGCCTTGAAATATCCTCTAGTTGATTTCGTTTATCCCATGCATCTTAACCCCAACGTAAGGAAACCTATTCATGAGGTATTTGGAGAGGATCTTTCCAATTTGGGAAATATGTTCTTCATTGAACCACTAGAATACTTGAGTTTTGTATACATGATGGAGAAATCACATATTGTTCTGACCGATAGTGGAGGTATACAAGAAGAGGCTCCAGGTTTAGGAAAGCCAGTATTGGTGATGAGAGATACAACAGAGAGACCAGAGGCATTAGACGCCGGAACCGTTAAACTTGTGGGAACTGACTATCAAAAAATCGTTGATTCCGTATCCATTTTATTAGATGACACGAATGAATACGAGAAAATGAGCAAGGCCGTAAACCCATACGGTGATGGTTTAGCTTGTGGAAGGATTGTTGAGTTTATAGCAAATCAAGTGAATGTATAGTGAAACGTTAGATAATACCCACCTCTCTATAATAATTTTTTTAGGTATACCAATCAAAAATACAATAATTCTACTTTAATTGCCTTACAAAAGGAGAAATGGTTTACTTTCTTGAAGTATGGATTATAAAAAAATAAATTTCATTATATATATATTTGCCCTGACTTTTGGAGTTATATTGTATAACCCAATAGGTAGGGAATTTAGATATATAGATGAAGGTATAATTGCATTTTTAGTTTTGTATTGGATTACCAATCCCAAATTCGTCCTTAAAAAGGAATTTTTATTATTTTCTGGTATTGCACTCTTTTATTTGTTGTACACATTTATGTACCCAATAAATGTTAATAGGGCAATATGGATGGATTTTTTTATGCAAATTAAGCCATATTTAGCTTTTTATTCCATTTACCAAATAGATTTCACCTTCTACGAAAGAGATAAACAAGCTATATGTAGATTTTGTTTATTAGCAGCTGTTCTTATCTTGCCTTATGGGCTTCTATATTTCGGGCAGTATTTAATGGGTATATTTTATCTTCCAGCCCACTTTGCTACCATGATGGAAATTTTAGGTATATCCTATCTTACTTTTTCCAAAAAGAGAAAAAAGGACCTGATTATTTCTATTTTGATAATGAGCATCGGTCTCTTATCTCTCAGATCTAAATTTTTTGGTTTTTTCACAATATACATAGGTATTCTTCTTTTTTGGGATCCCAATAAAAGATATAAGATTTTTACCTTCAAAAACATTTTTATTTTTTCTATTATTCTTGGAATAGCTCTTTATTTTGCTTGGAATAAGATTTACTTTTATTTTGTAATTGGTTCTTCTTTAGAGAATATGATGGCTCGTCCATATATGTATTACATGGCCGGAGTTATTTTAAATGACTATCCTTTATTAGGAACAGGTTTGGGAACTTATGCTTCTTATGCATCATCTTTATTTTATTCTCCTTTATATTACATGTATAAAATGAATGAAAACTATGAAATCGGCAACAATCTGTATGTGATGGACGCTTTTTATCCAAGTCTCATTCAATATGGATTAGTAGGTATTTATTTTTTTATTCTGTTTTGGAGAAAACGATATCATGAAATTAAACAATTATATAAAGTATCTCATAACACTACGATTTTTAAACTCAGTTTATTAATAGTGGTTTTTTTTGGCTTAGAATCTTTTGTTGATAGTACATTTATCCAAAATAGAGGAATGATGATGATGATGATTTTTGCCATTTTACTAAAGAAAGAGATGTCTCATGAAGAAACTACACATTATTCTAATAATAATTACTATTAATCAAATTAATTTTTGTTTAGAATTTTAAAACAAGGAGGAATGAACATCTCACCAACACCTACTGACGCAAGCATCATCTTGACATATCGCTGTCCTATGCGTTGTCAGATGTGTAATATATGGAAGAATCCCACGAATAAATCAGAGGAAATAAAGGCTTCTGACTTACAGTCTCTGCCTCAATTGAAGTTTATCAACCTAACGGGCGGAGAACCATTCATTAGGGAAGATTTAGGTGATATTGTAGAAGAGTGTTATAAGCATACTCCTCGTATCGTCATTTCAACATCTGGGTGGTTTGAAGATCGTGTGATAGAACTTGCAAAACGATTCCCATCTATAGGAATTAGAATTTCCATCGAAGGATTAAGTGAAAAGAACGATGAACTTCGTGGGCATGAAGGCGGTTTTGATAAAGGGTTACGGACACTATTGAAACTTAAAGAGATGGGACTCAAAGACATTGGGTTTGGTTGTACCGTTTCCAATCATAACTCAAAAGACATGCTTGCCCTTTACCAACTGTCCAAATCCATGGGAATGGAGTTTGCAACAGCAGCCTTCCATAATTCTTATTATTTCCATAAAGACGACAACGTGATAACCAACAAAACGGAAGTGTGCGATAACTTTAAGCAATTGATAGAATGGCAACTAAAAGAAAAGCATCCAAAGAGTTGGTTTAGAGCGTGGTTTAATATGGGATTAATCAACTACATTGAAGGAAAAAGACGTATGCTGCCATGTGAAGCAGGAAGCGCCAACTTTTTCATTGACCCATGGGGAGAAGTATATCCTTGTAATGGATTGGAAAGTAAGTACTGGAAAGAATCTATGGGTAATATCCACGATAAACCTTTCGATGACATTTGGCAAAGTGAACAAGCGCAACATGTAAGAGACATGGTTAGACGTTGTCCGAAAAATTGTTGGATGGTTGGAACAGCATCACCAGTAATGCATAAATACATTAAATATCCCCTAAAATGGGCATTAAGTAACAAATGGAAATCCATGAGAGGCATAGCACCATGCATAGAAGCGAAATGGTGTGATGTAGGACAAGATCCATGTCAAGGGGATTTACGAGAATCTTTTTAATACACATCAAACAACTAAATCTACATTAGCCCTATCTCAAATGAAACATATTGTAGTAACAGGAACCAGAGGCATACCTAATGTAATGGGAGGAGTAGAAACCCATTGCGAACATCTTTATCCATTGATTGTGCAACATGGTTTTAAAGTTAGCCTTACTCGCAGAAAAAACTATGTAAATGATGGATTAAAGGAATGGAATGGCATAGAACTAATTGATTTATATGCGCCTAAGATCAAGGCTTTTGAAGCAATAGTACATACTTTTTTTGCTATCCTTAAAGCTAAAATGATAGGGGCTGACTTGGTACATATACATGCCATTGGTCCTGCCCTACTCACTCCATTTGCTCGCTTATTAGGCATGAAGGTTGTCTTTACTTCCCATGGTTCTGATTACGAACGAGAGAAATGGGGAAAGCTTGCCAAATCTATATTAAGAATTGGTGAAAAATGGGGAACAAAATACGCAAATGAAGTTATTGTCATATCAAAAGGAATTGATGACATTTTAAGGAACAATTATCATCGAAACGACTGTCATGTAATTCCAAATGGAGTTAATTCTCCTGTCTTTTACGATAATCCCTCATATCTCAAGTCATTGGGAATTGATAATCGACAATACATTTTGGCAATGTGTAGAATCGTTCCTGAAAAAAATTTGCATCATCTCATTGAAGCATTCGTTAAACTTAAAGATAGGGGTATTGACAATAATATTAAATTGGTCATTGCCGGTGATGCAGACTTTGAGGATGAATACTCGCTATCTTTGAAAAAGATGGCAAGAGAAAACGGTGTAATCATGACAGGTTTTGTAAAGGGAGTAAAATTACAAACACTACTCACAAATGCTCGATGCTTCGTACTTCCATCTTCTCACGAAGGATTGCCAATTGGTCTTTTAGAGGCAATGAGTTATCAATTGCCTGTGATTGTCAGTGATATTCCTGCCCACACCGAACTGAATCTTGACAAGAAGTGCTATTTCCATTTAGGTGAAATGGAAGATTTAGTCTCTGCCCTGCAAAATAACATTGAAACAGCATTTTGTCCTGTGAAATACGACATGCAGAAATACGATTGGAAATATATCGCCAACGAAGTATGCAAGGTTTACCAAAAGTGTTTCGAGAATAAGCCAAGAAAGTGAATCATTTCATCCTTACACGATTTAACTTGAAACTTTGGTGGAAAGAAGATAAGAACCACCAATCCATTCAGACAAAAGAGTGGTTGGAAGAAAGATTCCGTTTATTTGAGACATATACATGGCCATCCATAAAAGCCCAGACATGTCAAGATTTCAAATGGATTTGCTTATTTGACAAAGACACACCTGAGATATATAAAGAACGCATACAAAGATTACAACAAGAATACGACTCTTTTCTTCCATATTATTGTGGAGAAAAAGAAACGAAATTGTTCCAAAGTTATTTCAGACACTTGGCATATATAAATTCCGATAAATCTCAGAATGAATTACTGACAACATATTTGGATAACGATGACGCTATACACAAAGACTTCATAAAAGACGTTCAAACAAGGGTAAAGAACTTAAAATACAATACCATTATTTCTTATCAATACGGAATACAATATTATGAGGAAATGAATATTGCCGTAAGAATTCCATATAAGAACAATCATTTCCTTACTTATTATGAGAGATTAACCGAACAAATAAAAACTGTTTGGGGATTTTGGCATTTCTCCATTTTCAAGTATCCTCACATTGGCATTGAACTCGTCAATAACAAGAAAAAACCATATTGGATTGAAACCATTCATCAAGGAAATATCGATAATGATGTTAAGATGACATTACATCATCATCTAATAACAAGAAAGGATATACTATTGGATTTTGGATTAAACATACTTTTGGAAAAGAAAGCTATCTCATGGTATCGAGTTATTTATATGTTTACACCACGATTTGCCAAACAGATCATTAGGCGTGGTTCATCCAAATTAAAACACAAAAAGTTTTAGTGTCTTTTCTATTTTAAGACAATGATATCATTTATAACGGATATTCACTGAATACGATAGAAAAAAGAATTCCCCCTTTTATACAACGTTTTCAAGGAATGGATCAAATAAATCAATATTTGGCTTTTCTTAAATGGTGTCTGAATCCATTAGATACTTCTTCCATCGAAAAACTGATGGAACAATTGGATTGGCATGGTATGAAGTTGTTTGCCAAGAAACAAAAGATCGTTGGAGTTTATTGGTACGCCATGCAAAAACATCTCAAACTGAAAGATGACATTGTTCTTGATTGGATGTCTTCATCTCTCAGGATTCCTCCGACCAACAAGACTGTATATAAACAATGTGTTGAAATTACTGATTTCTTTCAAAAGGAAGGTTTCCGCACATGTATTTTAAAAGGACAAGGTAATGCTTTATTATACCCAGATGCATATACACGAAATCCAGGAGATATAGACATTTGGGTTGAAGGAGGAAGAGACAAGGTTGTGGATTTCATCTGTCGAGTCAGCCATCCGAAAGAAGTGGTTTATCACGATGTGGATTTCCCATACACTAAAGAAATATTGGTTGAGGCGCATTTTATCCCTGCCTATTTGGAGAATCCTTTTCTCAATAAGAAACTTCAAAAATATATTGCAGAAGTAGCGGATAGACAATTCAAGAACGTAGTAGATGCACCTGATGGTATCGGTCAATTCTCCATGCCCACCTTAGATTTCAACATCGTTTACCAATTGCTTCACTTAGACAAACATTTAAGAACTGAAGGAATCGGCATACGACAACTGATTGACTACTATTATTTATTGAAGAAATGGGCAGAGTCTCCCCTTTCTAAAGAAAAAAAGCAAGAGATAATTGACCGTTTGCGTGAATTTAAGTTGATGAAATTCACCAGTGCTGTCATGTATATCTTGCACAACGTATTGGGATTGGAAGAACAATATCTTCTAATTGATGCCAATGAGAAAGAGGGAAAGTTTTTATTGAGCGAAATCATCCAAAGCGGTGACATGGGTAAAAAAGACTCAAGGCTTTCCGATATGCGAAAATCCTCAGGCATTCAGAAATTCTTGAAATTAGAACAATTCAAATTCCGCTTACTTACCCATTATCCCAGCAATGTGATTTGGATGCCTTTCCACGATTTATACGTTCATTTCTTTTATATCAAGAAATATCAAAAGAAATACAATTTACCTGGAAAGAAAAAGAATAGTAATCATTAAGGATTTAAGACGTTAGTCCTCTCTTTTTACGAGTGAATTTCTCGTATGGAATATACAATATTTCTTTTGTGGCATCAGGCAGATATTTGATATAATGTCGTAAGATTATCAAAATACGATTTTCCTCTAATGCCCTTCCAAAATTTCCCCCATCGTTAATATCCTTCAGTATTTTTTTTGCAAGTGTTGACGTTCGAGGAGTAAAACCTGAGATACGCAAAGTTAATCCCAATTGGTCAACCAATATACTCATAATGGCTTGGAAGAATTCTTCCAGGCCTATTTTTTTTAGGTTGGATTGTAACTCATCAAAATCTACGCGCTCTTGGTTAGCATGAACAAAGATTGCCAAGTCGCATAACTGGCGTAATCCTATACCTTCCTTGATGATATGATAGAAAATATGTACTACTTGGAAAAAGATGCTATCTGTAGGAGCCAACACGGGAACTTTCACGCCATCGATTTCTATCTCATCATGTCGTATCAACGCTTCTTCCATATTTTCATTGAAGAATTGTTGATTGGGAGGATAACTGAATATCGACAAGATGCGATGCAACTCATATTTCGAGCCATCGATACTAAACGCCAAGTGCTTAACGGGTATGGCTGGATCAAATTGTAAGTCTGTCTTTTGGGCAATTTGCTCTCGTGCTTCCACAAAATGATTTTGTCCACAAAACACATCAATATCTCCTGATTGCCGCAAGTCGGGATGTGGATACAATGCCGCTACCGATTGCCCTTTAACGATAACAAATGGAATATTTTGTCGTTGAAAGAAACGACAAAAATGTGCAACGTCGAAATTGCGTTTTTTATTCTCTTTCGTTACTTTCTTGACAATGGCAAGAGCTTTCAACGTGTATTCCTTTCCGATGGGAATATCATGATGAACCAAACTATTACAGAACAAGCCAGCCACGGATTGTTTCTTGGCTTCTTCAATGAAATCCTTAGCCTGTTGTGGCGTTAAACTGATATTTCCGATTGGCTGTTGCCAAAGTTCTGCTCGCAATATGGTATAAAATAGTTCATCCATGTTGCAAAGTTACGAAAAATCGAGAGAAAAGAAAAAGAAAAGAAAACTTTTCTGTTCATTTCCGAGTGAAAGTAACTTCGGCAAAGCCAATGTTACGAAAAAAAATGGCATTTCCGTAAAAAAACGAAGTTGCTGAAGTGTCTTATATATAGACGTGCCTCAAAAACGAGGTGCAAATAAGAAGAGACTGATATGCTTGAACAAAAAATATTGGAACAGCTTTTCCGCCAGAACTATAACAAGATGATTCATCTGGCCAAGGTTTTGTTAGGAGATGACAAGGAAGCTGAGGACATTGTTCAGGACATCTTCTTGCATGTTGCAGATAGCGACATTCTACCCAAGAATGACGGTTATTTACTGACAGCTGTACGCCATGCCTGCCTAAACAGAATTCGACAGATGCAACTGCACGATAAAGTAAAGAATCTTTTACCTGTATACGATGAAACGGACCAACAAGCGATTGAAAAGCGATTGGAATGGCTCGACGACATCTCATCTTTCGTTGACGAGCAACTGAAAGAACCGCATCGGAGTATCTTCCACCTCCGTTTCGATGATGACCTGACCATAGGTGAGATTGCCAAACGGCTTGGTTTGAACCCGAATACCACCTATAAATATCTCATGCAAAGCATTCAGCGAATCAGACATTACTTCGAGAATCATTAAAACGACAACAACAATGGAAACGACAAACGAAAAAATCCATCAACTACTGGAAATGCTCGACAATCCAGATGCATACACCGAACAGGAAATCAGGGGTATCATCAACCATGATAAAGATACACGCGAAGTCTACCGTCTTATGGTAGAAGCAAAGCGCAGCAGTAGACATCGTCAAGATAACGAGTCCGTCGATGTGAATGCTGCATGGAAGCGATTCGTAGAAAATGAAGAATTTGCTACTGCACAACAAACAAGGCAGTCTTATTCTGTATTTCGAAAGATAGCAGCATCATTCATCGGAATGCTACTTATATCTGGTATTGCCTTTGCTGCCATTCAAATCGTGAACAACATCGTTGGAGGGGACATAAAATCCCCGACTCACGAAACACGGATTTCTAATCCGCGCCAAGAGATTGTTACTGCCGATACACTTGCCAACGATACCGTCACCGTGCAACCTGTCATCTACGACAACATTCCATTAGAGAAGATGTTGCCAGAGATAGCCGCGTATTACGATACAGAAGTCATATTTGCCAACGACGAAGTCCGACAACTCCGATTCCGTTTCGTATGGAATCCTCAACAGAGCATCGAACAAGTAATCAGAGACCTCAACCAATTCGAGCGTCTGACCGTCACACTAAAAGATAAACAAATCACCATACAATAGTCGTCAGCAGTCATGAACAGACATTTCACACTACTCTTTCTTGCCCTACTGCTGACTGTCAGTACGCAGGCTCAGAAACGTATCTCTTATAATTATAATAATGTGTCTATCGCCGATGCTCTTAACCAACTCGCCGAGCAGCAGACCGACTATACTATCATGTTCATCTACAACGAGTTGGAGGACTTCCGTATAACTACCACTATCAATCGAAAGACACTACCCGAAGCCATTCAACAGATGATAGGCTTTTATCCTATCAGCATGATTGTCGATACAAGCAATCCTGAAGGAAAGAAAATCTTCGTTGAATGTACCCACAAGACTGACCGACATCTGACGGGAACCATCATTGACGAAAAAGGTCTGCCTATCGCGTTTGCCAATATTGCCGTTCTCAATCCCGTAGACTCCACGCTACTTAGCGGTGGCGTATCTAACGAGAGCGGTTATTTCGCCATTCCCATTGAACAAAACAAAGTTATTGCTCGTATTTCTTATATTGGTTACAAGACCGTATATCAATATTGTAATAAATCTGATATGGGAAAAATACGTTTACAACTTGACAACTATACGCTAAAAGGTGTAACAGTAAAAGGTCACGTGCCCCAATATCAGATGGGCGATGAAGGATTTATTACGAACGTAGAAAATACTCCACTCAGTCAGATAGGAACCGCTGCTGATGTTCTGAAACACGTACCTGGCATTATAGCAAAAGACGAAAATTATGAAGTATTTGGCAAAGGTACTCCAATCATCTATATAAATGGAAGGCCGATGCGCAACAAAAAAGAGTTAGAACAACTAAAATCCACTGACATTAAAAACATTGAACTTATTACCAATCCTGGTGCAAAATATGATGCAACGGTGGGAGCGATTATTAAGATTAAGACCGTTCGTAAGGCTGGTGATGGCTTTAGCATAGATACATGGGCACGCTTTGGCCAAGGGCACAAGAATCAGAAAGCCGCATCACTCGACATGAATTACCGCAGTAATGGTCTTGACTTATTCGCTTCCTTATGGGCCAGCAAGGGAAAATACCTACAGGATTCTGAACTTACTCAGAAGGTTCAGAGCGACACATTATGGCAGCAAAGCAATGATATGCTGTCGAATGCTATCAGTCGTGACTATAGTATTGAGGGCGGCTTCAACTATTTGTTGGGTGAACATCATACTTTCGGTACAAAATATGAATACGCTTTTCCCACGAATCATGACGTTACAGCTACAACGACAAGCGACGTGACGGCAAATGGACAATTCTATGACAAATGGCATAATTATACCAATCAAAAGACAAAAGGAAAAGCCCGCCATAAGCTCAATGCTTATTACGTTGGAAAAGTAGGAAAACTGGATATTGATTGGAATATCGATTATCTACATAGTGGCTACGACGAACAAAGCAAGATTGCCGAAACTTGTCAGATACAAGATGACCGAATCCTTGACGCGGAGAATAAGGTGAGAAACAGGATGTTGGCATCAAAACTAACACTGACCTATCCGCTATTCGGTGGTTCGCTTGACTTTGGTGCAGAGTACATCAATACCAAACGACAAGATGACTATGTTAATCCGCAGAACTATGTCGTATCCACCTTCAGCACCCTGAAGGAGCAAAGCATCAGTCCGTATGCCGAATATTCGATAAAGATGCCAAAGATTGGCCAATTACGTATGGGGCTCCGCTTTGAACACGTGAACTTTGATTACTATGAAAGTGACCATCTCATAGAAGGACAGAGCCGAAGTTATAGCAATCTCTACCCCTCACTATCCTTCGGCAAGCAGCTTGGAAAGGTTATGGCACAGATAGCCTACTCAGCCAAGACCACACGCCCCACCTATCGCCAGTTGAGTAATGATGTGTTCTACCTCAATCGTTACGGTATGCAGCGGGGTAATCCATTGCTCGACAATTCCATCATCCACAACGTTTCCATCCAAGGAATATGGAAGTTTCTGCAATTATCAATCAACTATTCTGATGAGCGCGGACAGATTATACATTGGATAGAGCAGATAGACAACTCCAACGTGACGCTGGTAACCTACAAGAACATCAGCAGCCTGAAACGGATCGTGCCTTTTGTGTCACTCGCGCCCAAGTTTGGCATCTGGAATCCGCAGTTGTCATTGGGTTTCGGCAAGCAATGGTTCACGATGGAAACAACGGCAGGAAGCATTTCCCTGAACAAGCCGATGCTGATATGCCAGACGAACAATACTTTCAGCTTCAGCAAGACTTTGACAGGGGAGTTGAATTTCAGATATCAAGGCCCTGGGCATTATCAGAATATCTATCTTGATTACCACCAAACCGTTCTGGGTATAAGCCTTGTCAAGACTTTCTTTCACGACCGTTTGAGCATCAAATTGGCTGGCGAAGATCTGCTTAACCGAAGTCGTGACGGCAATTTGGTTTACAACCATCACGTACAGTTATGGCAGGGAAACTATTATGACCGTCGCAAGATTGTTGCCACCATCCGCTACAAATTCAACACCACTCGAAGCAAATACAAAGGTACAGGTGCTGGTAATGAAGAAAAGAACCGATTATAAAAACATAGTTAGATTATTATTGTTGTCCGCCGTTTTGCTGACAACAATATTAGATAATCCAAGCTTGCATGGAAGATGCCGTAGGCATCAGATGATAGATGGCCAATTCAATCTTAATTCCCTTACGAAAAATGGGGGTAAGCGTATATCATAAAATGGTATTCTCTTGCTTCTTGCTTCTCACTTTCTTACTATCTAAAAAATGCAAAATATAGCGTATCTTCATCCTCTTTGATGGTAAAGTTGGGAAAAAAGTTTTAACTAACCATTTTTTTTGCTATCTTTGCGCCAAACAAAACCTTTGCATTATGAAATATTTCATCATTGAAAACAAACAGCAACAAGGTCCTTTCTCGATTTACGAATTGAAAGACAAAGGTATCACCTCCGACACTCCCGTTTGGGCAGAGGGAATGAGCGATTGGACACCAGCAGGAAAAGTGGATGAACTCAAAGACTTTCTTTTCAACACCAACGACAAGTCTGTTCCCCCACCCTACGTACCTCCAAGACTTTCACACGCTACGGAAAAGCCCGAACCGAAAAGTTCCAAAAGTCACGGATGCTTGATTATCTCGGCGATTATCTTGTTAGGGCTCATCATTTTCTTTGCCATTACCAATCCCGATAAGCAGCAACATAAAGATGCCATCAAAGAAAAGATTGTATTGGCATTAAACAAGCAAACGACCAACTCCAATAGTATAGTCGGCTTGGGAATCAATTTGGTGGGAAAGTTGTTTGTCAATCAGGTGTCAGACAAGATTCTTGACGACATGCTTGATTATCATAGTTATGGGGTGTTCTCTACTTGTAGCGTCAACCTCAAGGAAAAAGCCCATACGGTATCTTACGGTTTGGTATCAATGGTATTTACAGCCAATGAAGACGACATCGCAAAATACTTGGAGGAGAATCTCCCGTCTGTAGAAGACGTGTTGAAGATTCCTGAAATCAAATTCGACATTGAGGAAAGCCAAGAGGAAGGGCAATTGGCGCCAACACCGCAAGACTCTACACGCAGAGACCGCCCAAGCTTGGAAAAGGACATCCAAGAGGAAATAGTCAACTCTGTGGGTAGAATCATCAAGAAAGAAGTGGGAAGGAATACGGATAGCACCACCAGCAAGAACATTGGAAAAGTCATTGACGACCTCATCAATCTCATCCAATAAATCCTCTGCTGGTCTCTCTTACTCGGCTATCGAATTGAGAATGCCCTCAATCATTCCCTTGATTTCGCTACCGATTCCCAAGAGTCCGTTAGTCACCTTCTTTTTCACGCCTGATGCAAAATATCCCGCACACTTACCCTCTAACTCACCAATCTGTTTGCGTTCAGCAGGGCTATAATCGTGCTTGTCGAGGTTTTTGCGAATCTTCTGGAAATCATAGGCGGCTTTCTTCCAGTCTTCCAAGTTGTAGTATTCACTATTGTCGCGTAGTTCGTAAGAGAACTTTTCCAATTGGTTGACTGCACTTTGCTTGGTTTGGCAAGAGTTCAGGAACATCACCGACATCAAGAGCAAGACAATCGCTGCCATCTTTGATTTGATTTTCATATCGTAAGTTTATTGGTTTATACTGTTGCAAATATACGTAATTATTGACTGATTTGTTCATTTTGACTACATAATTTAATATTTAATATGAAAAAGAACCTTATCCTATCATTCCTCATGGCAATGAATTTATTACCTGTCATTGCCGCCGACAATGTATTCAGGGTTACTAACCCTGACTACCAAAAGAGTCCGTTCACAGGTATGACTCGAAAGCATTGGATTGAAGCAGACAAGTATCTGCTTGAAGGTGCATTCCGTCATATTAAGAGTCTTGACGACCCCATGTATTTCCAAAGACTGGGCGACGTATGCTATCCCAAAGACGAAACCAATGCAAGTCGCGTGAGAGGGGCCACGCTTGAGGGAATGGCTCGTACGTTGTTCATGGCTTCCACGTTGATTCACGAGAATCCCAACATCGAAATCAACGGTATCAACTTGGCTCAGTATTATCGCAGACAACTCACGTTGCTCGTTGATTCTACGAGCATCCAGTTTGTCGGACATCGTGGCAAGAGAGGTCCATGCCAAGACTTGGTTGAGTTTGGCGCTTTGGGAATCTCTCTCTTTATCTGTGGCGATGTGGTTTGGGATCCCCTTCCACAAGCTGTTCGCGATTCTCTCTATTCCATGATAGAGAGTTATGCAGACGGTCCTACCATCTCGCAAAACTGGCGTTTCTTCAACGTATTCCCCATGTCGTTCTTCAAGACAAAGGGTTATCCCATCAATGATGAGTTGTTAGTGAAGTATGTCAAGTTGTTGATTGGCGATTATCGTGGCGATGGCTGGTATTGGGACAACCCCAATTATGATTACTATTCTATGTGGGCTTATCAATTGTACGGTAAGTTGTGGTCAAAGTTCTTTGGAGAAAAATATTATCCCGAACTGGCTGCTCAATTCGAACAAAACTACCGTGAAATGTTCACCAGCTATCCATATATGTTCGACCGCGACGGACGAATGATTATGTGGGGACGTTCCAATCTCTATCGCTTTGCATCTACCGCTCCCCTACCTTGGGTAGACGGTAAGAGTGCCAATTTAGGTTGGATGCGAAGAATAGCATCTGGTTGTCTATTGCAATTCCTCGAGAATCCCGATTTCCTTTATTCCGATGGCATTCCCACACCAGGATGGTTCGGATTGTTCGACCCCGTATTACAGGGATATAGTTGTCGTGGTTCCGTATATTGGTGTGCGAAAGCTTTCTTGCCCTTGTTGCTCACCGAGAATGATGAGTATTGGAGCACTACGGAGAATGAGGGGGATTGGAAGGAGATGAAAACGGGTAATGTATACAACCACTGGTATGCAAAACCAAAAATCCTCTTGACCAACTATCCTAACTCTGGGGCATCTGAAATCCGCGCTTATTGCGACTACGATATCTCTCCACAATGGTCAGAGAAGTTCAGGGGCAGCGAACAATACAACCGCTTGGCTTACAACAGTCTTTTCCCGTGGATGGCTGATGGCAAGAATGGCGAGGTGTCGATGAACTATGTGGTGAAAACCAAAGACGGGAAATGGGATCCCTTGCGCAGATATACCATTCAGAGTTTTGAAAATGGCACCATGACACGCACCGTTTGGCCACAGGCCGACAAGGATTTCACCATGACGCTTACCGACACGCCATTACCTGACGGAATGTTGCGCGAGGATGTCATCAACACTATTGGCTCTTCCACCGACATTCGTCTCGGCCATTATTCGTTGCCAAAGAAAGACAACTTCGTTATCACGCAACGCATCCTTTCCATCAACAAATACAAGGCGTATATCATCAACAACGGTGAACTTGAATTAGTATTCATTCCATTGGAAGGTTGGAACAACGTGGAGTTTATCAACACCGTAGGACTTCATCCCGTTGCCAAGGAAGCCAAGACTATCAACGCTTCAGCCACGGCAAAGAATGGATTGAAACTCAAGACCTTACTCCTATTCAAAAAAGGAACGTTCACCAAAAAGGAATTAAAGAATTATATCAAGAAGGGAATTCGGTAAGATTTTAGAAATAAATAAAAACGTTCGGGCAATAGTTGTGATTGAGTAATCAACTATTGCCCGAATGTTTTTTATCACTTATACTTTTGAATGCCACAAACCATAGCTTTAGACTATGCAAACCATACGTTTGTATGTAATAAACAATACGTTTGTAGCATACAAATCAATAGTCTGTAATGTACAAATGAATGGTTTGTAGCATACTAACGAATGGTTTTAAACCTACTTTTTCGTAACCTTCATGCTATGTCCAGCATTGGTACGAACCATGTAGATGCCTTGTGGCAGGGATGAAACGTTGATGGTAGCCTGGCCATTGGATAGTCTGCCCGTAAATACTTGCTGACCTCCCATGTTATAGAGACTTACGGATGTGGCTGCATCATCGCGAACGCCAAGCGATTCATGGGCAACCAATGGATAAACATGCAGGTCGCCCTCGTCTACTTGTCTTACGGATTCTACCTTGCTCGTGTAATCGGGATCATCACTGATGATAATCATTCCGATAGTTTCCGTTGCGGGGTCTTTCGTTGAAACGGTAAAATCAGTATCGGTATTGTCTATTTGATAGCGTACGCGGATATTGTCGTTCTCGGGACCGTATGGACGGGTTCTCAAGATGGCAGCTACTTTCTTGTTGAGCGTTTGCATCTGTACCAACACTACTGGATTGGTGTATGTTTCTCCGTATTCCAATTTCTTGAGCGATGAGGAGTTGGTAAACGAGACAAGGGTATCTCTTACCGTGAACATCTTACCCGTTCCGTCAACACCGCTTCCCTTGGCAATGGCAAAGAAAGAGAGGTCTGCCTTAATGCGCGACTTGTTGAGCGCATCGTTACCCTTTTGGCGTTGGAGCACAATCTTGAAGCCCGTTGGGGTGATGTCGAAGACGCGCCACATCAATGGGTACATCGTCGTGGAATAGACGGGGGTTGCCATCACTACGGGAGCCTGTGCGAAGGGTTGCGCAAACGTATAGGTAGCCGTATCGCCAACGACAACAGACGGGATGTTACCTGCCTCGTATGGCAACGTGCCAATCGCGCCCGTTCCCGACTTAGCTATAATATAAGGTGATAGTTCTGGTGATGTCTTCTGGTAGTATTCCGTCTCTGTATACAAAGGCAAAGACTCGAGGTTAGACCTAAAGAAAGTATATACCTTTCCTTGCGGTGAATTCTGTTGGAATACTCTATACACGCGCTCTACCAAGGCAATCCTTGCATTGAGGTTTGTCACGCTTCCATA
The DNA here is from genome assembly GCA_900314715.1 of uncultured Prevotellaceae bacterium. GTDB lineage: Bacteria > Bacteroidota > Bacteroidia > Bacteroidales > Bacteroidaceae > Prevotella. The sequence goes on along the minus strand of OMWI01000044.1, from coordinate 1,932 downwards.
CACTACGGCTGGTTGGTCGAGATACGGTGCGGAGAAGTAATTGTATGATTCATCGGTAGAGAGGGCATTCAAGGTTCCAAATTGAATGTCACCATTGCCTGATGATTCAGAACCGCTGATGATATTATACACTTCGTCGGAATAACGGTTGTCTTTCCTATACGAGATGGTGTGTACGCGATAAGAATAGTTGCCTGGCGTAGACACCGTATCCTTGAAGGTATAACTGCCAGCGCCATCAAGCACGTCTACACGTCCTACCACTTGCCAAGCACCCTTCTCCACCTTGCGCTCTATGAGCATGGAATCGTTCAACTCACCATTGGCATCTTCCCATTTCAACGTGGCAATGGTGGTACTGGGATTGAAGGCGATATTCAAGCCCGTAGGACGAGACATTCTCGTATCTCTGGGCACATATTGCAAATCAGAACGATAGCCAAGTCCTGTATTCATGTCTCTATAGAACTCGCCCAATGGCGTGAGCTGACCGTTATTCTTATAGATTTTCGACGGGTCGCGCTCGCTATTCCAATAGAAGTAACGCTCCACGTAATTCCAATTGTTCAGGTTGTTCAAGATTCTGGTCATGGCCACCTTGTTGTCTTGTTCCGTTACGCCCGACGCGAACGCTCCGTTGCTGTTCCACGATGCTCCCCAAACAAACTCAGACACCCAAATGGGGCGACGGTAACTATTGTACCATCCTGAAAGGTTTCCGAAACTTCCCTCTGGCCAATAGCAATGCATGTCGAGAATATCGCAACGCCAACCACGAGCGTCGATAGAGTCCATAAACTCGCGCAACCAACCCAAGCTACCATCATGAGAAGACGGTGAGCAGAGGCGCATACCCGTGCGCATGAGGTTTTGCCAGTTGTCTAACACCGTAGCTACCGATTGTGGGTGGTCATCGGCACTATTACCAGGCTCATTGTTGGTCTTCATGTGGGCAGAATAGGAAACGGCTCCACAAGCAGAAGCAGAAGGCCAATCCTCATAGATGTGGTTGGGCACACATTCACAATCAGCCCCACGGTCTTCTCCCGTTCCCCATGAGTAGCAAGCTTGCACGTTAAGGGCTTGCGTGGCATCATATCTCGTGTCACTGGCAAGACCTTTCTTGCTGAAGTCGTTCCACTTAAACACGCGATACGAGGAGATTCTGCCTTTCAAGATGTTGGGAAGGGTTGCCAGTTCCAAGTCTTCCTTGTCGGCAACGAAACAACGACTATAGCCACGTCCGCTCTCGCCGATGGCAAATGTCACCATATATCCCCTCTTCAACTTGAAGCTCTTGATGCGGTTGTTGAGTTTGGCAGCCGTCAACGTATTCATGAATCCACCGCTACTCTCCAATCCGAACTCATTGCACGACTCGCCTCCGAAATTCTCTTCCGAATAGACGGTCAACGGCTTCATCGAACTGGGATAAGGGAAGATGATGGCTCCGTTGTTGTACATCTTCACCTGACAGTTGCTGCCATTTACGGCCTTTGCACCATTGATGGTGATAAATCCCAATTGCTTGGCGGCAAGCGACGGGCGCAAGTTGTCTAATATAACCACGGCATGGTCGATATTGGTAATGTCGATACTTCCCGTTGTGGTAAATGGCGTAGTCGACGTGATATGGTAATCCACGTCTTCGCCCAATGTCACGGCAGTTGTCACTTGTGTAACGGTTGTCGTAGTATTCACTGCCAGCACTGGCATCACGACGAGTGAAAGTAATGATAATAACAGCTTTCTCATATTCTTAGGTTTTTATTGTACTTATGGTTGCAAAAATACACAATCTTTCGTACATAACCAAAAAAAAAGCAAATATTATATCAATGTGGTGATAACATCCCGAGGCAGTCGCCTACGGCGAGAAATCTTACAAATCTAACCAAATCTATCAAAATATTTGTTTGATTTGTAAAGATT
>OMWI01000057.1 GCA_900314715.1 uncultured Prevotellaceae bacterium | reverse complement strand
TTTCGCTTGTGTCTATCGATTCAGTACGACAACGAAGCAACTGTCTACTGTTTCAGCTAATGAAGAGAAAAAGTGTCTAGTGAAATCAGGAAAAGTCAGAAGATTGAGTCAAACAAATCATTTTGGATGCATAACCATAGGTTTAGACAACGTAAATCATAGCTTTGGATGCCGTAAACCATTCATTTGTAACACACAAGTCAATGATTGTAGCATATAAAGCTTTGGTTTCGTAGCATTATCTTGGGTCAATAACCAAATCTCAATAAACATGAAAAAGGGCTGATTCCATCGCGGTTTCAGCCCTTTTTCAATTCTTATTGACAATGACGAGAATGATTACTCGTAACATTCAAAAATCTTATCCACAGCATCGCGTGGCAATTTCTTGGTGAAGAGGCTCACCAACCATACTACAACGAAACCGCCAACCATTGCAATAGCACCACAGTTGATGGGATTGATGGGATTGCCAATCAACATATTGACAACCGTAAGTCCTACTCCCCATGTGAAGCAAGCCCATACTGATGCTGTTGTGGTGTTTCTCCAATACAAGCCCATCATGAATGGAGCAAGGAAAGCACCTGCCAACGCTCCCCAAGAAATTCCCATGAGTTGGGCAATAAAGGTGGGAGGATTAAGTGCTATCATCAACGAAATAACTATAAAGAATACGATAAGTACGCGCATCACAACCACCTTACGACGCTCAATCTTCTCGGCAACCAAATCGTCGATACTTCCTTCTTCCACCTCACCAGGAGCCGACTTCTTATCACGATAAATCAAATCGAGTGTCATGGTAGATGAAGAAGTCAATACCAAGGATGCCAACGTAGACATGGAAGCAGAGAGCACCAGCAATACCACCAACGCAATGATGAAATCGGGCAATGTTACCAACATGGAAGGAACGATGCTATCGAAATCCAAACGACCGTTGGGCAATACTGGAGGCATTCCGAACAAACGTCCGAATCCACCCAAGAAGTAGCAACCACCAGCTACTACGAATGCGAAAATCGTAGAGATAACGGTGCCACGGTGAATGGCTTGTTCATCGGTAATGGAATAGAATTTACCCACCATCTGCGGCAATCCCCACGTACCGAGAGACGTCAAGATAATGACACCTAACAAGTTCCATGGATCAGGTCCAAACCATGAAGCAAATCCTCCGTTTACCGTAGCGTCAGTATCACTGGGCATTTCAGCCATTTTTTGAATGGCAGATGTCAATCCACCTTGTGAGTTGAGCACAACGGCAATCACCGTCACGATACCAAAGAGCATGATAATACCCTGAATGAAATCATTCATGGCAGTAGCCTTATATCCTCCAAGGATTACGTAAACAGCGGTGAAAATAGCCATGATTACTACGCAATACTCGTATGGAATGCCGAATCCCATCTCAAATAGCGTTGAGATTCCCTTATAAACACCTGCGGTATAAGGAATAAGGAACACGAATGCAATAATGGAAGCCACCACGCGCAAACCTTGGCTATCAAAACGAGTACCAAAGAAATCTGGCATGGTACGACTATCAATATGTTGTGTCATCAATTTAGTGCGTCTTCCCAACATAATCCAAGCCAAGAGCGAACCGATAATGGCATTTCCCACACCAATCCACGTGGCGGATAGACCATATTTCCAACCAAACTGTCCTGCATAACCTACGAATACCACCGCAGAGAAATAACTTGTTCCGTATGCAAAAGCCGTAAGCCAAGGACCAACGGAACGACCACCAAGTACGAAGCCATCAACAGAACGGGCTTGCTTGCGTGAATAAACACCTACGCCAACCATGACGAGGATAAATATCAATGTTAAAAGAATCTTTATTACCATAATGTTTTGTATTTTAGAAGGCTACTTGTATTTGTGATTGCAACCAGTTATAGTCTTTTCCTATTTGATCGCCACAGAAGCAACGAGTGTATTGCACTTGAAAGCGGCATTTCTTATAAAACCAATATTGAAAACCAATGGTTGCATTGGTTTGTGTCCATCCATCCACACTCGTATTGCGATTGAACGTTTCGCCACTTGCCACGATGTCCCAACCATTTGTAAGCGGAACGCAAGCAGTCAAGTAACCACCTCGGCTACCAACCTTTCCGTCCTTACCGCCCAACCATTCACCACGAAGGCTGATAGGACGAGCTTCCTTATATTTACCAGGAGCAAATTGTCCCGTCTTATATTCTGCACCAACACTATACCTGTCACGAGTATAGTCATCGCCCACCTTTATTTCAGGATTCCAAGCAGCCGTTCCTACGGCATTTCCCGTTCCCTTTTGGGCTGTTGCCACGATTCGCAACCCGTCTATTGGGCGCACGTCTAATCTGGCTATTACATCTTTCTTATTATTTCCATCACGTCTGTTGATGCCTTGTCCGTTCATCAACGCCAATTCGTAATGTAAATAACCGTTGAGAACGTCACCGTAAATCATGGCTCCCATATCCCTACCATAATTCACGCCGTTCAACGGGTCTGGTCCTTCGCCAGCCAAATACAATACGGCTTGCGAATAAACGTCTATCAACTCCAGCATCGTTGGCGAGAGTGGATTCTCTAAAGTATAAGAATGTTTGAATTGTCCGACCCTCACGGTAAGGGATTTGTCATTTGAGAGTCGATAATCTGTGTAAAACTCTTGCACCACACTTGAGAAGTCGTGCATAAAAAGAAACGACCAACGGTCGGTGATTCGGGCTTTCGCCCAGAGCAATGTACGCTTTAAATTAAAGTCATTGCGATTTTTACTGTTGGCATCTTGCCAGGAGTAACCTCCTTGTGCATAGCCATTGAACGTGATTCGTGATGTGAAATCCTTCATCCAATCGGTTTTCTCATCACTTTTTTGTTGTCCCATGGCAGCATGACTGCTGAACACAGCCAATGCCACTGCCAACGTGGCCATTTTAAAGATTTGTTTTCTCATAAAATTATATAATTTAAAAAGTTTATAAAAATATTTCGCAAAATTAATAGATAATTGTTGGATACTGACAAATGTAACGTAAAATTTCAGATTTAATAACATTTAGACATTAAATAAATGCTATTTTGATACAAAATGTTTTCGTGTAAGCTTTCATTTCGTAATATAAAAGAAAGAAAAGTTAATGACTATAATTATGTAGACGATTTAAATGAAAAGAAAAAACAAGTTTTCTTTTTGCATTTCTATCCTTTTTTCGTAACTTTGCAGAAATAAAAACGAATTATAATTTATAACGAAATTGATATGGCATTTTTAACTAACGACAAACTGGTCATCGTCGGAGCTGCTGGCATGATTGGTTCAAACATGGTTCAGACCGCTTTGATGATGGGCCTGACTGACGACATCTGTCTTTATGACGTTTTTTCACCTGAAGGAGTAGCAGAAGAGATGCGCCAAAGTGGATTTGGCGACGTGAAGATTACGGCTACCACCAATGCTGAAGAGGCATACACCAACGCTAAATACATCATCTCAAGTGGTGGTGCACCTCGTAAGGAAGGTATGACTCGTGAAGACCTATTGGCTGGTAATTGCAAGATTGCTGAAGAATTAGGACAGAACATCAAGAAGTATTGTCCTGATGTAAAGCACGTGGTGATTATCTTTAACCCTGCTGACCTTACAGGTCTCGTAACATTACTCTATTCTGGTTTGAAACCTGGACAAGTTACCACATTGGCAGGTCTCGACACCACTCGTTTGCAATCAGCTCTCGCCAAGAAGTTCGGCGTGATGCAAACCCAAATCACTGGTTGTGCTACATACGGCGGACACGGTGAGCAAATGGCCGTATTCGGAAGTCATGTAGAGATTGCAGGTCGCAAATTGACTGACATCATCGGCACAGACGAATTCCCCGAAGCAGAATGGGAACAAATGAAGAAAGACGTTACGCAAGGTGGCGCAGCCATCATCAAGTTGCGCGGACGTAGTTCTTTCCAAAGCCCATCTTACCTCAGCGTTGAGATGATTCGCTCCGCAATGGGAGGCGAACCATTCCGTTTCCCAGTAGGTACATACGTAAAGACCGACAAGTACGACCACATCATGATGGCCATGAAAACTACGCTCGACGAGAATGGTGCACACTTCGAAGTTCCCCAAGGTACTCCCGAAGAGAATGCCAAGCTCGATGCTTCTTACGAACACCTTTGCAAGATGCGTGACGAACTCGTTACTTTGAACATCGTTCCGCCAATTGCAGAGTGGAGCAAGATTAATCCGAACCTGTAAATCATACAGATATGATTTCAAGATGAAGAATCACGAAGATGGAAAAGCCCATTTTGGTGATTCTTCATCTTTTTTGCATCTATTTTATTAAAGGTAAGCAAACGTAAAACGTTACCCTTTGCATAAAATAAGATAGAAAAACCTACATAAAGCGAATGGAGTCAAGAAAAAAATGTTTATCTTTGCATCGTAAACCTAACAACTACGGTCAACGATGAAAACGAAGACATTGCTAATAGCCATTATCGCATGCTTGTTGCCTATTACCCTTCAAGCAGGTGAACCTATTTGTCATGTCACCCACTACGATGAGTTTTCTGGCTTGGCACAATGGAACGCCACGCAAATCGTTCAGGACAAGCAAGGAATGATTTGGTTTGCCACGTGGAATGGACTCAATCGCTTCGACGGTTATGAGTTCGAATATTTCAAGTCAAAGGCTGGCGATGGTATAGACATGCCTTCCGACCGTATTCGCGACATCTTATTAGATAATGATGGCAATCTCTTGTGCCAATACGACGACCGTGTTTTCCTGTTCGACATTCGCACATGCAAATATCAATCGCTTTCACCTCAAAAAGAAAAAGAGATGATGGCTATGTTTACGAGACGCTCGCAAAAAGCCCAAGCCCAATTTTCAGAAGCCCATCCCATTTCTCACCAAGATAAGTGGGGTGTAACGTGGCAAATCTTTCGCGACGGTACTATCCGCTATCAAGAAAAAGGCAGTAACACATGGGTGTCCTATCATCCCAACATCGAACCCAAGCCATCGTTGTACTATAGTCTTACCGATAAGGAAGGCAACGTTTGGATGCGTAGCGAATATGGAGCTTACAAGTTTACGTTTACCCAAAAGCCTTATACGCCCTTCCCACAAGAGAAGGCCACGCAAACACGTTGCTTCTTTCTTGACCAAAAAGGACGTTATTGGATTACCACCCGCAATGATGCCACCATCAGACTTTACGACAAAAACAACAACCTTATTGGATACATGAGCCAAAGAGGGTGTTTACAACGCGCATATACATCGTTTGGCTCACCTATATACCATATTTACCAAGACAAAGAAGGCACTTATTGGTTGTGCAGTAAACCTAACGGACTCTTTAGGTTGCGTGAAACGAGCAATGGAACGTTTTCCGTAGAGCAATTCAAACATAAAGAAGGAAATCCAAACAGCCTACCTAACAACGACTTATACTATTCTGCAACCGACCAATTAGGGCGTCTTTGGGTAGCCACGTTTAGCAAGGGAATAGCTTGCGTTGAACACCCACAAGAACGTGATATCCAATTCGTACACATGGACAACGGATTGAAATATCCCAAAGACAATGGTGCGAGAACAAGACAAATACTGATAACTGAGAAAGGAATCTTACTTGCTCCATCTACCACAGGATTAATCGTTGCCGACGTATCGAAAAAAGACATCAGACAAATCACTTTCAAATTGCATACGCGCAATGCACACCGAAGTACGAGCCTCAGCAACAATGCCACAATGTTTGTGACGGAGGATAGCAAGCACCGCATTTTCGTATGTACGGAAAGCGGAGGCATCAACCAAATCGTATCAGAAGACTTACTACAAGACGAATTGGAATTCAAGCATTTCGACACTACGACAGGTTTGCCTTCCGACATTACACTTTCTGCCATTGAAGACGGAAACCATTTACTCATCGTAAGCAGCAATCAATTGATTACGTTGCGTCCAGACGATAATTATTCAGAGGGTTTCGGTACTTCTTTCTTTCATGAAAGGTTTCGCTTCTCAGATGCAGTGCCCATGCTCCTGCCAGATGGCAGACGCATTTTCGGATTACAAGACGGTGCGTTTACCATTATGCCAAGTTCGCTGAAAAAGAGTGGATTCGTTCCTTCCATCGCATTGACTTCCATCTCCGTGGAAAACAACAAGCCCAACCATGCCGTCAATGCACTCGACACCTTAATACTATCTTCCCATGAACGAAATGTTACCATCAACTTCTCCGCACTCGATTATGCGGGGAATGACGACATTCATTACGCCTTCCTTATGGGCAACGAAGAAGGAGCATGGAACTACATAGAAAAGACACATTCAGCTACGTTCTTGGATTTACGACCTGGAACACACCTATTGAGGATTCGTTCTACCAACAGCGATGGTGTTTGGGTGGACAACACACGCACGTTGACCATCATCGTGAAACCCACTTTCTGGGAAACCACATGGGCAAAAATACTCTATATATTACTTATCGCCTTGGTAATGTACGCCATTCTACGTACACATCGACATATTTCCGAGTTGAACAAGAAACAAAAGGAAACACACGAAGCCTATCTTGCCTTGCTCAACCATGAGGAATACAAAGCTAAAAACGAGGAATTGACAACAGAAGAAACACCAACCGAACCAACCATCACCATCAAGCCAGAAGATGAAGCGTTCATGAAAAGAGCGATGAAGTTTATAGAAGAACACATCGGCGACCCTAACATCAATATTGGTGATATGGCTGAAGCCACGGCAACCAGTAGGTCAGGATTGAATCGAAAGATGAAATCATTGCTTGGCGTTACCCCACTCGACTTCATCCGCGAAGCGAGAATCAGGAAAGCCTGCAAGATGTTGGCAACGGGAATGTCGGTAAACGATGTTGCCTACAGTTGTGGTTTTTCCGATCCAAAATACTTCGGTAAATGCTTCAAGGCAGACATGGGAATGACTCCAACCGAATATAAAATAGAGCATAAAGCCAAATAATAAAGAAAAATTACTATAAAAACTCACTTTTAACAGGAAATATAATTTGAGATTAAATAATTTTATTTAACTTTGCACGCAAACAAACTATTTGTATCATTAATTAATATTTCCATGAACCTAAAAATCAAACGATTTTCTTTAGCCTTAGCATTTTGTATGCTGGGGTTGGTGAGTTTCGCCCAGAAAACTGTTACAGGTAATGTAAAGGATGCTTCTGGCGAACCTTTGATTGGTGTTAGCGTGATGATTAAGGGAACCTCCACTGGTGCCGTAACTGACTTGGACGGAAATTACTCCATCCCTTCAGTACCTTCATCCGCTCAATTGACGTTCTCTTACGTTGGCTATCAGACAAAGACGGTAAAAGTAGGAGACTCTTCTTCTCTGAACGTTGTTCTTAACGAGGACAATACCACATTGGAAGACGTGGTTGTTATCGGTTACGGAACGATGAAACGTAAGGATTTGACTGGTGCCGTTGCATCAGTTAGCGGTGACAAGTTGGCCGCTAATCCTGTTTCTAACGTAGCACAAGCATTGCAAGGACAATTGCCAGGTGTTAGCGTCGTATCACAAGACGGTCGTCCTGGTGCAACAATGTCTATCCGTGTACGTGGTGGTGGTTCTATCACCCAATCCAACGAACCTCTTTACATCGTAGACGGTGTGCAGGTTAGCGACATCAGCGACATTCCTGCCGACAACATCGAGAGCATCGACGTTTTGAAAGACGGTGCTTCTACCGCTATCTATGGTGCACGTGGTGCAAACGGTGTAATCCTCGTTACCACCAAAGGTTCGAAAGGTGACGGAAAAGCCAAGGTTAAGTATAATGTTTATTACCAAATCAAGAAGTCTCCCAAAGCTCTTGACGTAATGGATGCTTACCACTATGTACTTCACAACTGGAGTTATGCTACGGCTTACGGCATGAACGAGGAAGACGGTATTGCTGAATACTTCGGATTAGGCTCACAATTTGGCAACCATCTCAATGATTATAAGAACGTAGGCGTACATAACTATGTAGATGATGTAATGCGCACCGCTGGTTCTTGGAACCATGACTTATCACTCTCTGGCGGTAACCAAAACACCAAGTATTATGCTACCGTAAACTACTTGACCGATGATGGTGTACGCATCAAGTCTGGTTTCAAGCGTTGGAACGGAAATGCAAAGATTTCACAGAAGATTACGAAGAACTTGACATTCGATGCTGACATCCGCTATAGCGAGATGACATTCGAGGGAACCAACTTCGACTATGCATCAGGTAACTCCGTTTATGGCTATCGTCCAATCGACAAACCATTAGGAAAGGACAATTCATCACTGCTTTCTATGGGTAGCTCAAGTGTGGAAGAAAACTTCAATCCACTTAATATCATTGATAACTACACCAACATCACCAAGCGTCAACGTCTGCGTGGTATGGGTGTGCTGACTTGGAAAGTTATCGACGGTTTGACCGCAAAGACTGAACTTTCATTAGGTCGCAACTGGAGTGAGACAAGATATTGGGATGGCGGTAAGTCTACCAATCCATACAACCAAGCACAACTCACGAAGGGCAATGGTTATAGCGTACGTTGGGCAACCACATTGAACTATGAAGTTCAAGGACTTGGCGAAGACCATAGTCTGTCATTCCTCGCTGGTAATGAAGTGTTGGCAAGCAAGTCTAACTCAAGCAGAATAACAGGTGCAGGTTTCCCATCAGAATTTGACATGGATCGTGCATTCGGTTTGATTCAGATGTACAACATGAAGGATGACTTCTATGACCAAACCAAACGTACTTCTGACTTCTATAATACTATCGGCGAACCCAAGCACACGTTGTCTTGGTTCGGTCGTGTTAACTACGATTTCTTAGGACGCTATCTCTTCACCGCTACGTTCCGTGCCGATGGTAGTTCTAACTTCGCTCCTAACAAGCATTGGGGATATTTCCCATCAGCAGCATTCGGTTGGCGTATCTCTGACGAGCCTTTCATGGCTAACACACGCAGTTGGCTCGACAACTTGAAGCTCCGTCTTTCTTACGGTACTTCTGGTAACGATGCCATTGATGCCAGTCTCTGGAAAGAATATTGGGAACCAGAAATCACTTGGAATGGTGACAAGCGTACCGTAACGTTCAAGCCAGGTGCAATCCTTGCCAATCCTGACTTGAAATGGGAGACTACCATTTCCCGTAACCTCGGTATCGACTATAGTTTCTGGAATGGTAAGTTGCGTGGTAGTATCGAAGCATATTGGAATACCACCAAGGACATCTTGATGAAAGTGCCTGTAGCCGAGACTACTGGTCATAGCTATCAATACCAGAATGTTGGCGAAACATCCAACAAGGGTCTTGAACTTTCCGTATTCTATGAAATCGTTCGTTCAAAAGACTTTAACCTCAGCGTAAACGCCACCTATAATTATAATAAGAATAAGGTGGAAAAAGTACGTGAAGGCGTAAATGCAGATACCCACACCAACTGGGGTTCTTCTATGAAACGTCCTTACAACGACTATATCATCCGTACTGGCGAACCTGTTGGAACTATCTTCGGATATAAGTCCGCTGGTTTCTATAGAGTAGAAGATTTCGACGTCGTGAATGGCGTATGGACTTTGAAGGCAGGCGTTCCCGACATCAAAGGTGTAGTAAACTACTCTGGTTACAAGCCCTACAATTTGCCTGAAGGACAAATCGCATTCCCAGGTGTTATGAAGTTTGAAGATACCGATGGAAATGGTACTGTTACTGAAGACGATGCTTGCGTAATCGGTCACACCATGCCAAAACACACTGGTGGTTTCAACTTCAATGCCAGCTATAAGGGCTTTGACGCTTCTGTTGGTTTCACCTATCAAATCGGTGGCGATGTTTACAACGCAAACGCCATGCACTCTATGATGGGTAACAAGAATACCAGTTATGGTTGGAACCGTTTGGCATTTGTCAATGATTGTTGGAAGATGTACGACGTAGACGCTAACGGTAATCTCTATGCCGTTACCGACCCGGCCGCCCTTGCTTCACTCAACGCAGGTGCAAAACATGCTTTGCCTTATTGCGAATACGGTATGGTATCTTCTGAATTCATCGAAGACGCTTCTTACCTTCGCTTGAACACACTTACCATTGGTTATACTTTACCAAAGGAACTGACCAAGAAAGTTGGTATCAGCAACCTTCGCGTTTACTTCACTGGTGGTAATCTCTTCTGCATTACAGGATACAATGGCATAGACCCAGACGTGAACACGCGTCCTGGCGGTCAGGATGGATTCCCCGTTCCTAACTATGACTGGAACTCTTATCCACGTGCTCGCACCTATACATTTGGTCTTAATGTTGCATTCTAATTTATGGGAGGAAAGAAAAATATGAAAAAGATATTATATTCTACATTATGCGCAGCAGGAGTTTTAGCATTGACAACTTCTTGTAGCGATTATCTGGAGACCGACTCTCCATCAAAGACTGATGCCGCTTTTGTATTCTCAACAAGCGAAACCGCTCGTGCTGCCCTTGAAGGTGCATACGCTGACTGGATTAACGCAGCACAAAACAAGGTGTTCGGTGATGGTTTGTTCTATGCAGCCGATGTTGCCGGTTCTGATATCGAGCGTCATCCTGAAGGCTTTACCGCTCAACCTGGTCGTCACTATCCTGAATGCTTCTATCAGAACGGTAAGTATGCAGGCGAATATGCATTGTTGAGTTATCAAAAGGAAGATGATACATATGCAGCTCTTTATGCTATCATTAACAAAGCCAATATCGTGGTACAAGCCACCCAACAATCAGATGGTTTTGAAGAGATGGTGAAGGCTGGCGTAGAAAGTACTATGGGACAACTCTATGGTGAAGCTGTTGCTTTGAAAGCTACCGCTTATCGTGAGTTGCTGAAATACTTCGGTGACGTTCCTTACCTCAGTGGTAAGGCTACAGACTCTGGATTGCTTTGCGGACGTGATTCTATTTATGACGTTATTTTGAAAGAACTCGTACAAGCAGCTCCTTTGATGTTCCGTGTTGGTTCCATTCCTGGAATTACTGGTAAGAATTACTTCTCTCGTACATATGTTGAAGGTTTGATTGGACGTATCGCCTTGGAAGCTGGTGGTTATCAAATCCGTCGTAACGACATCACCCGTACGGATGGTGAAGGCAACCCATTGACCTTCGAGAAGATGGGTAAGGACAACAACAATGCTTCTTACGGTCGTCGTACCGACTATATTAAGTATTATCAGTTGGCACAACAGTATTTCAAGGCTGTTATCGACAACCCAGGAACTGCCATTTTCCACACCACTGACCCACGTAAGGCTGACAATGGTCGTGTATATAACAATCCTTATCAATACTTCTTCCAGCAGATGCACATGGACGATGATGGTTTCGCTGATGAATCTATCTATGAGGTATCTATTGCACAAGGTGGTGGAAACGATGCACGTCCCTACTCTTTCGGTCGTCCGACTACTGGTGGTAGCAAGAACAACTATCCTTGCAAAAACTATGGTCAAGGTCGTATCAATCCTGCGTTCTATTATGGAATGTTTGATCCTAACGACATGCGTCGTGACGTTTCTTGTACAGTAACTGCCAGCAATGGTGGTGATGGTACAGAGATCTTGCTTCCATTCAACCCAGGTTCACAAGGCAAGGGCGGTGGTATTTCATTCAACAAGTGGGATGAGAACCGCCAAACCAAGGTATGGACAGCCAACCAACGTAAGTCTGGTATCAATGGACCTTATATGCGTCTATCTGAAATCTATCTCGGATATGCTGAGGCATGTGCCATGTTAGGTAACGAAGGTGAAGCTAAGAAGTATCTCTCCATCATTCGTGAACGTGCTTTCCCCGCTGGCAAAGCCAATGTTGAGGGATTCATCGCAAAGGAAGGTTCTTTGTTAGAGGCTATCATCGACGAACGTGGATTTGAGTTCGCTGGTGAAGGTGACCGTCGTGAAGTACTCATCCGTACGGGTCTTATCGGAAAGAAGATCAAGGCTGTAAAGGATTTGACAAAGAAGATGCTTGACGGATTAGCTGCCAATGGTTACTATCAATTCGACAATGGCAACATCATCTCTAACCAAATCTACACCAAGATGGTTGACGCAAAGGCTATCAAGGGACACCGTCTCACCGCTCAATGTCCTGCTGGCAGTGAAAATGATCCTATCCTCTATCCAAGTTGGCGTGGTGTTAACGACGACTGGGCATCTTACGGATTGGATTACAAAGGCAACACCCTGACCAACTTGGCTATCCAGGGATTGTTTACCCGTTTGTCTGACGCAGAGGTATCTGCACTCTTAGCTGATGGTTATAAGGCTGTGGATTGGGGACAGACACTCCTTAACAATGCCGACGAATACTATAAGTATTTGTTCTATGACTATGATTATGAAACTGCACCTATCCACTATTGGCCATTCACTCCTAACGTGATGAGCAACGGTGGATTCACTAACGGTTATGGTTTCAAGCAAGAATAAAACCAAAGAGAGGGATGCAACTAAAGCATCCCTTTCTTTTTCCATATCCAATACGACAAACGCATACTTTTCCCTTAAGACATGGTATTTTGTATCAAAAATACTACAGAAACATAATTATCCACCATTTTTGATTGTTTTTTACCCATGATTTCTATGAAATACAAGTAATTTTGTAACCATAAATAAACTACATCTAAATAAATCAAAAAAATATGAGAGAGAATTTGAAGACATTGTTATTGTCCATCATCATCGCTTTATCATTTTTCTGCGACAAGGCAATAGCAGAAAACTATCCCTATCGTAGTAACGACCTTTGGATAACCGTTCCCGACCATGCAGATTGGCTTTACCATACTGGCGAGAAAGCGAAAGTAGATGTTGGATTCTATCTCTATGGCATTCCACAAGACGTAGAGGTAAGTTATGAAATAGGTCCCGACATGATGCCATCTACCCAAAAGGGAAAAGTAACGTTGAAAAACGGACGTGCCACTATCAATATGGGTACAATGAAAAGCGCAGGGTTTCTCGACCTACGATTGTCTGCCACCGTCAATGACAAGAAATACAACCATCACGTGAAGGTGGGGTTCTCTCCCGAACAACTAAAACCATACACGAAGAATCCATCTGATTTTGATGATTTCTGGAAAAACAACTTGGTAGAAGCGAGAAAGACACCATTATCCGTAACATGCGAGAAAGTAGATAAGTACACAACCGACGAGTTTGATTGCTATCTCCTGAAAATCAAGACAGACAAACATCATAGCGTTTACGGATATTTGACAAAGCCTAAGAAAGAAGGAAGATATCCCGTTGTGCTCTGTCCTCCTGGAGCAGGTATCAAAACCATCAAGGAGCCTATG
This sequence comes from uncultured Prevotellaceae bacterium, assembly GCA_900314715.1. GTDB lineage: Bacteria > Bacteroidota > Bacteroidia > Bacteroidales > Bacteroidaceae > Prevotella. The sequence goes on along the minus strand of OMWI01000057.1, from coordinate 9,996 downwards.
TGTAATACATACTATGCGCAGAATGGTTTCATTCGTCTGGAGATTGAGATTCATGGACTTCATCCAGAACTGAGCACAGAAACCTTCAAGGAAATCAGCGCTGCATTTTCCGACGGAAACGAATATCTCAACAACGGTCTTGACAATCGCGATAACTATTACATGAAACATGTCTACGTAGCATGTGTTCGTTGCATAGACTATCTAACTTCATTACCCGAATGGGATGGTAAAAACGTCATCGTTCAAGGTGGAAGTCAAGGAGGAGCATTGTCCATTATCACTGCAGCACTTGACAATCGCGTAACGGCTTGCGTTGCCAATCATCCAGCTTTAAGCGACATGGCTGGATACTTAGATAACCGCGCAGGTGGCTATCCCCATTTCAATCGTACCAACGACATGCTGACTCCACAAAAAGTAAATACCATGCAATATTACGACGTGGTGAATTTTGCTCGTCGACTCACTTGTCCCACATATCTCACATGGGGTTTTAACGACAATGTCTGTCCTCCAACAACATCATACATCGTATGGAATCTCATTACCGCTCCTAAAGAATCACTGATCACCCCAATCAACGAGCATTGGACAAGCACCGAAACCAACTATGGACAAATGGAGTGGATTAAGAAACATTTGGTGAAATGAAAACACTTATGTCCAGAAAGTCAATTTGAGAAATCTGTAGTAATGATTTCTATTGTACAAACCATTCATTTGTAGCTTACAGAGCTATCGTTTGTGATGTACAGACCTATCGTTTGTAACGTACAGACCTATCGTTTACATTGCCTAAAGATATGCTTTGTAACATACAAACCTATGGTTTTTACTAACATTCTGGCTTTTTCTTTGTTCGCTTCACGGTATGTTTAAACTTGACCGCCATGAGGTTTAGTTCTATGGTACTTTCTGTTTGAGTTGTCCCACCATCCTCTACCAGAAGGTCGTTCATCAATTCACCTATTCGTTGCACTAAACTCTTTTGTCTTTCTTGGTTTTGCTCTTCATGGAGAGCCATGATATTGCGTGAAATCTCACGCAATTTGACAAAGGAGTCAATGATAGCGAGTGTTGTCGTGGTTGCACGTTTGCTTTTAAGAATAGTTGCTAACATATATAGTCCACGCTCAGTAAAAGCATGAGGATTAACCCCTGAATGTTTCATTTTATCGAACCGGTCGAAATTTTCGACCAGTTTACAAGTTTCATCATCATGGAGTGTCAACACATACCCTTCAGGAAACTTTTCAGGATTGTTTTTTAATGCTTCGTTTACTCGTTTAGTCTCTACCCCATAAAGTTCCGCTACGTCTCTATCAAGTAGAACATCCATGCCACGGACCTTGATAATCTTTTCCATGACATCTTTTGTATTAAATGCAATTGGTTCATTCATAGTATTATATTTTAAACTTAAGGGTTATTAAAATTCCATGCGACTTGTAGAAAACTACAAGCCACATGGAAATAGGAAAAAGGCTTAGAGAATCTGCTTATAGAGAGCCACGATGTCGTCACGAGTCACCTCACGTGGGTTTCCAGGTGTACAAACATCAGCAATAGCTTGGTCAGCCAATGCATCAATATCTTTCTCTGTAATGCCAAGTTCTGTAAGATGCTCAGGAATACCAACGCGACGACTCAAGTCTGCGATAGCCTCACATGCTGCATCAGCAGCCTCATCAACGGTCATTCCATCCTTATAAACGCCACAAGCCTTAGCAATGTCTACATACTTAGCCTTAGCTGCGGGAGCATTGAAACGCATCACCGTGGGAAGCAACATGGCACAAGCCACTCCGTGAGGAATGTCATGCAAAGCTGACAATGGGTGAGCCATACCATGGTCAACACCGAGACCAACGTTTGAGAATGCCATTCCTGCTACGTATTGAGCAACAGCCATACCATCACGACCTACAGGATTAGTGGGTTCATCTACGGCAATGGGGAGATACTTGTAAATCATCTCGATAGCCTTAATCTCAAACATATCAGACAATTCCCATGCAGCCTTGGTAATCAATCCCTCGATAGCGTGAGTCATTGCATCCATACCAGTAGCAGCCGTGAGACTCTTAGGCAATGAATACATCAACTCTGCGTCAATGATTGCCACACATGGAATATCGTTAGGGTCAACGCAAACCATCTTTGCTTGACGTGTCTCATCGATAATCACATAATTAATAGTGGTCTCTGCTGCCGTTCCAGCCGTTGTAGGCAAGGCGATAATTGGCAGAGACTTATTCTTCGTGTCAGCTACGCCTTCCAAAGAAACGATGTCTGAGAACTCAGGATTACGAACTACGATACCAATACCTTTAGCTGTATCCATAGCAGAACCTCCACCGATAGCCACAATGAAGTCTGCCTCTGCCTTCTTGCAAGCCTCAATTCCATCTTTTACATTGGTTACTGTAGGATTGGGTTTCACTTCACTGAAAATCTCGTAAGCGATACCTGCCTCATCCATTACATCAGTCACTTGTTTGGCAACACCAAACTTAATAAGACCTTTATCGGTTACTACCAATGCTTTCTTGAATCCAAGACGTGCCACTACGCCAGGCAACTCCTTGCGTGCGCCTGGTCCAAAATAAGAAACTTCGTTTAAAATAAATCTGTTAGCCATTTGAATAAAATTTAGGTTATTTGAAAAAGTTATTATCTAAGTTCATATGTTTTACTTTCTCAACTATCAAAGTAGATAGCGATTGATATTTATTGTAATATCATATTTATCAACTTGGTTGCATCGGAGATATTAATTGTGCCATCGCCATTCAACTCAGCCGCTTCCAAGTCAATATTACTACCATCTCCATTTAATATATAATTGATGATGCAAATAACATCACTAATATTGACATAACCATCACGGTTCACGTCTCCGATGATAGACGACGTGGAGAAATACATCTTTGCCAGATTGCGTAAAGCGAAAGACTGGTCGCCTTTCTCGTTAGTTGCCAACAATTGGCCGTCAGAGAACGTAAACACCAACGATTGTAAATCTACCGATTGCTTAGTGCCATCAACTTGTTGAAATGTAAGTTTTGTATAATTACTTGCTTGTACCGAAAGCAACCCAAACAAAGCTATTACTACTGATAAAACAATTTTTCTCATAATTGATTAATATTTTTTGATTATACTACATGTCCCGACTACAAAAGTAATCATTTTTATTTTAAGCAAAAAATAATCATTAGATTAATTCATTTTGTAACGCAGATTTTTAAATGCAGTAATTAAAACTTAACAGTTTATTAACTTTATTGCTCACTTCTTACATTCGTTTCCACCCTCTTGTCACTCATGATTTCCTTTGCTGCATGATAAGCATCGAAATCCACCTTTGACTTCGTGAAATCAGGTGTGTTATATGAGTAGAGCGACGTTGAGTAATAATCCGATGGGTGACGTTGAGGCAGTAGGAATGGTTTGGTGAAATGGCCATTATCATCTACCGAAGTCAGATAAAGACGGGAATAAAGTCCATCATCACGCCTACTAGTGAAGACTATCCAATGACTATTCACATTCCAATTGTGATAACTATCTGCTTTTGGACTATTGATTTCCTTCAGATTTCTTGCCTCTCCCGTTTTCAAATCAAGCAACCACTGTTCGCTCTCATTGTGCCAAATAGAGAAATAACCATAGTCAATGAGTGTGAAAAGGATGTATTTACCATCATACGACGGTCGTGGCCATGTGAGACTCTTACCCATATTGACGGCATTGAATATCGTATCGACCTTCTCACCAAACTTTCCTGTTTCGGGGTCAAAGTCTATCTTACACAGATTATACTTTTCATCTTTATATTGCAGTGGGTACTCTCGTTGGTAACACGTCATGTAATATAAGGTTTTGCCATCTGGTGAAAAGACTGGCGTATTCTCAGACCAATCTTTAGTGGATAGAAGCGAATCTGTTATTATCTCATGCGTTACGGGATTGTAAACAAATACGTCGGAAGAAAGATCGAATACCTCTATCCGTTCATTGGGAACAACGTGGAAGCCTTGCCTTGTCTGATTGGTAGAGAAGGCACAATACTTTCCTGTAGGATGCCAATAAGGATAAACCATCGAACCGCCCAGTAAGTCATTTTTAGCTTTCAACCATTCTCGATTGCCATCTATCTGAAACATGGTTGCCCCATGATTACCCCTCACATGAAAGACAAAGCGTGAAGGGTCAGTCTGTTGGGCAGTATGACAATTCACACACATTCCAGGCACATGCGTATTCTCGATAATGGCAAATTCATCAAAATTAGACAAGTCTCGTTGATAAAGTCCCATACTGCTATACACCTCATATCCAGGTGCTATACGTCGGTAAGTGAGTCCCCATTCATCAAGTGGATGATTGCTGACATAGATTGGGAAATCTTTGTATTGAGTCCATTTGCCATCTATCTCAACACAAACGGTCACATTCAATTGTCCACCCTTGTTTTGTGCAACCAATTCGTGCCATTCATCAATGTCAAACGATGCCTCTTTACCCTGAACATGTAGTTCACCGTCTTTGCTACCTTTTACCACGACATCCATTCGAGCTAAATCCCCACCGACAAAATTGAAATTCAACGGTGCAATGTTCACGGGAATCGTCACCCCAATGTAATCGGGATAAATCTTGGGATATTCTTTTACCACGACTGCATCTTTAACGGTATGTTGACAAGATACCAACACCAGAAAAAAACCAATCAAATATATAATCCTTTTCATGACACTACTCTCCCACCATTAAATAATACCAAGTAGATTGCTTAAACCGACTTAATGCAGCTGGATTTTGTTGAGCTCCATAAGCTTGAACAAACTCACTGAAATTGCGCAATATCATCTGATTGACAGCACCTTGTGGCGGTTGTTGATTGCGTTGCGCAAATGCCAAGCATACCGCTTCTTGGCAAACGCGAGGATTATACCTTACTTTCTCCTGAACCACTTGTAAATATTGCATAAAACGATTGAGGTCACGATCAAGCAACGGAGTCATTAACAAATATTGCATGGCCATGGCATTCTTCGTATTGTGCATGAACAATTGACCGCATATCTTATCCACCTCATCTTCGCTGAACAAGAAATCATCCTGCAATCGTACCTTTCTCAACCATCCGTAAACGGGATGCTGGTTTATTTGTTGCGGATTATGCAACAATGCCAACGTCTTCTCAGCCCACGGACGATAGAAGATAGTCTTTTCCAATAGTTGAAGATACTTCCTTGCCACTTCATATTGTCCGTTTATCATATTGGTTTCCACCAATCGCTTGATTATACGACCACTCTTATTATAGTTTGGTAAAGCCTCCATCGATTCAAAGGCAAACCTTTGAGCCGTGTTGATTAATCCAAGATAATAATATATCTCCCCCGTTAATTGCGCAGTAGTGAAATTACGTTCAAAAGGAGGAAGCAAACCTTCACGTCCTCGTTGGTAGAAATCAAATGCCCTATCACCTAATTGGTTGGTTATTGCCAACGCCAAATTAGTGGCACAAACGCTCATAGGCAAATCGGGAGTCTTCTTTTCAGCTTTAGCAATGATACCATTCCAATCCTTTATACGTACCAAATAGTCATATTCTATCAATTCATATTTCTTCGTATCATAACCAAAGAGGCAAACCAACACCATGAGCAATACGACCACGCCTGCAAGAGCATAGCAGACACTCGACTTTACTTTAGGAAGGTATCGCACTCCATAACACAATGCCAATACCAATACGGGAACCAAGAAAAGTGAATAAGGCAAAATGTCTACAAAGCGGTAATAGTCGACCCCAACCATCAACTGACTCAAGGGATAATGAACCCAATAAGCACTAATGAAGATACAAACCAAGGCGTAAATGACTGATAGCGGCATCAATACCAAGGCCGTCAACAAGACCATAGGACCTATCAACCAATAAAGCAACGGAATGATTATCAACAGATATATCCAACAGATAATTTTATTCTTGGGTTTCCAAAGCATGAACAACATGGCAATGATGAGAGCTATGACATAGGTAAGCATCACGTTTTCATCACCCATGATGAACCACAAAGCAATCGGGGGCAAAAAACTAAGTGCGAATAATAAGGAATAAAGAAAGGATGAAGTATCCCGATATTCATCATTCTTCATTCTTCGTAATAAAATTAAATAGGTCAAACGTTGCAAAACCACATATAGAATGGCTATCAATAATGCCCCAATAGTACTGCTGTTATAGAATTGCACTACAAATTCTCCCAGATAGCGAGCCAATCCACCTGGTTGAACAAGTCGTTCCAAAAGATAACCAGAATCAAAGAGGAACAACTGAAATTGCTCTTGATAGCTCAAGGCATAATAATAGCCGTATCGCCAAAACAGGAAGACCGCCACGCCAAAAGCAAGAGACAGACAGGCTTTCCAATATTTACTCAGAAATTTCTTCATTGGTGTCAGCATTCATTGTTACAATTCTGCCATCTGGTAATTTCTTTCTATATGTCGTTGGATATAATTTCGCAAGAAATTCACTCAACACCCCTTCCTTCAAATTCGCCGCCATTTGCCTTGTCCTATTCTTATAAGCAAGGTGTATGCTATCGGCTCGCATATTCAAAGACTCTACCAAACGTGGATTGCCATTCTTCGACGATTCTATTATCATCTTTTTGATTTCTCCCAATTGTCGATTGTGTGTCTCTGTGATGACTTTCCATTGCTCCAACGAGTCGTTTTGTGGTGTTCCAACACAATGACTAACGCTGTCAATTGTTACTTTCACCTCTCCTGGTTCACCTACAACGAGCAACGGCTGAATACCTAAGCGATAGTGGTAGTCAAGAAGTATCTTATACATCTGCATGGAATCGGTCTTAAACTCAAACTTGCGACCTTTTATCTCGATGGAATCAACGGTTTCAGCAGTTTGGGCACCATTTAACGGTACTAAGAATATGAGTTTTCCATCATAGTCATCACTTCCCATGGTTCCTTGTATATGGCAAGTCGTAGGACTAACTTTGTCTTGACAACCACTAATGGAAACAACCATTAGGGTTGTAATTAAAAGGATGAGTAGATTTTTCATTGCTATCTAATTTTTACTTGTTTTCTTTCGTTGTTAAATACTTGTCTATATGCCTCGTGTGCATCAAACTCCACTTTCGTTTTCGTAAAATCTGGCACGTTATACGAGTCCATCATCTCCATATAATATTTCCTTGGGTTTCGTTGTGGCAAAAGGAAGGGTTTGGAAACATGTCCTTGCTCGTCAATGGAAGCCATGAACAATTGTGCATACATTCCATTCTCACGCTTAGAGGAGAACACGAACCAATGGCTATTGCTGCTCCAATTGTGGAAACTATCTGTCAGAGGACTATTAACTTCCTTGATGGGTCTTATTTCACGTGTTTTCACATCCATCAACCATAAGTCTGCATCTGTTTGGAAGACGGGAAAATTGCTCCTGTCGCTTACACAAAACATCAACCAACGTCCATCGTACGACGGACGAACCAACGTAACGCTTTTACCAAACTCACGGGCATTGATTAACGTATCTACCTGATTGCCAAATGTTCCTGTAGCCGAATCAAAGGAAATCTGACACAAGCTACACTTCACCTTTTCATATTCTGCAGGTACATTGCATTCTTTAGACGTTGAGAAATACAATGTCTTCCCATCGGGCGAAAACGCAGGGAATATCTCCAAGTCGTTTGTTTGCAATAAAGGCGACAACAACAATTCGTTAGTACGGGTATCTAACACCATGACGTTGCTAAAACTATGATACGCCTCAATGCGTTGCTTGGTTCCTACAAAAAACGCTTGATGAACGGAGTTTACCGCATACGCACAATAATTGCCCGAAGGGTGCCAGTAAGCATAACTTCCCGCTCCTTTGGTTGAATCGGTTTTCGTTTCAATCCATTCTTGTTTGCCGTCTTTTTGTATCAGCGTTCCCCCACCCTCACCACGCATTTGCATAGTCAATTGTTGAGGATTGGTTTTGTTGGCAGTATGACAATTGAAACACCTTCCTGGCACCAATGTCTCGGTAAGTATTGCGTATTCATTGAAAGAGTGAAGGTCTCTTTGATAAATGCTGATATTTCCTCCCACCTCATAACCTGGGGGTATACGGCGATAGGTCAAGCCATATTCCTCCAAAGGATATGTGCTAACAAATATCGTAAAATCCTTATACTGATACCATTTTCCTTCTTTTCGTGCAAAAACGGTAAAGGAAAGCGTACCTCCTTTGTTTTGCTCTGTCAATTGATGCCATTCGTCAACATCGAAATCAGCAAATGTTCCATTAACATGAATCTCACCTCCTTTACTACCTCGCACCACAACATCCATAAAATCTATGGTTTCATCGGCACAATTGAAATCTAACGGAGCAATATCTACAGGAATAGTCACACCGATGTAATCGGGATATATCCGAGGATAATCATTGACAACAATGGCGTCTGTGGGCTTTGTCGTACACGACACAACCATACACATCAGCATTGCCAATAGATAATAAACCGTTTTCATCTTCATGAATCTCATCTTTGTGACTGTTGTTCTACATAACGACGATAAGGAGAATCTGGTACTGCACCATTCTTTTGAATGCACATCATTACATCTTGATAGCCAAGCGGCATGATATTGTATCCACCATATTGCTGAACCCACGACATATATTGTTGGAATCCCATCAAATTGCGGTTGAGCAGCATTTGTCCCATGAAATAGTCGAGAGCCATCTTGTTGTCGGGGTTGTTTATGAACAAAAGACCTAACACCTTGTCGACTTCGTCATAGTTAAACAAGAAATCATTCTTGAATCTCAACTTTCTGAGCTTTCCATAAATGGGGTGTTGATTGATTCTCGTCTCATCGCCCAACAGCTGTTCCGTTTCAATTGCCCAATGTTTGTAAAAAAGGCTTTTCTTCAACAAGTCAAGTTGTTTTCTTGCCACTTTATAATGTCCGTTTACTATCATGCACTCAGCTATACGCTTGGTACAACGTCCACTCTTATTGGCATTCAAGATAGACTCTTGTGTATCAAACGTATACCGTTGGGCTGAATTCACCATCCCCAATCGCCAAAACACCTCTGCGGAAGGTAACATTGACGTTAAATCACGAATACGAGGCATAATCAAAGCATCGTTTCCACTTTGGTAGAAGTTAAACATCTGGTTAGCTAATTGACGCTTTTGCGACAAGGCCAAATTGACGCAAACAGAACTGAATGGTGTCTTAACTTGGTATTCTTTGGCTCTTTCAACGATTTCATCCCAGCGTTCGTTGCGTACAAGATAATCTTGGCGAACCAGTTCGTACAAATCCTTATCGTAACCCGTCAGTTGTGGATATTGCAGTGGGATACGGTAGTAGGTCACTCCTGTCATTGCTTGTTGAAACGACCATTGTGGCAACAGGAAAGCATACGCTATCAACTGCACCGCCAATAGCCAACCAGTCGCCCACAGATGTTTCCACCCGAGTTGTATCACACGGATAATTACGTAAAGCCACACTACGGGGCCAATCATCCAATAAGCAACAGGCACTATCAAGACATCCATCCATGATAAAGACTTCTTCATTCTCAGGCAAGCCAACATCAATGCAAGGAGAATAGCAATTGGCAATGACAGCATCACATTGATGTCGCCCATCAACCATAATAGCAAGGCAACAGGCACCAAACTCATTGGCCACCATGCTTTAGGCAACAAACGTACGGTAATAATCTGTAATGTCACGAACAACAAAGCCAACAACAATGCACCCAACCACTCTATATAATAGAATTGAACGATAAATTCTCCGAGCCAGTTCGCCAATCCACCGGGTATACTCAGTTTCTCTATGAAATAATCACCTGTCCAAAGAAAAAGCTGGTATTGTTCTTGATAAGAAAGCGCATGTGGATACAAGAAAAACCAAAACATG
>OMWI01000036.1 GCA_900314715.1 uncultured Prevotellaceae bacterium | reverse complement strand
GGATTGCAAGCAATCCCAGTGCTGCCCCGCGACTTGCATGTGTTAAGCCTGTAGCTAGCGTTCATCCTGAGCCAGGATCAAACTCTCCATTGTATAAATATGGTAAGTTATCATCAAAGAAATGATGTAACCCTTTGTCTGTTCTCAGAATGCCTATCCTGTTAATTTATTAAAGAAATTTCTGGTTGATTATACCCATGAAGACTCATCTTTCCAAAAGAAAAGAATGTCTTCTGAACTTCTTGTACTACTTATCTGTTTTATGTAATCTTCTCAAAGAACTCTTTCTTGATTGCTCCCGTTTTTTGTTCGAAAGCGGATGCAAAGTTACTGCAAATTTCAATACGCACCAAACATTTTCAAAGAAAAATTCATTTTTAATATCACTTTTTCTTGTTTATTTACAATATCACCTCTTAAAACATAAAAAACGCATATTTTTCATTTCAACAACACTATTTTTGCACTCTCCCAAGTAACGAACTATTCATAAGAACAAATCCCTTCTATTTGCCGTCTCCAAAAATAATTGGCACTAATTTTGCAAATTAGTTTTGAAAACGCTATCTTTGCAACATCTTTTACAAATGTATAAGCGCGTATATAATATATAATAATGTGTAACATAATTAATATAGGAAAATGGAAATACAAGATTTAGAAAAAGCAATCAGGGAAAAAGAAGGATACGTATCATTGGCTTTTCCCGCACTTATGCGCAAGGTTTACGTTTGGATGACCATGGCATTAGCCATCACGGGCATCACGGCGTATGGAGTTGCCACCTCCCCCACCCTTATGCAAATGATTTACGGCAACAGATTCGCCATTTGGGCATTGATTATAGCAGAACTTGCATTGGTGTTCTGGATTTCTGCTCGCATCGAGAAGTTATCGTTAACCAGTGCCACCCTGTTATTCATTCTCTACTCTGTCATTAATGGTGCCACTTTGTCATCCATATTCTTCGTGTATTCACCCTCTGCCATCACCAAGGTATTCTTCATCACGGCAGGAACATTTGGTGCAATGGCACTTTATGGATATTTTACGAAATCAGACCTCTCCTCATGGGGAAAGATACTTATCATGGCAGTTGTCGGACTTATCATTGCCATGTTGGTCAACATGTTCCTCAAAAGTGCCATGTTTGACTTAATCCTCTCTAGCATTGGCGTACTCGTATTTACGGGACTTACCGCATACGATACGCAGAAAATTAAGCAAATGCTTTCCATGCAAACAGACATGGGCGAAGGTGCTCAAAAAGTAGCTTTAATCGGTGCATTGAGCCTGTATCTCGACTTCATCAATCTCTTCTTATACCTCTTGCGCTTGTTTGGAAGAGGGAATGATTAAGGACTTAAAGGACCTTATAGATTATTCATCATCAAAAATTTTACCCCATGAAGAAATCAATGATTGCAGCATTTCTCCTTAGCCTCACCCTTTCGGGATGCGGAGGTTTAGGACTTGGAATGCCAGGTAACACTGGTATTACGGGAACCAATAATTCGGGTAACATATTGGGTGACGTACTCGGTGCCATTACCAACGGACAAACCATCGGTAATATCCTAACGAGCGTCATCGGTATCGATAAGCCTACAAAAGCCGACCTTATAGGCACATGGCGTTACTATCAACCAGGTGTAGCATTTACCAGCGAGAATCTTTTAGCTAAGGCTGGAGGTGAGGTTGCAGCTACTACCGTTAAGGAAAAATTGGTTACCTATTACAACACTTTCGGCATTTCTAATACCAATACCGCCCTGCAATTTGCACAAGACGGTTCGTTTAGCGGCATGATTAGCGGAAAGAACATTAGCGGCACTTATACCTACGATGAGAAGACTTGCAAAATCACCATGAAAACCTTGTTGTTCTCCCTTCCCGCATACGCGAAAAGAAACCCACAAGGAATCAGCATTCTCTTCGAATCTAAAAAACTCCTTTCCATCATGCAGACAATGGCTGCCATAAGTGGCAATAGTACATTATCGTCTATCGGCGACATTAGCAAGAACTACGATGGTATTCGAATTGGATTCGACATGAGTAAGTAAAACAAAACAAACCATATAGGAAATGGGATGGAAGACATTTGTTCTCCATCCCATTTCTGATTATCAATGCTCTTACTGGGGTGAGATGTGAGAGAATACAAAATAACAGATGCAATTAGACATATTGTCAGAATAATTCCGTAATTTTGCAACGTCTAACGGAAATAGCGATGAAAAGAACAGTTTTATTTATTGTATTGATGATAAGTGGAATGGTTAGGATGATGGCTCAACCCCATTTCTCCCAGCCTCACGGACTCTATGATGGAGGAAGCATAACGGTATCAATCACCAGTGACGAGGGTGCAGAAATCAGATATACCACGGATGGAAGTGAACCGAATGCAGGGAGTACGTTATATACCAATCCCTTGCAGATAACAAAAACTACCATCTTACGTGCCGTTGAGGTAAGAGACGGAGCTGTCAATTCATCCATCGCTACCGCCAGCTACATTTTTATCGGTTCTGTGTTGAAGCAATCGAACAATCCCAGTGGCTATCCTAAGCAATGGGGCGAATACACACAGATTTGGGGAACGGCAGAAGCTGACTATGAAATGGACCCCGAGATGACATCCGACAAAATACTGAGCCCAAAGATATCAGAAGGATTAAAGCAAATACCCATCCTCAGCATCGTTTCCGACAAAGACAATTTCTTTAGCCATGAAAACGACCCCGATCGTGGCGGCATCTATATCTTCACGGGACCTCCTGTTGGTGATAACACCGGTCATGGTTGGACTCGTCCTGCCAGCGTGGAACTCTTTGGAGGTCCTCAACAACACGACCTCAGCACCGATTGTGGCGTTCGTCTGCATGGTGGTCACGGACGATTAGCAGAGAAAAATCCTAAACATTCCTTCCGTTTGGTCTTCAAGGAGAAATATGGTCCTAAGACTTTGAAATATCCACTCTTTGGGGAGAATGAGCCTGCTAAGTTCGATCAACTCGTCTTGCGTTGTCACTTTGGTAATGCGTGGCAACATTGGGCGGAGGGAAACCGTCAGAAAGCACAATATACTCGCGATGTCTGGGCGCGTAGGATGCAGAGAAAGTTGGGGCGCACCAGTGTGAATGCACTCTACGTTCATCTGTTTTTGAACGGTATGTATTGGGGACTTTACAATCTTGCGGAGCGTGTGGATGAACAATTCGGCAAAGATCACATTGGCGGAGACAAGAATGATATTGACGTGATTAAGATTGAAGAAGATGGCGGCAACCATATCGAGGCAAGTGCTGGAACTCTCGACGCATGGAATCTCATGACTGAGACCGTTACAAAAGCCACCGAAGAAGCCTATTATCAGCAATTAGATACCTTGCTCGACATTGACAACTTCATCGATTACATGATTATCAATCAATATGCAGGAAACACCGACTGGGATCATCACAACTGGTATGCTATCCGTCGTCACAACACCGAAAGCACTCTCAGTGAAGGTTTCCGTTTCCTCTGTTGGGATAGCGAAATCATCTTGGAGAATGAGCGCGAGAACGTGCTGAGTAAGAACAATGGTGCTCAGTCGCCTACAGGCATCTTCCAACAACTTCTTCGTAATGACGATTTCGCCCGTCGATACCTGCGTCGTGCTAAACAACTATTGAAAGATGACGGATTGTTGGGACAAGAGAGTGTCGTTGCCGTTTGGGATAGTCTCTATCATACCATCTCCACGGCTCTCTACGACGAAGCTGCGCGTTGGGGCGACTACCGTCGGGATGTTCATCGTTGGCAAACGGCTGGCCAACTCTATACCGTTGACAATCACTATATGGCAGAGCGCAACCGACTGCTCACGCAATATTTCCCCGTGCGTACAGATAACGTGCTAAATCAGATTACCAGCTATGTCAACATCGATGATTTCGAAATGCCCGATGGTTGGGAGCCACTGATGGCTTCGATGTTCCACGAATGGGATGGCTCGGGAATCAATGCCAAACCGTTGGATAAGCAGGTGAAAGTGGATTGGAACTTCAATACAAATGCTGGTGGTGGAACCGCCATTGCTGGGTTTGTCAACGTCGACCATAACCAGTTCGCCGACCTCTCCGCTTACGATAAATTAGTATTGCGCGGTACGGGTGAAGGATTGCGCATACTCGCCAATCGCCTTGTTGCTCATGGTCCATGGAAGCAAATCAACGTGTCATTCAATTCCTATGACCCCTATTGGGACAACGACATCCAAGCTATCGTACTCCCGTTGGAAGACTTGAAGAACGCTCCCACTAACGAGGGAAAAACTCGCAATGATGCTTTCGTTCACCTGAATGCTTTGAAAGTAGATTGGAGCAGCATGGTAAACGTTCGTGGTGCATACCTCATCCCGTCTGACGAAACCATGAATATCACTCACATCCTTGCCTCACGCAACGACAATCGTTATTACAACCTGCAAGGACAACCTGTGGAGCATCCCACCAAGGGCATTTATATCAAGAACGGAAAGAAGGTTGTATTTCATTGATTCTTTAAAAGAGTAAGAGATTTACTATAAAAAAGACAAACGATATATTTGCACCTCATAAACGATATATTTACACCTCATAAACAATATCTTTGCACATTACAAATACTATATTTGCTTTGTGCAAAGATAAGTGTCATATTCGTCACGCCTTACACGTAAGAGAGAATGTTCCAGCTTTATACTGCGCATTTGCCCTCAAAAACGTTGCCATGATGGCAACCATCATCATGACCTTTTTTATTATTCTATTTTTTTACAGGTTCATAATAATACGTTGTCGAAGGCGTGTAGATACCAAATGTAATCCCAGCGAGGAAGCCATCCCAAAATGTCTGCATGGTTTTCATGCGGAAATGGCGAGTATCCTTCACGTAGTTTTCAGCCTTGTCTTGTGTCTTATCCACAAGACCACCGATAAACTGTTGATTTTTTACTTTGGCTACTTGTACAGCCTGTTCACTTTCGCTCATACCTACATTTACCTCCTGCACATAGCATGAGGAGAGCATCATCGTTGCGCAAACGCACATTACACTAAGTACAACTTTTTTCATCTTTATCATTAAATTTAGTAAACTATCTGCAAAAGTAAAGAAATTAAGGAATAGGAAACGAAGAAAATCGCTTTTTAACATAATATATCCGAAATGACAATGATTATCCTTGGCTTTTCATGGATAATCACTATCATTCAGAAGGAAAGTTTAGAGTTTAGAAAGAAATCGTTCCCTATCAACGATGTAGCGCGTATGCTCACCCTCACCGATGACTACAGGTTCCTTTCCTGCCTTTTCTTCATCTTCAGTAGGCATCTGCATAGCCACCACATGGAAATCCAACTTCCTACCGTCAACCTTCACGAGTTGGGCAGTAGCCATAATCTCCGCACCTATTGGAGAGGGTTTCAAGTGCGTACAATTGATATACGAACCCACGGTAGTTTGTTCAGTTGGCAATTCCTGATCAACCGCAAGCATGGCGGCATTCTCCATGAGAGCCATCATGATAGGCGTTGCCAACACTTGCATATCGCCCGAACCGATATTGGCGGCGGTATGTGCATCCTCCACTTTTAATACGCTGGTATGTGTAAGTCCTGTTTGTAGCATGATTTATCAGATATTAAAAAAGAATTTAATCTCTGCAAATATACAAACAATAATCGAATACAACAAGTTTTTATCTCATATTTCAAAACCATCATTCAAATAATTCACGATTCATACATTAATAATTGCCAAAAATAGTGACAATTATGGAAAATCTAATATTCATCAATTCTTAAACTATACATTTACTACACCTTTTTATAATAAGAAGTAAGAGAATGCATAATTGTGAATTGATAATTGTGAATTGTGAAATTCCAAATTATGAATTCTTTCTTTCATTTTTATGCAAAAATATTTGGGAATATGCATAATATGTCGTATATTTGCACCCTCTAATCGAATAAATATTCACAATGAAAGTTAAGAACAGTCGTATCGAAACCCTCAAGATGCTGATTTCAAGCAAGGAATTGGGCAGTCAGGAGGAAGTTTTGCAAGCATTGAAACGCGAAGGATTCAGGTTGACACAAGCCACATTGAGCAGAGACCTCAAGCAATTGAAGGTGGCGAAAGCAGCCAGTATGAACGGCAAGTACGTATACGTGTTACCTAATGAAACGATGTACAAGCGAGTGCATAAGCACACCACCGCCAAAGACATGTTGGAAACTCCAGGGTATATCTCCCTGAATTTCTCTGGTAACATGGGTGTAATAAAGACTCGCCCTGGCTATGCAAGTGCCATTGCCTATAACATCGATAGCATGGTTGTGCCCGAGATATTGGGAACGATAGCGGGCGACGATACCATATTTATCGTCATCAAAGACGGCACTCATCCCGACCAGATTATCAAGGCGTTGGGTGAGATTATCCCAACCGTCAAGGAGAAATAATATTCACATTATCAAGCCAATACATTTTACAAAGATTTAAGACATAATGGAAGAAGTAAAAGTTATGGTGGCTGACCCATCGCATGAAAAATATGTCGATACCATACTTAAGACCATTGAAGATGCCGCCAAAGTTCGTGGCACTGGTATTGCCAAGCGTACACATGAGTATCTGGCTACCAAGATGCGTGAGGCGAAGGCCGTCATTGCATTGCAAGGCGACAAGTTTGCTGGATTTAGCTATATCGAAACGTGGGGAAACAAGTCGTACGTCACCACCTCTGGTTTGATTGTCCATCCCGATTTCAGAGGCATGGGCATATCCAAGAAAATCAAGAACGTTACGTTTACGTTGGCGAGAATTCGTTGGCCTCACGCCAAGATTTTCAGTCTCACCAGTGGAGCGGCCGTGATGACGATGAACTCTCAGTTGGGCTATAAGCCCGTAACTTTCGGCGACTTAACCGACGACGAGGCTTTCTGGCGCGGTTGTGAAGGTTGCATCAACGTTGACGTACTTCACCGCACCAACCGCAAGTATTGCATTTGCACCGCCATGCTCTTCGACCCCGAAGACCATTTGCCCGCCAAGTTGCCACAAGAAGTGATAGAAAGAATAAGGAAAATTGAGGCCCCCCTACCCCCCGGCGGGGGGATGACCCAAGAACACTCCAATGAAGCAATATCTACCTCATCCAAGGGCAAAGGGGATGGAACTTTCCGAAAACCCTTATATGAAACAGCAAATGTGATGACGTATGGAAAATTGAAAGATTTTGCCAATGAGAACAGGAAAAATCCTACACAAGCAGAAAGTATCCTTTGGGATTATTTAAAGGGCAAACAACTTGGTGTTTCTTTCAGACGACAACATGTAATTGGTGAATACATTGCAGACTTCATTTGCCTTTCACATCATTTAATCATTGAAATAGACGGTAATTATCACCAACTTCCAGAGCAACAATCATCTGATGCAGAACGAACCAAAAGACTTGAGGAACTTGGAATGAAAATTATTCGTTTCACCAATGATGATATCATTGGAAATATAGAAATGGTCATAAACAAAATAAAGGAGGAAATAGCTCCCCTACCCCCTGCAGGGGAATAAAGTATAATCCCACATAGAAATCAAACCCACCCCCTCTATTATAATTACCCCCAACGGGGGCAAGGGGGCTTAACAACAATAATATGGAAACAAAGAAAACAGAAATCAATACCCCAACATCCCCCGCCGGGGGACATAGGGGGCGTGTAGTAGTTGCATTCTCTGGAGGTCTCGACACCTCATATACGGTGATGAAACTCACCAACGACGGGTATGAAGTATATGCCGCTTGTGCCAATACGGGCGGTTTCAGTGAGGAACAACTCAAGAAGAACGAGGAAAACGCCTATAAGTTGGGCGCGGTAAAATACGTGACATTAGACGTGACGCATGAGTATTACGAGAAGTCGTTGAAATACATGGTTTTCGGTAATGTGCTCCGCAATAATTGCTACCCCATTTCGGTGAGTAGCGAACGTATTTTCCAAGCCATTGCCATTGCCCGTTACGCAAAGGAAATCGGAGCAGACGCCATCGCTCACGGTTCTACGGGTGCTGGCAACGACCAAATCCGTTTCGATATGACCTTCTTGGTAATGGCTCCTGGAGTGGAGATTATCACCCTCACGCGCGATAAGAAACTCACTCGTAAGGAAGAGGTGGATTACTTGAATGAACACGGATTCTTCGCTGATTTCACGAAATTGAAATATTCGTATAACGTGGGTATCTGGGGCACCAGCATCTGTGGAGGTGAATTGCTCGACCCCACGCAAGGTCTCCCCGAAGAGGCTTATCTCAAGCATGTTACTGCCAAAGAACCTGAAGCCACACTCAAGATTACGTTTGAGAAGGGCGAGATAGCTGCCGTAAATGGCGAGAAGTTTGACGACAAGGTGAAAGCCATCCAAAAGATTGAAGAGATTGGCGCATCGTACGCTATCGGTCGCGATTGCAATGTTGGCGATACCATCATCGGCATCAAGGGACGCGTAGGTTTTGAAGCCGCAGCTCCGAAGCTTATCATCGAGGCTCACCGTCTGTTGGAGAAATCCACGCTCAGCAAGTGGCAACAATATTGGAAAGACCAGGTTGCCAATTGGTACGGAATGTTCTTGCACGAGAGTCAATATCTCGAACCCGTAATGCCCGATATCGAGGCTATGTTGACCAGCTCGCAACGCAACGTTAACGGAACGGCCATCTTAAAACTCCGTCCTTACGGATTCGAAACCGTAGGTGTAGACTCTAATGACGACTTGACGAAGTCGAAGTTAGGAGAATATGGTGAGACGCAAACAGGATGGACCGCTGATGAAGCCAAGGGATTCATCAAGGTTTCCAGCACTCCTCTCCGCGTCTACTACGGTATTCATAAGGAGGAGAAGAGGTAAAAGCCTCAAGTGGTGAGAAGTGAGAGGTGAGAGGTGAGAGAATAGCTTTTGTAGGTTACAAAACAAAAGAATAGCATAATCTTCAATGCTCAATGCTCAAAAGATTCTTCATTTCTCTCACCTCTCACCTCTCACCCCTCACCTCTCACCTCTTAAAATTTATCGCATTTGCAACTTTCATGCCATTCATTTCGTCTAATGGATGTAAGTGAAACATAAAAATGCAAGAAAATATGTCAACAGGTAGAAAAATTTATCGTTCAAACGATCGCATCATTGGTGGTGTTTGTGCAGGAATCGCTGATTACTTGGATATCGATGCTACGATATTTCGTATCGGATATGCGTTGCTTACCGTTTGCACCGCATTCTCAGGCGTTCTGCTCTATCTATTGCTTTGGATAGTAATACCGCCCAAATCATAAATCTAAAATGATTAATATTGGAATTCTCGGTGGAGCTGGTTATACGGCAGGTGAACTCATTCGCCTGCTGCTCAACCATCCACACGCAAACAATGTATTTATTAATAGTGAGAGCAATGCCGGCAATCTTATCACCGACATTCACGAGGGCTTATATGGCGAAACCGACTTGCGTTTCACCGACCAGATGCCCTTCAACGAAGTAGACGTATTGTTTTTCTGCTTCGGTCATGGTAAAAGCGAAGCCTTCCTTCGCGAACATGACGTTCCTTCAAACGTGAAAATCATCGACTTAGCGCAAGACTTCCGCTTGCATTCTTCCGTGGCTTGTCACGATTCTTTCGTGAATCATCCCACGAGCGATTGTCATGACTACGTTTATGGCTTGCCCGAAATCAACAAGGAAGTCATTGCCCACTCATCGCATGTCGCCAATCCAGGGTGTTTCGCTACATGTATCCAGTTGGCACTCCTTCCTGCCGCAAGCCTACATCTCATCAACGACGACGTAGCCGTAAACGCCATCACGGGGTCTACGGGAGCAGGACAAAAGCCGAGCGCTACTACACACTTCTCTTGGCGCATGGGCAACATGAGCATCTACAAGGCGTTCAAGCACCAGCATGTGCCTGAAATCCGACAGAGCCTCCAACAAGTGCAGGGTTACTTAGATGCAGCCATCGACTTCATCCCCTATCGTGGCGACTTCGCACGTGGCATCTTCGCCACTTCGGTGGTGAAACTCCCTAAAGATTGCTCGTTGAGCGCTGACGAAATCATCCAAGCCTACAAGGATTTCTATCGCGATGCAGCCTTCACGCATTACGTAGACAAGGCCATCGACCTCAAGCAAGTGGTGAACACCAACAAGTGTCTCGTTCACGTGGATGTATTCGACGGAAAGATTCTCATCACCAGTTGCATCGACAATCTCTTGAAAGGTGCCGTAGGACAAGCCACGCAAAACATGAACATCATGTTTGGCATCGACGAGACCGAGGGATTGAAACTCAAACCAAGCGCATTTTGATTACTTAAACACAAACATTTCGCATGAAGTTATTCGACGTATATCCATTATTCAACGTAAACATCGTCAAGGGAAAGGGGTGCCATGTCTGGGATGATAAAGGCAACGAATACCTCGACCTCTACGGTGGACATGCCGTGATTAGCATCGGCCATTCTCACCCTCACTATATCGAACAGGTGGGAAACCAACTTGAAAAGTTGGGATTCTATAGCAATTCTGTCATCAATTCCCTCCAAATACGGCTCGCTGAGCGATTGGGCTACATTTGCGGATACGACGACTACCAACTGTTTCTCATCAATAGCGGAGCTGAAGCCAACGAGAATTGCCTCAAATTGGCATCTTTCCACAATGGGCGCACGCGTGTGCTTTCGGCTGAGAAGGCTTTCCACGGTCGTACTTCGTTAGCCGTGGAAGTGACCAACAATCCCAAAATCATCGCACCTATCAACGCCAACAATCATGTTACTTATCTGCCGCTCAACAACTTAGAGGCATGGGAAAAGGAATTGGCAAAGGGTGATGTGTGTGCCGTTATCTTGGAATGCATTCAAGGTGTCGGTGGCATTCGCATGGCTACGCCTGAGTTTGCGCAAGGTCTGCAAGCAGCATGTAAGAAATATGGTACCGTATTGATTTGCGACGAGATACAATGCGGCTATGGTCGTAGCGGTAAGTTCTTTGCACACCAGTGGTTAGGCATTAAGCCCGACTTGATTTCAATGGCGAAGGGCATTGGCAACGGATTCCCGATGGGCGGTGTCTTGATTTCTCCCGAATTCAAGCCTGAATACGGACAATTAGGTACTACCTTCGGAGGCAATCACCTTGCATGTGCGGCAGCTCTGGCCGTGCTCGACGTGATGGAAGAGGAAAATCTCATCGAGAATGCCGACCGTGTTGGCAATTACTTGATGAAGAAACTCAACGAGATGAAAGACGAACCCAATAGCCATATCACCGACGTGCGCGGAAAGGGATTGATTATCGGAATCGATTTAGACATCCCGCAGAAAGACGTGCGCCAACATCTCATCTACAAGGAGTATTGCTTTACGGGTTGCACGGGAACGAACACGCTCCGTCTTCTCCCTCCACTATGCCTAACTCAACAAGAGGCCGACGCATTCATTGAGAAGTTCAAGAAGACGCTCGCTTTTTTTAGTGAGGAGAAGTGAGAGGTGAGAGATTAGCCTTTTAGTAAGTAAGTAAGTAAGTAAGAAGTTAGAAGCAAGAAGATAGAAGCAAGAAGCAAGAGAATAGCATAATGGTCAATGATTCTTCATTCTTCATTAAAAAAATAAAAAAATGAAAATATCAGTAATTGGAGCAGGAGCAATGGGTGGTGCCATTGTAGAAGGATTGCTCAAGACAAATGAATACAAGACGGCAGATATTACCGTTGCCGACCCATACGCGCCTATCCTCGACAAGTTTGCACAGAAGGGCGTGAGTGTTACTTCCGACAATCATGTAGCTGCCGAAGGGGCAGACATCGTGATGGTGGTAGTGAAACCGTGGCTCGTGGAAAACGTGCTCAAAGACATCAAGGATTCCTTGAATTATAGTTGCCAACAACTGGTTCTCGTTGCCGCTGGCATTAAGTCAGAACAGGTCATCGCATGGATGAACAAAGGCGAAGAGGGCACCCTACCCTTCTATCTCGTCATTCCTAACATCGCCATTGCCGAACTGCAATCCATGACTTTCATCGTGCCCGTGGGAGCCACCTCCGTACAATGCGACACCATCAAGCGAATCTTCGACAACATGGGCGAAAGCATCATCACCGAAGAGCGATTGCTCGGTGCTGGCACCACACTCGCCTCATGCGGCATTGCTTACGCCATGCGCTATGTTCGCGCTGCCGTGGAAGGTGGTGTAGAACTGGGATTCAAGGCAAAAGACTCTGAGAAGATTGTCTTGCAAACCGTCAAGGGAGCCGTAGAACTCTTGCAAGCTACGGGCGAACACCCAGAGGCTGCCATCGACAAGGTGACAACGCCTGGCGGCGTTACCATCCGCGGACTTAACGAGATGGAACACGCTGGCTTCACCTCTGCCGTTATTCGCGGTTTGAAGGCTGCCCTCTAAAAACATACTTATCGGAGTTACAGGAGTTCAGGAGTTCAGACATTAGTTATGAAAGTTCCGTTTCATGGATTTCTAAGAATCAATGGTATTGTCTGTTACTCCTGAACTCCTGTAACTCCTGAACTCCTCTACAACCCCTATTTTGGAGTGTCAGAAACTGCGCTTGGCGGTTTCCAACACTTCAATTACTCTATCGCACCAACGGTCGAACTCTGGATCATCCTGCTGAAACTCGGGATGATTTTTCATATACTCCACGCACTTCCTTACGCCATGCTCAAACGACGTGGTGGCAAGGAAGCCTGGAACGGTACGCTTGATTTTCGTGCAGTCGAACACCACCGTAGCGGCCTTGTCGCCTAACAGGTTGCCCTCTACGTCGTATTCGGCTGGTGCCACTTCCGCCAAGAACGACGACGATACGAAATAGGGCTTATACGTTACGCCCAACACCTTGGCGATGATGGCATATATCTGATTCCACGTCAGCGACTCGTCAGACATTATCTGGAATGCCTCGCCTATCGCATAGGGATTACCCAACAATCCCACGAAACCACGCGCGAAATCCTCGTTCCATGTCATCGTCCACAACGAACTGCCATCGCCATGCACCAATACGGGCTTGCCTTCCATCATACGCTTCAGCACCTGCCAACTCCCCTTCGTGCCATGAAGACCAGTAGGTACGCTCCGTTCGCAATACGTATGGCTCGGTCTGACTATCGTCACGGGAAATAGTTTCTCTCTATAGTAAGACATCAACAAGTCCTCACACGCTATCTTATCCCTCGAATACTGCCAATAAGGATTGGCCAACGTCGTACCCTCATTGATGATATAGTTTCTCACGGGTTTGTGATAGGCAGAAGCCGAACTGATATAGACATATTGGCGCGTATGCCCTGCGAAGAGACGATAGTCGCGCTTCACCTGCTCAGGAACAAACGCGATGAAGTCGCACACCGCATCAAACTGCATGTCGGCAATCTTACTTGCCACCGTCTCCTCGTCGTTGATGTCAGCAACTATCACGTGCACCCCATCAGGTACGTCTTGCGGTCTGTTTCCCCTGTTAATCAACCACACCTCATGTCCATTCTCAGCCAATTGTCGGGTAATGGCACTACTAATCGTACCCGTTCCCCCTATCAAAAGAATCCTCATAATTGTCTACGTTAAATTGTACACAAAAATAAACAATAATCTCATATTATTCAAATCTTCCCCACTTTTTTATGCCTTTCCCTTTCATCCAACCCAAAATTTTAACGTTCGTTAATGGTTCGTAGGGTTCTATTCAATACTCCAAAAGCTCTATTGTCTTATACCTTTATTCTTCATCAAACCACAACCCTGAATTAGGGTGTTGGTTTTTGATACCATTCTCTTTACTCTTATTCAACATCAAACAACAACTACACCAACACTTTCCTTACCTGCAAAGGTACTGCTAATAATTCCAACTACCAAAAAACGCCCATCAAATTGATGTGAAAATCTGTTAACAAAACGCGGCTTTCTTATTAAAAAAGCTAAACACTATATTTGCGGTCGGTAAAGAATATTTATGCATTCTCTATACATCATGATTGCATATTGCAAAGCATATCTTATCCTGAGATAGTCATGCTTAAAAATTACATAATTACATTACAAAAT
Source organism: uncultured Prevotellaceae bacterium (assembly GCA_900314715.1). Taxonomy (GTDB): domain Bacteria; phylum Bacteroidota; class Bacteroidia; order Bacteroidales; family Bacteroidaceae; genus Prevotella. The sequence goes on along the minus strand of OMWI01000036.1, from coordinate 19,865 downwards.
TACATTTTAGTACCTTATTGGTGGGGGAGATATTGTAAAATACAATTTTTATATTAATATATTATTATAATAATATATTAATATAATATATATATACTAATAAATAGTAATTAATTTATTCTTATTCTATCAAATTAAAGCCTCAGAAAGTAATAACTACCTAAATGTAATTTTGTAATTGTAATTTTGTAATTTCTCAATGTCTTTCCACACACACAAAATGGTTCTCCTCTGAGAATTTGCAATTCGAACGAACAAAGGAACAAAGGCGAAGGTGTGTGGATAGAGATTAGATAAGGAACGATTTGGGCGCTTCGCCCTCAACATAAAAGAGAAGGGCCCTTAAACCAGTTTAGGTTAAGGACCCTCTTTTTATATATTTAGTCTTTCAAGGAATAGGTGACGGTGGTAACCACGCGTACCTTCTTGATGTATGGGGTATTAGAATCGCGGTCGTCGATGGAGAACTGACCTTGGTCGGCGCTGACAATCTTGTTCAACTTGGAGTGGCTGTTCTCTGCAAATTGCTGGGCGGTCTTCTCGGCATTCTCTATCGCCTCTTGCATCATCTTGGGTTTCATTTCCTTAAACGACACGAATTCGTACTTGATGGGGTTGTCGTAGCCGCCATCGACGATGGCAACGCCTTCCTTGAGCAAATCGCCTTGGCGAGCGATAATGGCGCGCACCTGCTTGACATTATTAGAGGTGACGGTGATAACCGACGTGATGATGTAGCGATAGGGCTTGGTGTTGTTGCTGTATTGCTCCGCATTGAGGTCAATCACCTGCGGGGCGTTCACGGTCAACTCGTTTTCCTTGATGCCGCTACGCAAGAGGAATGCCTTGATTTTAGACTGGGTGGCCCCTATCCTATTGTAAAGTTCGGGAAGGTCGTTTCCCAATTCCTTCGACACGATAGGCCATGTCACCTTGTCGGCTTCCACTTCCTGTTCTGCCAATCCCTTCACGTTCACCTTACGGTCTTTGTTGGCAAAGTTGTCAATACCAGACTTCACACACCATCCTAAGATGACGATGCCCAATGCGATGAGGGCTGCTGAGATAATCGAATTATTTTTCATATCGTTATACATTAAATGATTTCGTGGTGCAAAAATACATACATTTTGTGGGGTATGACAAGGGATTTTCCCTATAATAGCGAGAAAAATCCCTATTTCGGTTTTCGGACGAGTGGTTTACCTGGTCAACGACAACTTGATGCTCAATCCGAAATCTTGCGTGGTGGTGGGATAACTGCTGCTTGAGAGCAACGGCGTGTTAGTCTGGCGGTCGAAATAGAAGCTCATGGTGAGCAGGCGCGACAAGGTATAGTCGGCCATGAACGACAACTTCAATGCGGAGTTGCCACTGGAAGCCGAACTGGTCATGCTGGCGATGTCGCGCGTAATGGCAGCTTGTTTCCTGAAGCTGAAGTCGAGGCGCAGGTTCAAGTCGTGGTTCACTTGCGTCTTTCCTCGTTGCGTGGCCTTGCTGTTGGCGTTCTGCTTCTCGTCGTCTTGTCCATTGCCCTTCTTCTTCCCCTTCACGGCACGATGGTTGGTCATTCCGAAGAAGTTGAAGTTGTTAATCTTATATCCCATGCCAATCACCCAGTCGTGACTTACCGCCTCGGAAATCTGAATACTCGTCATGCTCAACGTTAAGACGCGCGTAGAGCGATACTCGAGCTTACACGTCATGTTGTTGTGCATCGTCACGTCGATACCCAACAAGGGCGAGAAGGCCTCGTTGATGCTGACGGTAGAGACATTGAACATGGAATTAGGTACGGGGTTGCCCGTGGTTGCATCCTTGATGAATCCCAATCCGTTCATATATTCCATGAACGTGCTATAGGAAGTATACGAGCCAACGGCGTAGATGCTCTTGTAGGAATGGTTGAGGTTGACGCTCTTGAAATGCTCGCGCAACCAAGGCAACTTGCTCAATCCGCTATAGCGAATGGTCCAGTTGGGAAGCAACTTAGACAACGACGGGAAGATGCTGAGCGACTTACCGCCCATGCCCGTATAGGATGCGAGGAATGCAGGAATCATCACGTCGGCACTATACATGTTGACACCGCCATTCTCGGGGTTGAACGTCTTTCCAGCCAACGTAGTCCCCTTGGGGTAGACGGAATTGGTATATTGTGCTTCCACACGCTCACGGAACTCGCTCAACGAATTGCAGAACTTCAGGAAGCTGTTGCTCTTATACCCATTGTTGGCATTTCCCATTCCCTCGAAGGCACTCTTAAGCGACAGGGTGGTCATGGTGAACGTTCCGTTCTGCGTCGTGGGGTTGCCCTCGTACATATATTGCACGCTCTTCGAGGTGGTCATGGTGCGCGCAGCATTCAGGTCAATCTTGAAATTCTTCACGGGCTCCAATGTCATGCGCATCTGCAAATCCTCGGTCTTGCTCGACGTGGCAGGGGTAGCTACCGACTCGTTATGTAACAACCAATTATTCTCGCGCGCACGTTCGATATATGAATCGCCTACGAAACCAAAGGCATAATCCAATCCAGGCGATAATACGCTGGTCTTGTTGGTTTGTCCGAACGCCTTTCCGATGTTTGGAAGGAAGCCTGGCAACGACAACGAATAGTTGTTTTGATATGAGAAATTGACGTTTCTGACCATCATCAACACACGGGCGATGCACTCGGCGGTGCGATACCATCCCTTGTCTTCCAACGGGTCTTTAGGCGTGACGGTAACCTTCAACTTCAAGGCAGAATCCACGCGACTGGTAATCTTTATCTTGTTGTCGTCTACTTTCTTGAACTTCACGGGGTAGGCTTTTCCGTCTTCCGTCTTGGCAGAGACAATCAGTCGTTTGGTCTTCTTGCCGTGGTTGACCTCGATGGTGGTATCAGGCAACAAAGTGATTTCCTTCTCGAATCCCTTCTTGTTCTTGGGCAGCTCCTTCTTCTTGTTGTCCTTGCTGTCCTTTGCATCTTTCGCATTCTTGGCATTCTTGTCTTGAGCATTGTCGCCCTCGCCATTCTGTGCCGCTTCTTCCTTCTTTTGCTTGGCGGCTTGCTTCTTCGCCTGACGATCCTTGCGCTCCTTATCTATTTGCGAACGACTCGGTTCCTTGTTCAATCGGTCATTGGCTTTCTTTAAGAAGGGCACATGACTATAGAGTTTTTCCAAGTTGAACCCACCATTGATTTTCAACGTACGGTGGGTGGCAATCGTATTACCCAACGACGTGCCATCGTCCAAATCCGTTCCGCGTTGCCAATTATAAGTGGAATTATAAGCCGCATCGGTCGACACCCAATCGAAAATCGGAATGAGTTCGATAGGCACCTTATAGGAGGCTTGGAAACTCTGGTTATAGGTAAGCGGTCTACCGAAATTGCGAAGACTCATTTTCACGGAGTCTTTCCATGCTTGGTAGCGCTCTGGATAAAGGTCTTTGTTGACAGGCGTGTAAGGTTCCTCTATCTCGGCATGAGTAGCGCTATTGAAAGACATGTGGAGATTCTTCGTCAAGTCCCAACGCAAGGAGAACTCACGATTCCACAAGAATTGCTGATTGAATATCAATGGCAACTTAGAACCGCCCAAGTCTTCCATGTCTCGTTTCTGCTGCTCAGAGTAGATACGTGAAATCTCGGTGTTGAATGCTACGCTCTGTGGCAACCAATTCAAGCCGAATTTCTTCAAGATGTCGTAATACTTCGACTTACTCTTGATTTTCTTGAAGGGTTCCAAGGGCTTGAAGACGGGAGTCCAGTTGTAAGCCAACGCGCCACGCCATTGGTCTTCTTTCTCGTAAACGGTGGTCTCTCCGCTGGTATAACGATGCGAATGACTATACGAAAGGGAGAAGTTGGCGGGGTCGATAGGCGTAGGATGACGCTTGTTTTGGATTCCCACGCGCACGTTCGACAAAGAGAAGTTGGTTGTGGTAGACTTGGAAACGGCAATGTTCTCCAACGAGTCGCGCTCTCTCTTCGTCTCCAGCGCATCCAAGGCGTCTTTCAATCGCATATCAGTATCCAACGGCGTGTACTTAGGACTGTTCGACTCCTTGGTGACAGAATAATAAATAGGTGCGGTGACTTTCGCCTTGTCAGGGAAGAACTTACCCAACTCAAAGCTGGTGGTCACGCTATACGACTTCTGGTCTTCCATCGAGCGTTGCATCACGCCTTCTTCCAATCCACCGAAGCCCTCGGTGATGTATCTACCCTGTACGTTCACCGTACCGAAGTCGGAGAATTGCACGTTTAAGTTGCCTTGTGCAGCCCATCCACCTTCGTTATTATATTCTTGCAAGCGCAATTCGTTCACCCACACCTCACCACTCTTGATATCGCTACTGAGGTTGCGCACACCGATAATCATGGTTTTCACCTCGCCCAACGACGGGTTACCCATGATGCTAATCTTGTTTTGTGGTTTGTCACTATCGTAGGCCGTGAAGACGCGATTGTAAGAAGCCGAACCAGCTGACTTCGCTTGATTGCGCTCTTTCTTGAGTCGGGTAAACACTTCGAGTGGAATATCCAACATGTTCTCTGCTGGCCATACGGCTTGACAACCTGACAACGAATAGGTATCGTAACGTCCTGGAGGCGTGAGCTTCAATGGGATTTCGTATTCGTAATAATTGCTCTTGTAGTCGCTACCCAAACGAATAAACACGGCTAATTGGTTATCGGTGAGGTTGGTGGTGTTCTGCTCTAAAGCATTGGCGTGAACGAACATTTGCAAACGCTTGTATTGTCTCAAGTCTTGCATGGTGTTCTTATAGACGGCTTTCGACTCGCCATTGCTCAAGTTGCTCACCACGATGTCGAGGGCTTGCTCGTTGCTCTCCACCAATTGCGGGTTTTGTGGGTCGAGTGCACGACGTATTCCAGGAGGCAAGACATAGTTTACGGGAATCTTATCGTTGTTTTCCTCGATGTTCACCGAACTAACGCTCATGATGCCCGAATGCGATGCGGCATTGTCTAAGTTCTGCTGGTAGGTACGCCATTCGCCGCGCATGAGGCTCAACGTTCCGAAACGCAAGACGATGGGGTGCTTGAAGCCTTTCATGAACATACGCATGAAACGGATGGAACTGAAATCGTTGATTCCACCATAGGCGCGTTCAAATTGTCTGACGGGAATGCGGAACTGATACCATGTTACCCTCTCCGTGTTTCCGTTGCGCAACTTGGGTTCGTAATCTCTCTTGTCAACGATATAGTTTTGTCCAACGACCAAATCTTCAGGGCGAATGGAGACATGGTATTGATAGTATTTCTCGTATTCGTTGAGCGTATAGTCTTGGTTGATGTCTTCCACGTCAGGCATTGTCTTGTATGAGGTATCGTAATTCTCGGTACGCATATCGTTGTCGGGAGAGTTGCCTTGTGGGTTATTGATGTACTTATAGCGACGGAGAATGTCGGCTTGCATCTGATCTAAGTCGCCACCACGGAAATAATGATAGTTGTCGTTGGCAGGGTCGTTATAGATAGAGTCCCAAACGGCGGCAGACACCTTACCTTGAATGGCGGTCAAGAAGTCTTGGTAAGTCTCGAACGTTCGTTCTTCAGCGTCGTTCAAACCGTTAAGACCCACGTCTTGCAACGTACGCGAACCACTACTCGTGGCAAAGGCGTAAGTAACGGTAGACTGCACGGGAATCTTTCCCCATTGCGTGAAGGTGAAGTTGCTGCTACCGTCTACGGGCATTCCACTCTCGTAGAATTTCTTTCCATCGCGCAAGATGTCTTCGCTCACCTCACCTAAGTTAATATAGAAGTCGCCTCCATAGTCGGAAGCCACGCCCTTCTCACGGGTGTAGATAAACGGGTCGAGCATCCAGAATTCAAGGTATTCGATATTGGCGGCTTCGAAATCGCTGGTTTCCAACTTACGCATCATACCTCCCCACTTGTCTTGGGGATTGTCAAACTTACCTTGAGCGTTGAGATTGGGATTGAAGTTGTACGGTCCGCGCTCTTCGGGATAGAAAGCGAGATTCAATACTTGTAGCGTATTCGTAGAACCGTTATAGCTGCTTTGGTCTCTATTGGGGAACAATTCGCGAACATACACCTCACGAATGTAATGGTTTGATAATTGGTCGAGGTCGCTCTTGATATGACCAGGGGTAAGCGAGGAAGAACGATTCGTAAACAAACGGTCTATCGAGTACCAGGCAAATTGACTTCGGTCGTAACCGCTCAAGAGCGAATTCTTATCGTTGTAATTGGCAATGGTTGACGGTACGCTGGAAAGTGACCAAGCGGTAGGGGTAGACACGTCAAGCTCCCACTCCGCATTCTCGAAGTCGTCAAGATACGAGGCATTGTCTTGCGTTCCGTGACTTTGTCCTGCGATTAAGTGCGCAAACTCTCCCGTAAACGAGATGTTCGACGGTTGGGTAACGTGCAAGAATGGCACCTTATTTAATACGTTGGTCAACCATTGGCTTTCTTTCTTCCATGTCATGTTCAATCCCCAAAGGGTATTGTTCAGAGGTTCGCTTCCCATAGCCACCTTGGTGGTAAGTGGTTGTTCTGAAAGATGTTGCAACGTTCCGCCCAACTGAAAGTTCTTGGTGAAATCGTATTGCCAGTTCATTCCCACCATGGTCTTTCGGTTTTGACCATAATCGGTGTTGCTCTCCAACGAAACGCTAACCGAAGTACCCGCATCGATAATACTTTGGTTCAAGATGGTTACCTCGCCCGCACTATAGTCTACGGTATAGTCGGAACCTTCCGTCAACGTGATTCCTCCAGCCCTTACTTCCACCGAACCTTGTGGAACGTTAGTAGCACCCAAGGAGATGACGTTGGCACTCGTTCCGCGATATTCACCCATCAAGACATACTTATCTTTCTCGGCAATTTGTTTGGCAATTGTCTTGGTAGAATCGTAGAGTTCGGTAAAGGCATATTGTTCGGCTTTTGCTGCGCTAACGCCTTTTGCAACTAAATATTTATACAGGTATTCGCCAAAGGGCTCAGCAGCAGGGAAAAACACGCGTCCATTGCTGACGGTATACCCTTCCACGAAGTCGAAATAACCATTGGGATGTGCCTTGTTATTATTGTCCAAGCGGTCAGCTCCCAACAATCTTATCAAGGGGAGTTCTTTCACTTGTGACTCGGGGATATAGGTGAGATAGACACCTGTCGTATCGCTTTGGAACTTCACGTCAAGGCGGAATCGGTCTTTCTGAACGGAAGTAGAACCCAGGTTATACACGTTCTTCATCATCAAGTCCCAGTTGCCTTGCATAGGATTGCTACTGGTATTCTTGAGGGATTTCACGAAAAGCGCCTTTGTCACGTCGGTAATATCGCTCGCAAACTCTCCCACTTGGTAGGTTGTTCCTCCGTAGGTGTACTCAAACGCAACGGCAAGTACTTGGTCGGGTTGCAACGTCGACTTCAAGCTGATATATCCCAATGCGCTATTTATCGTATATTCAGAACTATTCAGCAATCGGGCACTCTCCAATTTCTCATAGTCGGCTCCACCTTCGAATTGACTGATGGCATCAAGCGTAGACGAGGTTTGGTCGATGTTACGCGCATTCACGTATTGGTTTACCATGGCTGCATATTCGCCATTGGCGGAATTTGATGGAACCACGTCGCCGCTACCGCCCCAATCAGAATGGATTATCCTACTACCCTCACCCAAGTCTGTCAACGCGATGATATTACGGGTGTTGTTGGTGGTTCCCGTCTTATTGGTCACCCATACTTCCACGCGATTAATCTTGATACCCGTGGTAAGGTTGGGTAAGGTTGTCATGGCTCTATCATATCTCTCGCGGAAATAGTGCGAAAGGAAGAAGTGACGGTTTTCTTCATAGTTGGCAGCATCGATTTCAAAGGGAGTTAGCTGAACGCCGCCCTTCGAACTCACACTTTGCGTGTTCGACTTCTTTTGCGACACGGCGAGTTGCAATTTCAACTTTCCGAATTGCAGGTCGGTACGCAAGCCGAAGAGCGAACTGGCTCCCTTGATGAGGGAAGAATTCGACGGGAACGAGATGTTTCCTGCTTCCACGAGCTTGATAATCTCGTCTTCCTTACCGTCAAACTTCAACTTCATGTTTTGTGAGTCGAAGTCGAAGGTGGCATCGGTGTTGTAGTTCAAGTTTAAGTTCACCTTATCGCCCACCTTACCGTTCACGTTCAAGTTGATTTTCTCGTCAAAGTCCATCGACGTGGTTTTCCTGTTACGCACGGGAAGCGAAGGATTGTCGATATTCTTCAAGGTTGCGCCAAACTTCAATTCTGCCGTTCCTTGTGTCTTGATTCTCACGCCACCAGGACCGAATATCTTCTCGGCAGGTCCTAAGTCGAAGTGCATATCGGTAAAGTCAAACTTCTCCTTGCCTTTCGCCTTGTAGATTTCGTCGTTCTTGCTACGGAAGTATTTGAGCAAGTTTTGCTTGGTACTCCAGTTCAGATATTCCTCTGGAGTCATGGTAATTGGGGTGTTCAACCACGTATTACCCAATTTATTACCAAAGAGATAGGTGTTGAGCGTATCGTTGTATTGCACCTCTTGTTTCAGGTTGTCAGGACGCTTTAGGTCCATCGGCGACTGCTGTAAGTCGTCGTACGTAACGGGGATTGTGCGTTGGATTTTCCAACGGGGATGCAAGAGAGAATCGGGAATCGAGTCCTCGTTTTCCAAGATAGGCTGAGCGATGATGTCTGGCTTGTTTTCCTTGTCCTTATCTTCAGGCTTCGCATTGCCGTTGTTCTCCCGTTGTTGGTTGTTTCGTTGTCTACGTTGAATGTCTTGTGGCGGTTCTTCGCGCATATCCTTTCTTGCGCCTCCCACCATGAAGGGCATGGAAATGGCATAACTGGTGACGAATCCCATCACCAGCAAACCTATCACTACCACGCTTATCTTCGACTTCGTTTTCAACGTTATAACTTTCTTATTTAAAATTACTTACTTAATTTGCTTTAATGCCAACTTTATCACCTGCTCTACGGGGAGATTGGGTTGTTCCTTCAAAATGGCTATCACCGCCTTGGCAGATGGTGCAGGTGAGAATCCCAACATCGTGAGTGCTTGCACCGCCTCGTCTTTCACGCTATTGTTGACCATGGAGAGGGGTTGCTCGCTAACGTGCAATTCATTGGCAATACCACTTGATACTATCTTGTCGCGCAAGTCTACGATGATGCGTTGAGCCGTTTTCAAGCCAATACCCTTCACGTTTTTCAACATACGTTCGTCGCCATTGGCAATGATGTTGCATAGCTCTGCGGGCGACGATGCCGACAAAATCATCCTTGCCGTATTCGCACCCACTCCACTCACGGTAACAAGCAGTCTAAAGAGCTCACGTTCTTGTCGGGTAGAAAACCCATAGAGCGTAAAGCTATCGTCTCTACCTCCCGTCACTAACGACTCTTGCACGTAGAGTTTCACCTCCTTCTTTCCCTGAATGGCACTAAATGTATTTAGCGAAATAGACATCGCATAACCTACGCCAGCCGTTTCTACAACAGCCAGGGCTGGGGTCAGTTCTGTCAGTTCGCCCCGAATATACTCTATCATGTCTTAAAACTGTATATATACATCTTATAAACGATAGGTTTCACCTATTTATTGCATCAAGGGCATGTTTTTATACACACAAAAATGCAACAAAAAACCCATTGACAGTAGAAACACGTATCTGTCAATGGGTTATAAGTGCAGCCAAACGACTCCTATCCGACAATCCAGTTCACCAAATACAAGACAATCGGTATGGTGACAATGGCTATTCCGATAAAGTCGATATACACACCCGTCTTGATCATCTTGGTGATGGGAATGTAACCACTGGCGTAAACAATGGCGTTAGGCGGTGTGGAAACGGGCAACATGAATCCGAGTGATGCAGAGAGTGCAACGCCTACAGCCACGGGAACAGGACTGAATCCTGCCGATACTGCGGCACCGATGGCGAGCGGACCAATCATATTGGTAGCTGCCGTGTGCGAAGTAAGCTCTGAGAGCAACAACGACATCACGCAGAAGATGGCAACGAGCAGCAACTCAGAAGGCTCTCCACCCATCATACCGATAATCTGTTCACCAATCCATGCAGACAAGCCTGTAGAATACATCATACCACCCATGGCAAGACCGCCACCGAAGAGCAACAACGTACCCCACTCTACACCAGCTACGGCATCTTTCCATTCAATGGTCATCTTGCTCCAACGCTTGTTGATGGGCAAGAAGAACAACAACAGCGCGCCTACCATTGCGACAGCGGCTTCGGGGAAGAATCTGTTATACTCCTTCACAACGTCGCTTTCGGCACCATATACCATGCTTAATACGCCTGGGGCAACCCAAAGTACTACTGCAACGATAAAGGCGAACAACGTGTTTTTCTGAGCGTTAGTCCATTTACCTAAGCTTTTTACCTTCTCTTGAATCAACTCCGACGCGCCCTCGATATGTTCAACGTCTGCTGGGAACATACGAGACAACACGATGTAAGCTATGATGAAGTAAGCCACCATTGCCAGGAAGCCCCAACACATCCAATGGAAGAATGACACGTGAATGTCAGACATCTCGCTCAAGAAGCCCAACATGATGATATTTGGAGGTGTTCCAATAGGCGTGAGCACACCACCAATCGAACAAGCGTAGGCGGTCATCAACATTAAGCCTGTTGCGTATTTATACGTGCGAAGGTCTATTTGCTTGCCGTTGGCAGCCATCATTTCGCGAATGGCTTCCAACAAACCCAATGCAATGGGGAACATCATGGCAGCAGTGGCGGTGTTGCTAATCCATCCAGAACAAAGCATACACGCCAAGCCAATAGCCAAGAAGATTCTCTTAGGACTATCTCCCACCCATTTCATGGACATAATTCCGTAGGCAATGCGCTTGTCAAGACCATTCACCATCATCGCCTTGGCAATGATGAAACCGCCCATGAACAGGAATATCATGGGATTGGAAAAGGCAGCAAACGCCTCCTTCATCTTCACAACACCCAAAACCACACATAGAGTAGGACCAACCAATGACGTAACGGGGATTGGAATTGGCTCGGTAATCCACCACAAGGCAACAAGCGTCATGATGGCAAGCAACTGATGAGCCTCTGTTGTCAACCCCTCAATAGGTGTAATCCAAACAAGCAAAGCACAAATAGGACCGCAAATAGCGCCAATGATACGGCGTTTGCGGTCAAAAGAAGAATCATTACTGGTCTCTTCATCCACCACCTGTGGAGTCTTTTGTTTTACAACGTCTTCCATAAAAAGTTTAATGATAAAACTTCAATTTCATTAATAATTCTGCAAAGGTAGTTATTTATTTACAATAACAAACCGTTTTTGGAAAAAAAAATCCTTTTCATGCATTTTTCATAAATCTTTTGATACATTGGGCCATTCGATTTATAGCTTGTAAGTAATACGCTTACTATTTAATAGAAGAGAGACTCAAGCGATAATTCATAGGGGGAAACTGGGCTGTGACAGATGTGACAGAAGAAAACACAACTTTCTCTACAGGAAATTATTTACCCCCGACCTAAATGTTTTTTCTTTATGCAAAAGTTATATATCTATCTGTCACATCTGTCACACACAACAACAAAGGGAGTCGAAAAAGGGCTATTTATGCCACGTAAATGATACACTTAGATTACATAAACGATACCTTTTTGAGGCAAATTCAATGATATGACACTATGCCAAAGGAATAAAGATTAATCTCTTTCCCTCATGAAAAATCTACTGGGCCAACAAGCAAACATTCATATATAGAAAAAGGAGAAGCCTTTTGAGCTTCTCCTGATGGCGGAAAGTGAGGGATTCAAACCCCCGATACCCGTAAATAGGTATACCGGATTTCGAGTCCAGCGCATTCGATCACTCTGCCAACTTTCCTCATTTTTTGCCCTGCAAAGGTAATACTTTATTTTTATCCCACCAATATTTTGCGATTATTTTTTGCGAAAAAGCCGATTGACTTCCCTTTGGCAACCATTTTCATACCGTTACTCGTTAAAAATTCTTAAGCATTGTTCCGATTTTGATGGAAAAGTAGCGTTATTCGCGCAATAAATCGTACCTTTGCAGCCGCTATCACGAGTTGATAGCACTCAATATTAATATAACAAACAGATTTTATTTAAAAATGGCAACAAAAATTAGATTGCAGCGTGGCGGTCGTAAAGGCTATGCCGTTTACCGTATCGTCATCGCAGATGAAAGAGCACCACGTGATGGTCGCTTTATTGAGAAACTTGGTACTTACAACCCCAACACCAATCCCGCTTCCATCGACTTGGATTTTGACCGCGCTTTGTATTGGGTAGAGGTAGGTGCACAACCCACAGATACCGTTCGCACCATCTTGAAGAGAGAAGGCGTTTACATGATGAAGCATCTCCGTGGTGGCGTTAAGAAGGGCGCATTCGACGAGGAAGCAGCTTTGAACAAGTTTGAGGCTTGGAAGAACGGTAAGGAAAAGGTCCTCAATGCCATCAGCGACAAAGAGTTGAAGAACAAGAAGGACTTAGCTTCCAAGAAGTTGGAAGAGGAGAAGAAAATCAACGAGGCTATTGCGAAGAAGGTAGCTGAGAAGAAAGCCGCTGAAGCCGTAGCAAAGGCAGAAGCAGAGGCTGGTGCTACTGAAGAGGCTCCTGCTGAAGCATAAAAGAAACGAGACAAACGATTTTCTTTTACATAAGAGAATCCCAAGATGCCAACCACGGAATCTTGGGATTTTTTATTTTTCTGCTTCTTCCTTTTTCTTGTCCCACTTCGACAAGACTTCTTTCGCTTTCTTCAAATGCTTCTTGTCGCGTCGCTTGCGAAAGTCAATCAACTCGGCAAAGTCGAACGATGCAATACCCTTTGGCGCATTCGCAGCACCTATTGCTGCCGCCTTTGCCACCCATCCTTTAATCAATCCCTTGATTTCTGGTGCCAACTCGGAAACGGTAACCTCTGGCAACATGTGTTCGATGGGAAAGAGCACCATCGTATCGCGCACCTCCGTTTGCAAAAGCATTTCGGGAGAATACTTTACATGGCTAAACCGAATCGTATCGAATGAGAGAGGTATGCTGACGAAGCCTTGAGCGTTGGAATAGACTGCCTTCCCCTTATCGACGCTCACAGTGACGTTCTTGATGGGTTTGCGCGTGTCGCTATCCAACAACAAGATTTGCCGTTGACCTTTAGCGCAAAGGCACATCAGCATCAAGAGAACGGAAAAGAGAGTCTTGCGAATCTGCATACCATGATTTTTCCGCAAAATTAAAAACTAATTTCCAATCGTCCTTGATAAACGCGGAAATATTAAGCCAAATTAGTGAAATTCAACGTTCATTTTTTCCAATGATTAATATTTGTACATAGACGTTAAAGCCACCACGAGCAAATTATCCACATGAAAAGCGAAAAATGAACACTTTCGTTTTGAATTGTCCTAATTATTTGTTAACTTTGCAAACTATTCTAATGTTTCATACATGGAGAAAAAGGAATACAAACTGCTCAGTAAGATTGAGATTCCCGCAGACTTGCGGAAATTGGGTATCGACCAACTGGCAGAAGTTTGTAAGGAACTGAGGGAAGACATCGTTAACGAACTGTCTGTAAACCCTGGACACTTGGCATCATCGTTAGGTACAGTAGAATTAACTGTTGCCCTCCATTACGTATTCAACACCCCCGAAGACCGATTGGTATGGGATGTTGGACACCAAGCATACGGTCATAAGATACTGACAGGCAGACGCGACAAGTTTTGCACCAACAGGAAATTGCATGGTATCATGCCGTTTCCCTCCCCCATCGAAAGCGAATACGACACCTTCACTTGCGGACACGCCTCGAATAGCATTTCCGCCGCGTTGGGTATGGCGATAGCAGCCAGCAAGCAGGAGAAGAAAAACGCCAAGGATGCAACGCCAACGAAGAGAAACGTGGTGGCCATCATCGGCGACGGAGCCATGTCGGGCGGTTTGGCATTCGAGGGATTGAACAACGTTTCCAGTTCTCCCAACGACCTGCTCATCATCCTCAACGACAACAACATGTCTATCGACCGTTCCGTGGGTGGCATGAAGCAATACTTGTTGAACCTGAACACCAACGAGACCTACAATCGCGTGCGTTTCAAGGCTTCGGAATGGTTGAAGGCACACGGCATGTTGAGTGAGAACAGGCGAAAAGGATTGATTAGGTTGAACAACGCATTGAAGTCGGCCATCAGTCATCAGCAAAACATCTTCGAGGGAATGAACATCCGCTATTTCGGTCCTTTCGACGGGCACAACGTAGAGGAAATCGTGCGCATCCTTCAACAACTCAAGAAGATGAAAGGGCCGAAGATTCTTCATCTACATACGCAAAAGGGACACGGTTATTCGCCAGCGGAGAAAGCAGCTACCATCTGGCACGCACCAGGTAAGTTTGACCCAGATACGGGAGAGCGCATCATCAGCGACAGCACCAACATGCCTCCCAAATACCAAGACGTATTCGGAAAAACCTTGTTGGAACTGGCCAAGCAAAATCCCAACATCGTAGGAGTGACACCAGCCATGCCTACGGGTTGTTCGTTGAACATCATGATGAAGGAACTGCCCAACAGAGTATTCGACGTAGGCATTGCCGAAGGACACGCCGTGACCTTCTCTGGTGGAATGGCGAAAGACGGATTGCAACCATTCTGCAATATCTATAGCGCTTTCGCACAACGCGCATACGACAATATCATCCACGACCTTGCCATACTGAAGTTGCCCGTAGTACTTTGTTTCGACCGAGCAGGATTGGTAGGCGAAGACGGTGCGACACATCACGGTGCTTTCGACCTTGCTGCCTTGCGCCCCATTCCAAATCTCACCATCTCGTCGCCCATGAACGAGCACGAATTGAGAAAGCTGATGTACACCGCGCAATTACCCGACAAGGGAACATTCGTCATTCGATACCCCAGGGGAAGAGGCGAACTCGTAGATTGGGAATGTCCTTTTGAGGAAGTGCCCATAGGAACGGGAAGGAAAATACAAGACGGAACAGACGTGGCCGTGTTGAGTATCGGTCCGATAGGCAACAACGTGACGAAAGCCATCAACATCATCCAAGAAAACAAGAACGGCAGTTATGCGCCTATCAGCATAGCCCATTACGACATGCGATTCCTGAAGCCCCTCGACGAGAACATCCTACACGAAGTGGGAAAGAAATTCAAGCGCATCGTCACCATTGAAGACGGCGTGAGAAACGGCGGCTTGGGAAGTGCCGTACTGGAATGGATGAACGACCACGGATATACGCCCGTAGTACAACGATTGGGATTGCCAGACACCTCTTTCGTAGAACACGGAACCGTAGAGGAATTGCAACATATCGTAGGTATTGACATAGAAAGTATCATCAAAGCCATTGTAAAATGAAAATCATCATTTTAGGTGCTTACGCCATAGGAACCCATCTTGCGAAACTTTTGTCGCGCAACAACCATGATACCGTCCTCATCGATAGTGATGAAGAGCGCTTGGCAAACTTGAACAGCGATTACGACTTGATGACCATACAAGCCTCTGCATCGAAATTGCAAACGTTGAGAGACGCTGGGGTAAACAATGCCGACTTGTTTATTGCCGTGACACAAGATGAAGCCCTCAACCTCAACATGTGTATGTTGGCACATGCGTTGGGAGCCAAGCGAACAGTGGCGAAAGTAGACAACTCGGAATACTTGAATCCAAAGCTCAAGGAGATTTACAGCAATTTAGGAGTGAGTTCGCTCATCTACCCTGAAAACTTGGCAGCCAAGGACATCGTTAACGGACTCAAGATGTCGTGGGTTAGACAACGATGGGACGTACACGAAGGGGCGTTGGTGATGTTGGGTATCAAACTCAGAGATACTTGCGAAATCCTGAACGAACCTCTGAAAGACCTCTGTAAGCCAGAATCACCTTATCATATAGTAGCCGTGAAGCGCGGAGCAGAAACCATCATCCCACGCGGTGATGATGTCTTGCAACTCAACGATATTGCCTATTTCATGACCACTCGCAACTATATCCCCTATATCCGTAGGATTGTTGGAAAAGAGCACTACGTGGACGTGAAGAACGTGATGATCATGGGTGGAGGAGCCACGGCGGTAAGAGCAACCACCATGATTCCCGAATACATGAACGTGAAAATCATCGAGGCTGACGAGGCACGTTGCGACAAGCTCAACGAACTGATTGACACCGACGTGGCGATGGTGATTCACGGTGACGGAAGGGATTTGGGATTGCTTACCGAGGAAGGCATCAAGAACACGCAAGCCTTCGTAGCCATTACGGGAAATGCCGAAACCAACATCCTTGCTTGTCTTACCGCCAAACGTATGGGCGTAAGAAAGACGGTGGCGATGGTGGAAAACTTCGACTATGCCAGCATGGCAGAAAGTTTGGACATCGGTACGATTATCAACAAGAAAGCCTTGGCAGCCAGTTACATTTATCAAATGATGCTTGATGCCGACGTGAACAACATTCGTTTCCTCATGTCAGCCAATGCAGACGTAGCTGAGTTTACCGCACAACCTGGTTCAAAGGTTACGCGCAAGAAAGTATTCGAATTAGGACTTCCCAAGGGAACCACCATCGGTGGACTCGTACGCAATGGTGAGGGACAACTGGTAAGTGGTGGAACGCAAATACAGGCTGGCGATTCCGTCGTGGTATTCTGCTACGACATCAACATGTCGAAAATCGAAAAATTCTTCCGCTAATGCTGAACATGAAAATCATACATAAGGTCATCGGCACATTGCTCTTCATCGAAGCGGCAATGATGGCAGGATGTATGGGAATGGCTATCTATTTGGGAGAAGACGACTCGTTGGCTTTCATCATCTCCGTGATACTCACCGTATTAGGCGGTATCATCTTTAAATATATCGGGCGCGACGCCGACAACTCATTAGGCAGGCGCGAGGCTTATCTCTTGGTAACGCTTACGTGGATTATCTTCAGTCTGTTCGGTTCTTTCCCGTATATGATTAGCGGATATATCACCAATTTCACCAATGCCTATTTCGAGACCATCTCAGGATTTACCACCACGGGATGTAGTATTATAGACGATGTGGAAGTGTTGCCTCACGGATTGTTGTTCTGGCGTACGATGACGCAATGGATTGGCGGTTTGGGAATCGTATTCTTCACGATTGCCATTATCCCCTCGCTCGTAGGCGGAAACGTGAAAGTGTTCTCCGCTGAAGCTACTGGTCCCATTCGTGCAAAGATGCACCCACGACTGGGTACTACCGCGAAGTGGATTTGGAGTATCTACTCCTTGCTCACGATAGGATGTGGTATTAGTTATTACTTAGCAGGCATGGGATTGTTTGATTGCTTGAACTATGCCATGACAACCACGGCAACGGGCGGTTTCTCTACGCACAATGCCAGTACGGGATATTTCCATAACCCCTACATCGACTATACCGCCATCTTGTTCATGTTCCTCTCAGGAACCAGTTTCACCCTACTCTACACCACTCTTTTCAAGGGAAGGATTAAGCAATTCTTCAAGAATTCGGAATTTCGCTTCTATGTCATCATCGTATTGATAGCCACTACCATCATCACGCTATTCCTCATCAACGACAATGGCTATAAAGTGGCAGATGCCATTCGCGTAAGTCTATTCCAAGTGACTTCATTCATTACGACAACGGGTATATTCAATGACGATGCGGCCAAATGGCACCATACCACATGGGTAGTCTTGAGTATCTGTATGTTCTTGGGAGCATGTTCTGGTTCTACGAGTGGTGGATTCAAGAGCATTCGTGCCGTGATGGTATTAACCATATTGAAAAACGAGATTAAGCGAATCTTACACCCCAGAGCCGTGTTGCCCGTTAAGGTAAACGGAAACAACATTCCTTATTCTTCGCAAGTAACGTTGTTGGCATTTCTCACCGCTTACATGTTCCTATGCCTCTTCACGTACTTTTGCATGATTCTCATGGGGGTAGACAGCACCAACTCTATCACCATTGCCTTGAGTTGTGCGGGCAACGTAGGACCGACATTGGGTTTGGAAATTGGTCCTACCATGTCGTGGAACATCTTATCTGATGGCGTGAAATGGTTGCTTTCGGGCTTGATGTTGATGGGACGTCTTGAGATATTCACCGTGCTCGTCTTGTTCACATCTGCTTTCTGGAAAGAAAATTAATCAAACTAACCATAAAAATACATATATAATCAATGGAACCCATTAAATTCGAACCTGTACTTAAGCAAACACTATGGGGCGGTGATGAAATCATTCCTTTCAAACACATGCACACACGCCTTGAAAACGTAGGAGAAAGTTGGGAAATCAGCGGAGTACATGGCAGCGAAACCCTCGTTGCCAATGGTCCATACAAAGGTTACCAACTGAACACGTTGGTTGATTTGCTCAAGGAGAAATTGGTTGGAAAGGAGAATTACGAACGATTTGGAGCGGAATTTCCCTTGCTCATCAAGTTCATCGACGCTCGCCAAGACTTGTCCATTCAAGTTCATCCCAACGACGAGATTGCACACAAGCAAGGTAAGGAACGGGGAAAGACGGAGATGTGGTACATCATGGATTCTGCCCCTGGAGCCAAACTCTATTGTGGTTTGAAACAACAAATAACGCCTGATGAATACAAGCAAATGGTGGAAAACGACACTATCTGTGATGCGTTGGCGCAATATGAAGTGAAAGAAGGCGACGTGTTTTTCTTGCCTGCTGGTCGAATCCACGCTATCGGTAGCGGTTGTTTCTTGGCTGAAATCCAACAAACAAGTGATGTGACTTATCGCATTTACGATTATAAACGAAAGGACAAGAATGGTAATTACCGAGAATTGCACACCCAGCAAGCTGCCGAAAGCATTAACTATCAGGTAGAAAAGAACTATCGTACCGAATACGTGGCTCAACAAAATCGTGGCGTTTCACTCGTGAGATGTCCTCATTTCAATACGGCGGTGTACGACTTAGACGAACCCATGACAATCGACTACTCTGAGTTGGATAGCTTTGTCATTCTCATCGGCATGAAAGGCGAAGGAACCATCAAGGACAATGAAGGCAACGAGACATCATTGAAAGCTGGCGAAACCATCTTGATTCCCGCCACTACCGAAACCATCAAGATGGAAGGAACCATCAAGTTCTTAGAGACTTACGTTTGATACAGCCTTTGTCAACAAATCATTGTTGTCCGCTAAACTGCGAAAGGCCAACAAGCGGCTCAATCGATTTTTCATAGGGGAATTAAGATTGAATCTTTATTCTTTTGCCGTAGCTTCATATCATTGAATTGGCTATCTATTTCTGAAAGGAATGCCGTAGGCATTGGATAATAGTAGCCAGCTATGCAGAAACGCCTTTAGGTGTTTCAAAATGGCTGGTTAGGAAGATATACACATATAATTCCTTGCTGTTATGCAAGGGACATGATGAAGCATGTCGCAAACCTAAAGGCTTGCATTTTTATATATCCATATCTTAACCAGCTATTTACTTTCCCTCGCTTCGCGAACAGTGACCGTTGGTTCGCTGCCCCCAATGGGGCTGCTGCATAGCTGGCTACTATCATCTGATGCCTACGGCATCTTCCATGCAAGCTGGGATTATCTAACTAAGTTTTATCCCCTACAAAAATCGACTGAGCTGGTAATTCGCGGTCTGAAAGACCAACAAGCATTAAGCCCAAGGCAACGCCCTACCCTTTATACACATCTTTTAAACGTAACTGCAATTCTTTGATTACCAACATGTTAGTATACATTATTTAACACAAAACATTTGGCTA